>JAEYQK010000068.1 GCA_023410055.1 Acidobacteriota bacterium
CTCAGAGAGGTTGCTGGCGCCTAGAAGCGATGTTGGCACGACGTGGGCTGGCTCACAGGTTCGTTCCTCGTCAACCGGTCTATTTTCACCCACGTGTTCCGAATGATCTGTAACGTTCCTCGTCTTCAGGACACATCGACGGCGGCACTTTCTTCGTCGCAGCGTGAAGGTGTTCAGATGAAATTGGTTGATCGGCGATGAGGGCCATTTTCGCGGCTTCGTCCACAAGCAACTTCAGATCGCTACAAGAGTAACCGGACAAGTTCTGAGCAACGTCATCGACGGTAATATCAGAGGTTGCAAATCGGCCTCGCAGATGCAACAGCAGAATCTCCTTGCGTGCTTCGTAGTCTGGACTCCCGACATATACCTTCTTGTCGAGCCTGCCAGACCGTTGCACAGCCGGGTCAATGTTCCATGGCGCATTCGTTGCAGCGATCAGGAGAATGCCCCTTTCGGAACAGCTATTCATTTGGGCAAGGAACTCGTTCACTTCTTCAGCCTTGTGCTGCTGAATTCCACTCAACTCAGACCTGTCAGGTACCATTGCTTCAAATTCGTCGATGAAGACAATCGATGGAGCCTTTTCGGCAGCTTTCTCGAAGGTGTCGCGAATATTCAAGGTTGTCCCGTGGACATACATGCTGCCAATGTCGGACGGAGCGACTTCCACGAAGTTGTACTTCAGTTCTGCTGCAAGTTGCCTTGCTATGTAGGTCTTACCGCAACCCGGAGGGCCGAACAGCAAAACACCGTTGGGCAATGAAAGACCGTAGCGGAGGTACTTCTCTCGGTTCCTGAATACCTCCACGATTTCTTCGCGCAGCAGCTTCTTGAGTTCAAACATGCCAGCAACAGCACTAAGTCCCGTCAGATTGACGCCACTCTGTGTGGGCTTCTTCAGTTCCTCGTTGATAGCTTTCAATATCGCCGCCATCGCTGCCGCCGGAATCCCTCTTATGCCCATCTGCTCGCCAAAACCCACGCCTAGAACGTAATCGTTTATCGGCTCAAAAATGCGTCGTCGAAACGTCGCATACAACATAGAAACTCGCGTGCTGCCCTTTTTCCAATAAACTCCTTCGCAACCAATCAGAATGGTCTCATTCACAAGACCGAGCAATGCTGTACCGTCGATCAGTCCAAGGATGGAGTCCGAGACTTGCAGAGAAGAGGTGGCGGCGTAAAGTAAGTCTTTGGGTATGTTTGGGCTGACATACAGATTCCTCATCGGCTCAAACCGTTGAAGAACTCTCATCAGCTTTTGCTCGTTCAAACGAGATACTATCGACGGCGTTGCCGGACTATCTGGCGATCTATGTTGCCTAGCATACCCGTCCCTAGAAGCTCCGCATCGTGGGCAGACTTGCTGTCTTCCGATATAGGAACCGCACGGTGTACAGTACCCAAACTTCTCTTCCCAAGCGCCTTGCCGACGTTCTTCGGAGTCGTTTCGCGTTTTGTCGATGCGACCCTGTTCTGCCCAAGTCCGAGCGAGGTGTGACAACCGTTCTGGATGTTGCAGTGCCAAGGCTCCTACGTATTTTCGTGCTTCGCTAAGGCTGAGGTTCAGCCGTTCCTTCGCGCACTTACAAGCGAGAAACGGAGCACGTCGATCATCGGACGACAGCAACGAGAGTATCTCCTCGTCTACTAGGGCCGCGGCTGGCATCTGCTGTTCTTGCGGCTTATCGCTCAAGACGTTCTATCCTGCAAACAGAGTGGAATATTATCGACCGAAACCAACCTCCGTTGGAGTGTAAACCGACAAGTTCCCGCCCTCAAGACTGCAATACCAGAGACAAATTTTTCGGAGATACCGTCGATGAAGCATTGGACTCGCCAGCTTCAGTGCCAAATTCCCGCCGTTAGCCCTTTCGAGTCTCGCTGCGGTTCGCACACTGAACGTGCTTCACCGTTATGCAGCCTGATCGCCGTCCATGCGGCAACGGCGGCATCGAGCAAATCATCCCTGCCGACAAGCGTCTTGGCATTGAGGGGCTTCACTTCTGCCACTCAGACAGTCTCCGTTCAATGGTGACGCCTTTTTCCCTCTCAGCTTTATTCAGCGCCTTTACACATCGATCAATTGCGATCTCAGCGTTGTTTGCTCCGTGAGCAATCTCAATCAGTTCCTCTTTGGTTCCATCAACTTTTACGATTGCATATCTTGTGCGATCTTCCATTGTGTGCTCCTAAGTTGCTATTTGAACCACGGTCATGGTTGCCCGTAGTGTAAAGGCGCGAGTCGATGTCGGGAAAGCACTTAAACTGCACGAAGTAGCTGCCGTTGAATGGCGTGATGCACTCCCGAGTCTCGTAAGAGAGTGAACATGCCGAGCCGTTTCTGGCAGGTCGGGTAGGCACCGCGACATGTCGCCTCCAAGTGCAGCAGTTTACCCTCGACATCGCTCGATGTCAGCGGTGCAATGTTGCCGTGTTGGAGGAACGATGCCAAAGATCACCCGTGCAATCAGCATTCGTCAGCCTTACGTGGAGCTAATCCTGAAGGGCAGTAAAAGGTATGAATACCGCAGCACTCCAACGCATGTTCTGGAGCGCGTCTATCTGTATGCCGCGAAGAAACCTGCTGATGATATAACAGCATGGCGCAAGGTCGGGCGCGAGCCGGGTGAGCTACCCACGGGCAAACTCTTGGGCACTGTCGTCATTGCCGCATGTGAAGGGTCGAAGAAAACTGGTTATCGGTACAAACTAGAGTGTCCGAAGCGATTCCGCACAGCCCTGATCCCCAAGTCCCAACCCCAACCGAAGTTCTTTCGGCCGGGGCTGTGACATCCGACCTTCGCGACGGGAGCTTAGTAATGAAGAACCACGACCTTCGACTAACAACATTTCAGATTGGCAACGCCCCTAAAAGATGGCAAGGACTCCGAATAGGCACCACGAGAAGACCGCCTCGCGGTGTGCGGAAATCTCGATGGATTCGAGACGGGTATTTCGATGTCTGGCTCCCGGCTCTCGCACCTAGTGCTGCATTGATCCGTCGCTTCAAAGGTCGTGACTTCGACGAAGCTAAAGTCCGAAGACAATTCGCTGAGGCCTATGAGCACGAGCTACTGTCCACCGCAGTTGGCAGGCAGAACGTTGAGTTCATTGCACAAATAGCAAGGGCAATGCCGTTGAGCATCGGGTGCTATTGTGAGGATGAGAAGAAATGCCATCGTTCACGTCTGTTCAAAATCCTGATGAGATACGCATAAACGGTTTTCGTCTGAACGTGAGCCGCCAAACATTTTCGTGGAGTTCGGGAAGTGACTCACGAATAATAGGTTCATGTCGTTCAGATCAGAAACGTATCGAGTCTTGATTGCCTCGCCGTCCGACTTGACGGAAGAACGGCAAGCTGCCACAGAAGCGGTGAACGAATGGAACGCACTGCACGCCGATTCCGAGTGTGTCGTTTTGTTGCCCGTCACTTGGGAAACGCACGCCACACCACAATCTGGAATCAGACCGCAGGAGGCAATCAACTCCCAACTGGTTGCGAACTGCGACATGTTGATCGGTATGTTCTGGACGAAGATCGGCACCAGTACAGGAGCGGCCGAGTCGGGAACGGTAGAGGAAATTGGTCGTTTCGTTGCTGCCCGAAAGCCCGCGCTGCTGTACTTTTCAGGTCGCCCAATCGATCCGAACAAGATCGACCTGAAACAACACAAGAAGTTAAGGTGCTTCAAGGAAGCTACATGCAAGAAGGCACTGACAGGTCGGTTCCATACTCTCGATGGGCTGAAGCAAGCGCTCCTGCGTGATCTGACCCGGCAAGTTCGTCAGTTGAAAGCCGCCAAGCCTACTCGCCGGAGTCGAATTGATCAAGCTTTCGCAATCACGGAACTCTACAACGCCCATCGCAAGCATAGAATTGCCCCCGATAAATTCCAGAAATTTCGCGAGGAGATTTTGGGGGTGAGGCGAAGACCAGCCGCCCTCACAACTCATACCGTCAAGCCGGGCGAGCTTGGGCCGAACGGCTACCGTGTGGGCTACAACAAGCAGGGGGATAAGGTCGAGTTCATTCCCGACGAAGAGCAACCGGGGCAGGAGTGGGAACTGATGCTCCGTCGCAACGACAAAGCAATTCTTGCAGCGTACAACGAATTTTGGGACAAGGTATGGTGGAACCGCCATCAGAATTGGCTTTATAGGATCGAGACTGGTAAAGAAAAGCTAACCGAAGCGCAGAAACCCATTCTGGAAAGAGCGAAGAGAGCGGCTAGGCGCATCGAGCGCAAGTACGGCAAGAAGAACCTCGGATGGGACGATTTCGAGTGGGGGCTGTTGAGCGGCAGGATGTCGGCACTAGCGTGGGTCACGGGTGCTGAATGGGAAGAGTCGCTGGATACTTAGTGGCAGCTTGAAAATGCTTCCGGTTTGCCTCGAAGGGCTGCCTGCTCAAAACAGGTCTAACGCTTCGGGGTCGTCCCATTTGCTCGTCATCCGGCTGTGAAAATCCAGCACCTTAAAGAGCTTTTCCTGATCGTTGTCCAGCCAGTACAAAAGCGAATACATCCGGTTGACGGCGTCCTTCATGATCACTTTCATGTCCTCTTGGGATACATGCGAGTATTCCGGTTTGCCGTGACAGGTCGGGCACGTCTGCCCCGCATGGACGTTCTCGATCTCGCCGTTTCGGAAAGCCGCCGCCACAACGCTCTTTGCTAATTGCTTTCGCTGGTCGTCAGTTAGCAGTTGATTGGCTGCTGGTTTTGTTGCGTTCATTTGTCGTCTTCAGGTTGATCTTTGTCCTGCCTCCGCTAGTTCCTTGATGCCCTTCTCCAGCTTGTCGAAATCCAGCTTATCGAAATATTGCACGAAGTCTCTTTCCCCCAACTCATCGAGTTTCTGTTTCAAATAATCTTCTAACTGCTTCCAAAGTTGCACCTCTTCGAGGGCTGCATCGATTTGCCTCTGTCCGGCTGGCGTAAGCTGAGAGCGGCAGATGACGTGGAAATGCTTGTCAGCCCTATCAAGCCCCCGGCGCAATTCCATAAGACATTGGGCGGCGGCTTGTCGAGACGGGAATTCGAGTGGCAGTACGTCGTCGTAGGCACCGTTGTCGCGTTGCCGATTGCTGACAATGTAATAACGTTGTTTAGTTGCCATAGTTGCTTACGCCTCTTCTCTTGTGTTCCTTACCTTTCCACCATACCCCCTGAGGGGAGGCCGACTTCAAGCCCCCGTTTTGGGGGAAAAAACGGAAAAACGGATGGTTCATCACGGCAGGTCGTAAACCGACAATTCACTGAGACCAAGCCGACGCACCACATCGGGGTACTTAGCAGCCAAACGCCAGAAATTTCGCCTCGCCCTCGTGGGCGAATACTTCCCTGCAAACAGCGGACGAGTGGCGATGTTGTGCCATTTGCGGATTTTCAATTCGAGCAACCGCTCACGGATTTGCGGACGTGCATTCATAGTCTTTCTCCCGAAAGAGCGTTGTCGAGCCACGGTCAGTCGGCCAGTTTTCGCAGTGCTGTTGGGATTTGTCGATCACAACAGATCAGAAACCTGACCGAATGTGGCTTTCATGAAAGGGCTTGGAAGTTCGGGAACTGTACGTGAAAGTTCTGCAAGACTTGCGGGACATCGTTGGCTACAATGAACCCCGCACACCAATGGCTAAACTGAGCTTCGGCGAGAAACGAAATCTCGAACAATTCCTGCAAATGGGCGATGGTTATGTCCTGAACTTCTCCAACCGCACGTTCCAAGAATTCGTATTCGACAGCACCGGACTGGACATTGACGATGAGAACGTCGGAGGATTCGGCTCCAAGGCAAATCGGCTCCGGCGCTTCTGGTCACAACAGCCGGATCATGTTGTTGGAAAACTGCTGAAGGACTTGGTCGATTATCAGGAGCAGGAAACCGTCTCGCATTTGGGTCAGAAGTGCCGTGCAATAGCTGAACGACTGCTTCAGTCCGCGCCTGTGCAGGATGCGGTGATCATTTCCGTTCTGTCGGAGCGGGAAGAATTTGAGCGACTCGCCAATGGCGTACTGGACTCGATCAACAAGAACGATCCAGAGTCGGGCTTGGATCGCCTGCACACCTTCGCAGTCAAGTTCACCCGATCATTGTGCGAACAGCATGGCATCACCATTGATCGGGACAAGCCGTTGCACAGCATCTTTGGCGAGTATGTGAAGAAGTTGAAGGAATTCAATCTGATCGAATCTCCAATGACGGAGCGGATTCTTAAGTCGTCAATTTCAATTCTCGACGCCTTCAATGATGTGCGGAACAACCGTAGCCTCGCTCACGACAACCAAGTGCTGAACAGGAACGAGAGCCTCCTGATCCTGAACCATGTCACCAGTGCCATTCGGTTCATCTGGTCGCTAGAGCAATCGATCTCAAAACCGAAAGAAAATGCCACGGCTGTATCCGACGCTGAGGACGTACCCTTCTGACCAGCTTCGTCCATCGAAGGCGTCACTGATCTTCTTCGTTCAGTTCACGTAGAGCCTGATTGACGAGCGGATTGCCGTACTGGCAATAGACCTCACTGAGTGTCTCCTCGTAAGTCCATTCGTTGGTCTGGCGCAGAGTGCGCTTTATGTCGTCGATGTGTTTGCGGCGAGTGTTCATGATTGCCTCTTAGGGAATGGGGCGGCGTTCCTAGCGAACAGCCTGCGGTATCGCAAATGGGAAAGTTAACGATGTAGAGGTTCATCTGCGGCCTGACCGCCCCGGCTATGTTTGTTCCTGTCAGGTAATACTGCCGCCGTGGGCAGTAGGGGCAGGCCATCTCCGGCAGGGCAGCCGGACAAATCGCAAGATACTGGCATACTGTCAGGCTGTCACCCTGTCCTGCTGGTCAGGGGGACAAATAGATAGATAGACAGTCAATCATGTCCATCACCATGAGTGAGGAGGGAGCCGGACAGCCTGACAGCAGGACAGGTGCAAGCATTGTCCGGCTGTTTTCAGAGAACATCAGTGGGTGGAATCGTCTTCTCCGGCTGGATCACAATCCACCAGTACCCATCGCCTTTGTTGCGGCGGTCATCCACTTTAATTACAAGTTCGCCGGATTTTTCTAGCTCGATCCGTGCCCGTTTCAGAGTCCGGTCATTGATCTCTTCGGCTTCCGCTTGCCCGTACAATTCACTGCACTTATGTTGGGACTTGTCTGAGAACTTCATTCGCAGGAAAGCCTTGGCGAATTCGACCTTCCTGTCCGCACCACCGTTGCGAGCTTTTTCTCGCTGCGTGTCCAACACATCCTGAGCCTTCATATCCGTCCGGCCCAGCCATTCCATTTTGCAGACAGGTTGCTTTTTGCCGCCCGGCAGTTCAACCTCAACCTCGACAGGTTTGTAGCGCATTCCGCTCTTGTCCCTCGAATTGTTCCCCTTGGCGTTGGTCATCAGGTATTCGCCATCTGTATTAGGGTCTTCAGAAAACGTCCATGCGACACGGGCCGTGCCGCCGACGCTCACATCGCCGGCAACTTTCTGCAAAGCGTCCACGTCGCTGCGCTTTGAGAAGTGGGCAACTGCGATCATTGCGGTGTTTGACTCCTCGCAGAGTTGCTTCAAGCTGTCCATCACTGGCTTTACTTCCTTGCTCTTGTTCGCATCGCAGCCGTAATACGACGTGATGGGATCAACGACTACAAGGGCAACGTCGGGAATCTTTTTCAGCAGTGACCGCAGAACGTTCACGTCCTGCTTGAACGCCAGCAAACGTTTCTTGTTGTTCTTCCTGTTGTCCTCGCCAACAACGATGCCTTGAATGGCTTTCACCCTGCTCAAGTCCGCTCCGGCAGCCGTGAGCCTAGCCCAAATAACCGTGTCGAGGCCGTCCTCGCTTGCCAGCAGCAGGACGTTCTTCGGCCCAAGGCGATTCGGACTGCCATCCGGCCAAACCCGACCCGTGGTCACCCTAGCAACGATGTCCATTGTTGCTAGGCTCTTACCTCGCTCGGGAGGGCCACCGAAAATTGTTAAGTGATTCCGCACGATTTTCTGATCCCATAGCCATTCAATCGGCTTCGGGATGACCTTTTCCATGCTGGTGACGGCTGCATAAAGGGGATGATCTTTTCTCTTTCCCAAGAGGATCAATTCTTCCGGTTCAGTTTCAACTTTGTTGTCTGCCGACTCAATCGAGGGCGCTGCCGAAGCAGCGTATGGATGGTTCAAACCACAGTGACAGCCGTCTCGATGACACTGTTCGGGTACAGATTCATGCTGTGCTGTAGTTTCCTCGGGCGTGGTGCTGCCGGAATCGATGTCAGCCCAATCGTCGTCGTTCTCGTCATCTTCTTCCCAAATCTTGCCCGGATAACGTTCGTGATATTTGTTTAGGTGCTTGACGACCCCACCGAAGCTGACTTCGTCGTGAGGCGTTCCCTCCCCATCGTCATCAGTGCTGAAGCAATGGAATTCCGGCGTGTTGCCGTCGAAGCGAAATCCCGTCTTCGTTGACTGGCTGTGTTTATGTCCGGTGCCCTCACCCGTCCACGTCAGCGGACAAATATCCGTTACGTGCCAATCACCGTCCATGCTGGTCGTGAAAACGTCGCCGTAGTGCTCAAGCCAAGCCTCACAATCCCAATCCTCGTGCGCTACGGGGCCGTCGTCGTCAGCGGTCAGTCTCTCTGGATCAGGCGTGGACTGTTCGATCCACTCGCACAGCCAATCGGGTATTGGTACAAACCGAGCCTTGGGATCGTCTGGAGTGTAAACACTGCCGGAAGGATGAATGGAGTATGGCCCGACGACCTGATGACCTTCGTCAGCTTGGAAATCCATTATGCCCGGCAACCTGCGAGAACCAAGAGCGATGGACGCAACGGTTGCCTCGAAGTAATAGTGTTTGCCGACCATCCCCGTGCTTTTCACGCTGGTGTTAACCGTGAAAGTTGCAGGGAACGTTTTTCCAGTCTCCCGCTCGATGCGTTCTTTCAGGTCGCCCCTATCATCATCTAGGAAAACGAAGCATCGCCCCACACAGCCGACATTGGCGTCTGGCCATTGAGCAGCCCACGCCTCGATCTGCTTGCGAGAGTTCGACGCTTGATTGGGCCAGTCCTTGATCAGAGCGTTCTTGCCTTTGGGTGCCAGCGGGATCACATACATGCCACGCTGAATGAGGGGGAGTGCCCGACTTAAGAAATTGCAGGGAAAGTTGGGTTGAGTAGCTGCGGAACTAGCACTTGCCATATTTCTACCTATTGTTGTTTTCCAGTTTGTGACGGATGGTGAGTCCGCTTTCTATCTGCGGTGGAAAACTGGAAAGGGGCGGGTAGAAAGACGCCCCCATCCGATGCCTTGCGACACCCACCAATAAAGGATTTGGTAGTCGGACAAATCCTCTGCGTGCGACCAAACACGCAAAACCTAATACTGCGGCCCTCTTATAGAGGAAGAAAAAGGCTCCGCTGGAACGGAGCCTCGATGGAGAGAAATACTTGATGATTGATACTGCCTATCTGACCAAGATCAAAAGAATGAGCGATGCCGAACTCGACAGCCACGTCACTGCTGCTTGGAACGCAGCGTATTGTGAAAGCTATGGTCGTGATTATGAGGCCCGTGCAGATGCGATTCAGGAATACGAGGCGCTGGCACGGGAGCAGAGAAGGCGCAGGCGTTCATGAGCGATTACTTGTCGCTCTTTGCTCATAATCCTTCCTTGACAACCTTGTCGCAGAGCTTCTGGAAGTTGTTCTTACCACGAGGGCGGTGGAAGCCCCAAGACCGGGCAAGGGCGTCTGCCGCCTTCTCGTGCGGCTGGCGGCTGTGGGCGACCTTGGGGTCAGCCGAGGCGACCGCACCGGGGTACCAGTGACCGAGCACTATGTGGGCGAACTCGTGGGCAACAACGAAGTCCACATACGCCTGAGACTCAATTTCGAGCATGGGTGAAAGATAGACTTGGGCATCGGCAAAGTTCGGAGCCTCAGAACACAGACCCGCATGGTCAAGGTGCGGTGTGACTATCGCTGTGACCGGAGTGCAGTCGAGAAGCAGATGCGATTCTGCGGTCTGCTCGTCCCGCACAAGGCGGTTGGGATCGCAGAGCCGATTCGCCACACGTTCAACGGCGTCGAGACGGCGACCTGCCCGAAGGAAGCCGTTGTTGATTGACGCCATGAGCGAGTCTTTAATCCAGTCTTGTTGGGGGTTCATTAGCGCACCGCCCCATTAAGGACTCCCACTACTTCGTATGTTTCAATTTCTCCCTGTTCTTCAACTTCCTCGCCCAACGCCTCGACCTTCGCCCACTGTTCAGCGGTGTAGATTCCGCGGGTCTCGTAGTCGAAGACACTGCCATCCTCAAACCTGATTGAGAGTTCTCCGTCTTGCTCAATCAGTTCCACATTGCAGTTCCACGGCTCCCGCTCCCACAGGGGCGGTTCGGGTTCGTAATTGGACTGCGCCAACTGCTGCTTATATTCCTGAGCTAACATGTAATCTCCTTCGCCTAAAAATCAGGGGCACGAGTACGGTTTGTGCCCCCATTGTGACTTGTCCTGTTCCTTCGCAACGCTCGTTACAGTCACTCATATCGTTGCTATGTTTGTTATGTTTCAACCCTCACTCAGACTGGAGTCCGAGTGTAATCAGGCTGGTGTGTTTCATGTCGGTCACACGCGACCTGTCGTAGCATCTCGCTACGCACCATGCACCAGCCCAAACTGTGTTTTGTACTTGCACTTCTTTGATGCTGGTTGGGAGGCCATTCGGCCCCCGACTACATCTCTCTAACTGGTCGCTCCGACACTCCCTACTCTTTGACCGTAACGCGGCAGGGCAGGCCGATTTCAACCCCTGCCCCACCGTGTCTGTGCTGGTTGTCAGTGCGGATGTCCCGATCACAACACCCGATCCTCGTTCCGCACCCGCACGTATTCCGTGGCGAGGCGCTTGGCATACGTGATCTTTCCATCCAGCACTGCCTGCGCCATCCGGTCGGCTTGCTCCAACAGCACCGCCTCCTCGTCCAACACCCCTTGTTCCCGACCTAACTTCGGTTCCGGCTTCTGTTCCTCGACGAGGTCGATGATCTCGTCTGCTGTGCGGCTGCGGTAGAACCATTGCCGTACCAGATCGCCATTCAGCCCCATCTTCTTCAGCGTCTCGTAGAATCCCGGCTTCTTGCGGTACGTGCGCTCCCTCAGTTCGAGGAGGGCAGGTAACAAACGCATCCGAAGTTCTTTCTGCATCTGCACACGATGAAAAGTCACAGTGGCAAGCCCTTTCTTGATTTCTTCGAGCAGCGCCTCCATTGGGAGCGTCTGGTAATACACGTCCGTCCGATCTTCGGGGACGGGTTGAACCGCTTCTGTCACGGTTGGCGTCACTTTTTCTGAGAGCCAGATGCACTCGACCCTGCGATCCTGTCCATCCGTCACAGTGAAGTCCGTCGCACGGAGTTGGACATCCTTTTTGTGAGCGGGTTCACCGAACGCCTGTGCATACAGCGGTTGTTCGTATTCGCAGAGCGCCCAAGTGAACTTTGCCGCCTTCAATTCTTCGATCAGTTCCGTTGGGCAGATGTCTTCAGGCGTGTAACCCGCGGAGAGGTTGGCGTTAATATACGGAGGATCAATCGCAACTACGTCACCGACTCCGGCTCCCTCCTGTCGGAGACAATCCCACCAGTCAACATTCGTGATGCGGACGTTGTGGGAGTTCAGCAGGGTGTGAGCGTCCCGCAGCCGACGTTCGTAGTTTTCCGGCGACTGGCTACCGCCATTCTTGTTGACGCTTGCCCGTGCCGCCTCGAACCCCGCACCGTTCCACGTCAGGAACGGCTCAAGCAGCAGCGCCTCCGGGTCTCCGGCCTTGGCACACTGGGCCAGAGCGGCGAAGTCCACGTCACATTTGCGTGGAACTTTGATGCGATCACCAAAATCCCGAAGCGCCGTCAGGAACTTGTACTGACGAATATCGTTGAGAACCCATTCATCAAACTTGAGTCCCTGTTGCATTCCACAGAGGGCGATATTCGCCCGACCTGCGAAGAGGTCGATGAACTTGCGACCAGATTGCGGCAACTGTTGAATGATGATGGGAGCTAGTTTCTGTTTACCTCCGAGGTAGCGAAAGCCTATTGATTTCTGCAAGTTGATCCCAACCCTTTCGTGGGCACACTTGTCCTGTCGATCCGACGAGGCGGTGCCCGTGGCCAATTCGTCCGTTTATTCACTTGTGCTGAGGTCTGTCCGCTGTCCGATCACGAACAGAAAAGGTGATCGCGCACGTCGGGAGTCGAAGCGCCCGGCCCTAACCGGACTCATCGACTCCCGATGGCACTAGGAATATACAGACGGGTTGGAGAAATTCGCTATTTTCGACGAAAGGAAATTTGCTTTTTTTCCGAGCATGTTCAGCAGGCGTGACAGTCACGCTTGCTGCCGTATTGTGACGGTGTGGTTTCGACTGCAAGAGGGTGTCTCTAAATGCTGCCAGCGACCCGCACTAGCTTGTCTCCTGCTTTGGGGCCGCATGAGTGCCCTGTTGCTCACGGACAAAGAAGATGTCGTCGTACTTCGCAATTTTGAACAACATGACCTCAATCTGACGATAGTGCTTTCGTACATAACGAGCGATGCGCTTGGCTTCGGCACGGGTCTCAATGAATTGAACAGGTATCATGCTTTCAGAGTAAAGCTTGCCTTCATTCATCCAGTCCCCGACAGCGACAGCGTTACGAGTCGATCCCTCACTTGTTTCCCGCAACATCGCCCAAAGGCATTCGTGGTGAGTGTCGCTAAATGGCACGCCGTCGTTGTCCTTCAAGGGGATCATGATTTGCCATAAATACTTTGGTGCTGGTGTCAGAGCCTTTTCGGCTCTGCATGTTTGCCGCCTGCATGGCAGAGGCGGAACTACCGCAATCATCTGATCGCTTCCGCCGTACCAACCGAAGTATTTTTGCCAATAACGAAAAATGCTGTCGAGGTTCACAACTAAGCTCGCTTTTAGGTTTTTTTGTGGCTTACACTTCTTGGATTCCAGAAACTCTAAAATCGGCCCCGAAGCGTCGGCCTCCTGCGGTCATAACTGCTAGCAGCTTATCGACGAGCGCAACTGCGTCGTGGCCGGGTTGAATTTCGATTTGAACGCTGATGACGTGGTGGAGTTTTGCAATGAATGGGCTGGTCGGTAGAGACCAGAACTCAAAAAGCGGGGCCGCCAGCGGATCGCAGTATTAGCTCTCATGAGCATCATTGAGACAATCGAGACGAGAGAGACCGCACTAACCGTGGATGAGTTAGGCGGCATCCTCAGCACATCCCCTAAGACACTATATAAAGCTATCAAGTCTGGTCGTCTGCCAGCCTTCCGCATTGGTGGAAGCATCAGGTTAGACCCGATTGAGGTTGCCGCTTGGCTCCGCTCTCGTCATACAAAGTAAGAAGCCTCGGTTCATCACCGAGGCTTCGTTCTGCCAAACAAAATTAGAATGCTTTGGCAAGAGCCTCACGCACATTGGCGGTCGGGGCCAGATAACGCATCACCGAGTCCAAATCACTGTGACCCGTTCTCTTCATGACCGCTGTCAGGTCACCACGGGTGGCAACCAACATCCGGCTAGTGTAGGTTCGACGGAATCGATGTAGCGTGAACTCACGGCACTCACCGCGTTTTTTGCACCCTACGCAATGACCGCAGTTCAACCCCGCTCGTTTTGCCGTCCGCTTCAATGTCCGCAACAAATGACCATCGGGCTTGTCGTTTTCAGTTCCAAACAGCAACGTGTTCTTGGTGTGTTTCAACCACGTTTGCAGCCGCGATGCCAATCCCAACTCTAGCTCGATAATGCGCTCTTCCTTGTCCTTGATATTGCCGTACTCGTCCCGCTCTTTGATATGCACGGTCGGGTCAGCAGTACCGAGTCCGTGTAGGTCATGACGGGTAATCATCTTTAGCTCCGAATCACGACAGCCGACCTTGTAGGCGAATTCCCAACACACCTTCATGCGTTCGGACTCAGAAGCCGCAATCAATTTGTTAATGATGTGTGGCTCGTAGGTGGTCACTGCCTTTTTGACATAGCTGTTAAGTAGTTTGTGTACGGGCTTGGTGATGACGTTGTCAGGATCGATGCCGCAGAAACGGAGCCAGCCACGCAAAGATGTGTAGTGGTCGGCTGCGGTGCGGTCTGAGTACCTCTTGTCTTTCCTCATCCAGCCATGCCAGTTGATCACGTCGGCTTCGGTGACTTGGTCGGGATACTTTGCCTTGCACTTTTCGCAGAAGCTCTCGGTGACAAACGTGTATTTACTGACACTGTCATCTGAGCGATGGGGCAAGTTGTTGTGCATTTGTAGAAATGCGTCCGCGTGCTGACGCAGAGTCTTGCGGGTCTCATTCGTCGAGGGCACGATCAAACCAGCCTCAGCGGCTTTGACCCGTACCTCGTGCTTGGATTCTTCCGCACGGAATCTGTTCATCACGTCAGCAGGGTCGTTGCCAAGGTCGGTGTAGATCGCCTTATTGCCCTCGTACCTGACCATCTGGTACCGGCCGTTGGGGCAGTATACTTCCTCATCTTTGAGGAGCATGTAGTCGGGCTTGAGCCGTCCGTTCTTGCCGATAATCACGGAGCCACGTCTCCAGCCGTTGTTGGTTTTTGCGTACCTTATTAAGGATAGGGAGCGATTCATTAGGATTCCTCTCTACCCCCCTAATACTGGCTTTGGCGGCTTCTCCCGTTTTCGAGCTAAGTTCGAGCTAAGCCCCCTCAACCCTACGCCAAATGGGGGTAAAAGCAGAATCCCCCCCTCTCCGCCAGACTATTTTAAGTTATTGAAAATAAACAACTTAATAAAGTCTACATAATCGACTGTCGGTCAGTCGGTTTTTTGCTTTTAGCCGCCAGTTGCTAAACCGTTGTACGGTCAAAAGCTGTACCGGGGGTTCGAATCCCCCCACTCTCCGCCAGAATCTTTCAAGTAGCTTCAGCATAAGCACTTAGCGTTCTTCTTACTTCCGATCAGCTACATCACTCGACGCGTCAAAACCGAATCCCCAGCCAGCCAACGATCCTTGCCTCTCTCAAAGGATCCCCTCCACTTCGTCGTTTCACCGAGTTCATGACGAGCGAGAACCGAGTTGTGTACCACGGTACACGTGCGTGTCAGAGACGCCACGGGTTGGTGTACCACTTTTGTCGTGAGCCCTCGCCAAATTGGCATTTCTCGCAGGCAACTCAGTTGCTATTGTCTCTGCGTGCAAGTCGGAGGCTGAAAGTGCTGCAAAAACGAGGGCAGCTCGTTTATAGTTCGGAGCACAATTCATGAGGCGGCTATTGAGTTCACGAAGGCTGTTGGTCTGGCTGTCACTGCTCGCGGTTGTAGCGACCCTTTTGATTGCCGGCATCATTTACTCGCGCACCGGAGCTGCGCTTCGGATGGCGAGAGAGTCTGAGAATGCGGATTCGAATCTGAGATTCACTGTCCGGCCCTTGCTTCCAGCGGTCGACCGCGGCTTCGAATGGGTCAGTACACCATCGACCTTCACCCGCGCCGCTGAATTCAAAAGTAGTCTTTACGTAGCTGGGCCTATAGGACTGCTCGAATTCGATACGTCAGGAAAACCCGCGCGAGACTTTCGCGTCGGGCGGGAGCTTCCTCCGGCGTCTTTGGTTGCTCTCGCGGCGACGAGACTGGCAGATGCACGAGAACCGGAGTTGGTCATCGCGACCAACGGTGCGGGCATTCTGGCCTTCAATGGCTCCAGCTTTCGTCAGATACTGCCCGAGAAGCTTGACGCCAGATCGGCGACGTCGATTCTGCCGACCAGCAGCGGCCACCTGCTGATTGGAACCGCGAAGAGCGGCCTGCTCGTCTATGACGGACAGCGGCTGGGCCCGTTCCATTCGGCACTGAAACAGATCCACGTGACAGAATTGGCGGGCAGCGAGTCCGATCTTTGGATCGGCACACTGGATCGCGGCGTTGCGCACTGGCGCGGCGGCAGTGTCGAGTGGTTCAACGATACGAATGGCCTGCCGGATCTGCGCGTGTATTCAATTGCCGTTTTGGGCACGCACACGTACGTAGGTGGCCCGGCAGGAATTTCCGAATTCGATGATGGACGGTTCGTGCGTGTGTTGGCTTCAGGAGCCTTTGTTCGAGCATTGCTGCCACGCGGAAAAAGCCTCCTTGCGGGCACGATGGACGATGGTGTCCTGGATGTCCCATTGGAACGGTCCACGCACAGCTCCCGCCAGTTTGACCGCCTGGGTGATCTCTCCGAAATCGAGCAGTTGTTTGAAGCGAATGATTCGCTTTATGCCGTTACGGCCTCGGGAGTGTTCTCGCGGACTGGTACTGGCGGTTGGAAGCGCGTCCTCATACCGTCAGGTGGACTGCTCACGGACCGCAACGTTTCCGCGCTTGCAGTGGATAAATCTGGCCGCCTGTGGATAGGATATTTCGACCGCGGCCTCGACATTGTAGAAGGCCAGCGCGCGCGGCACATCGAAGATGACCACGTCTATTGCATCAACCGCATTCGTCCCGACGTGCTGCGCGGTTCGACCGCAGTAGCCACCGCCAACGGCCTGGTCATGTTCGACGCGCAGGGTGTTCGCAAGCAGGCGTTGGGCAAGGCACAGGGATTGATCGCCGATCACGTAACCGACGTTGCTCCGTTCCGCGATGGGCTCGTACTTGCGACCCCCGCCGGTCTGACGTTCATAGATTCCAGCGGAACGCGCAGCCTCTACTCCTTTCACGGACTCGTCAACAATCACGTCTACACCGTTGCCTCAAATGGTGCATACGTCATGGCCGGCACGCTTGGCGGCGTCAGCATGCTTGAAGGCGACCAGGTGCGCGCCAACTACACGACCGCAAATTCCGGACTCAAGCACAACTGGATCACCACTGCGCTTCCGGTCGGAAGCGACTGGTGGGTCGGAACGTACGGCGCGGGTGTGGCGCGCTTCGATACGTCGGGGAAATTTGAAGTGAGCAGCGATGCGGGCAAAGATCTGGTCATCAACCCGAACGCAATGCTCGCGACGGATCGAGCGATCCTCGCGGGCACGCTGGGCAAAGGCCTTTATGTGATGGACCGCAATTCGGGTCGCTGGATCGCAATCACTGAGGGCTTGCCGTCGCTGAACGTGACGGCGTTGGCGTCTTCGAATGGTTTTGTTTATGTGGGAACCGATAACGGACTTGTTCGGATCCCTGAACAAAGGTTGGAACAATGAGACGGCTACTGCAAATCGTAGTAGTAGTTCTGTGTACGGCGGCGATGGCGCTTGGCGATGCCGGCATTCTGCTGCCGCGCGACAAAGAACAGCCTGATCCCGCGATCTTGTCGCTGGATGAGATGGAGATCAACGTCACGATCGACAATGGCGTGGCGCGCGTCTACGTGCGGCAGATCTTCGGAAATCACACAGCCAATATAGAAGAGGGCAATTACATATTCGCCTTGCCCAGTCGCGCGACGGTCAGTGACTTCGCCGTGTGGGACGGGCCCACTCGTATTCCGGCCGTCATCCTCGAACGCAAGCGCGCCAGCGAGATATACAACGAACTGAAGCAGCAGATGATCGATCCCGGCCTGCTGCAAATGGGCGAGCGTGGAGCCGAAGAAGCGCGGCGTAGCGCCGCATTCAGCGCGAGGATCACTCCGATTCCTCGTTACGGAACCAAGCGCCTGGAGCTTGAGTATCACGAGAACATTCCGGTCGAGAACATGAAGTCGTTCTTCGCAATCGCGCTCCATCCCGACGCGTATCAGGTGCAAGCTGCGGGCGAGCTGAAGATCAATTTCGAACTAAGGTCGGCGCACGATCTTTCTGCCTTTGAGTTCATCGGCAAGACGTACCCGATGAGGATCACGGCCAGGGATGCACATCAGGTCAAGGCGAGCTTCGAGGGTCAGAACGTAACGCTTGCCGAGGACTTCGCGGTTCAGTACCAGATGGATCCCAAGAAGGCCGACACCCTGGATGTGATCACTTTTCGCAATCCGGATTCGGGCCAGCCCGACGCGGCTGAGAAGTCGAATGTAGTTCGCAGCCATAACGAGCCGGGGTTCTTCGAAGCGCAGGCATTGATCGGAAGCGGTGCTCAAGCGGCGTCGCCCAGCGGCGGCGCAAAGACCATCGTCTTGCTGTTCGACAATTCTCTCTCGATGCAGTGGGACAAGCTGGAACGTAATTACGCCGCGATGGAAGCTATCCTGCGCGCGCTGCGTCCTGAGGATCGATTCAATCTTCTGCTCTTTAACAATAAGGTTGCAGGCTTCCAACCGGAGCCGGTGCCGGCCAGTCGCGACAACGTACAGAAGGCGCTGGACTTCGTGCGTGCAAGCCGCTTGCGCGGCGGTACCGACTTGCAGCAGGCCCTCGGTGCGGCCTTGGCGCAGTTCACGAAGGCACAAGGAAATGCCTACATGCTTCTGCTGACCGATGGCGGTCCAACGCGCGGAACGATTCAGTCGGGCCGGCTCGCCAAGTGGTACGGCGAGCAGTGGAAGCAGGTGCCGGAGGCGAGTCGCCCGCGCACCTACGTCTTCGCCGTGGGTGACGACGCCAATCTCCCGCTGCTGAGAATGCTCTCCCGCAACGAAGGCGCGATCGAAAACGTGCTGTCGACCGAGCCCATCGATTTCAAGCTGAACACGTTCGTCTCGAAGATAGGCCGCAACCCGGTCGCGCAGCTGGGACTCCGGATCGATCCTGACGCCTCGACGCAAATGGTCTATCCGCTCCAGGACACGGCTTTCGGAGGCTCCGTCGCATCATGGGTCGGACAGTATGACAAGCCGACCGCCAAGGTCGACATGTCGGTACGCGGATTCCGGGATGGCGCGCCCTTCGAGATGAAGAATTCGACGGCGTTCCCCGAACGCTCGCTCGAGCATCAACAATTGCCGCGTCTGTGGGCGCGAGCACGCGTAGATGCTCTGCTGGAAAAGATCGAGCGCGAAGGAGAAGACGCCAAGACCATCGACGAAATCATTCGCCTCTCGCGCAAGTACAAGTTCGTCACACCGTACACCTCATTTCTCGCGGTGCCGCGCGCTTTGTTGCGTCCGCGCGTGATTCGCCCCGGCGATCCGATTCTGCGAGTCCACACGGACGAGTCGATCAACTCCGTGGTCGCAATCTTTCCGTTCGGGCTGACGAAGCGATTGCGCTATCTCGAATCGGAGAATGTCTGGCAGACGCGCTTCCTCGCTCCTGAAGATATGGAGGACGGGACGTATTCCGTCGGACTCGTGCTCCGGGACAAGGCGGGCCACACCTACCGCGAGTCCAAGACGTTTGTGATCGCCAGCAAACCGCCGGTCGTGACGATTCGCCTCGACAGCCGCCGCTATCATCGCGGCGAGACGATACCGCTGAAGGTAAGCGCGACAGCAAGCACGCGAACGCTCGTCGCACGAATGCAAGGTGCCGCGCCAGTTTCGCTGCGCTGGAACCAGAAGGCAGGTGCAAGCACGGGCGACCTGCCGATCCCCAATGATCTGCCCGCGGGCAAATACTCCCTGACCGTCATCGCCGAAGACATTGCCCACAATATCGGCACGCAGGAGGTGCAGATTGAAGTGCTTCCGTGATGTGTCTCTCGCAAAAGTCCGAACGAACATGAAACCCCGGCACGCTGCGCTATTGCTGATCCCCGCCGTCGTCAGCGCGGGCTGGGCGCTAGCCGACTGGCGAAATGCCGAAGCGGGAACGGCGATTGAGAGCGCGCTTTATCGCCTGATGCCGATGCCGATTAGCAAGGTACTCGGGCTCCGTCCGCCGAAAGAGGCGACGCCGCTGCTCAGTGAACTGATCAAGAAACAGCCGACTGCGGAACTATATTCACTCCGCGCACTAAACGAAGAAGCTGCACTGGATTTCTCCGCGGCCGAAGCGGATTGGAAGAAGTACGCGCAGATTGCTCCCGACAAGACCCAGGCGCAATTCGCACTAGCCGACTTCTATCTCCGTCGAAATCGCCCGACCGACGAAATTGCGGCGCTGGGCGTAATCGCACGCGCTCCTGCCACACCGAACGAGAAGCGTACCGCAATTGAGCAGCAAAACTCGTGGCTGGCTTTCGAGCGAATCTTCAAGGTGATCGGCGAGAATGCGCTCCCGAACGAGTTCTCCGACCAGAACTATCGCGCGTGGATTGATCGCTATCCCGAGCAGCAGGCGGTCTACAGCCGCTATCTACAGTTCCTGCTTGATCACAAATCGTTCGCGGAAGCCGACAAGCTAATCACGCGCTATCAATCGGCGCGTCCAAACGAAGAAGTCTTTCCGGTCAAGGCCCGCGCTCTGCTCGCGTACAAGAAGGGCTCAGTCGAACAGGGATTGGCGCTCTATGATCGCAATTTCCAGCCGCTGTGGCCGCAGGAGTTGATCGACAGCTATTTCGGGCTGATGACCGAAACGCGCTCCTTGAGGAAGTTCCTCGACCACGCACGAGCCGGCCTGGAGCGTACCCCGGACGACCTGAACGCAGCCGCACGTATCTTCTATTACTACCAGCGGCAAGGCCGCACCGATGCAGCTCAGCAGGCGATCACGCAATTCCGCCTTCGCAAGGAACAGCGAAATGCGAAATGGAACTCGCAGGATCTTTACACGCTGGCCAAACTGAACGAGGGCATAAAGAACTATCCCGAAGCGGCGCGGTACTACTACGCGCTCTACAACACCAACGACAAACCCGACGCCCCAGAACTGGCGTTGGCGGGCATGATCAACGCTTTGCTGGATGTGCCGGAGCAGGGCATTCGGTTGGGCAGCGGCGAGTTGTCTATGTATCGCGACATCGCCTCCATGGATCGCGGCCCGGGATTCCTGAACGGCATCCTCTCGCTCGTGATGAGTACGACGGCGCCCGGGTACGCGTACTCAGAGGAAGAACAGCGTGCCGTTCCGTACTTCCATCGTGCCGAAGCGGCGCAACTCACTCGCCTGTTCGAATCGAGATTTCCCACTTCCAAAATGCGCTCGGGCCTGCGGGCACGGCTCATTGAAGCGTACTCGGCTTACGGTGAGAGTAGTGCTGTAATCCGTGAAGGACAGCAGTTCCTGACCGCGTTTCCCGATTCGCCCGATCACGAACGAGTGGCCATGCTGTTGGCCGACGCCTTCGCGCGCGAGAACCGCACTCAAGAGGAGTTCGCGCTCTACGATACTGAACTCGCCGACTTGGCAAAGCGAGCAGAAGGCCTCCCCGTAGGCATGAGCGCTGACGCGCCTGTTGTAACTCCGCGGCACGAGGAGCGCCCCGATTCGACGCTCCAACAGGCCGAAGGTGAACAGGCAGAAGCTACGGAAGAATCTGGCGACGAAACTCAGAGCTCAGGAACAGAATCGAAGCGCGCGTTTTCTACCACGGCGGCAACACCAGTAGAGTCGAAGAAGACTCCGCAGGCTTGGTACTCGGACTTTCTTGAACGCTACCTCTCTCGCCTCGCCTCGATGAAGCAGGTTTCACAGGCGCTTGCAGTGTTGCGAAAAGAGATTGATCGAAACCCGAATGATCCCGGCCTGTACGAGCGTCTCGCGCAGTTCCTGCAACAGAATCAACTGGGCGCCGAACAGGAGCAGGTCTACCAGCGCGCGATCCAGCAATTTCCGGACAAGTCTTGGTACCACAAGCTCGCGCGCTTTTACCTGCGCGAGAAGCGCGACGCCGACTTCTCACGGCTCAGTGAACAAGTCATAAAGATATTCTCGGGGACGGAGCTTGAAAGTTACTTCTCTGACGTCGTTAATGGCCGCGATTACTACGTTCGTCTGAACGAATTCGCACACGCCCGCTTCCCGCACGACCTTATGTTCGTGCGAAACCTGCTGCGTGCATATCGCTGGCCGGGAATGACCCAGTCGCAGAAGTGGGACGCGTTGATTCGCCAGAACTGGTGGCAGGACGAAGACCTTCGCAATGAGTACTTCGAATACTTATCGTCCAGCGGCAGACTTGATCAGGAACTTGCGGCCCTTCGCCAGACAGAAGCAAAGGCGCAGCAGGGAGACTGGAGTGCATTAGCTTCGAGCAACCCCGTGGCCGCGCGTTTCGTCGCCGAAGTGGGATTCTGGCGTTCGCACTTCGAAGATGCAGCGCCGGTGATGAACGCGCTGGCGCAACAGTATCCGGCTGACTTTGACTTGGGCCGTCGAGCCTCGGCTGTTCATCGCTCGCTCGCTGCGTTCGATCCGCGCAATACCGAGCTCGCCGTAAAAATCGAGGACAACCTGTTCAAAGCCGATCCTGGCAGCCGTGACACATTGGCGCGCATCGGCGACATCTATTCCGACCGCGAGTTGTTCGACCAAGCCGCGCCATACTGGGACCGCATGGCGCAGATTCGTCCGGGCGAACCGCAGGCTTATCTCGATACCGCAACCATTTATTGGGACTACTACGACTACGACTCGGCACTGAAGTGGCTGGCCCGCGGTCGCGAGAAGCTTGATGATCCGGCACTCTTCGCATACGAGACCGGTGCGATCTACGAGAACAAGCGCGAATATCCGCACGCTATTGCAGAGTACCTGAAGGGCGCGCTGAAGGAGCACGAAGGTTCGCGTCCGTACAATCGGCTTCTCGATCTCGCACGACGCAAGAACCTGCGCGACGAGGTTGACCGCTCAACTGCCTCACTAGCCGCGGGCGCCTCGCCTTCGATCGACGCGATCAAGCTGCGGCTTGCAGTGCTCGAAACGCAAAATCGCCCCAAAGAAGTAGAACAGTTGTTGGCCGACATCGGCGAGCGCACGACTTCGCTCGAAACGCTTGAGTGGCTTGAAGAGACAGCACGTCAGAAGTCGCTGAACGCCGTACAAGAGAAGGTACTCGAAAAGCAGGCGACGGTTACGACCGATCCTGTTCGCAAGCTTGAACTGCGGTACTCGCTCGTGCGCTTCTATGAGTCCAACAAGGACCTCGTCCGGGCGCAACGCAACATCGACGCACTCTACCGCGAGAACCCGAAGATCCTCGGCGTCGTGCGTTCCACCGTCGATTTCTACTGGCAGAACAAGGGACGCCAGCATGCGGTTGACGTCCTGCTCCAGGCAGCCAATGATTCGTATCCCGACCTCGCAAAGCAGTTTCGTTTTGAAGCAGCACAAAAGTCCACCGAGAACGGCCAGTACGACCAGTCTCGCAAGCTGCTGACGCAACTCCTTACTGGTTCGCCTTACGACGGCAGCTATCTCGCGGCGATGGCCGACACTTACGCACGCGCCGGAGATGATGCGGGATTGAAGCAGTTCTATCTCAACGAGATCGACGTCTTCAAGAAAGCTCCGCTGACTCAAGAGGCCCGCACGCAGCAGATCGCTTCCTTACGTCGTGGGCTCATTCCCGCACTCACGCGCATGAAGGACTACGCCGGCGCAGTCGACCAGTACATCGAAATCATCAACCGATATCCGGAAGACGACGCGCTGATCTCCGAAGCGGCGCTTTACGCGCAGCGCAATGGCCGTCAGCAGCAGCTGCTCGGCTACTACGCCAACACAATCAAGCAATCGCCGAAAGACTATCGCTGGCCGATGGTTTTGGCGAAGATGCAGACGCAAGTCGAAGATTATCCAGCTGCGGTTGAGACTTACGCAACGGCAATCAACATCCGTCCCGACCGCGTCGACCTACGCACTGCACGCGGCGAATTGCTGGAACGTCTGATGCGTTTCGACGATGCCGCTGCAGAGTATCAGAGGCTGTTCGAGCTGAATTACAAGGATCCGCGCTGGATGGAAAAGCTGGCCGAAATCCGTGCGCGCCAGGGCCGAACGAATGATGCTGTCGCAGCACTCACTGTGGCATTGATCGAAAATCGCCCGGAGAAGCCGGCGACTTTCTTCGATGTTGCACGGCGACTCGAAGCGTGGGGGATGTTGCCACAGGCGCGCGACTTCGCACAGAAGGGGGTCGAGTCCGCCGGTCGAGATCTGCTTGCGGTTTCCGAAAATCAAAGTGGCGCGCAACTTTACGTGGAACTCGCGACGCGGCTGCGGCGTCAGTCCGAAGCTTACGCAACGCTTCAGCGAGCAGTTGCCGACGCAGACTCGCTGGGGGCGGAGTTCGCTACCGCCGTCAATCAGGTTCAGAAGAACGGAATCGCGTCCATAACCGATAAGCAGTGGCGTGATCGCGCGCTCTCCATCCGTCGCGACACCGCCCGCAGCGGCATGCAATCGGCCATGCAGACAATGGGCAAGACGGTCAACCAGTTCTTTACTCCGGAAGAAAAGCTGCAATTTGCATCATGGTTGGATACCTCCTCATCGCAGGCCAGCGATACCGACATTGCCAATATCTTCCTGCCCGCCGCCGATTCGGCCGAACTGCCCGACCAGCAGGCGCGCTGGCTGCAACGGTTGATGCTGGACGGTTCCTCCAGTTCAACATACAAATCGCGCTTGATCGCCTTGCAGACGCAGCGTCTGCGTTTCCAGGAACTCGGTTCGGCACTCGAAGCATATGGGAACAGCTTGAGTGTCGATCATGGGCGGGACAGCGTACTGAACGAAGCAGCGACTGCCTATCGCTCAGCCGGTTTGTTCGACGCCGAGTTCCGCGTGCTGCAAACATTCGCACTCAGAAGCGGCGGCGACATTCAGGAGCGTTACTTCGAACTCCTCCTGCAAAACAAGCCCATGGATCTGGTGCTGTTGTCTGCCGATTCACGAACCGGTCTGGCGGACGCAGCCTGCCAGTACGCGATTGCTCACGGGCCCGCCGTCCTTGCTGAAAATGCGGTCGCCATGCGCGGACGCTCGCACAAGCCTGTTTGGACGCGAGCCTATGCCGCTTTGACCGGTCTGTACTTCGCCGACCGGGGCCCCGCGATCAACACGGCCTTCGTAAATGTGCTCGGTGATCGGACCATAGGCGAACGGCTCAGTAAGCCCGTCGATCGCGACCAGCAGTTGGCTGGCAACAACTGGTTCTACTACGGATCGCGCTACGGCGAGTGGCTTGGAGTCTCGCACACGGGTGATCCCGAGGATTTCCTCCCCGCTCAGTTGGAGCAGTCTCCCGCGAGTTCTTCCGGCTACGTGACCGTTGCCGAATACTACGCAGAATCCGGCAATATTAATCGCGCGGTCGATGACTACAAGCGCACGCTGGAGCTGGCTCCGCGCCGTGCGGACATTCACGACCGCATTGCCATTCTCTATTGGCGCCAGCAGAAACGCGCCGAAGCAATTGCCGAGTGGAAGCAGGCGCTCGAAATGCTCGACGCGCAAGTGCATCAGCGCGTTGTGCCACCGAGCTTCTGGTCAACCTTTGGTTATGTAATGAACCACGTTGGCAACCGCCACGTGACTGCCGAAGTACGCGCGCAATCGGATACAGTGTTGCGCGACTATGTCCGGCAGAACGGCACGTACGAGGCAGATCGCTTGCTGAAGGCGGCCTACATAGCAATCGGCGATCAACAAGGCGGCGTTAAGTTCATGCTCGAGTTGGCGTCTATCGCTCCCGAACCCGAAGGCATGCTTCAACTGCTTGCAGATGCCAACTGGATTCCCGCTAAGGAACGAAATCCAATCTACGCCCAGATCATCGAGCGCATGCAAGCGAACCTCGGAGCCAAAGAAGGGCTTTCCAAGCAGTACGCGGAAGAGGAGCTTCGAAATTGGCAGAGCCGTTATGCGATGCACCTGGTCGAGCAGAAGCAATTCGAACAGGCTGCCGCGGTGCTGCAACCGCACGAGCAGCCTACGTCCAGCGAACTGGAAGTTCGATACCGCGTCGCGCTGGCCAACAACCAATTTGATTCCATCATTGAAGGCTACCGTTCAAATCCTGACAAGGCGCCTCAGCCTGACGTTCTGCGACAAGTTGCGACGTCGCTTCAGGGAGCTGGCCAGCGTCCAGCCGCTCGAAAGATCCTTGAGTTCCTGTTCACGCAGGAGATAGCTGCGCACCAGCTGTCCTCGGCCAACATGTTGGGCCTTGCGGAGATTCGCCTGCAAGATGGCGACACCGCAGGCGCACTGGAGCTGTTGCGCCGGTTGGCGCTCGTTGTCGGTCAGCCGTTTGAGAATCTCGAACCCGCGGCCAGGCTCCTGGCGCGCAATGGTCATCACTCGGAAGCCGTAGACTTTCTTGCACAACTGGTGAAGGCCAAGCCGTGGGACGACAGCGCTCGACTGTTCCTTGCGCAAGAGAAGATCGCGGCAGGTCAGGATGCGGCGACAGCCCACAACCTAGCCACGGCAGTTGCCAGCGATCCGAAAGCCACATACAAGGATCGACTGGCGGCTGCGACGGTGTTGTCCGGCGGCACAGGTGCTTCGCTGGGCAGCGGTGAACTCGACTTCGTCGCGTACGGAAGCAATACTTCATTCAAGCCGTACTTCTATACTGCGCGAGTGAAAGCCGCAAAACTTGCTTCCGATCCGAGAACTAGCGCTGGCTTTCTCCAGGACGCGATCTCCGACTCGCCCAGCCAGGATGCAGCCAGGGCGCCACTCTTCTATGCGTTGATCGACTTAAAACGTGATCGTCTCGCGCTTTCCACCATCGAGCCGATCCTGCATAGCTGGTATCTCGACGGAGCATCGGGCGGCTACTCGAATTACGACGCTCAATCGGGCGACTCGGAAGAGC
Source organism: Acidobacteriota bacterium (assembly GCA_023410055.1). Classification (GTDB taxonomy): domain Bacteria; phylum Acidobacteriota; class Terriglobia; order Terriglobales; family Acidobacteriaceae; genus JAEZPW01. Next base: position 26,597 of record JAEYQK010000068.1, read on the forward strand.
CGACCACTGAAGAGTCTGAAAGCGCCGATGGTCAGTCGAGCGGTGAAGATCGAATCAAGCCGTCTGATGCAGAACGAGCCACGCTGGCCGTGGCAGTCGGTGATCTCTACACAAGAATTGGGGAGCTGCAGAAGTCGCTCCAATACTACAAGGCCGCTCTGAAGTTGCAGACAACGAAGCAAGGCCGAGATGACGTAAATAAGAAGATGGCGAGTGTGCGAGCAACGATCCGTCGCAACGCCAACAACGTACTCCGCATGCCCACGCTTCACAACGAACTAGAGCAGGAGCATACGGTGCGACCCAAGCTGATTGCTGCCGTGAAGGCTACAGCACCGCCTAAATCCGCCCGCAACACGAAAGGAGGTGCGCAATGAAGCGCGTAATGGCCTCGTGCTTTGCCGTCGCTCTTGTTATCGCGGGATGGGCCGCTTATCAAGGTGTTACTCAAGCGTCTCGCTCGTCTTTTGCGCGCCTGATGCCCCCTGATGCAGTACTGTTTCTGGAGTCTCCTGACTTCGGAGCGATCCTCAGGGAGTGGAATGCTTCGCCCGAGAAGAAGGCCTGGCTTGCGACCGACAACTACGAGGTATTCAGCCGCTCGCGTCTCTTCCTGCGACTCAAGCGAGCGCAGGACGAATTTGCCGTCGCTGCCGGAGTCCCGCCCGACATGGCGTTCCTCAACGACGTTGCCGGCGAACAATCAGCTCTGGGCATCTACGACATCGGAAATCTCGAACTGCTCTACATTACTCGCCTGCCCTCCGCGCGCGCGATGAAGAGCGGAATCTGGCAGCAGCGCGCGAAGTTCGAAACCCGCCAGGTTGCGGGAAAGACTTTCTACGTGCGTACCGATCCCGAGTCCGAGCGCGTTACCGCCTTTGCGTTTGCCGACGATTACTTGATCCTCGGCACGCGCGAAGACCTCGTGGCCGGAGCGCTCTCGCTCGTCGCGAAGCAGAAGGCCGCGACGCTGGCAGAACAAGGCTGGTTCGTAGACGCATTGAAGGCCGCAAAAGATCCCGGTGAACTACGCATGGTTATCAACCTTGCCGAAGTCACACAAACGCCTCAATTCCGCACCTACTGGGCGCCACAGAACATAACCGAGATGCGGGAATACCAAAGCTCGGTGACCGATCTTGTCCGTTCATCTGATACTTATCGCGAAGAACGCGTGCTGCTGTTGAATGACAAGCCCGAATCTTCAGATTCCGAACAGTCCAGGCAGATTGCCGAACTGATGCGCCTCGTTCCTCCAGGAGTGGGATTCTATCGCGCATCTTTGGCTGCTTCCTCCGATGACGCACTCTCAGAGCTTGAGCAAAAAATCCTGACGCCCCGCCTGGGCCCTGCACCCGTTTCGAAACTCGCGCCCGGCGTACAAACAGGAGCGCAGACCGTTGGCAGCGCGTCGAACCTCGAGACCCGCATTGACGTCGCTCCGTCCAAAGGCACGGTTCAAAAGTCTGGCGACGAAGAGCTGAAAGAACTATTCAATAAGGCGGGAGTCCGGCCAATGCTGCAGTTGCATCGTTCCGAGGCTGCTGCTGACGGAGTGTTCGTTCGCCTGCGCTCAACCATGGTCTTGCGTGGCACGGCGGATTGGGACGAAGCTGCGGTTCAGGCCGCTGTTCAGCGTGTGATCACTCCAGGTCTGACGACTGCCACTATCGGCGCAGCATGGAAGAAGACAGGCGCTGGTGCACAGATGTATTCAGAACTCGACGGCCTCGCGCGAATTGCAATCGCCGTCCGCGGCAAATACCTGTTTGCCAGTGATGATCCGGAGACGCTTGCTGTGGCACTTGCACGAATCAACGCACCAGTATCCTCAGAGCCCGCAATCTACTATGCAGGCTTCGATCATGCGCGCGAACGCCAGAACTTCTATCAACTGACTACACTCGTCGACCGCCCCGGCAGAAGCAGCTTTTCCGGCAGTGAACGTCAGCCGGAATTCTTCTCCGAAAATGTCGCGAGCCTCAGCAAGGTATTCGCCGGTGTAACAAAGCAATCGATTGTTGCCAAACGCGATCAGGGAGTCGAAACGCAGACGGTGCTCTACGAATGGGAAAAGTGAGGCGACATTCGTTTTCCAGAGTTCCCATCGGCGTTCTGGCATTACTCGCCGCAGCGCCGTTGCTGTGCCAGTCAGTGCCAAGCGCCGATGCGAATCCTTTGTTTGCGCGCACCGCGTCGGAGAAGTTGGCGCGCAACTTTTCGTCTTCGGATATCTCCTACTTGCTTTACGACATAGCGAGCGACCGCTTCATCGCAACGAAGTGGCCCGACAGCAACAAGCCGATTCCGGTCGGATCTCTCGTGAAGCCCTTCGTCGCTCTCGCTTACGCGGAAACCCACGATTACCGTTATCCAGAACACCTCTGCGACGGCGGCAGTTCGTGCTGGTTGCCGAAAGGTCATGGAAATCTCGGCGTCGTGCGCGCGATTGCGCTCTCGTGCAATTCGTACTTCACGGCGCTGGCCTCTAGCTTGGGCAGTGCGCAAGTGACGCCGGTCGCGATCCGCTTCGGGTTGCACGGACCCGGCTCGAATGCAAGCCCAGAAGCCATGGCTGGGAGATTCGGTGTCTGGCGCGAATCACCTGAAGATCTCGTTCGAGCATATGCGACGCTCCTCGGACGACGCTCGCAGCCCGGCGTCCGTGAAATCGTCGCCGGGATGGCAGAGTCCGTCAAAGACGGAACCGCGAACGGTGTTTCCCGGGCGAAGCTTCGGCAAAGATTCGTCGGCAAGACGGGAACCGCGCCTTGCACTCACAAAGAGCACGCCCCGGGAGACGGCTTTGTAATAGTCGCGTGGCCGGCTGATGCACCGCGTTATGTGTTGTTGGTTCGTCAGCACAGCACTCCCGGTGCGCAAGCTGCTGTTCTGACCGGGCGAATGCTACGCGAGCTGGAGCCCTAGCGTGAAGCGATCCATCGTACTCGCAACTATCCTCATAGTTCTGGCGGCGCAGAGCGGCGCGGCCGAGCGCGTTCGAGTGTCGGTCTTCGGGCTGTTTCGTCCTCAACAACTGGTTGTCGAAGTCTCACCTCATTCTCCCCTCCTCGTGCGTTCGGGAACGAAAGAATTTGTTGCGGGAGTGGACTCTGCTCAGCGCATCACCATAAGCAGGTCGCGAAACGCTATCGTGGCCAACTCCAGATCTGTGAAAATCACGGGCGAGTCCGTTACCGTTGCCGCACGCTCGGGTGGCGATTCGGAAATCACACTGTCCATCCCCGGAAAGCTGCGAAGACACTATCGAGGAACGCTCACGGTTCTGTCGGACGGCAAGACTCTCGTCGCCGTTGTTGAAATGGATCTCGAGACTGCGGTAGCGTCGGTCGTTGCCGCCGAAATGAATGCCAGCGCACCGCTCGAAGCCCTCAAGGCGCAGGCTGTAGTTTCGCGCTCCTATCTTGTTGCCACTCGACATCGACATCCTTACTCGGACTTCTGCGACACGACGCATTGTCAGTTTCTCCGCGAACCCCCGGCCTCAAAGAGCCGCGCCGCCATTGCCACTCGGGAGACCAAGGGCCTGGTGCTGAAATGGAACGGACGCGTCGTTTCTGCAATGTTTTTTGCGAGCTGCGGAGGCCGTACCCACTCCCTTGCCGAAGTCGGTTACCAGACGGCCGACTATCCTTACTACTCAGTTGAGTGTCCGTATTGTCACGGTTCGCCGGAGAGATGGTCGTCTCGAATAAGCAACGAGGATGCAGCGAAGCTGGCTCCCAAAAGCGAGTCCGAGCGGATCAAAGCCGGACGCAAGCTCGGCTGGCATGCCGTCGAGAGCAACGCTTACACACGAACAAGCCGCGATGGCGCGGTGGACTTGACGGGCGTTGGCCGCGGCCACGGAGTTGGCATGTGCCAGCGCGGCGCGATCGGCATGGCGCAATCGGGAAAACAATTTCGCGCTATCCTCGCACACTACCTTCCAAACACTACGATTGGTGATCAGTAATCAGCAACACTAGACGAGCCTCGCAGTGAAGGGGTTGAAACCCGACACATCGAAGCGGACTGTACTTGGTTTCGGAATAAAGACTTGCGCGAAAGCGATAGCACTGGCGGGGCTGACAGACTACAACGGCAACATGCTCAACTGCTTCTGGAACCCTTCTCGCCATTCTTCGAGTGTGCAGTAGAAGTCGTTTGCTGGCAGCCAGATTTCATTGATGCTTCTAGGATCGGGCAGCCAGTCGGGACGATTGAACGCTACAATTCGGACACGATCATCAACGTCAAACTGAAGTACGTGGCTTCCATCATCAAACGCCTCATCCCCGTCAGGTGCCCAGATGAGCTGCCGCGAGTAGATGGCGGCTGTGAATTGCGCTTCTGGCATTCCGAGGAATAGTTCATCTTCTCGCGATTCAATGTAAATGGCCCGTGAATACGCATCAGCGAGCTCAAAGGCGTCGGCTGTCGCAAAGGGCGCTGTATGCCTTCCCCGCATAGCGATCCGTGCTTCAACTTCGCCAAAAGAATTCGCCAGCATCGTCGCGTCCGGAGATTTCACCCCATAACAGTGAGCGTTCACGTGAATGATGAAATAGCCCAACGCCCCAAGAGAAGGTCCTTTCCAGCGTTTGGTGATTTCGGATTCGATGGCGAACGTTAGAGGATCACCAATGAGCATTCGATTGCGGCTCTCTCATCAGTTGTAGCGAATTCCATTTCGCTGTCGCCCATCATACAGGAGAGAGTTCACACCAGCCGCCATATTGGTCACAATCGCGAAGCGGGAAATCCGTGGCTTGACGGGCTGGCAGTTCGTGAATACCGCTTTCATTGATTTCATTGTCTTGGCCCCGTGCGCTATCCTGTGCAGCATGTCAGACACCAGCACAACTGCTGTTGCTGTATCGAGTCAGGACCCTAGTCGCCCGCCGTTGCTGAGAAGCGGGATGGCGATTGCGTGGGCGATCGCTGCGATCGTCTTTCTTCTGCATCTCTACTTCAACAATCGCTACGGATACTTTCGCGACGAATTCAACTACATGGCTTGCGGCGACCGCTTGCAGTGGGGCTACGTTGATCAGCCGCCGCTTGTGCCGTTTCTCGTCCGCCTGTTCCGCGAGCTGTTCGGTGATTCGTTGCGCAGTATTCGCCTGATGCCGGCGCTGGCGTCGTCGCTGCTTGTAGCACAGACGGCGCTGTTCGCGCGCGAGCTTGGCGGACGCCGCTACGCCCTCTTGCTCACGGCCATTGCCGTTGCGCTCGCGCCGCAGTACTCGTCGAACGCAAGTCTGCTCGGGACGAACTGTCTGGAGCCGGTGTTCTGGCTCGGTACTGCGTGGTTTGCCATGCTGGCCATCAAGCGTGAGAAGCCGCAGTACTGGGTCTGGTCCGGCGTCGTGCTCGGCCTCGGCATGGAAAACAAGTACTCGATTTTCCTGCTCGGCGTAGGCATCGTCGTGGGGTTGCTGCTCACGCACGAGCGCCGCCAGATGCTGAACAAATGGTTCTGGCTCGGAATCCTGGCTGCGATCCTCGTCTTTCTGCCGAACGTGCTTTGGAACATCCATAACCACTGGCCATTCCTGGAACTCATCCGCAACATTCGCGCCGATCATCGGGACGTTGTGCTTGGGCCGTTTGCGTTCTTCTTCTCGCAGTTGAATGAGACCGGCTTCGCGGTGGCGATCATCTGGCTTGTCGGCGCGTGCGCGCTACTGTTCACACCGCGACTGAAGCCGTATCGCTTCATGGGTTGGAGCTTCCTGTTCTGCTATCTCGCGATGTTCTTTCAACATGCCAAAGCCTACTATTTGGCGCCGATCTATCCGATGCTCATCGCGACTGGGGCCGTGGTGGTCGAGAGCTGGCTTGACCGCAAAGAGAGCGGCAACTCGAATTGGGCTTGGCTGCGGCACTCGTTGGCGTGGACGGTTCTATGCAGTGGCCTCCACACGATTCCGATCACCATACCGGTGCTCTCGCCGGACGCCTTCGTCGTCTACGCGCGCGACTGGCTCCCGTTCAAGCTGCCGGTCAATGAGCACTCGCACGCGCGGGCGGCGTTGCCGCAGTGGTATTCCGACCAGTTCGGATACAAGGAAATCGCGGATGCGGCCGAAGTCGCGTGGAATCGCATACCTGCCAATGAACGTGCCGATTGCGCCATCTTCGGGCAGGACTACGGTCAGGCCGGCGCAGTAGATTTCTTCGGGCGTGCACACGGACTTCCGCGCGCGCTAAGCGGAGATCGTACGTACTACCTGTGGGGCCCAGGCGGCTACTCGGGCAACTGCATGATCGTTCTCGATGATCGTCGCGAGAAGCTTGAACAGTTGTTCGAGCATGTCGAGTACGTCGGCACTTCGGTCGAAAACCCGTGGGCGCTGGAGCGCCCTGTCACCGTCTTCATCTGCAAAGGGAAGAAGTTCGGGTCGTTGCAGGAACTCTGGCCGAAGGTGAAGAAGTGGCGGTGAGGCATGGCGGACCCTCACGTCACCGGCTACTATACTGACGCCCCTGAGCGGCAGAATCGCCGCAGGAACTCGCGCTTCTTCTCCTCTGGCAGAAACGACGCTCGAAACGAATTCATCGCAAGCTGCTTGAGTTCGTCCTCGGTGAAGCCGTAAAGGTCTTGGGCAATCTGGTACTCACGCGAGAGAGTAGTCTCGAATAGCCCGGGATCGTCGGTGTTGAGCGTGACCAGCAGGCCTTCGTCGAAGTACTGCCGTAGTGGGTGCGCCTCATACGATTCGCAGGAGCCGGTGCGAACGTTGCTGGTGACGTTGATCTCTACCGGAATCTGCTGGTCATGCAGGTACTTGATCAACTCCGGATCGCGGTAAGCCGTGAGGCCATGGCCGATGCGCTCGGTCTTAAGTGCCCTGAGTGCTCCCCAGACGGATTCGGGGCCGGTAGTCTCTCCGGCGTGGCAAGTCAGGCGCAACCCGTGCCGAGCAGCGCTGGCGTAAACTTCACCGAACAACTCGGCGGGGCCGCGCGCTTCGTCGCCACCGAGCCCGAAGCCGATCATGTTGCGGTCGAGATACTTCGCAGTGTCGTCGACCACACGCTGGGCCTTTTCAATGCCGAAATGGCGGACGGCGTCTGCGATCCAGTAGAGCGACACGCCGAAGTCACGTTCGCCGCGCTGGCGTCCACGCTCGAGTCCTTCGAAGATGGCGTCGAAGTCGCGCTCCCACAGATGGCAGACTCCCACCGAGACGTACACCTCAGCATGCAGAACGTTCTCTCTCGCGAGCCGTTGCATCAGCCGATACGTAATGAGCTCGTAGTCCTCGGGCGTGATCATGTGCAGCGTGATGGCCCGGAAGCAGAGAAGGAATCCGGCGAAGTCTGTGTAGTGGAACATCTTCTCGGCTTCGACGCGGTCGAGTGCCTGCCCGTGATTCGCGGCAAGTTCAACGACAGTCTCTGGCTCGATGGAGCCTTCGAGATGCAAATGGAGTTCGGCCTTGGGAAGCGACCGTATGAATTGGCTGGGATGATCCATGTACCCGTCTAGATTAGCTCAGATGCGAGGCGAAGGTTGGATCATTGCTGATGGTGCCCCGTTCAAGCCTGCTTCTGGCTTGAGCGGGCCAGATAATACGAAGTTTGCCGAAAGGAAGTGCCACCTATACGTCAATCGCGGACTCGGCACCCTCGGAATTCCCGCCCGCCTCGGAGCCAGACCGGAAATCACTCTGCTGAGCCTCCGCCCCGCGTAGCGCCGGACTCCAGTCCGGCTGCAGTTTGGGTTTCGTAGCGCCGGACTCCAGTCCGGCCGCTGGTGCCCATCCGTTCATCCGATGAGCTTGGGCGCAAATTGCCGATCTGCCGCTGCGGGCGGCGTTTCGCGCCCATGCGCTAGAATGAGAAAACAATATGGTATTGCCCTTTGTCCGCGACTTGTTTGCGGACCTGGAAAAGTCAGCAGCTCTTGCGCACACCATCCCCCATCTGAAAGCGGGTGCGGGACGAGTGTGCCTTTCGGGCCTCACTCCCACCGCCAAAGCGCTACTCATTCCGCTTCTTCAACACGCCGCCGGACGCCCACTGATCGTCGTAGTTCCCAAGAACCGCGTAGCCGAAGAAATGCTGCCCGTTGTGCGCGCATTCTGCGAGCTGACCGGAGTTGCCGCACCCGAATCCGTAATCACTCTGCCGACTCGCGACGTGCTGCCTTTTCAGAATCTATCGCCACACCCTGAGATACAGGAAGCTCGCGCCGTCGCCCTCTGGAAGATCGCGACCGGCGAAGCCCAGATTGTCCTCGTTCCGGCTGCAGCCGCATCAATGAACATGCGCTCGCCCGACTACTACGCCAACCTCGCGCGCGTGATCCGGCGCGGTGAGCCTCTCGACGTCGATGCACTCGTTCAGCACCTGAACACCGTTGGCTACACGCAGGTTGACGTCGTCGAGATGCCGGGTGAGTACGCCTTGCGCGGCGGCATTCTCGACGTCTATCCGCCCGAGACCGATCGCCCGATTCGCATCGAGTCGTTTGGTGACGAAGTCGAGTCCATCCGCAAGTTTGATCCTGCAACTCAGCGTTCGCAGGCTTCGGTCGACGAACCAGTTCTGCTGCCCATCACCGATACGCCCGTAACCGAGCAGACGCTCGCGGCCATCCATGCGCGGCTTTCAGGCAGGCGCATCAGCGGCGCCGAAGAAATCGTGGAAGAAGTAGTCCGGGCGGGCGGCGTAACGGTTTTTCCCGGCTGGGAGTTCTATGCGCCGCTTGCTGGCGATCCGCATCTGGTCTTCGACCTGATGCCCGGCGCCGCCGTCGTGCTCGACGAACCGACCGACATCAACGCCGAACTTGAGACCTTCTGGCAGCGCATCACCGAAATTCACGAGCGCAGCGAAATCGGCAACCTCGTCCGCCCCGAAGATTTGTATTTGCCAGTTGGTGACTGGAAAGATCGTGTCGCGACCCTCCCCGGAGCAAGCATCGAGCATCTAGGAATTGAAACGGGTTTCGTAGCGCCGGCGTCCACGCCGGCTGATCCCTCCTTTGCCGTTCAATCACCCGATCACCCGATCACCCGATCGCCAGATTCTTCACCCGATCACCCGATCACGCAATCACCCGATTCTTTTAGCGATGGCTCAATGGCCCGATGGCCCGCAGGCCAGATTGTCTTTGCCTCTCAGCCGACTCAGCGCTTCCACGGATCGGTTCCCGCTCTGGTTGAAGCCGTCAAGAAGTTAGTCGGCGAAGGCAAGCGCGTGATGTTCGCCGCCGGAAGCACCGGTGAAGTCGAGCGCATGGCCGACATCTTCGCCGAATACGGCGTGATCTATCGTCTCGGCACGCGCACGCCGCGCCCCGGTTCCACCGGCGACAACTTCATGGACGAGGCCACGTACGTTGCCGGCGAAACTGCGACAACGACGATCGTCAAAGCCTACGTGCCTGATGGCGTCGTCCTTCCCGACGCAAATCTCGTGCTCTTTGGCACGCGCGATCTGTTCGACGAATCCGAAGCCGCCTCGCAAGGGCCCAGTGCGCGCAAGTCGAAGACATCGGCCTTCATGTCCGACTTCCGCGATCTCGCCGTCGGCGATTATGTCGTTCATGTCGAGCACGGTATCGGACAATATCTCGGCCTGAAAGAAATTCCGCAACAGGACGGCGGCACCGCCGAGTTCATGATCCTCGAGTACGCTGACGGTGCGAAGCTCTACGTCCCACTCACGCGTCTCGATCTCGTCCAGAAGTATCGTTCAGCCGAAGGCGTGAAGCCCGCCCTCAACCATCTTGGCACACAGGCCTGGGCGAAAACGAAAGCTCGCGTCAAGCGCGCCATGAAGGACATGGCCGACGAGCTGCTCAAGCTCTACGCCGAGCGCCGCATGGTCCAGGGACACTCGTTCCCCGCAGACAACGAGTGGGTACGGGAATTCGAAGACGCGTTCGAGTACACCGAAACCGAAGATCAGATACAGGCCATCGCTGACGTCAAGACCGACATGGAAACCACCATGCCGATGGATCGTCTCATCTGCGGCGACGTTGGCTACGGCAAGACTGAAGTCGCCATGCGCGCTGCCTTCAAGGCCGTCGCAGACAGCAAGCAGGTCGCCGTGCTTGCGCCGACGACGGTTCTGGCTTTCCAGCATTACGAAACATTCAAACGCCGCTTCGCTGCCTTCCCCATCTCCATCGAGATGATTAGCCGCTTCCGTACCCCGAAGCAGCAGAAAGAGATCGTCGAGAAAGTTGAGCAAGGCAGGATCGACATCCTCATCGGCACGCACCGCTTGCTCTCGAAGGACATCAGCTTCCCCGATCTCGGACTCGTAATCGTCGACGAAGAACAGCGCTTCGGCGTTCGCCACAAAGAGCGCCTGAAACAGCTCAAAAAGCAGGTAGACGTACTCACGATGTCGGCGACGCCTATTCCGCGCACGCTGCATATGTCGCTCGTCGGCTTGCGCGACATGAGCGTAATCGAGACCCCGCCCAAAGATCGTATGGCGATACAGACTGTCGTCGCCGCCTGGGACGAAACGCTCATTCGCTCCGCCATCGAGCACGAACTCGAACGTGGCGGCCAGGTCTACTTCGTGCACAACCGTGTCGAGAGCATCTACGAAATCGCGCACAAGATCCAGGAACTGGTTCCGCAGGCGCGCGTCACCGTCGGCCACGGTCAGATGTCGGAAGGCGAACTCGAAAAGGTCATGCTGGGCTTCATTCGCCACGAAGCAGACGTGCTGGTCGCGACGACCATCATCGAGAACGGCCTCGACATCCCGCTCTGCAACACGATGATCATCAACCGCGCCGACCGCCACGGACTCAGCGAACTCTACCAGCTCCGCGGACGCGTCGGCCGCTCCAACCGCCGCGCCTACGCCTACCTGCTGATCCCGCCCGACACCGAGCTCACGCCCATCGCGCGCCGCCGCCTCGCCGCGCTCAAAGAGTTCAGCGACCTCGGTGCCGGCTTCAAAATCGCCGCACTCGATCTCGAACTGCGCGGTGCGGGCAACTTGCTGGGCGGAGAGCAAAGCGGGCACATCGACGCCGTCGGCTTCGAACTCTATACGGCGATGCTCGAGCGCACGATCAAAGAAATCCGCGGCGAAGTGCGCGAAGAAGAAGTCGAAGTCCAGCTCAATCTCGGACTCAACATTCGCATTCCCGCCGACTACATCAAAGAAGAGAACCAGCGCCTGCGCATGTACAAGCGTGTGGCCGGTGTGGACAACGAGAAGCAGCTCGAAGACGTTCGCTCGGAGCTCGAAGACCGCTATGGCCCACCGCCTGCGGCCGTGCGCAATCTCGCCGAGTATGCGGCGCTGCGATTGCTGTGCCGCAAGCTTGGCGTCACCGGCATCGATCGCCGCCGAGACCAGGTTACGATTCGCTTTGCTGCCGACGCGCAGATCGATCCGCAGCGCCTCGCGCAGTTCGTGGCATCGAACCGCGGCTCCCAGTTCTCGCCCAACGGCACGCTGAAGTTCAGCCTCAAGGCCACTCAGGCCGACGAAGTCCTCGCCGGACTCAAGTCCCTGCTTGAACAACTCGCCGGCGAAGAACAACCGGTTTCGTCGTAAGCAGACTCGTAGCTGTACAAATCGCCCCGAGGGCGCCCCATCCTTCGCGAAGAGAAGGGTGGTCTGTTTTGCATCCTTCTTCCGCCCCCCTCCTTTACTATTGAGAAATCACGACCGGACATACAGGGGCATAACCATGTTTTCCAGAGCCAGGTGGTTCGTTCTTCTCCTTACAGCAGTTTCTTCCCTACAACTTTTTGCTGCTGGTCCGGACGCGACCATCACGGTCGACCTGAGCAAGACCGCCGGTCCTTATCGTCCCGCCTGGAACTACTTCGGTGCCGACGAGCCGAACTACGTCTACGCCCCCAACGGCAAGAAGCTGCTTCGCGAATTCGCCGATCTCAGTCCCGCCCCTCCCTACTTCCGCACTCACAACCTGCTGACCACCGGCAACGGCGAAGCGTCGCTCAAGTGGGGGTCGACGAATGTCTACACGGAAAAGCCCGACGGTACTCCCGTGTATGACTGGACCATCACAGATCGCATCTTCGACACCTTCAAAGAAACAGGCGTGCGTCCGCTCGTGGAAGTCGGGTTCATGCCCGAGGCGCTTTCAACCCATCCTCAACCCTATCGACATGATTTTCCCAAGGGCGACGTCTTCACCGGCTGGGCTTATCCTCCGCGTGACTACGACAAGTGGAGCGCCCTTGTGACTGCCTGGGTCGAGCATCTTCATCAGCGCTACGGAAGCGACGTCGACAACTGGCTATGGGAACCGTGGAACGAACCTGACATCGGTTATTGGAAGGGAACGCCTGAGGAATTCTTCCGGCTTTATGACGTGACCGCCGCCGCGATCCGCAAGGTGCTCCCCAACGCAAAGATCGGCGGTCCCGACAGCACCAATCCCTCAGGGAAGAAAGCCGGGGAGTTCCTCAGTGCCTTCCTTGAGCACTGTGCGCGTGGCAAGAACGCCGCCACTGGAGGCACCGGCGCTCCACTCGACTTCATTGCCTTTCACGCCAAGGGACAGCCGACGACGGTTAACGGCCATGTTCGCATGAATGTCGCCGCGCAATTGCAGGCGGTCGAACGCGGAATGCAGATTGTCGCTTCGTTTCCGGAGTTCAAGAACCTGCCCATCATTCTCGGTGAAAGCGATCCCGAAGGATGCGCCGCCTGCAAAGGACCACAAAATGCCTATCGCAACGGCCCGCTATACGGCGTGAGCGTTGCCGAAGCTACGGCCCGCACCTACGAACTGGCAGCCAAGAACAACGTCAATCTCGCCGGCATCGTCACCTGGGCGTTCGAGTTTGAAGACCAGCCCTACTTCGCTGGCTTCCGCGAACTCGCAACCAACGGTATCGACAAGCCCGTGCTCAACGTCTTCCGCATGCTCGGCAAGTTGCGCGGCAACTGGCTCACGGTTTCGAGTTCCGGCGCGCGTTCCCTCGACGGCATTCTCAAAGACGGAATCGCCGCCAGCCCGGATATCAACGCAATCGCCACCCGCACCGAAAACGAAGTGGACATCTTCGTATGGAATTATCACGATGACGATGTCGCGACTGCACCCGCGAGCATCGAGATCCACATCAGCAACTTGCCGCAGAAGAAGCTGACCGTGGAACGTTTCCTCATGGACGGAAGCCACAGCAACGCCTACGCCGTCTGGAAGAAGATGGGCAGCCCCGAAAAACCAACACCCGCCCAGCTGGCGCAACTTGAAAAAGCTGGTCAGCTGCAATCGGTACCCATCACCCTGAGCGGAGCATCCTCAACAAAATCCGCGAATTTCACTCTTGAGCGTCAGGGAGTCACACTCCTTCGCGTTCGCTGGTAATATCCTCGGCAATCATCGCCGAGACTGCCGGTGCCTTCGCGGGCTCATCCCGAATTCCGCGCGAAATGCGCGGTTGAAATTCGAAACATCGCCGAAGCCGCAATCGCCGGCGATGTCGATGATGTTTGAACCATCGAGTGTCAGCCGCATGGCCGCCTTACGAAGCCGCATGCGCAGAATGTACTGGTGCGGAGTCACGTCCGTGAGTCGCTGAAAAAGACGCAGAAAATGATAGAGACTCAGCTTCGCTTCGTGCGCCAGCAGGTTCAGATCGAGAGTCGCATCGGGAGATTGCTCGATCATTCGTAACACGCGCGTGACGCGAGCCTCGGCGGCCGCCGTATTCTCGATACGCGACCACGGGCCTTGCGCGGCGTCGAGTACCTTTGCCGCAAGTTGCAGGCTGATGTCTTCCCAATCGCTCTCTTTACTTTGCAGCGCTGCGGCGCAAGCCCGCGTAAACACCGGGGACAACGACCTCATTGCTGGCAATCGTGAGAGGCGGAATAGCCGGTTCGAACCTCCGGGTGAGCCGGCCAGCGTTGCAAAATACTCCCGCGAATACTGGAACGAAAGACAATGATCGCCGACGCCGTGTTCGTGCGAACACTCAAAATTGTGACCGGCATTGCCGAGCAGAACGGAGCCGGGCGACATCAATTCGCGTCCGTGCGTGGAGCGGTACTGAAACGTGCCGCCGAGCACCAGTGACACCGAATAATTCGCATGTTGCTCTTCAAACGGACGGTCCTTGGGCCCGGAATTGCACAGCACCTCGTGCACCGACCAACCCTTTCCTTCCGCGATCACATGGGCTTTCGGCGTTCCCGCATGCGCTTCGATATCAGCAATTTTCGCCAAGAATAAGACTCCGCAGATTAGCAACAATATCCCAGCGTCGAACGGTAAGCAAATGGCGCAGCGCCTGCGCGTCCCGTCACGCCCCATTTCGAGTTCAAGGAGCTTAGTCGATGACCATCGCAGCAGTGCAGCCCAAAACAGATTTCTTCTCCGTTCTGAGCAGCCCGGGCCGATCACACGAAATCCACGAGTCAGAGGACCTCTACGGACAGTTCGTGGGCAGTTGGGAGCTGGAGGTATTTGATCACCTGGCCGACGGCACGGTTCGGCAGAGTGCTGGCGAGGCCCACTTTGCCTGGGTACTCGAGGGCCGGGCCGTGCAGGACCTCTGGATCATGCCGCGCGTTTCGCAGCGGAGTCCCGATCTGGCGCGTGCTGGTAATCGGTTCGGCACGACTCTGCGCGTTTGGGACCCGGCAATTCGGGCTTGGCGCGTGACGTGGATCAACCCGGTGAGTGGCATGAGAAACGAACTCGTCGGACGTCGCGTGGGCAACGATCTAGTCCAGATCGGCCAGCACCCCGACGGCAGACCGATTCGCTGGTGCTTCACCGATATCACCCGCGACTCATTTCGCTGGACGGGCGAAGCACTGCAAGACGACGGCACCACATGGAAGCTCGAAGCGGAATTCCATGCGCGACGAATAGCCTCGTAGACTCGACCGCTGTCCCCCGTGCTGCCCCTGAACCCATATCTGCCGCATCCGGCAGGTATGGGTTCATTTCGATTGCTATAAACTACAATTGGCCCTTGAAATCAGCTATTAGTGCCCCCTTTGGAGAGTACATGCACCTTTCATTCGTTTTAGCCGCCGCGGTCCTTGTGCTGGCCGTGAACTTGCCGGCCTCGGACGAGAACAAACCCTCGACGCCGCCACAGCAGATGACCGCTGACAATCCGTTCGCCAAGCCGAGCACTCTGCCCTATCTTTTCCCGCAATTCGACAAGATCAAGGACTCGGATTACCGTCCGGCCTTCGATGCAGGAATGGCCGAGCAGCGCAAGGAAATCGAAGCCATCGGCAACAGCAAGCAAGCTCCGACCTTCGAGAACACGATCGTCGCGCTGGAAAAGTCGGGCCGCCTTCTCGACCGCGTCGGTTCGGTCTTCTTCAATCTGAATTCCTCGAACACCAACCCCGAGATGCTGAAGATTGCCTCCGAAATGGCTCCAAAGCTCTCCGCTCACGAAGACGCCATTATGCTCGACCCGGTCCTCTTCTCGCGCATCGACGCCGTCTATCAGCAGCGCGATAAGCTCAAGCTCGACGCAGAGTCGCGGCAACTACTCGAACGCACGCATCTTCAGTTCATGCGCGCCGGCGCCAAGCTCTCGCCCGAAGACAAGGCCAAGCTCAAGCAGCTCAATGAACAGATTGCATCGCTCACGACCCAATTCCAGCAGAACGTACTGAAAGCGACCAAGGACTCCGCCGTTGTCGTCGACAGCGTGGCTGAGCTCGACGGGCTTTCCCCCGAACAGATCGGCGCAGCCGCCGAAGCCGCGAAGGCCCGCAAGCTCGAAGGTAAGTGGGTCATCACCCTTCAGAACACGACGATCCAGCCGGCGCTTGAAACGCTGAAGAACCGTGCACTGCGCGAGAAGATCTACAAGGCTTCCATCAACCGCAACAATGGCGGCGCCTATGACAATACTGCCGTCATCGCCAAGATCGTCAGCCTGCGCGCGGAAAAAGCCAAGCTCCTTGGTTATCCCGACTTCGCTTCCTACGCGCTTGCCGACCAGACCGCACGCACACCCGAGGCGGTCAACAAGATGCTCAACGGCCTGGTTGCTCCCGCGCTCGCCAATGCAAAGAAGGAAGCTGCTGACAATCAAAAGTTGATCGAGCAGCAGGCCGCATCCGCCAATGGCAAATCGTTCCAACTCGAGCCTTGGGACTGGGCCTTCTACGCCGGGCAAGTCCGCAAAACGCGCTTCGGCTTCGACCAGTCTGAAGTGAAACCATACTTCGAGATGAACCGCGTCCTGCAAGACGGCGTTTTCTATGCCGCTCACGAACTATACGGACTCAGTTTCAAAGAACGCCACGACCTGCCGGTTTATCAACCGGACGTGCGCGTCTTTGAAGTGTCCGACGCAAACGGCTCCGTGATCGGGTTGTTCCTCACCGACTACTACTCGCGCGACAACAAGCGCGGCGGCGCCTGGTCCAGCGGCTTCGTCGAGCAATCTCATCTGCTCGGAACCAAGCCGGTCATCGTCAACAACCTGAACGTGTCGAAGCCAGCGCCAGGACAGGCGGCTCTGCTGACCTTCGACGAGGTCACGACGATGTACCACGAGTTCGGACACGCCCTTCACGCGCTTCTGTCCAACGTGAACTATCCGTCGCTCGCCGGGACTTCCGTTCCTCGCGACTTCGTTGAGTTCCCGTCTCAGTTCAACGAGATGTGGGCACGCGAACCCAAGGTGCTCGCGAACTACGCGAAACACCACAAGACGGGTGCACCGCTCGATCCGGCCATGCTCGACAAAGTCCTTGCGGCCGATAAATTCGGCCAGGGCTATGCGACGACCGAGTACATCGCCTCCGCGCTGATCGACCAGTACTTCCACCAGATCGCACCGACCGATGCCCCTGCGGCCGACAAAGTCATGGCGTTCCAGGACGCCGCGCTGAAGAAGTACGGCATCGACTACGGGCCGATACCGCCGCGCTATTTCAGTCCGTTCTTCCTCCACTCGTTCACGGGCGGCTACGCGGCCGGCTACTACTCCTACATCTGGGCTGAAGTGCTGGCTCGCGACGCCGAGTACTGGATGCACAAGCATGGCGGTCTGCAACGCGCCAACGGCGACTTCCTCCGCGCCAAGATTCTCTCGCGCGGTCGCACCGCCGATACCGAAACCATGTTCGAGCAGTTCTACGGTGGCCCGCCGGAAATCGATCCGCTACTCGAAACCCGCGGCCTTAAGTAAATCATTTGACCGTGTAGGGACGGGGCTGTGCCCCGTCCATTGATCGCTCGAGAAATCTACGGTGGCCCACTCAAGCCGCCGTTGCTTGAGTGGGTCTGAAAAGAATCCAGTGGGTGCCCCATCCTTGCGTAGCAAGGGTGGGGATTTTTTTGTCTCGTAACTCCGTCTTGCCAAACGGCCCCAAACCGCGTTAACTGAGCACTATCAGTTCAACACAGATTCTGGAGATACCATGAGCACGCAGCTTTGCGCCGAACCAACTATCGCGGCAGTTTCGAAAGGGAAGCTGGAGTCGTTTCTTGAGCGCCGATGGGTTACCGTCGCCGGAGTCGCGTTGCTGCTAATGATATTCGCCGGGCAGCTCTGGTACTCCGTCAGCCAGGAGTCGCTGAGTTGGGACGAAGGCGACCACATCTATGCCGGATACATGTCGCTGAAGCATCGCGACTTCGGCCTGAATCCCGAGCATCCGCCGCTCGTGAAAATGGTCGCCGCGCTGCCGCTGCTCTTCATGCATCCGCAGGAGCCTCAACTCCAGAACCGCTACTTCAAGAACGAAGCATATCTCGGTGGCGCCGACTTCCTCTTCAAGAACGATTTCGATCGCATGATCTTCCGCGCGCGCATGGCAGCTTCCATCTTTGCGCTCTTGCTTGGGCTGTTCGTTTTTCTCACCGCGCGTGAAATGTTCGGGACCGTAGCGGGATTCCTTGCGCTCACGCTCGTCGTCTTCGAGCCCAATCTTCTGGCGCACGGAGCCATCGTCGCTACCGACATCGGCGCTGCGTGCTTCCTGCTCGCAACGATCTACGCGTTCTATCGCTACGTGAAAGCGCCGTCGTGTCGGCGAGTGATCCTCCTGGGCATTGCCGCCGGATTCTTCTGCATCTCGAAACACTCCGCCGTGCTGCTGGCACCGATGCTGATTGCCCTCGCCATCACCGAATTGCTGCGCCGCCGCACCGCCGAGAGTCAGAGCCGCCTCAAGCAGACTCTTCGGATCTCCGGTGCGATCCTCGCCGCTGGCGCAATCTCCGTCGCCATGATGTGGACCATCTACGGCTTCCGCTACGCCGCGCGCCCAGACGGACGGCAAATCAATCCCCGGCTCGAAGACACGCTGGACAATCTGAAACCCGCCGAGGCCAAGGTCATCAAGCAGATCGCGCACCTGCACCTGCTGCCCGAGTCATGGGTCTACGGACTAGCCGACGTCCGCTCCGTCGCTAACGTCTGGCCCAGCTACATGTTCGGCAAGATCTACGCTCACGGTGTCTGGTTCTACTTCCCGGTCGCGTTGATCATCAAGGCCACCCTGACGACGCTCGTTCTCATGCTGCTGACCATCTTCGCTATATCCACCGGAAAGCTGCGTGGCTGGCGCGAGATACTCTTCCTGACGATCCCGCCCGGAATTTATCTGTATTTCTCCATCACCTCCAAGCTGAATATCGGCATACGACATATTCTGCTGGTCTTTGTCTTCGTGCTTCTCCTCGCGGCCGGCGCGGCCAGGAGCCTCATGCAAAAGAACCGCCGCTGGGGATACGTGATCGCCTTGCTCGTGTTGTTCCACGTTGTCTCGTCCCTGCGCGCGTTTCCGACCTCCTACATCGCCTACGCCAACGAACTCTGGGGCGGACCGTCGTCGATCCACAAATATCTGACCGACTCCACCACCGACTGGGGACAGCAACTTAAGGGCGTCAAGCGCTACGTCGATCAGCGCGGCATCACAAACTGCTGGTTCGCCTACACGGTTGAGCCCGCGATTCCGTTCCGCGCTTACGGCATCCCGTGCAAGCCGCTACCCACGCCAGACCTTATATGGTTTGGCGGCAAGAGCGATACGCCTCCCGTGATTTCCGGCACGGTCTTCATGAGCCACCTCTCAATGACCGGCTACGAGTGGGGATCGAGCGCGCTCAATCCCTATCGCGAGTTCATGAAGATGACTCCCACAACGGTGATCGAGAACGGCGTCTTTGTCTTTGACGGCACCTTCGAGGTGCCTCATGCCGCAGCCATTGATCACTCCGAGCGCGCCCAGGAGTTGATGCGCCAGAACCAGCCCGAACAGGCACTCGCCGAAGCGCAGCTCGCCGTTACTCTGGCCCCTGACGCCCCCCAAGCCCTAATGGCGCTGGGAGAGATTCAGAAGACCCAGCATCAGAATGCCGAAGCGCGCGCCACCTTCGAGAAGGCGCTAGCCGTTGCGAAGACAATGGAACCCACCGCGCAGGAAGTTTGGATCCCGCGCGTGCAGAAGCAGCTGGCGGGATTGTAGATTCTCACGCCCGACGCGCAAGCGATTCGCGTCGGGTGTAAACAACCTGCCCTCGATTGGTGTCCCACATCATTGGTGCGCCACAACATTGGTGCCCCACATCTGCCCGCTTCTGGCAGATGTGGGTCTCCCAAGGTCGGAACAATTCGCCGTCAAGTCCCCGGCATCGTCGAACTTGACCCAACCTTCTGAATCTTCGGAACTTATCCCCCTTCATTCTCTGGCGGGTTTTGCCGCGGATCCGGCTAGAATGTATGTAGATGTCGAGTCAGAAAACGCAATCCGTCAGTGACGCGGACTAACTCGCTGCTTTTCAGTAACTTACGGGGCGACCACAGTCAGTGACGAACGCGAACTCCTTTGTTTCACAGATTTTACGTAACTGTGAGGGGTAGGGGGCCTCTGCATCAAATGCCGAACGCGGGACGAGGCTGCAAGACTACATAGGACTGCTTGATGGAACCTATCACTCACCTTCTGACCGGCGGCTGTTTGGCGCGGACGGGTCTGAACCGCAAATCGGCGCTGGCGACCGCCACGCTCGTGCTCGCCGCCGAAGCTCCTGACCTCGACATCTTCACCGAATTCGGCGGGCGCGTTTTTGGTTTCGAGCACCACCGGGGCATCTCGCATACGCTTGTCGGCGCGCCGCTAGTTTCGGTCTTCGTCGTCGGAGTGCTCTACGTCGGCCATCGTCTCTGGCGAAAGTACAGACCAAAGCCAAATGCCGTCACGCCGCGATGGGGAGTGTTGTGGCTGCTGGGTTGCTTGGCGGCCCTGAGTCACATTCTGCTCGACTTCACGAACAGCTACGGCGTGCGCCCGTTCGAGCCGTTTTCTTACCGCTGGTACTCGTGGGACATCGTTTACATCATCGAGCCAGTGTTGTGGCTGATTCTGCTCGGCGGGTTGATATTGCCGTCGCTCTTCGGCCTCGTCGATCGCGAGGTCGGCGCACGTTCCAAGCGTCCCCGAGGACGCCTGGGCGCGACTATCGCGCTAGTTCTGGTCGTGGTCTTCTGGGGCGTGCGCGATTACGAGCATCGCCGCGCCGTCGCCGCCATGGACGCGCTGACATATCGCGATCAGGACGCCATCAAGACTTCGGCGTTCCCGTACATGCTGAACCCATTTCGATGGTACGGCGTCGTCGAAACTTCCGATTCCTATCACTTGATGGATGTCGATTCGCTCACTCCGCAAGTTGATCCCGACGGCATGGTCCGCGTCCTGCGCAAGCCTGAAGAAACGCCGATCACTCTCGCCGCAAAGAAGTCCTATTTTGGCCGCGTCTACCTCGACTGGGCGCAATATCCCATGACCGAGGTCGAGGAAGTTCAGCTGCCACAGCCAGCGTACCTCGTTCGCATCTACGATCTGCGCTACACCTATCCCGGTCGAAAGGGAACCACCCTGGGCGGATGGGTGTTGCTGAATCAAAATCTACGAATGCTCGAAGAAGGCTTCGGCCCGCGGCCATCCTATAACGGAAGGACCGACTAGTCCTCCAAAGACGAATCACTCCTGCTGCGGAACTGGATGATTCTGCGGCGATCGCGCTTGGTCGGGCGACCCTGCGGTGCCGGAGCAAATCGCATCATCGCCTTGCGTTCTTCGGCGGCTTTGAGGCGCGCTTCGCGGCTGGTCTCGGTTTCCCTGTAGAGAGTCTGTGCAACGGAGGCAGGACCGCGGATTTCGCTGAGTTGCAGAACCTCAACTTCGAAGTCACCGCCCTCGTTCGTGACTCGCAACATGTCGCCCACGTGAACTTCGCGGGCAGGTTTCGCTGGCTGATTGTTTGACAGAATCCTGCCAAGATCACACGCTCGTGCCGCCAGCGCGCGAGTCTTGAAGAACCTCGCCGCCCAGAGCCATTTGTCGATCCTTACGCCGGTCATGGGTTTGTCTCAAAGCTCCATTTTAGAACGACTACGAATCGGTGACCCAAACCGGCGCGCCCACGAATCCAGCCGCTCGGGTATGCTATGTGAATGACGGCAGCGGTGATAACGGTCAGCGACTCGGCTTTTCACAAGACGCGGAAGGATGAATCCGGTCCAGCCGTGCGCACATTTCTGGAGGCCAGAGGATTCCGGGTGGTATGGACCGAGACCGTTGCCGACGAACGCATTCATATTGAGAATACGCTGCTTGAGGCGTGCGCCAAGGCCCAACTCGTCGTCAGCACCGGCGGGACGGGTATGGCCGTGCGCGACGTCACTCCGGAAGCGACGGAGAGCATCGCCGACCGCCTCGTTCCTGGTCTCGCCGAGCGCATCCGTCACGAAGGCGCGCGGAAGACTCCTTTCACTGCATTGAGTCGCGGCATCTGCGCAACTCGTGGAACGTCGCTGATCATCAACGTTCCCGGCAGCCCCACCGCGGCAGTCGAATCGCTCGAAACCGTAATCGATCTGCTGCCTCACGCCCTGGATTTGCTCCAGGGCAAGACGTCGCACGACAATACGCGCAAAGCGCTGTAATACATTCCTGCTTCATTTAGAATGTCTGTACTACCTTGAAATCAATCAAACTTGCTGTTTCCAAGTTCGGACTAAAACTGTCTGCGCTGCTGATACCGCTGGGCGCCTGGGGAGTCTTTGCCATTGCCGCCCTTGACGGTCTCGGAGTACCTTTGCCCGGCGCGCTCGACGTAGCGTTCGCGACCTACGTTCACAACAAGCCGATGCTGGCTCCTTGGTATGCGCTCGTTGCTGCCGTTGGCTCTACTCTCGGATGCCTCGTGCTCTATGCGATCGGTTACGAAGGCGGCGAGGTCCTTCTCCGCAAACGCATGTCGCCGGAGAAGTTTGAAAAGACACGCCTCTCCTTCGAGAACCATCGCTATCTCGCGCTGATGCTGCCGGCAATGTTGCCCCCGCCGTTCCCGTTTAAGGTTTTTGTATTGTCTGCGGCGGTGTTCGAGATGAAAGTTCGGCATTTCATCTTGGCGATCTTCATCGGGCGCATCGTCCGCTTCGCCGGAGCCGCGCTGATCATCCTGTACGTTGGCCCGGAAATTGTGAACGCCTTCAAGCATCACCGCTGGGCGGTGATAGCTGCGGGAGTTGCCCTGGTCGCAGCCTGGTTCCTGATCAAGAAATTGCGCAGCTCGCGCGTGCCGGTAGCGGCTGAAGAAGTCGTGAACGAGGGCTAACGGCTCTCGTCCGCGTCGCGGTTCGATTCATCCAGCAGGCGCAGTCCTTCCATGAGCAGTCCTTGCGTACTGCGCGTAATGGTTTCTTCCGAGCTGCGGCCCGTGAAATCGATTTCAAAATGCCCGGCATCACCCCACCGTAGTGCGGTGTAGACGGCCTGATCTCCTCTCACTGTGCCGCAATGAGCGTCATTGATCTGGCCGTCTGAGAAGAACATGACAGCAGTCTCCTCGCCGTTGGTCAGGGTCAGCGAACAAGTCTTTCGGCCCATTTCGAGTGACTGTAACAAGTCGATCACGTTCATCTGCCCCAGACTGCCCCGCACCTTGTTGCCGCCAGTGGCTTCGCGGCTCATCTTCTCCAGCTTCACACGGTCGAGCACCCGCTTCACTCGAAGCACGGCGTCGTTGATGAAGAATGGCTTGGCAATGAAGTCGGCGACATCAGGCTCCATCGACTTCAGTCGCTCGACGATATCGAATTTGTTCGCCATCAGAATGACAGGGATATGCGCGCTGGCTTTGCGGGTGCGCAGCTTTTCAATCAGCTGGCGGCCGTCCATGCCGGGCATATGGTAGTCAGTGATGATCAGGTCCGGAGGACTGTCCACGACATGCAGCAGCGCATCGGCTCCGTCGCTGCATGGTAGGATCGTCGCCAGTGGCGTAAGCGCTTCACGCAGCAGGTCCATCACCATCGGATTGTCTTCGACCAGAAGTACCTTAAGCATGAAAGAATCTGATGATTTAGTGATCGGCTGATATGTTGATCTAAATACCCAGCCCAGCTGCACGCAAATCCGAAGAAGCGATCATCAAATCAGCAACTCAACGCGTTAAATCCGTTTGTAGTTTCCGCTCTTGCCGCCCGACTTGCGCTCGAGCACTACCTCGCGAATGACAATGCCTTTATCAAGGGCCTTGCACATGTCGTAGACGGTCAGGGCAGCAATGCTGGCGGCCACCAGTGCTTCCATTTCGACGCCAGTCACGGCGGTGGTGGAAGCCTTCGAGCGCACTGAAACCCCATTCTCACACAGCGCCAGTTGCACATCAACGTGAGTGAGAGGCACCGGATGGCACATCGGTATTAACTCCGAAGTGCGTTTTGCCGCCTGGATTCCAGCAATTCGGGCTACTTCCAGTGGATCGCCCTTTGGGTTGTTGGGAAGCGCTCTGATGACGTCGGCGGACATCTGCACGAAGGCGCTTGCCTCAGCTTCACGCTTGCTTGCGCGCTTCGCCGAGACGTCCACCATCCGTGCCCGCCCGGAGGAGTCGTAGTGAGACAGTTTCTTAGTCATCGTTCCAGATAGGATTATCCTCCAGAAAAAGAGCACTCGCCCGAAGATAAGCGGTTCCCAACGAGCTTACTTCTGAGCCAGCACGTAGTCGCCGAACGTCAAATGCGGTTCATAGTCACCTGTCGTCTCGTAGGGCAGGTGGTCCTTGGTCCCCAGGCAGATCATCAGGTTCTGCCGGCGTCCGATTTTGACGATCTCCACCAGCCACTGCCGGCATTTCACGCCGTTAACCTTCTTGGTTCCCTTGCTGCGAATAACAGCCTGAGATTGCAGCACGCCAAAGTCGGGGAAGGGATACCCGGTGCCACCCTTGGCGATCGCCGAGCACGTTGCCGCGAAGTCAGGTTCGGGGCTGTAGTCGCTTGAGAGGAATTCCCCTGAGCTCCAGTCCGGAGGCGCTGGTGGCTGTGCCGTGGCGCAATCGACTGCCCAGGTTCCGCCTTTGCGGAAAATGTCACCACTCTGGGGAAGCTCGGTCATTTTCCAGCCTTTCACCGACTGCACTGCCTCCTTAGCCTTTCCAAACTCAACTTCGCCACTGTCGGGCGCCGTTGCGTACCAGAAGCCCGCCATCACAGCGACGAAAATCACGACCAGCAGTAACCACGTTCGGCCACTCATAGACAATCCCTCCATCCGCCGTTGCGAGCCATTTTGGCAGATCAAAAATTGACGGAAACCCTGAGTCTTAGGAGTGTGCCTGAGCAGAAAGACGGAAAGCAATACTCTCTCTGAGTAACGAGAGTGATTCGTCCGTAAGAGACGAGTAGCTCACATCATGACGTCCACCCATTCGTCGGCAAAGATGTGATCGCGGTTTCGAGGAACGACGACGTAGCAATTGGCGCGGGCCGCCGTCGCGATATCGCCCGAGCCTTTCCATGACAACAATTCGACCATTGGATCGTGGTACTCGCCCGTCAGCAGCGCGGGCAGAAAACGCGTGAGTCCCGTCTTGACCTGTATATCGGCCTTTAAGCGCGCGCGCACATAGCGCAACGTTCCCGCGGACGTCCCGCTCAACCCATCCAGCAGCGGGCGCGCGAACAACTCGAACGTAACCATGGTCGAAACAGGGTTCCCAGGCAATCCGAGAAAGTACCTGTTCCGCGCGTGGCCGAAGACGACTGGCTTGCCCGGCTGGATCAATGCACCGGTAAAGAAGAATCGGGCGCCGAAATCCGCGAGAACCTGCTCGACCAGATCGTACTTTCCCATGGAAACGCCGCCGCTGATCAACACCAGGTCAGCTTCAAACGCCTGAATAAGCGATTCCCGAAGCCGCACGACATCGTCTCTTGCAGGCGGAAGCAAAACGGGATCGCCGCCTGCATTTTGCACCTGCACGGCCAAAGAATAGGTGTTTGAGTTCCGAATCTGCCCTGCCGCTGGTGACTCTGTGATCGCGACTAGTTCGTCCCCGGTTGCGACGATGGCCACCTTTGGCCTGGCGTATACCTGAACGCCAGCTTTTCCTACGGCTGCCGCAATCGCCACACCAGCGTGATTCATTCGGTATCCGCGAGCAAGCAGGACATCGCCCGCCCGTGCCTCAGCACCCTGAGCGACGACGTTCTCTCCCGGCGCGACCGCGCGCTGGATCGCAACACGGTCGCCTTCTCGCGCTGTGTACTCCACCATGACGACGGCATCTGCCCCGACGGGCACCGGCGCGCCTGTCATGATCTCCACTGCTTCACCGGCTGCGACGGTTACGTTGCGAAAATCCCCGGCACGAACCTCGTCAACTACCTTCAATTCAACTGGAACGCCGTGCACATCTGCGGCGCGTACCGCGTATCCGTCGCGCGTTGAGCGTGGGAACGGTGGAAAATCGCGGTCGGCGCAGATCTCTTCAGCAAGCACCCGCCCTGGCGAATCAAGCAGCGGGACAGTTTCGGACCTCGCCGCAACGAGAGATGATGCCTGCTCTTCAACGATGCGCCGCGCTTCTTCGAGAGGAAGCACCATATGGCTTGTGCCAGCCGCGTCCATAACTCTGAAAGCCTATCATCTTTGCGACGCGCGTGATTCTCTCGCAAAAACAACAAGGGCGACCTGTTCGGCCGCCCTCAGTTGATTCCTCTGATATTGCTTACTTCTTCTTGGCACCCTTCTGCGGTCCAAAGCTAGTGGTGACCTTCTGGCCCATGCTGGCGAGCAGATCCTTCGCGCTGGCGGCGTTCGGCCCCGTTGGAGCCATCTCGAGGTACTTCTGCAATCCGGCAGCGACTTCAGGCGGAAAGTGCGTTTCGCCCGTCTTGCTGTCGACCGTAGCCTTCGCCATCAGGTTGATAGAGCGCTGATAGTACGCTTCTGCCCTGTTCGGATCCGCAGCGATGGCCTTTTCGAATGCCGCATTGGCTTCATCGGTTTTGCCGCTATTGGTCAGCACAGCTCCCAAATTAAAGTAGTACTGTCCTGCCGACGCTGGCTCGTTCGCGGCCGCATCACTGTAGGCTTTCACCGCATCGTTCGTTTGTCCAAGCCTTGCGTAGGCTTCGCCCATGTTGTTGTAGTAGGCGCCGACCGTCGGCTTGATCGCGATTGACTTCTTGTAGGCCTCGACTGCCTTATTGAACTCTTCCTTGGCAGCAGTCCTGTCCGCATTCTTCTTGCCCGCCATCAAGTACGCGTCGCCCAACTTGAACCATATAAGATCGCGGGTTGCGTCCAGGGCTACGGCTTCTTCCAGCGTTTTGACGGCTTCCTCAAACTGGCCCTGATCCTGCTGCTGTTTCGAAAGCTTGAGCCTGTCGTTCAAACCGCCGATCTTCTTGCTCTCGGCTTCGGCAGCTGCCAGCTTCTTCTTCTCCTCTTCCGACTGCCCAGCGCTATGTTTTGCACGCTCGGCCTGCATGTTGATGTCAAGAACAGCCTCGCTCCCCATCGAAACATTCGTACCGAGATAGAACTTGTCGTAGAGGGGCTTGCCGTCGGCATCAAGCAAAGACACGTGGTAATTGCCCGAAGCAACGCCGATGGAATAGTAGTTGCCCGATTTGTCCGTGGGAAGCACGTACTTGCGGCCCGTCTCGGGGCTGTAGTACTGAACCTTTACACCCACCATCGGCTTTCCGTCTTCACCTTTCACATTACCGCGAACGGTGGCAGTCATTTGCGCGAAAGACGCCGGAACCAGCAACGCCGCTGTCAGCGCAAGGAGCATGATCAATACGATTTTGTTTTTCATTTCCGCACTCCGCTCATCTACTAAACTTGAAGTCTCGAACTAAACTTTAGTGGCGCCGGGTTCACAGCTTACCTCTTTAACCCCGAATACGGTAAAGGGTCGCGCGCACCGGCCGCCTCAAATGCCCGCAAGCGCAAAACACAGCTTTCGCAGACACCACAGGCAGCATCTTCTCGGCTATAGCAACTCCACGTTAAATCGAATGGAGCACCCAATTCAAGGCCAAGTCGCACGATTTCGGCCTTTCTCATGGATATCAGGGGTGCTACAACCTCGATTCTTCCTTCCTTGGTACCCGTACGAATTGCCTCGTTGAACGCCCTATAAAACTCAGGCCGACAGTCCGGATATCCCGAACTATCCTGTTCAACGGCACCAATCAGAATCTTTTCCGCACCCAGTACCTCCGCCCAACTGACCGCCGCCGCAAGCAGATTGGCATTGCGAAAGGGAACATACGTGACCGGAATCTGCTCACCGATGTCGCTGCCTGCTTGTGGGACGTCAATCGAATTATCGGTGAGCGCCGATCCGCCGATAGCCTGGAAAACGGGATTTCGCAGAATAAGCCTTTGTCTGATGCCAAGGCGGTCGCAAATACCTGAAAACGCGCGTCTTTCGCGTTCTTCAGTCCGTTGGCCGTAGTCGATATGCAGCGCCGCAGCATCGTAGTCCCTTGCCGCCAGCGCGGCGCAGACACACGAATCCATCCCGCCACTCAGCAGGACCACCGCACGCTTTCGGCCAACTACATCTACACCCATCCTGAAACTCTGATTCCTACTAATTTAGACACCAAAGCTGCTGCTTTTGAGCCAGCCCAGTTGAATTTTGAATTATGAGTTCCGAATTCCGAATTGTGAAGGGAAATTGCTGGCGCAGGGTGATAATCCAGAATTCGAAACTCAAGACTCAAAACTTACTAGACCGACTTCAACGCCGGGTCCCAAACGAACTTGTGCACCTGCAAGCCCAGCCTCACGTTCAGGCCGTCTGCCAGAATCCACTCCGTTAGCTCGCGCGGATCAACCAGGCAATGCGAAGAGTCGCGCTGTCCGCTCGCGTCTTTGCGAAACGCCGGTGAAAAGATCACGTTCGCCACGCGCCCGCTCAATCCATGCTTCTGCGTGAACTCTCGCGCAAACTCGTAATCTTCGCGGCCGGCAATCACGAACTTAATTTCATCATGCGACTGGAGCGCGTCGAGGTTCTCCATGCGGAACTTCCCGCCTTCACCCGACTCCGGACACTTCACGTCGACGATCTTCACCACTTCCGGCGGAACGTTCTGCAACGGTCTCTCGCCGCTGGTCTCTATTAGCACCGTGTAGGTGTCCGCAATCAACCGCTGCATCAGCGGAACGACCTCGCGCTCCTGCAACATCGGCTCGCCACCAGTAATCTCAACGAGCGACCGTAGCGCCGCCGTCTCGGCGGCTGTCGCGTGGGCGTCTCGCCCACGTCCTATCGGCGCAATCTCCCTCACCCGCTCCACTACTTCTTCCACCGACATCCGCGTGCCGCCCGTGAACGTATACTCGCTGTCGCACCACGCGCAACGCAGGTTGCATCCCGTCAGCCGCACGAAGACACACGGCAGCCCCGTGTACGACGACTCACCTTGTATTGACCGGTAGATTTCCGTGATCAGCATCAAAAATCGGGCCATCTGGCCATTGAGTCATCGGGCGATTGAAAGAGCGTCTGTCCTTCGCGCTGAAAAAGGTGTTTTCGATGACGCGATGGCCCGATCACCCGATGGCTCGATTCACTCGTAATACGTTGCCGTGGTTGTGTCGGTCTCCCACAGCTTAACCAGCTTTACGCGGACGCGTCGGTCCGTCGTCTTGCTCAGGCTGGCATTCAACTCGTCGTAGAAGTACTTCGCCATGTTTTCGGCCGACGGATTCACCGTCGTGAACGGCTCGATCTCGTTGATCATCTGGTGATCGAGGCGGTCGATCACGTCGTTCATCGCGGCCTTCAACTCGCGGAAGTCCAGCAGCAGACCGATGTTGTCGAGCTTCTCGCCCTGAAGCGTAATGCGCACCTTGTAATTATGCCCGTGCGGCTTCTCGCACTTGCCGCGGTATCCCCGCAGGTAGTGCCCCGAGGCAAAAGTATCTTCTACACTGACTTCAAACATAGATCCCCTTCACCGACCGCCCCAACGCGGAAAGCACGCCGGGCCCCCGCGAAGCGCAGGCCAGTACCAATGACGTTGCGCGAGGGACGTAACCAGCTATTTTAGCAGCAGATAGGCCACCAAGCCGCTACCCGCGACTGTGCCCTGGAGCTACTTCTTTGAGCGGAGCAGTTCTTCAACGTCGCCAAACCGGTCCGAAAGCAGGTTGAGCTTGTGGGCAAGACCCTGGATTTCCGAGTGCGCTCGCCGATTAACGTCGTAGTCCAGCTCGCCACGCAGACGGTCTTTTTTGTCCTGACGATTCTGGCTCATCATGATCACCGGCGCCTGCACAGCCGCGAGCATCGACAGAAACAGGTTCAGCAGGATGAATGGATACGGGTCCCACGCCTTCCCGCGGAGCACGAAATTCGCCGTGGTCCACAAGGCCAGAAAAGTGGCGAACATCCCAATGAATGTCCAGGAACCGCCAAACGTCGCGACGGAATCGGCAATGCGCTCGCCCAAAGTCGCCTGTTCCTCGATGATCTCGTTCGGGTGCCGGTTGGCGCGGACACGGACCAGTTGTTGCGCCGAATGGAACTGGCGTCCGAGAACTGCCAGCATGTCCATTCCCGCATGTGGCTTTCGCTGCAACAGGACGAAGATGTCTTCCTGATCCACCTCGATGCAAAGGGTCTCGGTTGTCGCAATCGCCTCCGTCTGGTGCACCGTCTGTTCGAGCATCGAAGCAAAGCCGAAGAACTCTCCCTCCTGCGGCTCCTGAACCACGACTTCCTGCTGGTCCTCGTCAATCGTGCTCACACGCACGCCACCTGACACCACCACATACGCGCAGTCCGCCGGATCGCCCATCTTGTAAATGCGCTGGCGCGGCTGAAACGTTCTCAGTTCAACCTGCCCGGCCAGAACTGCGGTTTCGTCATCGTCAAGACGCGAGAACAAAGGAACTCTTTTAAGCACATCAGCGGAACATGCCATCACACATCTCCTTGTCACAAACATAGCGCAAGGGCCCTGCAAGGCAATGGACTAATTGGTTCGTTCTTCGCTCCTCGTTGCTCCGGCGGCGCCATCCGGACAGCCACTGACGTGTTTGTTTCATCACCGAATCCTCATCTCTGGTCTGGTAGTCTGAAAGAGAGATGATTTTCGAGATGTGGAGTCGTGGGGCTGATGCGTGAGTTTCTTCAACTGCTCAGCCGTAATCGGAATTACCGCTACACCTGGTTGGGCCAGATAGTCAGTGAAATCGGCGATCACTTCAACAACATAGCTGTCTTCGCGCTCGCCATGGAGTTGACCCATTCGGGCCGGGTGGTGGCCGGTATTATGCTTGCACGCGCCGTTCCCGCCATTACCATCGGACCGCTTGCTGGGGTTCTGCTCGACCGCTTCGACCGCAAGCGAATAATGATCGCCAGCGATCTGGCGCGGGTCGTGATCGCCTTGGGGTTCATTCTCGCCGTCAGCTCGCACCGCGTGTGGATGTTATATCTCTTCAGCGGACTGCTCATGGTGGCGTCGCCGTTCTTCAGCGCCGGACGCGCGGCCATCCTGCCCACGATCGCCACAGCCGAGGAGATCCACGCAGCCAACTCGCTGACGCAAACCACGCAGTGGATGACATTGACGATCGGAGCATTCCTCGGCGCGACAGTCATTGCCATCGGCTACCATTGGGCCTTCATCCTGAATGCACTCTCGTTCGTCTTTTCCGCTTGGTGCATCTGGAATCTTCGCGCACCGGACGCCACCGGCTTCCGCGCCGTGCGCAAAGTGCGCTCTCCCGCCGACGAACAGATCCGGCCCTGGAATGAGTATCGCGACGGCCTGCGCTACATGTACTCCGTTCCGCTGGTGTTTGCCATTGCCATGCTCTCTGTCGGGTGGGCGACTGGAGGCGGCGCCGCACAGATCCTCTTCACGCTTTTCGGAGAACAGGTATTCAATCGTGGAGCCGCGGGCATCGGTGCTATCTGGGGTTGTGCCGGACTAGGCTTGCTCTTCGGCGGCATCTTCGCTAACTGGCTCAGCAAGCGCCTGTCATTTGAGCGTTACAAACTCACCGTCTTCATCGACTACGTCGTCCACGGCTCGACCTACGTTCTCTTCGCTCGCGCCGGGCGCTTTGACATGGCCCTGCTCTTCATCTTTCTTTCCCGCGGAGGCATGGCCGTCAACTCGATTCTGAACTACTCGTACTTGCTCTCCACCGTGCCCAACCGCTATCGCGGACGCGTGTTCTCCACCATGGAGACTTTCACATGGACCATGATGATGATCTCGATGATGGTCGCTGGAATCGCGTCAACCCATTACGGCCCGCGCACGATCGGTACGGTCGCAGGCCTCCTCAGCTCAACCACCGCCCTCTTCTGGGGTTGGGCCAACTGGACAGGACGACTACCCATCCCAGCACTAGCTTCGGTCGAAAGCTCCGCGCCGGAAGAACTTCAGCCGGACCGCACTGTGTAGCTCGATTCGCTGAGTTGTGCTGGGGATCTCCGCTATGCAGAGACAGAAACCGACTTCCGCCTGATCCTCCATAAATCCAGCGCCAGGCATCCTCCCCAGACAATCGCGCCGAATGCGACGATGCTGAACTCAAGACCGCCATACGGTTTCAAATCAACGTGCTGCCACACAATAAAAGAGACGAAGCACAGCACGTTGGCCAGGATCGCGGCTAACCGCGTAGGGACGTGCATTCTCCTGAGTATCCACGCCAATCCCCAGCTCATCAGCAACATGGCCGCCACGGTCACCAGCAGCAGGATGGCGATCTTCACTATGTGCACAAACATTGACTCCTTCCGTCGTCGCTGTATCGTTTATACAGCCAGCACAATCTTCCCGAAGTTCTTTTTCTCAAGCATCAATCGGTACGCTTCGGACATATCTTCCAGCTTCATCCGGTGTCCGACGACGGGTTTCAGCTTGCCCTCTTCGACCCACGGCATCAGCGTCGACGCGGCTTTCTGCATGATCTCGGGATAACTAATGAGCCGGCTGAGCCATAGTCCATGCACGCTGGTCATCCGGCCATAGAGCACAGCGCCGTTGACCTCCGGCTTCTGCCCGCTTGCCGCACCAATCAGAATGCATCGTCCGAGAAACGCCAGGCACTTCAGGCTCTTGGCCGTAGTTTCGCCACCGACGACTTCAAAGACGCCATCCACGCCTTCGCCCTTCGTATGATCGCGGATCAATGCTTCCCAATCCTGACGCGTGTAGTTCAGGCCGTGGTCCAGGCCGAGTTCGAAGGCGCCCTGCAACTTTGCATCGGAAGACGATGTACCGTACATCTCGACCCCGAGCTGCTTTCCAATCTGAACCGCCGCCGTACCGACACCGCCAGCAACAGCGTGGATCAACACCCGCGGTTTGCGCTTGTGGATCGGGCGCTCCGGATCGGCGTCATTGCCGGCCAGTCCAGCCTTCCAGTAGGCAAGATATGCCGTAAAGAAATTGACGGGAAACGCGGCGCACTCGACATCGCTGAAGCGTTTCGGAGCCGGCCAGATGCGCGTCTTCTTTGCCGCGAAGTATTCGGCGAAGGCCCCACTTTCGGCGTAGCCCATCACGCGTTCGCCCGTGTCCTCGCGAACGCCGCAGAATTCGCGGCCACCCACAAACGGAGTCTTCGGGCCTCCGGCATACTGCCCAGCCGTAGCGAGAATATCGGCGAAGTTCAGCCCGACAGCCGCTACCTTCACCAGTACTTCGTCCTGCTGTGGCTCGGGCTTGGGAACGTCCTGGACCGCAAGTACTTCCGGTCCACCATTACGCGTGTTAACGATAGCTTTCATTTTGGCGGATTGTAACAGAGATCGTTCAAGAGTTGGTGAGTGGCGAGCACTAACTGGAGTGAGCCCGCCACTCGTGAATCACAATTCACCAAATCATCACTCGTTTTTGCTACTCTGAATACCCACGACATGAATAAGCGCATCTACCTGCTCGCTCCCCTTACTGCTGCCATCTGGTTGGCTGGATGCGGCGCTCCGGGTGCTCCGCTGCCGCCTTCGCTTGAGTTGCCACGCCCGGTAGGTGACGTGACTGCGTCGCGCAAAGGGAACACCGTCTCCCTCCAATGGAGCGCCCCGACGCAAACGACCGACGGGCAGAATATCCGCGCAAGAAGAATCGGACCAGCTCAGATCTGCCGCGGTATCGACGTGACTTCTATGACATCGTGCGTTCAGGAAGTAGGCCAGATTCCCACTGCTCAGGTTCCGCTGGCGAAGCCGGGACAGCGCTCTCAGCGCATGACCTTCAACGACACGTTGCCGGAGCAGGTGCAGCGAGAGCATCCGACCGGATTCGCGACCTATGCCGTCGCAATGCTGAACTCACGTGGCCGGAGTGCTGGAATGTCGAACCAGGTCAGAGTGCCCCTCGCGCCCGTGGTCGCGCCTCCTTCGGATGTAAAAGCCAATTTGGCTGCGGATGGAATTCATCTCACATTCCCCTGCACCGTGTGGACAAACAACACGTCACCATTGATGCACCATTACCGGATCTATCGCCGCGTCGAGGGGGCGCGGAACGCCGTGCTGATCAAGGAATTCGGCGCTGACCGTTCGGTGACGGGCGCGCCGTTTGCGGTTTCCAACGTCGACTGCACACCGGTTGACAGCACAGTCGACTGGGAAAAGACGTACTCCTACCACATCACGCCAGTGACGGTCGTTAGCGAACACGGGAAGAACATTGCAACCGTCGAAGGAGACGATTCGCCTGAGATCATCGTGTTCGCACACGATGTATTCCCGCCTGCTCAGCCCAGCGGATTGCAGGCCGTTTACTCCGGTCCCGGACAGAAGCCCTTCATCGACCTGACTTGGGCCCCAAATACCGACGCCGACCTCGCCGGTTACGACGTCTACCGCCGCGAAGAAGGACAGCAGCCCGTAAAGATCAGCACCGCGCTCGTGAAGGCACCTTCGTATCGCGACGACAACGTGCAACCCGGACACACATACTTCTACTCCGTCGTCGCAGCCGATCTACGAGGTAATCAAAGCCAGAAATCAGAGGAAACGTCGGAGAGAGTTCCGTAAAATCGGCCCCTCCGGCTCCTTGAAAAACGTGACTTGCTGCCCACGGCTTGGCCTTTCGGCTCGTGCAGCGCCAGCTTGGCCGAGGCGATCACGAGTTCCTTCTCGTCCTTTGGTGCCTCGGTCCAGTCCCACTGGCGCGAGTGCTCTGGAGCCTCGCCGTAGAGGGCGGCCAAGACGTTCTTGTACAGATAAATTGCTTTCGCGAATTGTTCGGCCGAATTGCGATCTGTCATAAGTCCTTTTAGAACATGAACCCGGCTTCGACGACGCCGCGCGGCTGAGTGCGTTCAGTGCCGAGACTTCCGAAGGCTGAGCCCGGAGTGAAGTCGCGAGCGCGTACGTAGGCGATGTCGGCGCGGGTGAAGAAGTGCTTGTGCTGATACGTCGGCGTTAGCGTGGCCGACCACGCCGCGCTTCCGGGACCGTAGAGCAGATTGACCGCGCCCTCGGTGGGGCTGCCGGTGGCGGTGATGTATTCGCCGCGTCCGGCAAGCGAGAAGCCGTGGCCGATGGTGCGGCTGAGCAACATGGCTCCACCGTAGGTCGAGGCACCGCGAGTGATCCCGATCCTCGGATTCGTCGGCACGTTGGTGAACTGCACGTAGGGATTCGCGATCCACTTGCCCTTCGTGTAGGTGTAAGAGACCACGTACATCGTGCTGTTGTTCTGGACCGGCGTGGCCAGGCTGGTAAATTTCGTCTCGCCTAGATTGCCCATACCCTGGAACGACACGCTGTGCGGACCATTCGTGTACGTCAGCGAACCGCTCAGCCACGAGTAGCGGTTCGAGAAGAACCCATCGTTCCAACTCAACGAAGCCGTGAACTTGCCCAGCGTCTGATTAAGCTGAATACCGCGGTTAATTGCGTTCTCCTGGTTCCAAAGCAGTCCGCGCTGAACGTTCATATTCTGGAAGTCAAACGTGTATTCCGCCCCCATGAGCGTCGGCAGTGAGCCGATTTGTATAGACGTGGTCTTCGTCGGCGAGAACTTCAGGTATGCCACCGGCACTGGTCCCCAAAGGTCGGTGATCTGCCTATCGGTCTGAATGAACGGCGCACCCAGCGAGACAACGTTGTAGGCACCAGCTTGTATGTAGAACTGGAACCAGCCCGACGCTTTCTGGAAGTAGACCTGTCCGTTGTTGACGGCGGGGTGCGAGGCTTCGTCTCCCGCAAAGTAGTTGCCCTGCCACATGCCGATTGCACTTGCAACGCCGTCGAGGTTGAGCTTGCCTAACGGTCCGGCTTCAAAGGCGACCGATGACGGTGGCTGTAACGGTCCGACAAAAGTGGGGGTTGTAGGTGACGATGATGCCGGGACCGCCTGGTCTGACGGCGCCTGCGGCGCAGAGCTGTTCGACTGCTGGCCCGTCGGCTGTCCTTGCTCGGCTGTGTTCTGCTGAGCGACGAGGTACGTCGCGCCGAGAAAAAGAATAATGACCATCGTCCAGATGTGCTGCTTTGCCTTCATGACTTGCTCCCCTAATTCCATCGTCCTGTTTTCGGATGCCCCACGTTTCGGCCAAACATTAAAAAGTCCATAAAACGTGGGGCCCTTCGTCGCGTTCGCACTCGCGGTGACGAACCTGCTACAACGAATGGGAAGCGAGGTCCTGCCCTCGTGCTGCCATCGAGCGGGATGAATCGTTTCGCTTGTGAGCATCGGAAGTCTTTTCACAAATTGCGTTTATGCCGGGAATAACGGCGCTCTATATCGTAGGCCGATATATCGCAGGCGGACTTGTAGCGCCGGACTCCAGTCCGGCGAATCGGTCGACATGGACGTCGGCTCTACGGCTTGCCCCCGCAGCCGCGAAACCCGGAGCAGCGCGCCGAGGCCGTACGGGCCTACTTGGTGCAGTCCGGCGGCGTACCCGATGACGGTTTGGGAAGGGCACGGCTTCAGCCGTGCCGAACGCTGGCGCAGAGAATTGGGGCTTAAGCCCCTGAGGTCCATATCAACTCTGGTGCCTTAAGCGCCGGCTTACTCGTTCGTCTCTTTCGCTTCCTTGCGCCACTTTGAGATGTTGCGAGCGTAAAGCGCCATGCAGACGATGTTGGCGGGGATCAGTCCCCACTGTTTCGCGTCCCGGGCCAGGATGCAGATGAGTCCGCTGTTGAGGGTTGCAACGGCAAAGCCCTCCCAGCGCTTTTTGCCTACCAGCGCGGTCGAGACAAGGGTCAGTATGCAGGAAAGATAATCCATTCGGAGCGAATCGGTTGCAGAGATTAATCACTAGTAAAGCGCATCCCGGCTCCCGGTTCCATACGCAGAAACCCTGAGAACTAGCGCGAAATAAATCGGCCCCCAGCGATATTCTCGAGTCCCTCTAGCCCAGGCGTGGCGCCAACGGCGCTCGGCGACCTGCGCAGATAGAAGAGCCGGAAGTTTTCGCCGGTATACCACGTGGGGCAGTATGGTGGCTCGTCACCACCGACGTCGGTTCGCCGTGCCCATTCCTTCTCAAGATCGAAGGCCATCGCATAGTCGAGATACTCGCCAAACACCCGCTGACGTTCGTCTCCGAATTCCGCGTTGAACGTGCTCTCGGCAGCCAGCTTGCGCAGATGGAACTTGAATCCTTCTGTATCGTCCATCAAGCGATGGCCGCGCGCAGTCGGGACGTGCATGATCTTCATGAACCAGAGATTGACCGCCGCTTGCACCGCCATCACGAACGTCCAGAGGAACGAGACTTTCGTAGCCAGCATTACAAATACGCCAACGAGCATCACCAACAGCAGGATCGCGGTCCACTTCTGCGCCGAGACGCCTGTCCCTGCAGCGCCGGGAACATGCAGCTCCTCCGGTCGGACTTTCCAGTCCTTCAGGGAAGACGGCCAGATATGGCGCAGCAGAATGACACACACGAGGAAGACTAAAGTCAGTAGGAATGCCGACAGGAACTCTTCGGCCAGGTTTGACCTGACTTCAAGATAAAGGCTGGTAATCACGGCCAAGCTGCTGACGATCAGCGCCGGCCAGGCAAAAGCTGTAACGGGAGCAAATGCCTTGCTGTAGCTGTTGGCAAGAGCCTTCCTCAGGGCTCGTTGCGCCTTGCCGATCGCAGGCGAACTGCTCTTCAGCGAGACGGAATCATGTGTTCCGAACAGCGCTTTCGCGAACTCCCGCTCTTCTGGCGCAAGCGAATGAAAATCGGCTGACGTCCGCCGAACCGTGTACCCTTCGTTGCTTTCTTCGATCGTCGCCACGCCCGAACGCCCAAGCGCAAGCAACAGCACGGTGAAGCTCTTCGCATCCGCCGAGCGCAGCTTCAGATAACGCATTCCCACAGCAGACACGCCCGCGGGTGGCTCAGTCCGTGGAATCTGCCGCGCGAGTTTCGGTGCCCGTCCGAAGAAGAACCATAGCACTCCCCAATAGAGCAGTAGTATGCCCAGGCCCAATAGCGCGACGAAGGTTCCGGGGTTCTCCATCAGCGCGACGGGAACGCCCCATGTTTTATGCCGTATGTACCCTCCAGGCCAGTCCAGCGAAACGCTCAGCCCCTCTTTGGGCGCAAGCGCCTCGGCGGAAAACGCGACCGCCCCCGGGGTATCGAAATCGAAGCTGTAGCGCTTGTTCCGCGAACCGTCGCCCCCGGTGCTGCCGCCTACAACCAGCTCTCCAAAGGGAGTACCCTTGGGCAGTTCAATCGTGGCTATTACGTCATCGATCGGAACCGTCCAGTTCCAACCGGTTACGTTCCAATTGAAGTGGTCCCGGCCGTCTGCACTCAGCACTAAGGGACTGGTCTCGTAAACGAGAGTGAATGTGTGACGTCCGGTCAGTAGCGGTTGTTCAGGGTCACCGATAACGATCCGGCGGACCGAGCCGACGTCTTCCACATGGAAGGGCGCGGGCTTCTCGTCCATCTTTACTTCCTGAACAGTTATGTTTGGAGCAGGCCGCTGGCTGTCAGGAGCGAACGCCCGTACGATACTGTTCTGAATCTGCAGACCGAGTACATTGACGTCAATGACCTCGTGTACCAGCAGGCTGCCGTCCTTGCGGATCGTGACCTTGCTGTCGATCTTCAGGACCTTTTCGCGATCAAGCTGCGCAGACGCCGACCACGCAGGGAGCGAAACAGCGAAGAGGAGAAACAGTACTGCCGCGCGGTGTAAGAACCGCAGGGCCACCGGGATAACATGGTGCGTTTTCATGGCGCGCTAACAAAACGTCTAGACTTTCCCACAACTTACCGCAAACGGCGCAAATCTCCTAGCTCCAAGAGTGTGGGGCGCAAAGCGTACTTCGGAACATGAGAATGTAAACGCGAAAGTCCAAGTAGTAGAATTGGCAACTATGGGCAGCCTATACCAGACGACCCCTCAACGCGAGCCGGAGTCCAACTCGCGGCCGCTTATTATTGCAGCCGTCGTTCTTGCGGTAGTTGTTGGCTTGATCGTTTTCTTCGCCCTCACCTCCAAGCCGGCTCCGACGCCAACTTCGCAGATGAGTGAGGCTCCCTATGCCTCGAACCTGCAGATCTCGGACTTGCACCTGAGCACGGCAAAGAACTTTATCAATGCGGAGATCACGTACCTGGAAGGCACCATCGCCAACACAGGAAGCGTTACCCTGACCAACGCGCAAGTGCTCTGCGTTTTCCGCAATTCGATGGGCCAAGTGGTCGACACGCCGGTCGTGCCGCTCCAGATCGAGGCCGTGACGCTAGGCCAGAACGACTTCGTTCCGCTGAGCGCGTCTCCTCTTACACCGAATCAGAAACGCCCCTTCCGATTGACCTTCGAACACGTCTCCGCCGACTGGAACATGGGAGTGCCGGAGCTGAGGGTGGTCAGCGCAACAACGAAGTAAAGCAGTACGCAGTACTCAGTACCCAGTAAACACTTCAGACGTCGTAGCAACTCGTTACGGGCGGCTCGGAACTGACTACCGAAAGGCACTATCGCCACCCAAGCCCTTGCTTTACGGCAAATCTCTATGCGATCACTTCTGAGTACTGAGTACTGAGTACTGAGTACTGAGTACTGAGTACTGAGTACTGAGTACTGAGTGCTTCCTTTACAATTGACTCTTGATGGCCGAAGTAACGCCAATCCGATTGACCGAGTCCGCCAAGGCCGCTGGTTGAGCTTCCAAGCTTAGTCCGGCGGCGCTGGACAAAGTGCTTGGGAAATTAGCCCGGCAACAGGACCCGAATGTGCTTGTCGGCTTCGATAAAGCCGACGACGCCGGAGTGTATCTTGTCGCGCCTGACCTGGCACTTGTGCAGACGGTCGATTTCTTCACGCCCATTGTTGACGACCCATATACGTTCGGCCAGATCGCCGCAACGAATGCCTTGAGTGACGTGTACGCGATGGGCGGGCGTCCACTGAGCGCGCTGGCGATGGTTTGTTTTCCCGCTTCGGGCGATCTCGATGTACTGGAGCGCATCATGGCCGGCGGACTGTCGAAGATGGTCGAGGCAGGCTGCAGCGTCATTGGCGGACACTCCGTCCGCGACGATGAGATCAAGTTCGGCTATGCGGTCACGGGCTCCATCCATCCTGAGCGCGTCTTGACGAACTCTGGCGCGAAGCCCGGCGACAAGCTCGTTTTCACTAAGGCCATCGGCACCGGAGTTATATCGACGGCGATAAAAAAGCAGAAGGCGGCCCCATCTTGGATCGATGCCGCCATCCAGTCGATGACGACCCTGAACAAGGCCGCCGCCGAAGTAATTGCTTCTTCAATCACCCGATCACCCGATGACCCGATGGCCCGATCCATCCACGCCATGACCGACGTAACCGGCTTCGCACTGGTCGGCCACGCACGCGAGATGGCGCTCGGCTCCGATGTCTCGCTTCGCATCTTCGCCTCCCGTGTCCCGCTGCTGGAAGGCGCTCTCGAGTGCGTGCGACAGAAGTTCATCCCCGGCGGACTCAACGCCAATCGCGACTTCGCCGAATGCGTTGTTCAGTACGAGGATGCTGTCCCAGACGAACTTCGGACAATTCTCTACGATCCTCAGACAGCTGGCGGACTGCTTGTGTCGGTAACGGCAGGAGAAGCTGACGACCTGCTCCTCGCTCTCAATCAGGCCGGCGTTCCGGCCGTTGAAATCGGAGAAGTGCTGGAGCGGACGAGACCGCTGATCCAAATCGCTCGGTAGTCCGCGCACCGCTGGCACATAGTCCTCGCACAGGTGTGGCGCTTCCGGCTCTTGACTTCTACCCTCACTCACATCTGCTTCGAAACGCTGCACTTGTCACACTGGGAAACAGGACAAGCCACTACCCTCATACCGACGACGCAGCAGGGCACGGTTTTTGCGTCCCTCGCATCTAGGCAGTTAGGGCTTGACCTTCGAGAAGGAGGGCTCAATAGTCACTTTCCGGGACGAAACTGGAAATAAGTGACTGAAAACAAGACAAAAACAATACTTGACACTACTCCACTCACATTTTATTATTCTTTTGTGCTCATACAACAATGCTGTGTGAGCGAAAAGGAACAAAGCAAAGCTTCAAGGAGGTTCTAAAGATTATGGCTATCACCCGTTGGGATCCATTCCGCGATCTAATCACTATGCAGGACCGCATGAGCCGCATGTTCCAGGACTACACACGCGGCGAGGAAGCCATCGGGACGAATTTCGTTCCCCCGGTTGACGTCTACGAAGACCAGAACGGCATCACGCTGAAGCTGGAAGTCCCCGGAATCGACGAAAAGGACCTCGATGTTCGCGTCGAGAACAACGTCCTCACCGTTCACGGCGAGCGCAAGTTCGAAAACGAAGAGAAGGAAGAGAACTTCCAGAGAGTTGAACGTCGCTATGGCTCGTTCACCCGCTCCTTCACGCTGCCCAACACGGTGGACACCGAAGGCATCCAGGCGAACTACGATAAGGGCGTCCTGAAACTGCACCTGTCCAAGCGCGCCGAAGCCAAGCCGAAGCAAATCAAGGTCAATGTCGGTGGCGCAGGCGAGCA
Source organism: Acidobacteriota bacterium (assembly GCA_023410055.1). GTDB lineage: Bacteria > Acidobacteriota > Terriglobia > Terriglobales > Acidobacteriaceae > JAEZPW01. The sequence goes on from JAEYQK010000068.1 coordinate 67,854, forward strand.
AAAGACGATCGAGGCCGGCAAAAGCAAAGCAGCCTGAGCGAGCTGCGAACCAAGTGCTTCGGGGAAGGCCACGCGGCTTTCCCCGATTTGTTTTTCGGATTTCCGATTTCTGATTTCTGAACTCACAAAACAGCGAATCAGATCAGCAATCAGAAATCGAAAATCAGAAATTAGGAGTTGTTCATGCCCATTCGTTGGGACAAATTTACTATCAAGGCGCAGGAGGCGATCCAGCGCGCAAACGACGTCGCCTCTGAGCACGGCAATCCTGAGCTGCTGCCGGTCCATGTGCTGATCGCCATGCTCGAAGACCGCGAGGGAATCGTGCCCCCGGTACTGGAGAAGATCGGGCTGAATCCCGAGGCGGCAATGGCCGAGGCCAAGCGCGAAGTCGCCCGCCTTCCGAAGGTTTCAGGCGGCGGAGTGTATCAGGCGCAGATGTCGCCGGCCCTGAACCAGCTGCTGAACGCGGCCTTTAAAGAAGCCGACAACATGAAGGACGAGTACGTCTCGACCGAGCACCTGTTGCTGGCCATCACTCAGCAGCGACACGATGCCGCGCAAGAGATCCTGGCGCGACAGGGCGCGACGCATGACGCCGTGTTGCAGGCCTTAACGGCCGTGCGCGGCAATCAGCGCGTCACTGACCAGAATCCGGAGGCGAAGTACCAGGCGCTGGAGCGCTATGCTCGCGACCTGACCGACCTCGCGCGCAAAGGCAAGCTCGATCCAGTAATCGGCCGCGACGAGGAGATCCGCCGCGTCGTGCAGGTCCTGTCGCGCCGGACGAAGAACAACCCGGTCCTCATCGGCGAGCCCGGTGTAGGAAAAACGGCCATCGTTGAAGGACTCGCACAGCGCATCGTTCGTGGCGACGTTCCGGACGTTCTGAAAGACAAGCGCGTCGTGGCCCTCGACCTCGCCGGCATGCTCGCCGGCGCGAAGTTCCGAGGCGAGTTCGAAGACCGACTGAAGGCCGTGCTGAAAGAAATCGAAGAATCGGCTGGGCAGATAGTGCTCTTCATCGACGAGTTGCACACGCTGGTGGGAGCCGGAGCAGCGGAAGGCGCGATTGATGCGTCGAACATGCTGAAGCCGGCGCTGGCCCGTGGCGAACTGCGTGCCATCGGCGCGACCACGCTGAACGAGTACCGCAAGTACATCGAGAAGGACGCCGCCCTCGAACGCCGGTTCCAGATCGTCTTCGTCGGCGAGCCGAACGTCGAGGACACGATCGCGATCCTGCGCGGACTCAAAGAGCGTTACGAGCAGCACCACAAAGTCCGCATCAAGGACTCGGCAATCGTCTCGGCTGCGACGCTGTCGCACCGCTACATCAGCGACCGCTTTCTGCCCGACAAGGCCATCGACTTGGTCGATGAAGCCGCGGCTGCGCTGTCCATACAGATCGGCTCGGTCCCCACCGAAGTCGATCAGCTGGAACGCCGCGCAACCAATCTCGAAATCGAGCGCCAGGCGTTGAAGAAAGAGAACGATCCGAACTCGCGCGAGCGCCTCCAGCAGGTCGAGAAAGAGCTGGCGCATATCCGCGAGCAGGCCGATGCGTTGAAAGCTCGCTGGAAGCAGGAGAAGGAGTCGATCACTAGAATCAGCGACCTGAAGAAGAAGATCGACGAACTGAAGACGCAGGAAGCCGAAGCCGAGCGCAAGGGCGACTTCGAGCGGGTGGCGCAGATCCGTTACGGCGAACTGCGTCAGGCCGAAGCCGAGCTGGTCAAGCTGAACGCGATGGCCGATGGTGCCAAGGGCGGCAATCGTATGCTTCGCGAGGAAGTTGACGAAGAAGACATCGCCAAGATCGTCTCGAAGTGGACCGGCATTCCGGTATCGAAGATGCTCGAAGGCGAGGTCAAAAAGCTGGTCAACATGGAAGCCCGTCTGCGACAGCGCGTCATCGGTCAGGAAGTCGCACTGGAGCGTATCGCGAATGCTATCCGGCGCAATCGCGCTGGTCTCAGCGATCCGCGCCGTCCTATCGGCTCGTTCATCTTTCTCGGACCGACCGGCGTCGGCAAGACCGAAGTTGCTCGTGCGTTGGCCGAGTTCTTGTTCGACGACGAGAAGAACCTCATTCGCGTCGACATGTCCGAGTACATGGAGAAGCATGCGGTGGCACGGCTCATCGGAGCGCCTCCAGGCTACGTGGGCTACGACGAAGGCGGCCAGCTGACGGAGAAAGTCCGGCGGCATCCGTACGCGGTAGTGCTCTTCGACGAAATCGAAAAGGCGCATCCCGATGTATTCAACGTCCTGTTGCAGATCATGGACGACGGTCGGTTGACCGATGGCAAGGGCCGTACGGTCGATTTCAAGAACACCGTCATCATCATGACTTCGAACATCGGTTCGCAGTTCATGAGCTCCGTGCAGATCGGCTTCGAAAGCCCCAACGGCAAGCCGGTCGCCAACGGGGACGCTGAGGGCGGCGCGCTCGGGAATGCGAAACGCGAAGTGATGAAGGCCTTGCAGCAGCACTTCCGTCCGGAGTTCCTGAACCGCGTGGACGACATCGTGATCTTCAATCCGCTCGGCAAGGAGCAGTTAACGCGGATCGTCGATCTGCGGCTGGAGGACTTGCGGCGGCTGCTGGCCGACCGCAAGATCTCGATCGAGCTGACGGATGCTGCACGCGACCTGGTGTTCAGCGAAGGCTACGACATGAACTATGGTGCACGTCCGCTGAAACGAGCGATCCAGAAGCTGATCCAGGATCCGCTGGCGCTGAAGATCCTCGATGGCGAAGTGCTGCACGGCGATCACGTCGTCGTTGATGCAGTACCGGCTGAGCATCGCATGACGTTCACGGTCTCGCATCGCGTGGCGCCGCCGGAACCGGTCCAGTCGTGATGCTGACACGTCGTTGAATGTGTGGGGACGGGGCTGTGCCCCGTCCTCGCCCTGTGATTCCGAGCGCAGCGAGGAATCCCGCACCCCTGCCCGAACCCAGCACGCGCAACCCATGTGCACCTCTCCAACGTCTGAAACAGAATGCGCAAAAGGCGAGCCGTTTTGCGCATGACGTTTCATTCAAGGGAGATGTTTCAAATGGCTACAAGCAGAACCGGAACTTCGAGAAAACGCGGAACGAAGCAGTCGTCGAGATCACGCTCGTCGGCCTCGTCACGCACGGGAGCATCGGGTACCGCCCGAAGACGCGGCTCCTCGTCAAAGTCGCGCTCACGCGTGACGGCAGGAAGCACATCGCGTAGCCCATCGTCGAGCACCCGCAAGAGCGCTTCCTCGCGCTCGCGGACAAAAACCAGCGGATCGAGCCGTACGCGCGCCAATGCCTCTTCGCGCTCTCGTTCAGGTGCAGCCTCGAATTCCCGCAGAACTTCGTCGTCACGCGGCAAGAGCAGTGGTTCGAGTCGTCGCAAGTACGGGCCGAAGGCACAACAGGAAGTAGCTACCGAGATGAGGCACCTGAAACAGGGCGAGCACAAGAACCGCAAGCAGGCGATCGCCATCGGACTATCCAAGGCCCGTCGCGAAGGGGCGAAAGTACCGCCACGAAAAGCCGCGTAATTTAGTTGGGCTGGTGCCCCACATCTGCCGGACTTTGGCAGATGTGGGTCTTTCGCGATTCAGGAGTCCCCAAGTGTTAAAAGCTGTCATCTTTGACGTCGACGGTACGTTGATCGATTCCAACGACCTGCATACGCAAGCCTGGCAGCGCGCGTTTCAACATTTCGATTACGATATCCCCTACGACGAACTTCGCAGCCAGATCGGCAAGGGCGGAGATAACTATGTCCCGCACTTCCTCAAGCCGGAAGACGATGACGAGTTTGGCAAGGAACTCGACCACTACAAATCTGAGTTGTTCAAGCGCGAATATGCGTCCCAGATCGTGCCGTTTCCGGGTGTGCGCGAGTTGTTCGAGCGCATCCGAAACCAGGGGCTCAGGATTGCGCTCGCCACGTCGTCGAAGGGCGATGAGTTAGCGCACTACAAGCGGATGCTCGACGTCGATGATTTTGTTGACGAGGAAACTTCCAAGGATGACGCCGAGAGTTCGAAGCCGGCACCGGACGTTTTTGCCGCAGCCTTGAAACGTCTGCGTTTGGAAGCAGCCGACACGATCGCGGTGGGTGACACGCCCTACGACGCGCAAGCGTGCACCAAGATCGGCCTGCCGATCGTTGGGATGTTGTGTGGCGGATTCAGCCAGGCCGAGCTGCTTGAAGCAGGATGTTTCGCGATCTACGAAGATCCCGACGACCTGCTGCGCCGCTTCGATCGATCACCACTGGTGCCAGAACGGGCGGCGTAAAAGCAGTACTCAGTAAGTTCTGTCGCCGATGCTTTTCTTCTGAGTACTGAGTACTGAGTACTGAGTACCGAGTACTCAGTTCTTCTTCTCGCTCTTCGTTTCCGTTTTCGTCTCGGACTTGGTCTCCGACTTAGCTTCGGCCTTCACTTCGCTCTTGCCATTGCCATTGTGTGACGGAGCAGGCGAGCTGTTCTTCTTAGCATAGTCGGTAACGTACCAGCCTGAACCCTTGAACTGGATGGCCGGGGGCGAGATAAGCTGTTCGACATCACCGCCGCACTTGGGGCAGACGGTCAGCGGCGGATCGGAAAACTTCTGTATCCGTTCGAAAAGGTGTTCACATTTCTTACAGTGGTATTCGTAGAGAGGCACAACTGACTCCGAAGCAGCGATACTAGTCGCTCTTATGACTAATGCTGAATACTTGATTTTAGGCCCCTCAGCCGCAGAGGTCAAACCAGCTACCGCCATCGGATGAGCGGTTGAACGGATAACCGCATAACCTGGGTCCCATCGGGATCTCGCTCCCTAGAAAGTAAGGCATCAAATCATCCGTTCATGCGGTCATCCGCTCATCCGTTTCTAGGTGTATGCTTTTCGAGTGGCGAGGCCGTCTATGAGCGACAACGGACACATGATTACCAAGCTTCCCAAAGAAGAGACGCTGCTGGGGCCTGCGTTGTATGTTGTCGGCACGCCCATCGGCAATCTCGAGGACATCACCCTGCGTGCCCTGCGCGTTCTGAATAGCGTCGATGTCATCGCCTGCGAGGACACCCGCCAGACGCAGAAATTGCTCAATCACTACGCCATCAAGACGAAGACCACCAGCTATCACGAGCACAACGAGATGACGCGCGCGCCCGAGTTGATCGTCGACTTCGAACAGGGCGCGACCATTGCACTCGTTACCGATGCCGGCATGCCCGGCATCTCCGATCCGGGCTTTCGGCTGATCACGATGGCCATTCGGCATCATGTTCCCGTAATTCCAATTCCGGGCGCATCAGCCTTCCTGGCATCCCTCGTCGCCAGCGGACTCCCGACCGACTCGTTCCGCTTCAGCGCCTTCCTGCCCGCCAAAGCCGGTGAACGCCGCACCGCCTTGGAGGCCATCCGCGAGACCCCGCGTACTCAGATTTTCTATGAAGCTCCGCATCGCATCCTCGAGACGCTGGAAGACATCGTCGACGTCCTCGGCTGCGAGCGTCACGTAGTCGTGGCACGTGAGGTCACCAAGCTGCATGAGGAATTCATTCGCGGCACCGCCGAGCAGGTTCTACTCGAACTGAAGTCGCGACCAGAGGTCAAAGGCGAGATCACGCTCCTGATTGCTAAGCCCGAGCCCAACCATCATCCGGCGGCCAAGCCCAAAGACCTGCGTGCTCGCCTTGAGGAAATCATGAACGCTGACACGGTCGACGAGAAGACCGCGCTCAAGAAGCTCGCAAAGGAAATGGGCGTCAGCAAGAGCGAGGTCTATCGGGAACTGCAGAGGGCAAAGTAACGCCCAAACGTAGCGCCGGACTCCAGTCCGGCGTGTTCCGACCTGGGGGACTGCGCTAGTTTTTCACGAACCGAACGCGCTCAAGAAGCTCGCAAAGGAAATGGGCGTCAGCAAGAGCGAGGTTTATCGGGAACTGCAGAGGGCAAAGTAACGCCCAAACGTAGCACCGGACTCCAGTCCGGCGTGTCCCGACCTGGGGGACGGCGCTACTTCTTCACGAACCGACCGCACTCAAGAAGCCCGCAAAGGAAATGGGCGTCAGCAAGAGCGAGGTCTACCGAGAGTTGCAGAGGGCAAAGCAACGCCCAAACGTAGCTCCGGACTCCAGTCCGGCGTGTTCCGACCTGGGGGTTGGCGCTAGTTCTTCACGAACGCACTCGGCCAAGATGCTCGCCGACCACTCTCGGCGTGAGGTGCCAGTCATTTGCGCTCCTCCGCCGAAACAACAAACCCATACAGGCGCAATATTTCAAGCGATTGCGGCTTCTTCATGTATTCCAGAAACTGCCGTGCGAGCGGCTGCTTCTTTGACGACTTCAATACGATGGCAGCCTGCCTGATCGGCGGATAGCTTGCCGCCGGCACCTCCACGAAGCGTCCTGCGGATTTCATCGTGGGTGACAGCGCCAATGAAAGCGCGACTAGGCCCACGTCGGCATTGCCCGTCTGCACAAATTGCGCGGCTTGGGAAATGTTCTCTCCTGTAACGAGCTTGCCTTTCACGCGATCGTATACGCCGGCACTTTGCATTGCGGCCACGGCGGCGCGGCCATAAGGCGCGTGTGCCGGATTGGCTATCGCAATCTTCTTTACTCGCGAATCGATCAGCACACTCATCCCCTGCTTGAGATCGAGTGGCGAGTTCTGGGGCACCCAGATCACGAGTTTGCCCGAAGCGTATTCGTAGACCGTTCCCGGCACGGCCAAGCCGGCAGCTTCGAGCTTGCGCGGGTAGTCGATGTCTGCCGAGAAGTAAACATCGTACGGTGCCCCGTTCTGAATCGCGCTGAAGAAGTTGCCGGAGGAGCCAAACGTCAGGTTTACCTTGTGCCCCGTTTCCCTCTGAAAGTTCGACGCGATATCTTTCAGCGCGAAGTTGAGATCGGACGCGGCGGCGACAACGATTTCCTCAGCAGCTGCAAAGGTGCTGAGGAACAGCACTAGAAGCGCGACAGCAAAGAGTCTTACCTTCATCCTAGATCTCGGCCGTATTGAACCACTTGTTCTCAAACTGCGGGGCTTGATAGTTATCGAGATATTCAAAAGCCTCGGCCACGGTCGGCGCGAAATGATATAGATCGCGATACACCGTCTTGGCCACCCGGTGTTCGTACATATGCTCGAACAGCGTCGCGAGTGGATCGTAGAAGCCAGCGTGATTTAGGAAGATGATCGGCTTCGTGTGCTGTTGTAGTTGTTTAAGTGTGATGATCTCGAACATCTCTTCCAGCGTGCCGAAACCGCCGGGCAGCGCTATGAAGGCGTCCGAGCGCCTCTCCATAACCGCCTTGCGCTCGCGCATGTCGCGAGTGACGATCAGTTCGTCGGCCCCCTCGTAGCCGAGCCCCTTGCTCTCGATAAACGACGGGATAACGCCGACGACGCCTCCCTTGTTCTCATGAACGGCGCGCGCAACGGCACCCATCAGCCCGACACTGCATCCGCCATAGACCATCAGGTCACCGCGCCGGGCAATCGCGGCACCAAGTTCGGCGGCTACTTCGAAGAACCCGTGGTCGATCACATCACTCGACGAACTGAAAACGCAGATGGAACGAGGCATAAACGATAGTCTATCGGATGCGCGCAGATTCGATATCCGTCACATCTCACTTTCTCGCCCCAAAGATGACAACGACGCCTGCTGTTGCTACCTTTGGTCTATGAATGCGAATGGCGTATCGCTGTCGCTGGCCGGCGATGTGGCGCTGATCACGGGCGGCTCACGCGGAATCGGCGCGGCAACCGTGAAGATGTTCGTACAGGCTGGCGCGAAGGTGGTCTTCAGCTATCTCGAGCGCCGCGAGACCGCCGACGCTCTGGTACGCGAGTGCGGTGCTGACAACTGCGTGGCTATCCAGGCCGACCTGAGCACGGGGTCGCCGCAGGACGCGATCATGGCGGCCCACAAGCTTGTCAATGCCGCCGTCGCCCGTTTCGGCTGCATTGACCATCTCGTCGCCAACCACGGCATCTGGCCCCCCAATAGCGTCTCGATCAGCCAGATGACCGACGCGCAATGGCTGCGCACCGTCGACACCAACTTAAACAGCGTCTTCGGGTTAATAAGAAGCGTGGTCGCGACGATGAAAGCGCAGCCCAAGCGTGAAGCACTGGCCTCGGGACACATTGTTCTTATCAGTTCGACGGCCGGACAACGCGGCGAGGCGTTTCATTGCGATTACGCCGCTACGAAGGGTGCGTTAATCAGCATGGTGAAGGGACTATCGACGGAACTGGCCCGTGACGGCATCTATGTAAACTGCGTAGCTCCGGGATGGGTCAATACCGAAATGGCAGCCCCGGCGCTTCAAGATCCGAACGCTGGAGCGACGATCAAGGCAACGATCCCGCTTGGCCGAGTTGGGAAACCGGAAGAAATAGCCGCTCCCGTGCTGTTCCTGTGCACACCGCACGCGGGCTTCATCACCGGCGAGATATTCAACGTGAACGGCGGCGCGGTACTGGTCGGATAACCGCAAATAGGTAACGGAGAAAATAGCCTTCCATGAAGCGGATTGCATTCATTTCATCACTCGCACTTCTGTTTACGATCGCGGCAGCGGGCCAGTACGATGCTCCGCCAGCCAACGCTAAGCCGGCGCAGCCTGCTCCATCCGGCGCGGCCCAGACCTCCTCGCAGGATCCATCGGTCAAGAAAGCCCGCGACCTGATCGACAAAATGATCCAGGCGCTCGGCGGCCAGGCGTACCTCAACATACAGGACATGGAACAGTCCGGCAGGACCTACGGCTTTTCTCACGGTGAGCCTGCGGGTGCCGGCGCGCTCTACTGGAGCTTCTGGAAGTGGCCTGACAAGGAGCGCATCGAACTTACCAAGCAGCGCGACGTCGTCACGATCTTCAACGGCGACAACGGATACGACGTGACTTTCCGCGGAACCACCTGGGCGGAAAAGCCGCTGGTAGAAGACTACCTCCGGCGCCGCCATTACAGCGTGCAGAAAGTCCTGAGAGATTGGCTGAAGGAGCCGGGCGTAGCCTACTTCTACGAAGGTTTCTCCAGCGCTGAGCGAAAGCCTGCCGAGAAAGTCACAATTATGAACGCAAAGAACGAGGCTGTGACCTTCTACATCGATACCACCTCGTTTCTTCCGATCAAGAAATCGTTCCTATGGCGTGACCCAACTTATGGCGACAAGACGCAAGAAGACGAGGTCTACGATAATTACCGCCTCGTCCAGGGGATCATGACGCCCTTCAGCGTCACGCGCAAAAAGAACGACTGGGCCACCAATCAGCGCTTCATTTTCGAAGTAAAGTACAACCAGAATCTCTCGGACTCGATGTTTGATGCGAAGGTGGGGCAAGCAAACCCGAAGCGGAAGTAGAAGCAGTGGCAGGGAAGTCAAATAAGGGTCTCTCCTTCGGAAATGATCCCGCGCTTCTGCTGCTGGGTATTGCTCACGCTTCCGACGAGTGATCCTGACACTCGAAGATTGTTTTGTTCCTCAACAGAATCGGCGTACAATTGCGCGGTCTTATCAGTCCATGTCCTGTTAGGTACCTAAATGGGCTCCAAGTTAGCTCTCTATATTACCGCCAGCACAAAGAGAATCACGGGCGTGGCGGTGGCCGCAGCGGTTTGCCTCAGCGTCGCCAAGTTTGCCGTCATTACGGCAATCATCGCGTGGCATGGGAATGGTGTCTACCTGCGTTTTCAGGATGCGGTGCTCACCGGAGTTCTGGTCGGTATCGGCGTATGGGCGGGATTGATGATCACCCGCGAGCGCCGCAAGTACGTGATCAAACAGGTGCAGACTGTTGCTAGACTGAACCACGAATTGCGGAATGCGCTCGAAGTGATTCTGGGAAGCGACTATCTGGAGCAATCCAACAAGGGCGAAGCCATCCTCGACAGCGTCGAGCGGATCAACCGCACGCTGGATAGTATCCTGGGCGGCGAGAAACTTCATAAACCCGCAGGGAAACAGCTGCCGCTGGCCTATCGCCGCGATAATCAGGACTGACCGCGGGGACTGAGTTCAGGACTGACGAATTCCCAGCAGCGCTTCCATCTCGCCCTCATCCACGACCGCTACGCCAAGTTCCCGCGCCTTATCCAGCTTCGAACCCGCTTCGGCTCCCGCAACGACATAGTCCGTCTTCTTCGAAACCGCGCTAGCCACTTTGCCCCCCGCATCTTCGATCATCTTCTTCGCCCGCTCGCGCGTGTAGTTAACCAACGTACCGGTCAGCACGAACGTCTTGCCCGCCAATTGCGTTCCCCGTTCTTTCTTCTCCCCCGTGAACGTGAGACCGGCCTTGCGCAATGACTCGATCAGATCGCGATTAGGCTTCTCAAGAAAGAACTCGCGGATGCTCTCCGCAATGCGCGGGCCGACTTCGCCGACCTTCTGCAGTTCCTCGATGCTTGCTGCTTCATCGTCTTGCGTGGCGGCAGAAATCAAGGCGTCCATCGACCCAAAGTGCTCGGCCAGAAACTCCGCCGTGCGTTCACCGACAAACCGAATGCCGAGTCCGAAGATCACGCGCTCCAGTGGCAACTTCTTGCTTGCCTCGATTTCGTCGAGAATGTTCTGCGCGCTCTTGTCGCCCATTCGCTCTAGCGAAAGCAGATCATGCTTCGTAAGGCGATATATCTCGGAGACGTTCTTCACGAGCCCGCGCTCGGTAAGCTGATTCACCAGCGCTTCACCCATGCCCTCAATGTTCATCACCGAACGTGAAGCGAAGTGCAGCACGGTCTCGCGCAGCTTCGCCGGACAGTTGGCGTTCACGCAGCGGTAATCCACCTCGCCTTCCATCTTCACAATATGCGTGTCGCAAACGGGGCACCTGTCGGGCATCTGGAAAGTGCGGGTGCCGCGTGGGTGCTCCTTATCCTCGATCACCTTGACCACCTTGGGAATCACGTCGCCGCCGCGCTCGACCATAACCCAGTCGCCGATCTTGATCCCGAGATTGGTCAGGAAGTCCATGTTATGCAGTGTGGCGCGGCTGACCGTTGTGCCGCCAATGGGCACGGGCTTCAGCGCAGCCACCGGCGTCAACTTGCCCGTTCGCCCAACCTGCACGAGTATGTCTTCGATCTTGGTGACGCCCGCCCGCGCCGCATACTTATAGGCGATCGCCCAGCGCGGGGCCTTGCCGGTGAAACCCAGTTCGTCCCACAGCCGCGTGTTGTTGACCTTGATCACGATGCCGTCAATCTCATAAGGCAACGTGTCGCGCTTCTCCTCCCATTCCGAGATGAACCGCCAGATCTCATCCACCGTCTTCGCAACGCAGCGCTTGGGATTTACCTTGAATCCCGCGGTCTCCAGCGCATCAAGTGACTTCGATTGTTCGGCAAAGTACACCCGCCCATTCACCAGCAAAAAGTAGGAGTAGAAGTCCAGCCGCCGTTGCGCCGTAACGTTCGGTTCCAGCACGCGAACGGCACCGGCAGCAGCGTTTCGAGGATTGGCAAACTTGTTCAGTCCGGCGGTCTCGCGCTCTTCGTTCATGCGCTCGAACGACTTGGTTGGCATGATCACTTCGCCGCGCACTTCAAACTCCGGCGGAAGGCCAGCCTTCTTCAGCATCGCCGCGCTGATCGACAGCGGCACAGAGCGCACCGTGCGCAGGTTCGGCGTAACATCCTCGCCTATCGAACCATCCCCGCGCGTGATGGCCCGCACAAATTGACTTCCGTCGTTCTTGTGTAGCGACGGGGCTGTGCCCCGTCGTTCCTCGTATCGCAATGCCATCGACAGCCCGTCCAGCTTCAGCTCGCAAACGTACTCGATCTGCGTCGTGCCCGCGAGTTCTTCCACCCGCCGCACCCAGTCCCGCAGCTCCTGCTCGTTGTAAGCGTTGTCCAGCGACAGCATCTGGGTCGAGTGCTCGACCTTGACGAATCCTTCGCGCGGCTTGCCACCCACGCGCTGCGTCGGAGAATCCGGCGTGATCAGTCCAGGATTCGCGGCTTCGAGCGCCTTCAGCTCGTTCATCAGCACGTCGTAATCGGCATCGCTGATCTCCGGATCGTCGAGGACATAGTAGCGGTGCTCGTGGTACCGAATCTGGTCGCGAAGTTCATCGATTCTGCGCTGGACGTCTTTGGTGGCGGTCGCCATGACTGGATTATATGCACACCAAACCCGGTGCTGCACCTAAAGGGAATGAGAGCCTCACGCCCACGCAATCTCTCTTCCGACAGAAGCGTTCTCCGGCTATCATCGTTTCTTCATGCGCAAAGCTGTTCTCATTTACAACCCCCGGTCTGGACGCGCGCACAAGGACCGCGCTCGTCACATCGAAATCGCTGCGGAAGTCTTGCGCGCGGCGGGCGTCGACGCCAAACTCGTGCCCACGCTCGGTCCTGGGACCGCGGGCAATCAGGCACGCGAAGAAATTGCAGCGGGTGCCGATACGGTCTTTGCTTGCGGCGGCGACGGCACCATTCACGAAGTTCTTCAGGGGATGATCGGAACCGGCGCGACACTGGGCGTCATTCCGCTTGGCACGGCCAATGCGCTCGCCTGCGACATGAAGATCCCGCGCGACCCGGCCGCCGCTGCCCGTTTTGCTCTCAATGCCGAGCCGCGGTCCACTGCTGTTGGCAAACTCGAATACCGGTGTAAGTCCCGCGAGTGCCTTTCGCGCTACTTCATCGTTGCCGCCGGAGTGGGTGCCGACGCGCGGCTGGCCTACATGCTGAGCGCCGAGTTCAAGCGCAATCACGGCATGGCAGCCTACTACGCCAAGGCCACTCACATCTGGGCAACACACGATTTTCCGCCGTTCGAGGTCGAGTTCAACGATCTTGAGCGCGGCGCAACCCGAAGCGAACTCGTCTCCGAGGTGCTCGCCATCCGTATCACCGACTTCGGCGGCATCCTGAAACGCATGGCTCCCCGCGCCGAACTGAAGCGCGACGATCTCGAACTCGTACTGTTCAAGACCGCCAGAAAGACCGACTATCTCCGCTTCGTCGCAAACAACATGCTCGGTCGCTGCCGTCCCATGCCGGGCATAGAGTTCGTTCGCAGTGATCGCCTTGAATGCCGCCAAGCAAATGCCGAGCGGATCGCCGCCGAGTGGACTCGGAAATTCAAACCATCTCCCATCTACGTGGAAGCCGATGGCGAGTCGCTCGGCAGGACACCGTCGAAGATCATCGCCATCCCGAACGCAGTGAAGCTGCTTTACCCAACTTTTCAGCCCCGCAGCGCAGGGGCGTCAGTATCGTAGCCGGGGACGTTAGTCCCCGGTGAGAGTGAAAGATAAGCCGAGTCCCGCAGGGACGGCAGAGAGTCTGTGACCCCTGTCAAGTCGCCAGCTCCTGCCTTATTGAAGCAACTCACTGACACTACACGACTTATATCCTCCATCCCTGTGGCGGCTTTCGCTTCCCAACCGGCTAAAATGTAAGTAGATGTCGAATCCGATACGCAATCATCAGCCACGAGGCCTAAGTCCCTGCTGTTCAGCGACTTACAATTTTGCCGTTAGTCAGTCACTGAGCTTAAGTCCTTTGTTTCACGGATATTACGCAAAATTAGGGGGGCAGGGGGGTACCCCCGCACACGAGTAGTCAATCTGGCGCCTTGCCTTCAGTGTGATACCTTGGCCTGTCACTGCATCTGAACATTTAAACGAGTCTCTCGACGATGAACAAGAAAGTCCGCAAGGCTGTGTTTCCTGCCGCAGGTTTGGGCACCCGCTTTTTGCCCGCCACCAAAGCTCAACCGAAAGAAATGCTCCCCCTGGTCGACAAGCCGATTATTCAATACGGCGTCGAGGAGGCCGTCTCCTCCGGATGCGACCAGATCATCATCGTCACCGGCCGCGGCAAGACCGCCATCGAAGACCACTTCGATGTCAGCTACGAACTCGAAAAGCTGCTGGAAGAGCGCGGGAAGATTGACGTGCTCCAAAAGGTCCGGCAGATCTCGGACATGATTCATGTCTCCTATACGCGCCAGAAAGAGGCGCTCGGGTTGGGTCACGCCGTCCTGATGGCGCGCGAGTTGGTCGGCAAAGAGCCCTTCGCCGTGTTGCTCGCCGACGACGTGATCGACGCCGAAGTTCCCGTCATCAAGCAGATGATGGATGTCTACGAAGAAACCGGCTGCTCCGTAATCGCGATTCAAGCTGTCGATGGCCCGGCCATCTCCTCCTACGGTGTCATCGACGCGATCCCGCTGAATGGTAAATGGGCCAACAAGGTTTACGAGATCAAGAATTTGGTAGAAAAGCCGAAGCAGTCCGAAGCGCCGTCCAATCTCGCAATCATCGGGCGCTACATTCTCACGCCCAAGATTTTCGAAATGTTGGACGAGACTCCGCGTGGCGCCGGTGGCGAGATTCAACTTACCGACGGTATGCGCCAGCTACTCTCAAGAGAAAAGATCTACGGACTCCGCTTCGAAGGCAAGCGCCATGACGCCGGCGACAAACTTGGTTTCCTCAAAGCCACGGTCGAGTTTGCCCTGAAGCGCGGCGATCTCGGTAAGCCTTTCAAGGAGTATCTGGAAAAGCTTGATTACGAAGCTCTGTTCACAAACGGCGCGAAGAAGTAGCACACAAGTGAAATAGAGACCGGCTTGCACTGGCAAGTCCGCAGAGTGAGGGTAACGCGGCGCGAAGGGAGCTTCCTATTCCCGAGGTAATTGCGACAGACGGAAGAAGCTCATTTTCAATGGCTCGATGGCCCGATCACCCGATGGCCCGATTCTCTATTCGTCTTCCTCTTCTTCTTCGCTATCCGTCTCTCTCGGATGTTCGAACGCATGCGTGACGGCCTGAACATCAGCCAGGCTTGCCGGACGCCAGCCGCCACCAAATTCGTCGTGAATCTTCTTCTGAATTGCTGAGAGCGACTGCGTTTTCGCGTTCTGAAAGAACTGCTTCCATTCTTTCAGCACATCGTTGAACTCGTCATCGGCTGCGTCCGAGCGGAACTCGTGCACGGCTTCAACTGCGGAACCATATTCATCCACGTAGTCTTCGTGCAGATATCCATGCATGAATGCGCGTAGCGCCGGAAACTCTTTCGGGGATGCACTCGTCTTTGTCATCTGCGGCACTCCGGATATGAGGTCAACACATGATACTCGTTTCCCCCGTCCCAGTGCAGCACCACAATGGCGTGTGCGCACGGACGAGGCAGCGACTCGCCGCGGTTCAATGTACGCCCGACCGCGTGCTCGCCATCATAATCCAGAACGAGGTTCGGATGTCTATCCCTTTCCAGCCATCGAGTGATCTTCGCCTGGTTACCTTGGAGAGCTACTGCGATCACGCTCTCGGCAGTCTCTCGATCCGTGTACGTTGATGCCGCGAAGATGTTTCGCTCCTCACGCAGTCGCTCCGCAAGTTGCTCATCCGTTCTTCCGACGTGCCGCTTCAGCGTGTGCCCACCGCGAGACTCGTCAAATGATAGGTCGTGCTTGCCTGTGTCGCGCTTTACGTACTCAGGCCGCTGAGTCGACGGCGATTGCGCGTAGGCCCACGGCTGGGTCGGCTTGCAGGAAGAGAAGAAAAACGCGATCCCCGCGGCCACTAAAAGTGCGGCACGGATCACGCCGGTTCTGGGTTTCAATTCCATTCAAGTATCCGTGGAAATCCGTGTGAATCCGTGGCTAGCCCTGTTCCCGCAGCTTCTTCGACTTCTCTTCAACGCCCCTGGCCAGCTTCTCCTTGTGCGTGTGCAACTTCTTCGCGATCTCCGGATCACCAACGGCGATCATCTGTGCCGCCAGAATCCCCGCGTTCGTCGCACCGGGCTTGCCAATGGCAACGGTCGCAACCGGGATTCCCGCCGGCATCTGTACGATCGCCAGCAGCGAATCGAGTCCCTGCAGAGTCGTCGAGGGAATCGGAACACCGATAACCGGCAAAGTAGTCTCGGCAGCAATTACGCCTGCCAGATGCGCCGCGCCGCCGGCTCCGGCGATGATCACCTTAATGCCGCGGTCCGCAGCTTTGCGCGCATACTCGCTGGTTCGCGCCGGTGAACGATGCGCTGAGGTTACGTCCATTTCATAAGCGATGCCGAAGCCGTCCAGCGCCTTGGCGGCCTCGCGCATAATCTCCAGGTCGGAATCGGAGCCCATCACGATCGAGACAACGGGTTTCGTACTCACGTTCGCGTGCATGTCCTTTCAGATGCGTGTTCGTGTCGCCTGTGTAGGGACGGGGCTGTGCCCCGTCCAACATCAATGCGAATGTCTTAGATGCGAATGCCGCATTCGCACCACGATCCAATGTACTAGCAACGCGATGATTGAGTACAGAACCGCATTTTCGATCACCAATATCACAATCGTAAATGCATGCCCCAGACCGCTGTGAGGATGCGGCACGTACAGGATTTGAATGCTGGTAGGCCAAAGCACGAACGCCACCTGGATGAACCAGTCCCGCACCACGGTCTGCGCCTGCTCGAAGAACACTCTCCACAGCAACAGGAGAACTAGAGGAACGATCGCGCCAATGCGAAGGAAGTTGACGGCAAGGTGAACGTTTCGATACTGCATAGGGCACCCCCGAAGGACTACCCGAACGACAACATTCTACCCGATTTGATGGAGTGCTGATCTGAAATGCAATTGTCTCAGATCATGAAATCATCAACTCACCAGATCAGCAAATGAAAAGGTTCACTTCGTCAGCTTCAGCGGCTTCGCTCCAATGTCCTTCCTGAAGTGCACGCCATCGAAATGGATCTTCACTGCCGCCTCATAGGCTCGCGCGCGAGCATCGTCAAGATTCACGCCGCGCGCAGTCACGCCCAAAACGCGTCCGCCAGCGGTCAGGACATTGTCGCCTTGCCTGGTCGTTCCCGCATGAAAGACCTTCACGCCAGGAACTTTGGCCGCTTCGTCCAGTCCCGCAATGCGCTTGCCGCTCTCGTAAGAACCCGGATATCCGCCTGATGCCAGCACCACGCAGACAGTCGAATCGTTCGACCACTTGAAATCGCCGTCCGACGTTCGCCCTTCGATGGAAGCTTCGAACGCCTCAACGATATCGCTCTCCAGTCGCATCAGTATCGGCTGTGTTTCCGGATCTCCGAAACGGCAATTGAATTCCAGCACCGATGGACCTTTTGCGGTCATCATCAGCCCGCAATAGAGAATCCCCTTATAAGGATTGCCATCTTCGGCCATTCCAGCGACGACCGGCTTGGCTATATGCGCGATCAGCCAATCGCTCATCTGCTTATCCACGATGTCCGCAGTCGAGTACGCGCCCATTCCACCGGTGTTCGGGCCAGTATCGTTGTCGCCCACGCGCTTGTGGTCCTGCGCCCCAACCAGCGGCGCAACGCGTTCGCCGTCGCACATAACCAGGAACGACAGCTCTTCCCCTTGTACGAATTCCTCTAACACGACACGTGAACCGGCGCTCCCCAACATCTTCCCGCTGAGCATCTCGTTGGCAACGGTCGCGGCTTCTTCCTTGGTCTTGGCGATGACAACGCCTTTGCCTGCGGCGAGTCCGTCGGCTTTCACCACGATCGGCGTAGAGAAATGCGGCAGAGCGTCCTTGATCTCCTGCGCGGTGGTGCAAACGGCATAATGTGGAGTCGGAATGCGGTGTCGGCGCATGAACTCCTTGGCGAAGCTCTTGCTCGACTCCAACTGCGCAGCACCCTGCGTCGGCCCAAAGATCGACATGCCCCGGCGATTGAACTCATCCACCACGCCGCACGAAAGCGGCACTTCCGGACCAACGACGGTCAGATCAGCTTTGACCCGCAGCGCGACCTCCACCATCGAGTCCACGCTCTTGACGTCGCACGGAACGCACTCGGCTTCTTCGGCGATGCCGGCATTTCCGGGCGCACAATAGACCTTCTCAACCCGAGGTGACTGTGCAATCTTCCATACCAGCGCGTGCTCGCGCCCACCACTGCCAATAACTAGAACCTTCACCTATTACCTCCAGACATTTGAACCAGAGACACCGGGGAGATAGTTAAGAGTAGGGGGGCAGGGGAGCCTATGTCAAACCCCGCACCTTATTGCGATGCATTCCGCATATAATGCGCTCAGCACGATGATCACGGTATCCAAAGAGGACTACCTCAAGGCGATTTTCGAGGCGGAGAGTGAAGGCGACAATGTGATCGCCGCCACACTGGCAACCTGGCTGTCAGTGACCCCGCCCGCCGTGACAATGGCGCTCCGGCGCCTCAAGCGTGACGGCCTCGTCGAAGTCCGGACTGACGGCCACGTGCAATTGACCACCGAAGGTCGAAAGATCGCGCAGCGTACGGCCATCCGCCATTACCTGATCGAACGCATGCTGAACGAAGTCTTTGGAATGCCTTGGTACCACACGCACGACGAAGCCGAGCGCTTAGAGCACGCTGTGTCTGCCGAATTCGAGTCGCTGCTCGTCAAGAAACTTGGCCGCTCGGGACCCTGCCCTCATGGAAACCTCGCCACCATCGAGAGCCCCGCACGGAGACGCCGCCGTGGCCTTAAACTGCTCTCCGAAGCGCAACCGGCGCAAAGCTATCTCGTGAGCAGCGTCTACGAGCGCGACTCAAGGTTATGCGAGCTGCTCGACCGCCGCGGCGTTCGACCCGGCTCGACCGTGGTCCTGCACGAGAAGAACTATGACGGGACCTTCACCCTCAAGACTTCTGCCGGAGACGTCACTCTGGGTGGTCCTGCAGCCGAAAGGATATGGGTGTCGTCTCCCGCTGCTCAGGCATCCAACAACAAGCGTAGTTAACTATAGTTTATCTTTGGTCTTATACTTAGGCTAAGGCCCGGGAACCATGGCAACCAAAGTCGTCGAACCACAAGACTCCGGATGGCGCTCCACGGTCGAGCGCCCCAGCCTGCCTGAAATCCACAGCAGCATGCCGGTGCCGGATACGCCAAAGTTCCTGCGCAAGCTACTTGCTTTTGCCGGGCCGGGCTTCATGGTCGCTGTCGGGTACATGGATCCCGGCAACTGGGCAACCGACCTCGCAGCTGGCTCGCGCTTCGAGTACACGCTGCTAAGCGTGATCTTGCTCTCGAACCTGATGGCCGTATTGCTGCAAAGCCTATGCGTGAAGCTCGGCGTTGCTACGGGCCGAGACCTTGCTCAGGCCTGCCGCGATCACTTCAGTCGCCCGGTATCGTTCGGATTGTGGATTCTTGCCGAGGTTGCCATTGCCGCCTGTGACCTCGCAGAGGTCATCGGCTCGGCCATCGCCCTTAACCTCCTGTTTCACATTCCACTTATCTGGGGCGTGTGCCTCACCGCGCTGGACGTCTTCCTGCTGCTTCTATTACAGAACCGCGGTTACCGCTACATTGAAGCGCTGGTGCTTTCGCTAATCGCGCTGATCGGCGTCTGCTTCGGCCTTGAGATTCTGTTCTCGAAGCCGGAGATCGCCGGTATTATGCACGGCTTCTTCGTGCCTTCGGCACAGATCGTCACTGACCCGATGATGCTCTACATCGCCATCGGAATACTCGGTGCCACGGTGATGCCGCACAATCTGTACCTGCACTCGGCAATCGTTCAGAGTCGCGACTATAAGCGAACGACCGAAGGCAAGCGCGAGGCCATACGCTTCTGCACGCTAGACTCGACTATCGCGCTGACGATAGCGCTCTTTATCAACGCTGCGATCCTGATCGTCTCCGCGGCGGTTTTCCATCGCGCTGGACGCACGGACGTCGCCGAGATCACTGACGCCTACAAGCTGCTTTCGCCGCTAATCGGTGTAACCGGCGCAAGCACCATCTTCGCTCTCGCTCTGCTCGCCTCTGGCCAGAATTCGACCTTGACGGGCACGTTGGCGGGCCAGGTCATCATGGAGGGCTTCCTCAACATTCGCCTGAAGCCCTGGGTACGACGCACGATCACGCGCGCAGTTGCGATCGTTCCGGCCATCATTGTGACCGCCATCTATGGGGCGTCAGGCACGGCCAAACTACTCGTCCTGAGCCAGGTAATCCTCAGTATGCAACTGAGCTTCGCCGTCTTCCCGCTGGTGATGTTCACCAGCAACAAGCTGAAAATGGGCGAATTCGTCAATAGCGACTGGGTGAAAGCGCTGTCGTGGATGGTTGCACTGCTGATTGCCCTGCTTAACGGATGGCTGCTGGTTGAGGCATTTCGTGGCGGATTCTAGACCTGGTCAAAGCACACTGATTGCGGTGCTACACTAATGCCGTTGTACCTTTCGGCCCCGTGGGTGCGTTGTGGGGACGCGCTCAGGCCCGCCGCCGGTTGAATCTGCGCCGGGCACCGCGCGAAACTTTGTTCCAGTTCCTGACATCTGAGAGAGTGCGATGAGTTCGAATAGCTTCGGCAGCCGCTCCGTGCTTCGCGTTGGAAATCGTGAATACGATATCTTCCGCCTGGACGCCCTCGACAAGCAGGGCATTCCGACTAAACAGCTTCCTTTTTCACTCCGTATCCTCCTGGAAAACCTGCTGCGCACCGAAGACGGCGTGTCGGTAAAGGCGGACGACATCCGCGCGCTTGCCAAGTGGGACGCCAAGGCCACTCCAGACAAAGAAATCGCGTTCACGCCTAGCCGCGTGCTGTTGCAGGACTTTACCGGCGTTCCGGCCGTAGTCGATCTGGCGGCCATGCGCGATGCCATGCGCGCTCTCGGCGGCAATCCGTCGCTCATCAATCCACTTCAACCTGCCGAGCTGGTCATCGATCACTCGGTGCAGGTGGACGAATTCGGCACCGCGCAGGCCTTCGCCATCAACGCCGATCTCGAATTCCAACGCAATAAAGAGCGCTACGCCTTCCTTCGTTGGGGCCAGACGGCGTTCAAGAACTTCGCCATCGTTCCACCTGACACCGGCATTGTTCATCAAGTGAATCTCGAGTTCCTCGCGCGCGTCGTGTTTGTACACGACGCAAATGGCAAGAAGACCGCCTATCCCGACACGCTGGTCGGCACCGACTCGCACACCACGATGATCAACGGACTCGGCGTCCTTGGTTGGGGTGTCGGCGGTATCGAGGCCGAGGCCGCCATGCTCGGGCAGCCAGTGTCGATGCTGATTCCGCAGGTCGTCGGCGTGAAGCTGACAGGACAACTGCGCGAAGGCGCAACGGCAACTGATCTCGTGCTTACGATCACCGAGATGCTGCGCAAGGTCGGCGTGGTCGGCAAGTTCGTCGAGTATTACGGGCCGGGACTGGCGAATCTGCCGCTCGCTGATCGCGCGACCATCGCCAACATGTCGCCGGAATATGGTGCGACGTGCGGCATCTTCCCGATCGACAAGGAGACGCTCAACTATCTGCGCCTTTCCGGCCGCAGCGACGAGCAAGTTGCCTTGGTCGAGGCCTACTGCAAAGAGCAGGGCTTGTTCCACACCGAGAACACGCCCGAAGCGACTTACTCAACGAATCTGTCGCTCGACCTTGCGACGGTTGAGCCAAGCATCGCGGGGCCGAAGCGTCCACAGGACCGCGTACCGCTGTCGCAAGCCGGTTCGTCGTTCCAGAAGGCGTTGCCTGGATTACTGAAGCCGGGTCAAGAGACGCCTTCTGCCGGGTCGGGCAATGGCAACAAGCTGCATCACGGCAGCGTAGTGATTTCGGCGATCACGAGCTGTACGAATACCTCCAATCCTTCGGTGATGATGGCCGCTGGACTTGTCGCCAAGAAGGCTGTCGAGCGCGGAGTCGAAGTGCCGAAGCACGTGAAGACCTCGCTTGCTCCGGGTTCGAAGGTCGTTACGGAATACTATTCGAAAGCGGGTCTCCTTCCTTACTTCGACAAGCTGAAGTTCAACGTTGTCGGCTACGGCTGCACGACCTGCATCGGAAACTCAGGGCCGCTGCCGCAGGAAGTATCTGACGCCATTTCAGCCGACGATCTTGTCGTTGCGTCGGTGCTGTCGGGCAATCGCAACTTCGAAGGCCGCATCAACTCCGAAGTGCGCGCGAACTACCTCATGTCACCGCCGCTCGTCGTGGCGTTCGCCATCGCCGGTCGCATCGACATCGATCCCTATAATGATCCGCTTGCAAAGGATCGAGACGGCAAGCCTGTGTATCTCAAAGACCTATGGCCGACGCGAGCCGAGGTCGAGGCTGCGGTGAAGACGATCGACGCCAAGATGTTCCGCGAAACCTATAAAGACGTCTACGCGGGTGATGAGCGCTGGCAAGGGCTGCAGGTTCCTAAGGGCGACACGTTTGCCTGGGACCCGAGTTCTACTTACGTCAAACATCCTCCTTACTTCGAGAAGATGCCGACGCAGCCCGGAGCCGTTGACGACATCACCGGCGCGCGCGTTCTGCTGAAGCTGGGCGACAGTGTTACGACCGACCACATCTCGCCGGCCGGTTCGATCAAGAAGGACTCGCCCGCGGGCAAGTATCTGATCGCGCATGGCGTCACGCCGGCGGACTTCAATTCTTACGGCTCGCGCCGCGGCAACCATGAAGTGATGGTGCGCGGCACGTTCGCCAACGTTCGACTGCGCAACAAGATGCTCTCCGGAGTCGAAGGCGGCTTCACCAAGCACTTGCCCGACGGCGAGCAGATGACCGTGTTCGACGCCTCGGAGAAGTACTTCGCCGAGAAAGTCCCGCTCGTCATCCTGGCCGGAAAAGAATACGGCTCGGGATCGTCGCGCGACTGGGCGGCGAAGGGTCCGAAGCTGCTCGGCGTTCGCGCAGTGATCGCCGAAAGCTTCGAGCGCATACATCGCTCGAACCTGGTCGGCATGGGCATCCTGCCACTGCAATTTCCGTCCGGTCAGGACGCCGACTCGCTTGGGCTCACCGGGGACGAGGTCTTCGAGATCACCGGACTGCGTAACGCGGTCGAGAACTACGGTTCGACAAAGACCGTGAAGGTACGCGCCAAGCGCGCTGATGGAACGACGGTTGAGTTCGATGCGCCACTACGGATCGACACGCCGCAAGAGGCGCTCTACTACAAGCACGGCGGAATTCTGAACTTCGTCGTGCGGCAACTGCTTCAGAAAGCCGCGCGCCAGTAACTAGTCAGTACCTATCGCCCAAACGTAGCGCCGGACTCCAGTCCGGCGTGTGCCGACCTGGAGGTCGGCGCTACGGGGGCCCCCCTCCCCCTATCCCTTTCTGTATCACTGATGATCTACGGGGGTTAGCTATCAGTCTCTGACTGATCGTGATCGGGTCATTTGACCACCGGGTGATCGGGCCATTGTTGACTACTCGTAGACCCCAATAGATTCCACGTAAAGAGAGTCTAGCCGGATTCGCCGCGGAGTTAACATCCGGGGCTGGAAATTTCTGATTTTGTAACAAGCTTCTTAGGGTCCGGTTTCACGTCGTTATTCTCTGATTTGCTTGATGGTTGCAGAATCAAGGCTCGGCGTCGGAAACTGGTGATTCGGAATTGGGAGAAGAAGAATGAACTATCGTTCGCTTGGACGTACGGGATGGAAAGTCTCGGAGGTTAGTTTTGGAGCGTGGGCAATCGGAGGCGCGTGGGGCAACGTTCCCGAGCAGGATGCAATGGCCGCGCTGCGCAAGGCGGCCGACTGTGGCGTGAACTTCTTCGACACAGCCGATGTTTATGGCGAGGGACGCAGTGAACGCCTCATCGCGCGCTTCCGCAAGGAGCGTCCGGGAGAGATCATCGTCGCGACGAAAGCTGGGCGTCGGCTGCCGAAACAGACCGTCGAGGGCTACAGTCGCGAGAACCTGACCGGCTGGATCAACGACAGCCTGAAAAATCTCTCGACCGACTCGCTCGACCTCGTGCAACTGCACTGCCCGCCAACCGAGCTTTACTACCACCCCGAGGTCTTCGGAATAATGGACGACTTCGTGCGCGAAGGTAAGATTCGCTACTACGGTGTCAGCGTGGAGAAGGTGGAGGAGGCGCTGAAGGCGATCGAGTACCCCAACGTGCAGACCGTGCAGCTCATCTTCAATTGCTTCCGGCAGCGGCCGGCCGAGTTGTTCTTCGGAGCAGCGAAGCGCCGTCAGGTTGGCATTCTCGCGCGCGTGCCGCTGGCGAGCGGAATGCTCACTGGCAAGCTAAAGGCAAACTCGACATTTGAAGCCGATGATCATCGCAACTTCAATCGTCACGGCGAGGCGTTCGATGTGGGCGAAACTTTCTCCGGCGTCGACTACACTACCGGACTCGAAGTAGTCGAAGAGTTGCGAAAGCTCGTTCCTGCCGGAGCTTCGTTGAGCCAGTTTGCCCTGCGTTGGATACTGATGTTCGAAGCCGTAACTTGCACGATTCCGGGAGGCAAGCGGCCTGAGCAGGTTGCCGAGAACTGCGCCGCTTCTGACCTCGCTCCGCTGACTCCGGAGGCGATGCAGGCAGTTCGCCGCATTTACGATTCACGGATCAAGCCGCTGGTTCATCAGCGCTGGTAGAAGAACTTGGTTCGCAAATTCAAGAAACTCCCAAGGCGCGCGGACGATGCGCGCCTTTGTACCTCATGCAACGAGAGGGTCAGAAAAAACAAATGCGCCTGCAAGATCAACTGCGATTCACTCTGGAGATCGACAAACTCAAATCGGTATTTCGCCAGTCACTGCTGGTTGACGGTTCGCGACGGGAGAACAGCGCGGAGCACTCGTGGCACATCGGCATCATGGCGACCACCTTTCTCGAATACGCTAGTGGCCCCATCGATGTGGCGCGTGTTCAAAAGATGCTGCTTCTGCATGATGTCATCGAAATCGATGCTGGCGACACCTACGCCTATGACGCCGAAGGCATCGCCACTCGCGAGGCTCGTGAACGAGCGGCGGCTGACCGCATTTTCGGCATTCTTCCTGACGATCAAGCGGCCGAGTATCGCGCTCTGTGGGACGAGTTTGAAGCGCAGGCGACGAAGGACTCCCTTTACGCTAACGCTCTCGACCGGCTACAGCCATTGCTGCTGAACTTTCACTCGGGCGGCAAGACCTGGCTGGAGCACGGCATCACAAGTGCACAGGTTCTGGATCGCATGGCACCGGTCAAAACGGGCGCACCCGCGTTTTGGAGCGTGGTGGTGGAAATCGTGGAGACAGCGGTTCGCAATGGGTGGTTGAAACAATCTGAGGTCGAATGAAGGTATCCGCCCCTGAAAGGACTTACCTCAGTGCCTAAAGGCACATCGAGATGTGCGCTATGGCACGACTGAAGTCGTGCCCTTCCCAAGCGGTTCCCTGTTGGGACCATTCAGGCTATTCTGGATTGCACGATCACAATGCCGTGTCCCGCAGGAGGTCCAAACAGGTGCAACGGTTTCCATCGGTTCAGATCAGGTCATTCGTCATAGTCACCACGCTCGTTCTGATCGCAGTTGTCTTACTAACATGCGCCGCGTATGGAGATAACGGCCTGCCGTCCTTGGCTGCGAAGAGCGTTCCCAGGCCCTCGGGCGCGCCGGGAGGCTTGAAGGTGCTGGATTGGGCTGGGATGAAGTCCGCACTAACGTACACCTTCGACGACGGCATGACTTCGCAGATTGCCAACTATCCGCAGCTACAGGCGACGGGCGTTCACATGACGTTCTTCCTCAACCTGAACGCGGGCAATGCCGCGACCTGGAAGCAGGCGCTCAAAGACGGACACGAACTTGGCAATCACACGGCGAACCACTGCCGCTCTAACGGCACAGGCTGCGTGGGACCGAGCTATGCCGGCAGTCTCGAAGCCGAGTATGACCTCTGCACCGACTACATTAAGAAGACCTATGGCGTGAGCGATGTGTGGACCACGGCTTCTCCCTATGGCGACACGGGTTGGGACAACGTGGCCAAGACGCGATTCTTTCTGAACCGCGGCGTGCGGGGCGGACAGATTGCTCCCAACGACGACAGCGACCCTTACAATCTGCCAACCTATGTTCCGGCCGAGGGAGCGACGGACAGCATGATCAACGCCGACATAGACTCATCGCACGCAGCGGGTAAGTGGGCCATCTTTCTAATTCACTCCTTTGGCGGCGACAATGGATACCATCCGGTGAAGATCTCTGAACTGATTGCGACTATCGATCATGCGAAGTCCGCGGGCGATATCTGGATCGACAGCATGGTCAATGTCGGCTCCTATTGGGCGGGCCAGAAGGCGCTGACAAACGCCACAGAGACCAAGTCCGGGAAGAAGACAATTGTCACGTGGACCCTGCCGCCGCACTTTCCCAAGGGGAAATATGTGCGAGCGACCGTCACCGGTGGCAAGTTGAAGCAGGGCGGCAAGACGCTACGGTGGAACAAGGCGGGCTACTACGAAGTGGCGCTTGATCCGGGGACACTGACGATCACGAAGTGATCGATTGGGTTTGTAGCGCCATATTTGAGAAGAGGCTGGTTAGCTCATGAAGACTCCCAGGCTTCCAGTGTTCGCTGCATGCCTGATTCACGTTGTGGCGTGGTTTCTTCCCTGATCTGGCTGGCGAGGGAAGGCGATTCCTCGGCTGTCATAAGAAAGCCGACGGTCGAAGCGATGAAACAACGTGCCTAGTGTTCAATTCCCCGCACGCTTTGCGCATGCGGGGAGACTTGTTTAGGGCAACAAGAGCGTGATCATAACGGTTGCTTTCGCGCCGCTGTTTGCGGTGGCAGTCACCTCATCATACGGGGGAGCTTCGTTAACGGTATTCACGGTAGATGGCGCGGTATAGAGGCCGTTGCTCGTTACAGTTCCCAGTTTTGCTGACCACGTGACTGCGCCGTTGTACTCGGCGGTCAATTGAACAGACTCACCAAGCGCAACTGCCGATTTCGGCATCAGAACGTAGACATTCGCTTCTGGCTCAAAGATTTCCGCTGTCTTACTAACACCCCCAGAGGTTGAACTACCGCCGCTGATCAGCACGCGTCCTGTTGCGAGCTGAGTAACGCCGTATCGCCACCGCGCTTCAACCATATTTCCGGTGTAACCGGAGGCGTGAGAGGTCTCATCGAAGATCAACTGCGTTCCCGTGGAGATACCGCCAGCATCAGAGCCGCCGACGTGTAGACTCCTCCCATTTTGCAGCATGACGGAATTGAAGTACCCTCGCGGCGACGGGAGATCGCCTATCTTAGTAGCCACACCTGTCCTAGAAATACGCTCGACGCTCGTTATTTTGAAGTTGTTTTGGTTCGAGTCCCAGTCTGCGCCGCCATAGACCTCAACCTCGCCGTTCGGCATCGGCAGCATACCTGCAAATGCACGAGCTTGCAGCATGTGTCCTAGAACGCTCATTTCTTCGTGTGCGGGATCGAAAACCAGCACATCTGAAGCTGCAAACACCGTGCTCACGCCGAGATACTTCGAGGTCAAACCTCCGGCAATCAAAACTCTTCCGTCCGAAGTCTGCGCACTGGTGAACCAATCTCGCTGGTATGTCTGCGCGCTTCCATCCAGCGCGACGCTGCGGACAGTCCAGGTGGCTGTGTCCAAAATAGAAGGCGATGGCATCTCGATGCCGCCAAACATGAAGACGCGATGGTCCGGCAAGAGGAAGCATTTTGCGTCACCGGACGCCAGTAAGTCCGAACCGGTGATCGCAACTGAACTGAACGTGTCAGTGGCAGGATCGAAAATATCTACGTGCGACTTATCGACAGTGCCATTGTAGTAAGTCGAACCGCCGATCAGCAGTACCTTCTTGTCGGGCATCATCACCGCGCAGTGGTGCGTTCGGCCTACGCCCATCGTGGAGGGAAGGAGCGAGAAACGCTCACTGACCGGATCAAACAGTTCTGCCGTGTTATGCACCATGAAGCTCGGATTGTTCACCGGGTTTGTGTTACCGCCCGCAATCAACACGCGCCCATCTGACAACAGAGTCGCAGTGTGACCTTCGCGCTCATGGGTCATATTCACGGTCGCATTGATGCTGTCAGCCATTGCGCGAAAGCTGGTACCCACCGCCGCATTGGTGTTTGCAGCTTTTGTCTGGCGGAAATGTCCGGTTGCAGTCATGGGATTGCCGCCTGGCGGTGGTGTGATCGTGCCGTTGCTTCCGCCTCCTCCGCAACCCGTGAGTAGAAGCGCAATGACAATCAGTGGAATCCAAACCCAGAACAACGGACGACACGTATTCATCTGCGATACCTTTGGATGATGATATAAAGTCAGTTTGGACTACCGGGGGATTATGGGCTTCAGGCGAACTCTCGTCAAGGATGCAGGGCCACGGCATGACGAAGCGGACCGGGCAGAACCCCGTCCGTGCACGAGCGTATTACGCCGAGTGTAGCTCACTAATACTGTTTGATTTCGCCTGTTTCGTCGGGTTCGTCTACTTCCTTCCACTCGACGCCACATGCCTCGCATTTCCAGACGTTGCGCGGAATGGGGAGGGGAATGGATAGATAGGCACTACCGTAGGCGAGAGGCTTGTTGATTGCTTCGAACGTGATGTCCACGGAACCGCACTTCGGGCAGCGCGGCTGCTCGTATGGGCCGACACCCTCGACGTCGAATCCGTCCGGGATCTCCTGGTTGAGTATCTCCAGTGCCGCATCGGAATCTTCTGCGTGCACCTGAAGCTTGATTCCGCCGAGCAGGTTGGAAATGAACCAGTCGAGGCGAACCATGTTCTCGTCAATGAGCCAACACTCAATCCCTGCGGAATCAAGTGCGCCTTTTGCGAAGAGGGCGGCGGGCAGGTCGCGGAACTGCTTTATGGTGACGACTCCGTTCTCTTCAATCAGCGGAGCTGGCGGTGCTGTAGGTTCGGGCGGTTGTGGAGGAACAGCTTGCAGATTACGGCGGTTCATCTCCTCGGTGAGCGCCTGATTGGCAGCTTCGGTCAACGAAGCGCGGTCGGCAGCCAACTGCAACAGGGATTCATCCGGCAATGTCGCGTAGTGTTCGACAAGTCGCCGGTATTCTTGGGCAGGGTCGTTGGTAGACATGGTGTCGTGGGCATCATACGCGGGTCAGGCAAGAACGGGAAGAGGTCAGTTGAATGAAAATGCCCCACGTTAGCTGCGCGAACGTGGGGCACCGAGTGAATCTGATCGTGAGATTACTGCTTGGCCGGCTGAGCGTCGGTCTTCGGGGCCGGAGCTTCAGTCTTCGCGGACGGGGCCTCTGGTTCCGGCTGCTTGATCGACAGCAGTTCAATCTCGAATGCCAGGGTCGAACCGGGCTTGATGTCGGGACCCGCTTGGCGATCGCCATAGGCGAGATTGGCCGGGACCCAGACCTGCCACTTCGAGCCGGCGGGCATCAACTGCAGGATTTCGGTCCAGCCCGGTATTACGCCATTGACCGGAAACGTAATCGGCTCTCCTCGCTTGTAAGAGCTATCGAACTCTTTGCCGTTGAGGAGCGTGCCTCTGTATTGGCAGACGACCGTGTCCTTCGCCGTGGGCTTCGGCCCGGTGCCGTTGGTGATGATCTTGTATTGCACGCCGCTGGGCAGGGTGACGACGCCCTCTTTTGTTTTGTTGGCGGCCAGGAAGGCTTCGCCTTCAGCTTTGTTAGCCGCAGCGGTTTTCTGCGCTTTTTCGAGCTGAGCCTTCTGCACGGCGAGCTGGAGTCCGAGCAGCGCCTTTTTTGCATCGTCCTCGGTGAGCAGCATCTTGCTGCCGGTCAATGTGTCCTTGAGACCTTGTGTGACGATAGCGGGATCAACTTCGGCATCGACGCCCTGATTCCGGAGGGCTGCCCCGATGTTCATGCCCAGCGCGTAGCTGGCTTTTTCCTTATCGCCCGTGAGCGTCGTTGCGGGGGCAGCGGTCTGGGCCGCGGATTGCTGCGCGGCGGGCTTGGCCGTCGTCGTCGCCGGTTTCCGGGCAGCCGTGGCTGGAGCTGTCTTCGGTTTCGCGGTGGTGGTCTGCGCGCCGGCGTTGGCAAGCAGGATCGTGCCTACTCCAAGGAGAGTGATGATAATGGTCGTGAGTTTCCGCATGTTGGGATTCTCGCACTCAGAGGCAACACGGGGCAAGTTCAACAGGGACTTCCGCGAGAAGTCTGATCGAGGCGACAATCTGCGCCGAACAAGAAACAGAGTTGGAACTGTCGGATAATGCTGGCCTGAGGTGCCGTTATGGAACTAACGATTACGCGGCTAGCCTCCGATGACCGCCGGTATTCAATCGTCTCAAACGCCATTAATCGATACGGCGTACAAGCGCAAGAACTGAAGACGTGTTTGCTGAATATGGGCCTTGGTACATCGACAGTCGCATACATCCTGGAAATTGAACCGAATGAGGCTACGAAGGTTCAAGTAGCCAGAGCCGCATAGCAACCTGCTTTCTTGTGAGGCGGGCGCCTGATGACGCCCGCCTTTCTCCTCAGGTTTCAGGCGCTCTTCCTTCCCTCACCGTCGTGATGGCTGTGATCATGCGAGTCGCGCAGGCGTTCTGGGCGGCGTGTACTGCGCATCTTCTTCGTGTATCCCTCCGTGCGCTTGTCTGACTTTTCTATTCGCTTCTGGGCCGTTCGCGAGATGGGAACGGTTTCGTTGGAGCGACCTTCCGCGGGCTGGATGAGAACGGCGCGTTCGCGTACTGCGTTGAGCTTCTCGGCCGGGAAGTGGTGCACGAGTTTCAATTCTTCAAGCGAAGTAAAAAACCCGTGGCGCTGACGGTAGTCGATGATTCCGTATGCAATATCGATAGAGACGCCGGGAAGTTGGACAAGCATTTTGACGGGAGCAGAGTTGATATCGATCTTGTCGGCCATTGTGAACTCCGGTTGTGGTGGATAACGATTGGATGCGGATAGATTGAGGCGAAGAGCCGTGGCGCCTGCGTGATACTCTGTTTGGCTTGACACTCAGGTGTGACGAGTCTGACAAATGGACATGTTCCGGGTTGCGGTATTCACGGTGTCCGTAATCGCTGTTTATGTGATGGCACCGGCAATACTTGTGCGGTGGTTGCGGTCTCGAGGAGGAGAACATCTTCTTGGAAGGAAGTTGGACCTGTTCGTCATCGCCCTGGCCGTTATCGGAGTTGGGTGTGCCATCGACGCCGTCCGCGAGCCGTACAAGCCGGAGGTGACTCGTGTTGAGGTTCGTCTCGCGAAGATGTCGCCGGGGGCGCGAGTGCGAATCGTCCAGATATCAGACGTACACAGCGGGGCGCAAGCGCGGCTGGAGGAGAGGCTCCCCGACATCATCGCAGCCGAGCATCCGGACGTGATCGCGTTTACCGGAGATGCTGTGAACGGACCCCAGGGCATTCCCGTATTCCGAAAGCTGATGACGCGCCTGACGGCTATTGCGCCAGTGTACGCAATACGCGGCAACTGGGACGTCGACCCACGACATCGAGGTGTGTTCGACGCAACCGGGGTACGAGTACTGGAAGGCAACGCGGTGATGTTGGAGATCCGCGGGCAGAGACTTGCTTTCATTGGGGATCGGTACCATGGAGCCGTGGCTAACAGGAAAATGAAGGCGCTCAGTGATCTCGATCCGGACACACCGAGCATCGTGCTGGTCCATTCGCCAGATTTGATTGACGAAGCGCCTACGGCCGGATTAGTGCTGGCCGGACATACGCACGGCGGGCAGATAAGAATGCCGTTGTATGGCGCTCTGATCACGTTATCGAGGTACGGGAAGAAGTACGAAGCCGGGTTGTACAAGGTGAACGATACGTGGATGTACGTGAGCCGGGGGATCGGGATGGAGCTGAATGCTCCGGTGCGCTTTCTGTGCAGGCCGGAGGTCGTGGTAATAGACATTGCCGGGAAGTGAGGAGCTAAGCCGCATTTCCGTTCCGCTTTACCCAGAAACCGGGCTTCAAACAGGGCACCCAGCATCGTTGCTATAATCAAACGATTGGACATGAGCAAGAAACCCTTAATCAGATCGACTACGGTTTTATGCGTCAGGCGTGATGGGAAAGTGGCGCTTGCGGCTGATGGTCAGGTGACCATGGGCAGCGGCGTCATCAAGCACAACGCGAAGAAGATTCGGCGGCTTTACCAGGAAAAAGTACTGGCAGGCTTTGCCGGGTCAACCGCTGATGCCTTTTCGTTGTTCTCGCGCTTTGAAGCGAAGCTGGAGCAGTATCACGGAAACCTGAGCCGGGCGGCGGTCGAGTTGGCCAAAGACTGGCGTACAGACAAGATGCTGCGCCACCTGGAAGCATTGCTGATCGTCTGCGATGCAGGCCAGACATATCTAATCAGCGGCTCGGGCGACGTTATCGAGCCGGACATGGGCATTGCTGCAATCGGCAGCGGTGGCCCTTATGCACAGGCAGCGGCAGAGGCGCTTCTGGAACACACCTCGCTCTCGGCCCGCCGGATCGTCGAAGAGTCCATGAAGATCGCGGGCCGCATGTGCATCTATACCAATGAGAAGGTCACAATAGAGGAAATGTAGGAAGGCGGGGATTAGGTGTTAGGTCGCTAGGTTTGGGCTTACGGCGGAGACGTTGTTTCGCTGAACTTGTTGCCAACTCGCGCCAGAATCCAACACCTGAAACCTAAGTACCCAAGACCGAATTTATGGCTATCTATTTACCCGGAACGGCAGAAGAAGAGCAGGTATCACTCGACGAGTTGACGCCACGCGAGATCGTGGGCGAACTCGATAAGTACGTTGTAGGTCAGAACGAAGCGAAGCGTTCAGTTGCGATTGCGCTGCGGAACCGAATGAGGCGCCAGAAACTTTCGCCGGAGCTGGCCGAAGAAATCATCCCCAAGAACATCATCATGATCGGGCCGACCGGAGTCGGCAAAACCGAGATCGCTCGCAGGCTGGCGAAACTGGCCGGCGCCCCGTTCCTGAAAGTTGAAGCCAGCAAGTTCACCGAAGTCGGTTATGTCGGACGTGATGTCGAATCGATGATTCGCGATCTGGTTGAGATCGGCATCGACATGGTGCGTGAAGAAAAGCTGGAAGACGTCGCAGACAAAGCCGAGTTGAACGCCGAAGAGCGTTTGCTCGATCTGTTGCTGCCGAGCGGCCCGACTCCGGCTCCGCGTTCGGACCAGCCGCAACTGGTGGGCTTCAGCGCACCGCCTCCTGGCGAACACGAATCGCACTCCCGCACGCGTGAAAAGCTTCGTCAGCAGTTGCGCGAAGGCAAGCTGGACGACCGCATTGTGGAACTTGATATCCGTGAGAAGTCGATGCCTGCGTTCGAGATCATCTCCAACCAGGGCATCGAGGAGATGGATATCAACATGAAAGACATGCTGCCCAACATCTTCGGCCAACGCACGAAGAAGCGGAAGATGAAGGTCAGCGAAGCGTTCGAGTACCTGATCCAGGAAGAAGAGCAGCGCTTGATCGACATGGATCAGGTTACGCGGATCGCTGTCGAGCGTGTCGAGCAGGCCGGAATCATCTTCCTCGACGAGCTGGACAAAATCGCCGGACGCGAAGGTGGACACGGCCCAGACGTTTCACGTGAAGGCGTGCAGCGAGACATTCTGCCGATAGTAGAAGGCACGACGGTCAACACGCGCTACGGCATGGTTCGAACGGACCACATCCTGTTCATCGCCGCCGGAGCGTTTCATGTCTCGAAGCCGAGCGATCTGATTCCCGAGTTGCAGGGCCGTTTCCCGATTCGCGTGGAACTGAAATCCTTGACGGTCCAGGACTTCATCAAGATCCTGACGGAGCCGAAGTCGTCGCTGGTGAAGCAGTACACGGCGCTGCTGGAGACCGAAGGCCTGAAGCTGGAGTTCACGCCCGAGTGCCTGGAAGAGATGGCGAACTTTGCGGCACGAGTGAACGAAGGCACGGAGAACATTGGCGCCCGTCGTCTGCATACGATCATGGAGAAGGTGCTGGACGAGATCAGCTTCAATGCTCCCGATATGAAGGACAAGCAGGTCACGGTGGACGGCGAGTACGTCAGGAAAGCCCTGACGGATATCGTGAAGGATCAGGACCTCTCGAAGTACATTTTGTAATTCAGCGGCAAGACTCGTGGTGCCCCACGTTCGCGCAGCTAACGTGGGGGCTTTCAGACAAGGCTGATTGGCCCGGCGATGAGTCGGGCCTTTTCTATTCCCCTGCGTATTGAATTCAATTAATTGAATACGAACATACACGCCTCTTGGGCATCCGTAGTTGATGGCTAGCACTCTAAACCGAGAAGCTGACGAGAGATGACAACCTCCGAAGAAATCTTCGGACTCTGAGTTGTTCGCAGACAATCAACTAACACCAGCAGAAAAGACTGTAGGGCCGAGTAGCTAGTCTAGAAACACTGCTTTTCTTTTTGGGACGGAAGTGGGTGGGGAGTGTTGGCACAGCGCGCCGAAGTTCAATCCGAAATTTCTGTTAGTGCGCCATCTGCTGTAAGTGCCGCACCATCAATGGTTAAGATGCCAGGGGTGGCTGCGGTCGAACAATTGCGTTTCGCGTGGGAATCTTTGCCAGCAACAACGCCGATGCAGTTATTCATATGGGCCAGAGCGTGTGCAGAGGCATTCACTCGGGGCACAGTCAGGCTGGTGACTGTGGGAGATAAAAGTCCACGGGCGATTGCCGCTCTTTTTCGACCGGCAGGCGAAGAGGAACTGCTCCCTCTTGGCGCCGGGCTCTACGAGCAGGCGGATTTCCCTTACAAAGACGAAGCCGCCGCAGCCGAGTTGGCGGAGCACGTCGCGCGACTGGGTGCTCCGGTCTTTATTAATGATCTCGCGGCAAATTCCTCTTTCTTGCGGCACCTTCGCAGCGTTTGCGGTCACCGGCTATTCGCCACCCCCAGACCGGGGCATCCATGGATTGACCTTGACGATAGCTGGCTCGAACCGGAGTCGCACCTGAAGTCCGGGCGGCGCTCGGACTTGCGCCGGGCTCGGCGCAATGCTGAGAAACTCGGGGGAGTAACGGTAGAGGTGATTGCTCCCGAGCCGGCGTGCGTAGATCCTCTACTGGATGAAGCATTCAAGGTCGAAGCAGCAAACTGGAAGGGCCGCGAAGGATCGGCGCTGGCGGTCGATCCGCAGGTCGGAACCTTCTATCGTCGCTTTGCGCTTGCAGCCAGTGAGCAAGGGTTGTTCCGAATCGGAATGCTTCGGATCGGCGGCCGTGCGGCCGCAATGCAGCTCGCGCTGAAGATGAACGACAGTTTCTGGCTCTTCAAGATGGGCTACGACGAGGAGTTTGCCAGATGTTCCCCGGGACAACTGCTCATGATCGAGAGCTTGCGTTACGCACGCGCTGCCGGCTGTTTGCTTTACGAGTTGACCGGACAGAGTGAGCCGTGGAATCAGATATGGACACAACAACTGCATCCCGCATTGAGGGTGCGGGTCCATGCGTCAGGAGCACGAGGATGGGTGCCCGTGGCGACCGACCTTGTGCGGCAGGCAGCCAGGGTAATTGTCCACCGCAGAGGAATCAAGGCCGCGTGAATACGGTGCGTCATGGTGTTGTCCAGATGATGATGCCGATAATGCGTCTCGCGGGTCGAGCGTATGTCGCGGGCACGGAACTAGATGAGGCACTATCGGTTGCGCAGAGGCTCCAGGCAAAAGGGTACGCAAGCAGTGTCGCTTATTGGGATCCCGATGGAGCGAATCCGGAAGACGTGCGGCACGCCTATCTCTCGGCCGCGCACCGGTTGGCCGCCGACAACGCGAATCTCGACTGTTATCTCTCGGTGAAGGCTCCCTCTGTGAAGTTCGAGCGTGCGGCTTTTGCCCAGCTTGTCGCGGAGTGCGCAAAAGGCGAGGTACGTTTGCATTTCGACTCCCTGGGCCCAGAAACTGCGGACCCGACCTTTGCGCTGGCGGACGAGTTATTACGAGACTACCGCCACGTGTCGATCACGTTGCCGGGCTGCTGGTCAAGGAGCGTGAGGGATGCCGCTTGGGCAATTGATCGGGGAATCGTCGTGCGGGTCGTAAAGGGGCAATGGCCGGATATGAAGGATGGCACCGTAGATCCGGTCGAAGGATATCTCAAGGTGATCGGAGCCCTTGCGGGGAAGGCCGCTCACGTAGCCGTCGCAAGTCATAATCCTGCCGTGGTTGGACCAGCATTGAGAATCCTAACCGCAGAAGGAACATCGTGCGAACTGGAGCTTCTCTACGGTCTCCCTGTCGAGCATGTCCTTGCAATCGCCAACGATATGGGCGTCAGGACAAGAATTTACATTCCATACGGTTACGGGTGGTTGCCGTACTCACTATCGCAGGCACGAAGAAATCCGAAGATCTTCTGGTGGATTCTGAAGGACATGATGCAGGGAAGCCATAGAACTGGTATCTATCGACAGTAGAGCACGACAGAACAGGCCCAAAACAATACAGGGAAGCGACTGAGGATGGCGGCAAACGTTAGAATCCCCACAGCACCCGCACCGCTCTTAACCGTGCGCGAGATTCGCCATTGGGATGAAGTTGAAAGACTGCGCCCGGAATGGATCAGGCTTCTCAATGCGAATCGCGCATTGCACTTGTTTGCCACTCCGGAGTGGCTTGGCCCATGGTGGCAGGCATATTCGAGGAATAAGGAACTGCGCACCCTGGTGTTAAGAGACGAGATGGCGGGCGTGGTGGCCATCCTGCCGATGTATGTCGAGACCATCAGGCAGATGCTTCCGATCACGATTCGTAGATTGAGATTATTAGGCGATGGGTCCAACGATTCGGACGACTTGGACGTGCTGGTGCAGCCGGGGTATGAAGAGGCGGTGGTCGACTGTTTCCTCTCTTGGTCTCGCACCAGCGACTGGGACATTTGCGAATTGAACTGTGTGTCCCCACGATCGACAACGATCAAGCCCTTGCGCGAACGACTGGTGGAAGCAGGATGGAAAAACCGCGTCACTGAGCGGCCTATGTCCGTGGTCCCCCTGCCCGCGACCTGGGAGGAGTACCTGAAACAGTTGTCGGGTAAGGAGCGGGGAAAAATCGGAAACCGCTACCGTAATCTGCTCAACCATTACAGGGTCAACTTCTACCGTTGCGAGCGAGTCGAGGAAATCCCCGCCGCTCTTGAGACTCTGTTCCGCCTTCATCAGAAACGATGGGAGGCAAAAGGATTGCCGGGTGCTTTCAGGGAAGCCGAAAGACGAACGTTTTACTACAGCATGGCCGCCGCGCTTCTCGCGAAGGAGCAATTGGAGCTCTGGGTACTGGAGTTGAATGACGAAGCCGTCGCAGCGCAGATCGGGATGCGTTTCGAAGATAAAGTCTATGCCCTGCAGGAAGGCTTTGACCCAGCATGCGGTGCTGACAGTGTCGGCTATGTGCTCAGGAGTCAAGTCCTGCGTTATTGCATTGAGCATGGAGTTCGTCAGTATGACTTCCTCGCAGGCGATCAGGACAGCAAGCAGAGGTGGGGGACGGTAGTCGACAGTTACACGAACTTGCGATTTGCCAGACCGGGTAGCAGGGGGGAACTCCACCTGCGTTTCGCCGACCAAGCGCGGGTCATAAAAGGCTGGCTCAGGGCGCATGTCCCCGATCCGGTGTATGCGCGGGCACAACATTGGAAAGTGGCCCGCCACCTGCTAGGAGTGGAATAGCAGCTCCACTCCTCCTTTATTACCTCCTTGAGGCATCTACAGCACTGCCACTGAGTTCCAAACCTCTTCAGAGTTGGCTAAACCGGTTAAGGGGAGTGTTTGGCCAGCCGAACCCGGAGGACACATGCTCAGCCAAACCGCAGTCGAACAATTCAAGACGAAGTTGCGTGGTGAGTTGATTGAGCCCGACAGCCCGAAATACGAAACCGCGCGCAAGGTTTACAACGCAATGATCGACCGGCGCCCGCGCATGATCGTGCGATGCAATGATGTTGCGGATGTGATCGAATGCGTGAATTTCGGTCGTGACAATGGCTTGCTGATCGCCGTTCGCGGCGGTGGGCACAACGCGGGCGGACTAGGCGTTTGGGACGATGCGCTCGTGATCGACCTCTCGCCCATGCGTTACACCCACGTCGATCCTGAAACGCAGACGGTACGCGTAGGCGGCGGTGCTACCTGGGGCGACGTCGATCATGCGACACACGCGTTCGGATTGGCCGTGCCCACTGGGTTCATTTCGAGCACCGGCGTGGGAGGGTTGACTCTCGGCGGCGGCATAGGCTATCTCACACGCAAGTACGGGCTGACCATTGACAATTTGCTCGCCGCAGACGTTGTGCTGGCCGACGGAAGTTTTGTGACTGCGAATGAGTTTCAGAATGAAGATCTGTTCTGGGCCCTCAAGGGCGGCGGCGGCAACTTTGGCGTGGTGACGTCGTTCGTCTTCAAAGCTCATCCCGTGCATACCGACTACGCCGGCCCGATGCTGTGGGATATAGAGCGCGCACCGGAGATCATCCGCTGGTACCGCGAGTTCATTCTGAAAGCGCCTACGGAACTGAATGGCTTCTTCGCGTTCATGACCGTTCCGCCCGTACCGCATTTTCCGGAGCACCTTCACCTTAAGAAGATGTGCGCGATCGTCTGGTGCTATGCCGGCGATCTGGCAGAGGGCGAAAAGGAACTGATCGCCGCACGACAGCTGAATCCGGTTTTGGATATGGTCGGTCCAATGCCGCACCCGGCCGTGAACAGCATGTTCGACGGGCTGTATCCGCCGGGCCTGCAATGGTACTGGAAAGCCGACTTTTTCAACGAGTTGAGCGACGAAGCGATCGCCGTTCACATGAAACATGCGCCCAAGCTGCCAACCATGTTTTCGACCATGCACCTCTATGCCACCGACGGCGCCGTGCACGGGATCAATAAGGAGGATACGGCGTTCGCCAATCGTGATGCCAACTGGGCAGAAGTCATCGTCGGTGTCGATCCCGATCCGGCCAACAAGAATCGCCTGGTTGAGTGGGCACGTACCTACTGGGAAGACTTGCATCCGTACTCTGCCGGCAGCGCCTACATCAACTTCATGATGGATGAAGGCGAAGATCGAATTCGC
The DNA here is from genome assembly GCA_023410055.1 of Acidobacteriota bacterium. Lineage (GTDB taxonomy): Bacteria > Acidobacteriota > Terriglobia > Terriglobales > Acidobacteriaceae > JAEZPW01. Next base: position 106,643 of record JAEYQK010000068.1, read on the forward strand.
GCAACGTACGGCGACAACTACGACCGGCTCGCGGCGATCAAGGCGAAGTACGATCCAAAAAACCTGTTCAGGATCAACCAGAACATCAAGCCGAAACAAATGGACATCGCGCACAAACAGGCAGGATAAAACGCTCGTCGCTTAGGGGGCTCCCCACGGAGCCCCAATATTCTAGTGGGCGTTCGGACTCTGTCCCGGGTTGCGGTGCCCTCTTGCGACCGGTGTCTTCACGATTTTCAAGTCGAACTGCAGTGGAACGCTCTTGGGCGGGTAGCATGCCGCGTTGTCGCATGCCTGATACTTGAGATCGCCACGTACGCGGTACGTTCCAGTACTAGACGTCGACATCGCTTTCACCACGCCATTGATGGTGATGTCGCCACTGTACACGTTGATCTTCTGATCCGGCGCAAACGGGAACGTTGCATCTTCACCTTGCGGATAAGTAACCATCGTGATGACGACGTCGCTGGGCGGATGCATCTTGAGCGTGGTCGGAATGAGGAATTCGTCTTTTGGCTTGTTGGAGTTGATGTGAAAGCCGTTCGCGATTCTCACATTAACTGCAAACGTGCCCGCTTTGCCCCGCTGAACCGTTATGGGCGCAATTGGCGCCACAGTCACGGTCGGAGCTTTGGGCGCATTCAAAACTTGTGCGAATGCGCTGGCTGAAATAAGCAGCAAGACAATCGTCAGGTGTCGTATCAATTTCATGCGAGTAGTCCGTCAGGGTTTCTATGACGCAATTCTACTCGCAGAATCGGCTGAGAGTATCACCCTTTAGGCTTTTAGCGGGGATGATGACCAAGAGTCCGCAACCGCTACTTGCTGTCGTTGGACGGCACCGTCTGGGCAGTCTGATTGCCGGAAGGCTCCGTGGCAAGCGCCTCCTTGATGCTGGACTCTATGTCGCGATGGCTATGGAGACCTTCGGCGCGCTCGAGCAACTTCCCATCGCGGCCAATATAGAACGTCGTTGGCAATCCATCTACACCGCCATAGAGATCATCGATCTGCTCGCTTCCTTTCATCACGGGGTAGTTGATTCCCATCTGCTGAGCGAACTGCACAATCTCCTGTTGGCTCGCGTCGTCGTCGGTCGCAATGCTGAGTATCGCCAATCCCTCGGACTTGTATTGATTCTGCAAGTCGACGAACCACGGAATCTCCACCTTGCAGGGCGGACACCAGGTGGCCCAGAAATTCAAGACCACGGCCTTGCCCTTGTAGTCGGAGAGCTTCACCTTCTGTCCGCTGACGAGGTCCGTCAGTTCGAAATCGGGCGCCGTCTTCCCCCTCACATTCCCAACCATTCCGCCTCGGCCTCCCTTATTGGCCGTGTGCAAGCCGACATAAACCATTGCCACAAGCGCGAACGCCATGATGCCAATAACGATCCAATTGCGATTCGATGGACGCGGTGGTGGGACGGGACCCGTCGGGTCAGGAATCGTGGACTGTTGGTTGAAAGTCGATCCGTATTCGCTATTGTCGATCATGCGTGTACCACTGAATTAGACGTCAGAAAATCATTGCGCGAAGCGATTTAAGAAAGTCAGATATCGCGACAGGATCGTAAGCCTATGCGTGATGATCAGCACGCCGATACCGATTAGCAGCACTCCACTGATTACCTCAACCGTGTGCAGATGTCGCCTGAACCGCGCATAGAACTTCAGGAAGCGCTCGATCCCGATCGAGGTCAGCAGAAATGGAACTGCCAGCCCGAGTGAGTAGACCGCAAGCAGCAGCGTCCCTTTGGCGACCGTTTCCTCGGCAGCCGCGAAAGTCAGAATCGTTGCCAGGATCGGCCCGATGCAAGGTGTCCAGCCGAAGGCAAACGCGAAGCCCACCACGAATGCTCCCCAAGGCGTGCTGCCGCCTTTGACGTCGTGCATGCGCTTATCGGCGTATAGAGCTTTGATTTTGAAGATGCCCGTAAGATGCAGGCCAAAAACGATAATGACCGCGCCGGCAACGTAAGACATCGCCCGGTAATACTGCCGTGTGACCTGCCCCAGCGTGGTCGCGACCGCCCCGAGCAGCACGAACACGATGCTGAAGCCCAGGATGAACATCACCGAGCTGAGCATCACGCGTCCGAACACCTTGCCCCTGCGCTCTTCCTGCAAGCCGTCAACGTTCGTTCCAGAAATCAGAGAAACATAGCCGGGTACGAGCGGAAGTACGCAGGGCGAGAGAAACGAAACGATACCAGCGAGAAAAGCCGCGATTGGCAGTGGAAGACTATTCATCACTATCATTGTACGGGAATCAGGCACACTGGGCACCTGAACTCCCCTGCTGGAAAGAATGCGAAAGCGGCATGAACGTTACAGACTTTCGCTCGGATCTCAGTTGCGCAGGCCCGACCAGTGTTCCGCAACGACAATCGAGTTCGCTGGATTCTGAGGATCGTATTTGATAGAGGCCGGAACGCCAATTTTGCAGGTATGCACGTCAACGAAGTGCCTCAGTTGCGTAATATCCTGCGAACACTCGTATGTGACCCCAGCCACATCGTACGTATAGATCAACAGCTGAACCGGAGGCAGACCTTCCTCGACGTACTCGCTGGCATCGAGAACCGTGCCGTCCGTGATACGGCCACTAGAGCTGATGCGAAACCGGCGTTCCATCTCGCGCTGCTCGGCCGTCTTGCGATGGCTACGAACCCAATAGTATGTCGCGGTTCCGGCAGCTACAACGGTGCCGCCAGCGATCAAAGAATAAAGACGAAGTGGGGTCATAATCCTACAGGCGCCAGAATCTAACCTACTACCCTCAGCAGATTTAGAGCATCCAGCAATCGCCTTAGTCACACAAACTACATTGTACCGGGAAGCAAAAAAACGAATAGCAGGAAACTGCCGCTTGAGGCGCAGAGAAGCGCGGCTTCGGGGCCGCGCTTCCTCGAAGCAAACTTAAATCCTACGCCTGGACTTTCTTCCAGTCGTTCATGAAGGCTTCCAGACCGCGATCTGTCAGCGGGTGCTTGAACATCAAATCGAGCACCTTGAACGGAATGGTCGAAACGTGAGCGCCGGCCAGTGCTGCCTGCACAACGTGCAGCGGATGGCGAATCGATGCCGCCAGTACCTGCGTCTTGAAGTCGTAGTTCTGGTAGATCTGCACGATCTGCTCGATCAGCTGCATGCCGTCTTCGCTGATGTCGTCGAAGCGGCCGACGAATGGCGAAACGTAAGTCGCACCGGCCTTCGCTACCAGCAGCGCCTGATTAGCCGAGAAGCAGAGCGTCAGGTTCGTCTTGATGCCTTCGCCACTCAGGGCCTTGCACGCCTTCACGCCTTCGCGGGTCGTAGGCAGCTTGATCACGACGTTCTTGCCCCACTGCGCGAAATCATGCGCCTGGGCCAACATGCCCGTGCAATCCAGCGCCGTCACTTCCACGCTCACCGGACCATCAACAACGGACAGGATCTCCAGAATCGTCTCTTTGAACGGGCGACCCGTCTTGGCGACCAGCGAAGGGTTGGTGGTCACACCATCCAGAATGCCCATGCTCTGGGCTTCGCGAATTTCTTTTACGTCAGCGGTATCGATAAAGAACTTCATCTTCGAATCTTTCCGTCGGCTGATTGGGGTCGCTGATCTGACCTGCTTTTCCGTTCAGATCATCCGATCGTCCGCTCATCCGATCATCAAATTTCATCCACCACGGGATTTCGCAGCGTTCCAACACCATCGACAGTGACTTCCACCACGTCACCCGCCTTAAGCGGACCGACACCTGCGGGTGTTCCAGTGGGAATGAGGTCGCCGGGAACCAGCGTCATGACCCGTGAGATATAACGGATTATAACATCCAACGCGAAGATGAAATCGCGCGTATTCCCCTTCTGACGCACCTCTCCGTTCACTCGCGTCTCGACGTGAACTCCCGCCCACGGATCGAGTTCATCAGTCACCCAAGGCCCAACCGGACAGAATGTATCGAAGCCCTTGCCGCGCGTCCATTGCGTGTCGGTCTTCTGCAGGTCGCGCGCCGTGACGTCGTTCACCACCGTGTAGCCGCGAATGTACTCGCGCACGTCTTCGTCTTCGCGAACGTTGCGGCAGCGCTCGCCAATGATCACCGCCAGCTCGCCCTCGTAGTCAACCCGCTCCGACTCGCGAGGCTTCACGATGTTCTCACCCGCGGCAATCAGCGACGAAGGCGGCTTCAGGAACAGCACCAGCTCGTCATTAGGAATGATGTTGTTCAACTCGCGCGCATGGTCGGCATAGTTCCGACCGACACAGACGATCTTGGATGGCTCAGTCGGCGCGAGCAACTTGGCTTCGGCGAGCGGCACAGGCTCGATCTTGCGTGCAGGTACTTCGTCCAGCTTGCCGCTAAACCCCGGCTGCGCCAGCAGCAGACGCGTGATCTGTTCGCCCTCAATCAATCCAAACTGAGGAGCATTGTTGTAGATAAACCGGCAGTATTTCATCGTCGGCTCCCACAATCACTGTAACCCAGAGGAGCCAGACGAAACACCCCATCACGGTGCCCAACAGAACTCTTGGTGCCCCACATCTGCCCGACGTTGGCAGATGTGGGTCTAGTGCGCTATCGCTCCGGCCAACTTCGCGAGGTGCCCCGTTCAAGCCCGCCGTTGGCTTGAGCGGGGTTAACGACAATCCCGTTTTGGCGACTGTGGCCCATTCAAGCCCTGCCTTTGGGCTTGAGTGGGGGTTCAGGATGCATCCTCACCCGATACATTCTAGCCCGGTCGGTCGTTCAAGCCTGCCGTTCGCCGAGCGGGCGTTCAGCGGAATCGACCCGGGGGCGTACTTGAGCCCGGAGGGCGACAGTTAACTAGCCGGGGGCGCAAGCCCCCGGTCAACATCGCAAGATCTCCCGAGTCCCCGCAGGGGACGGCAGTGTTTCACTCCACAACTGTCGGCAATTCAATCCCATGCTTTTTCAGAAACGAGACAAACTCCTCGCGAGAATCAACACGGCGATGATGCTCCGCTTGACCACGTATGTACGCGATGGTCGCCGGCACATGTGACACGCTGACCGAAAACGCTCCATATCCTTCTTGCCACGAAAAGAAACGCAGCTTCGGGAATGTCTCTCGAATCCAGCGCGATGAATTTGCCTTGAGCGTCTGCATGGCTTTCGCCGGTCCCATCGTCGCCGGAGGCGAGATCAGAAGATGAACATGATCCCCGGTACGCCTGTCCAGTGATTTGTTGCAGGAAGCTATCCCCGCGCATGTCGCTGTTTCGTTTTCCGAAACTCGAACACAGCTGACGCGGAGGATTGCAGGTAGCGATACAACGGCGTCAGCGTAGCGCCGGACTCCAGTCCGGCGGGGCGGACGTGGACGTCGGCGCTACCCCTGCGCCTTGTTCCATTTTTGTGAATTTCCGCAGCCCTTTGTTTCCTCTCCGCAAATCACTGCTACATTGAACACGTACTTCGGCGAACGCAGTCGGCGCACCGGGGGATATCGACCTCTTAACTCCCATTTATTCAAAGACTTAGCTTCATGGTCGAGGGATATCGAGGTCGTAACTGCTGGTTTTTCAAAGACTTAGGTTTTGAGTGAACAGGTAGGGGGATACCCCACTCGGGCGGTACGGGAAGGCTGGACGGGGCACAGCCCCGTCCCTAGACGAACTATTCTCCTGCGATGGTCAGGCCGTCGATGCGCAGCGTGGGGCAGGCGACGGAGCTGCGGAATTCGAGGTCGTTGCCGATCTCGCTGACGTTCATCAGCATGTCCTTGAGGTTGCCGGCGACCGTGATCTCTTCGACCGGGAATGCGAGTTCGCCGTTCGAGATCCACATGCCGCTGGCGCCGCGCGAGTAGTCTCCGGTGACCAGGTTGACGCCGAAGCCGAGGAACTCGGTAACGTAGAGTCCGTCTTTGACGCCGCCGATGATCTCCTTCGGCGACTTCGTGCCGGGCTGTAGGAAGAAGTTTCCAGCGCCAATTCCTGGATTGCCGGCCAGTCCGCGCGAGGCGTTGCCGGTGGTCTTGAGATTGAGCTTCTTGGCCGTGTAGGTGTTGAGCAGGTACGACCGGAGCACGCCGTTCTCGATCACGACCGTGCGCCGCGTCGGGACGCCTTCGCTGTCGAACGGACTGGTGCCGAACAGGCCAGGCATGGTGCCGTCATCAACGACGTTGATGTTATCGCCGGCGATTTTTTCACCAAGCTTGCCCGCCAGGAAGCTCGCACCACGATATATCGAGTCGCCGTTCACGGCGTCGCAGATCTCGCCCAAAAACGAACGCGCCATTTGCGGATCGAGCACGACGGGAACGCGCGTCGTCTTTACTTTCTTTGCACCCAAGCGCCGCAGCGTACGTTCGGCGGCGATGCGTCCAACGTCTTCCGGTGACTCGAGTTTGCCCATGCTGCGCGAGACCGAGAACCAGTAGTCGCGCTGCTTTGCGCCCTGTTCGTCTTCGGCCATCGGCACGGCCGAAACCGAGCAGTACGATCGCTTGTACTCACCGACAAAGCCATTGGAGTTCGCGAGGACTTTGTGTCCGGTTGCGGCGTCGAACGATCCGCCATCGGAGTTCTTGATGCGCTTATCGACGGCCATCGCGGCCTTTTCGGCACGACGCGCATAGTCGATGCGCTGCTCGGTCGGCAGCGAGTAAACGTCTTCGTAGAAGAGATCGAGGTCGCCGCCGATTTGTCCCTGCTCTGATGGATCAGGCAATCCCGCAGCGGGATCTTCCGAAGTCACTTTGCCCAGCGCGAGTGCCGACGAAACCAGTTGCTCGATGCCGTCACGCGAGAAGTCACTGGAGTAAGTGCTGGCCGCGCGCTGTCCAAAGAACACACGCACGCCGATGGCCTTCGAGCCAGACTCTTTAAGCGTCTCGACCTCGCCAAGTCGAACGACGGTCGAGAACTCATCGCCTTCGGCCACAACGGCCTCGGCAGCAGTCGCGCCTCCCTGCATGGCGCGCTTTACGACGGAGGATGCAATCTCGCGAAGATCCATAAGAACATTTCTGATTGTTTCATTTCTGATTTCCGATTCCTTTGAAATCAGAAATCGAAAATCAGAAATCACAAATCGAGAATCTATCTTCCCCTAAGAGTCTTTAAGTAGCGATCGTGGCTGTCATTGATGATCGCCCGAGCCTTGTCCACGTCTTTCCAGCCGATCATTTTGGTGCGCTTGCCTTCGAGGTCCTTATATATGGAGAAGAAGTGCGTGATCTCCTTGAGCAAGTGCGGATACATGTCGGTGTAGTTCCTCATGTGCTCGTGCCGTGGATTGTTCTCGAGCACCGCGAGGATCTTCTCGTCCATCTTGCCCTGATCGGTCATCTCGAGCACGCCGATCGGCCGCACCTCGACCAGGCATCCAGTGAACGTCGGATCATGCACGATGACCAGCACGTCCAGTGGATCGCCGTCAGCGGCGAGTGTCGACGGAATAAACCCGTAGTCACCCGGATAATGCACCGGCGAGAACAGCCGCCGGTCAAGCCGGAACACGTGGTTCTTCTTGTCGTATTCGTACTTGTTGACGCTGCCCTCGGGAATCTCGATGATAGCGTTGACTAGGTTCGGCGACTCAGCGCCAATTGGTAGATCTAGATAGTTCTCCATCGTGCTTAATTAGCTTCCTGTTCCGCCTACTGTCAGTCTGTCCACCTTGATGGTCGGAATCCCAACTCCGACCGGAACCGATTGGCCGTCCTTGCCGCAAGTGCCGACACCTTCGTCGAGCTTGAGGTCGCTGCCGACCATGCTGACCCTGGTCAGCACATCTGGCCCGTTGCCGATCAGTGTGGCGTTCTTGAGCGGTGCCGTAATCTTGCCGTCCTCGATCAGATAGGCCTCGGAAGCCGAGAAGACGAACTTGCCGTTGGTGATATCGACCTGTCCTCCGCCGAAGTTGACGGCGAAGACGCCGCGCTTGACGGAGCGAATGATGTCCTCGGGATTGTCCTGGCCGGCGAGCATGTAGGTGTTCGTCATGCGTGGCATCGGGATGTGCTCGTACGACTCACGGCGTCCGTTGCCGGTATCCGCCATCCCCATCAGCCGCGACGAGAGTTTGTCGGACATGTAGTTCTTGAGGATGCCGTTCTCGATAAGGACAGTGTTCTGCGTCGGCTCGCCTTCGTCGTCGACGTTGATCGAGCCGCGCCGCGAAGGCATCGTCCCGTTATCGACCACCGTACACTTGTCGCTGGCTACGCGCTTGCCGAGAAGTCCGGTGAACGCCGACGTGCCTTTGCGGTTGAAGTCGGCTTCGAGACCGTGGCCGATGGCTTCGTGCAGCAGGATTCCGGGCCATCCCGGACCGAGCACCACTTCCATCTCGCCCGCCGGAGCTTCGCGGGCGTCCAACTGGATGATGGCCTGTCGCGCGGCTTCCTTGGCGAAGTGCTCAGGCGTCTTGACCTCTTCGAAGTAGTCGAGACCGACGCGCCCGCCGCCACCGGACTGTCCACGCGAGGAATTGCCGTTGTCACGGGCGATGCAGAACGTGCTCATACGAGCCAGCGGCTGAGAGTCTTCGGCCAGCGTGCCGTCCGATCCGACTACGAGAATCCGCCGCAACTCGTCAGCGTAACCAACGCGCACTTCCTTGATACGCGGATCGTACGCGCGAGCGGCGTTGTCTGCCCGCATGACCAGCGCGAGCTTCTGCTGGATATCGGCTTCGACCGAGGGCAGCGGTACCGGATAAAAGTTCCGTAACTGGTCGTCATTGCGCTTCAGGCTAAGCGTCGGCTCTTTGGCGGGACCGCTGGCAATCAGCGCCGCCGTGCGTGCGGCATGCAGAATCCGTTCTGGCGCGAGATCGTCGGTGTAAGCGTATCCCGTGCGCTCTCCGCTGATGACGCGAACGCCGCATCCGGCAGAGATGCCCTGGGTGGCCGACTTGACCAGCGACTCGTCAACGCTGATCGAAGTTGACGTCTGGTACTCGAAGTAGAGGTCGGCGTAATCGCCACCCGCCGAGAGTGCCGCCCCGAGGTAGCGCTCCAGATCGTGTTCGGTAATGCCGTAGCGTTCGAATATAAAGGATGCCTTTTGCATAGAAAGCCCAAAGCCGATTGGATGCCCGGCAGCCCTGAATAGGAGCAGGGGCCGAATAGGGATTATTTCACAGCTACGCGGGGGGACGGGCGCTTGTTACAAATTCAGAACAAAACACCGCCGTCCTGAAATAAGTGTTGAAAATCGCTGAAACTGTGTCCATGAACGCCGACCAGCTAACGCGTACGCTACAGGACTATCTCGCCCAATCCAGCCATGCCGTGGTGCTCGAAGACGGCGGGCTCGCTTTTGATTTCGAGAACGCCAGGTACTCGGTGTCGGGTGGCGACTCGAAGTGTGTCCTGCACCTCTGGTCGGAGGAGCGGAACAGTGTGCGCCGCGTTCTCGATGCCGAAATGAGAAAGGACGCGCTCGTCCTGACGGTCCAGAAGTTCGGGCAGGCTCGGCCGGCGAAACTCGAGATATGCCGCGAACGTGACCGGCGTACGACATCGGCCAAGAAAGTTGCGCGTGCCGCCTACCAGCAGAAGCTCAAGCGCATTCTGCAACGCGAAATGCCGGGGTGGAAGCTGGAGCGGATCACGACCGACATGGACCTCGGGCGCAGCTTCGGTCCGATCTACACAAGGGCCCTCATACGGCGTGGACAGTCGGGATTTGCCGTTCTTGGCCTGAACGAACAAGAGTTGCAGGCATCTGTCGATGGCGCGCTGACGATCGGAGTTCTCTGGTTCCATCACCTTCGCGAACAACAGGCGCCGAAATGTCACGTGGAGGGGCTCAAGTTGTTTCTGCCGCGTGGGCGGACTGCTATTGTGCGTGAGCGCATGGCGCACTTGAATCACTCGGCAGCGAAATGGCAGCTGTTCTCGCTGGAGGAGAGCACCGAGACTGTCGAGGAACTGGACAGCGCGGACCGCGGCAATATCGACACCCGGCTGGTGCATTGCCCCGGCCAGGATACGACGCGCTCGCGCTTTGCGGAGTCGATCATGCGCGTGTTGAAGTTCGTGCCGGAGACCGAGGCGGTCGTAGTATCGGCGGCAGAAATGTCGTTCAGGCTGCACGGACTGGAGTTCGCGCGAGCACGGATCGGCGCCGCGGCAGGGGAGTTTTCGTTCCACAACGCCGAGCGCGTGACGTTTGGCACCGGTCCAAATGAGACCGAACTCAACCACGACACAGAAGCCCAGTTTGGCGAGCTGATGCAACGACTGCGCAAGTTTCGCTCCCCATACGCGCAAAAGGGCAATCCGCTCTGGCGGATGGTACCGGAGCGATGGCTGGAGTCGCTGGTCGTGCGCGATGTCAGCAGGCTCGACGAACGGCTTGATCCCGGGTGCGTCTACTCGCAGGTTCCGGCGTTCGCGGCGGCTGATCGCGGCATGATCGACGTGCTCACCTCAACGCGCGAGGGACGTCTCGCCGTCATCGAACTCAAGGCCGATGAGGACATTCACCTGCCCATGCAGGGCATCGACTATTGGGCGCGAGTCGCGTGGCATCACGATCGCGGCGAGTTTCAACGCTACGGCTATTTCCGGGGGCGCGAGCTCTCGGAGGAGTCGCCGATGCTGATGCTAGTTGCGCCCGTGCTCAGGATGCATCCGACCACGGACACGCTGTTCAAGTACATCAGTCCTAAGATTGATCTGTCGCTCGTCGGATTGGATGAGCGTTGGAGGGAGGGCGTGAAGGTAGTGTTCAGGAAGAGGCGCCGAGCTTACCCGCGGATTTGCACGGATTAACACCGATCAGAAGAGAAGAACAAAAACGCTTGTTCTTCTTCAATCCGTGGCGATCCGTGGCCACTCACACGTTGTAGTTATCCGGATTCAGTACCGCAGCTTTACCTCGGTTGACCCAGTAGTCGCGCGTGGTCTCGTTCAAATCGCCCTGGTACTTCTCACCGCGGAAGACACGCGAGAGGCCGCGGACGATTCGACGAAGGGGCAGTTCGCCCTTGTCGTCCACGAAGAAGGCTTCGCCAATTTTGCTGGTACGGTAGTACCAGCGCTTCAGGTAAGCGAGTTGTTCCATGGTTGCCTGCGCGGAGCCGGGTTCCAATGGCGGAACAGCGGCGAGGGCTTCTGTTAAGCGGGCCTCCATCGACAGCGGACGTCCTTTGCTCGTGTAGGGACGGGGCTGTGCCCCGTCCTTGTGGGCAGTATCGGGAACTACTGGACGGGGCACAGCCCCGTCCCTGCACTCCGGTGAAAGCGCCTCCGCTGGATTCTCCTGCACCTTGAAGTGAATAGGGCCGTTCAGGCGTCCGGCTTCAACGCGGAATAGCGCGACCGAATCTCGTTCGGCTGAGGGCTGGATAACGATTCCGTTCAGGCGATCGATGCGGGTCACAATTTCAGGAACTTGCGAGAGCACCGGTGCGAGCTTCTCAAGTCGAGCATGAATCGTCGCGGCCTTCTCAAAATCGAGGGCGGCGCTGGCTTCGTCGCGTTGGTGTTCGAGTTGCCGTTTGAGCGACTGGCCGCAGGAATCGAAGTAAGCCTGCACGCGCTCGGCTTCGTGCCGGTACTCGTCATCGGTGCAGCCCTTGAAACAAGGTGCCAGGCACATCTTCATCTCCGAGTACATGCAGCCGGGGAAGACCGGGTCGGGACGAAGATCATCGGTGCAGCGGCGCAACAGGAAAAAATCGAGCGAATCGTTGGCAAACTTCTCGGCGGCGGCGCGCGTCGGGAACGGGCCATAGTAGAGCGACCGGCCGCGTAGCGTTGTAATACGTGCCGTAACAGAAACGCGCGGATATTCGTTTTCAAGGATGAAGCGGATCAGCGGCGCAGGCCGCAGGCGCAGGCGACTTGCGTAGGTCTTGGGGAATTCCGCAAGCAGGATCTTATACAGCAGAAAGCCCGATTCGAAATCGCCAGCCGTAGGCGAGTACTCGATCGAGGCCACGCGCTCGCGCAGGTTCAGCCGCTTCGTACGCTCTTCAGGCTTCGATAGCAACCTGATCAGCCGTCGGCGAAAGTTAGCGGTCTTGCTTACGTAGGGCTCGCTTGCGACATCGTGTCCGCGCAGAACGAACACGGCGGGAGTAGCTGGGACCGAGTCGAATATCTGCTCATCGCGCGCGGGATCGAAACTAATGCTGTGGGCGAGCACGAAGCCATTCTAACCCGTACACAGGCCCCGCGCTCCACACGTCCGGTCACCGCAAATGAAGAAGTCTTCTGCGCGGAAGGCTTCAATGGTAGGTCGTTCTCAGCCCAAGTTGAAGTTGACGTTAATTAGAGTCTGCACTTCGACAGGCTGCCCGTTCAGATAGTAGGGCTTGTATCGCCATTGCTTAACGGCCTCTACCGCGGACTGCGCAAGCTGTGCCGGTCCACTAACGACTTGTACGTTATTGATCTTCCCGTCCTTGCCGATTACAGCCTGCAATACGACACTACCCTGAATGTGAGCCTCACGCGCGACCAGTGGATATTGTGGCACGACTTTGTGCACGAGTAGACCCTGGGCAACACCTTGTGAAACATTGACCCGCTTGGGGGCCGCAATTGTAGGCGCCGCTTGCGGCATCGATCCAAGCACCCCGCCCACAACTCCGCCTAGCTGTCCACCGGCGACCCCGCCTGCAACTCCTCCAGGGACTCCGCCCACTGACGGGGGCGGTGGTGTTTCCGCCTGTGCCACAACAACCTTGTCCGGTATCTTCGACGGAACCCTGATCTGATCCGGTTCCAGCGGCTTGACTACCTTCTCCACCGGGGTGGAGGCGGTCGTGGCCGATGAAGCTGCCGGAGGTGGAGGCGGCGGGGGTGGAGGTGGCGGTGCAGCAAGCCGCGTCATCAGTTGGGGCGCCGGTATAGCTTGCGTAACAAACAACGGAATCAGAACCAGCGCACCGATCACGGCAGCCTGCATAACAAAGGACAGTATGGTAGCCGCTCCACGCCGTCCGCCCCTGCGCACCCTCCACGACTCAATCATGCTGTCTTCAAACATTGGATTTCTCCTGGACGAGTGGCCGTTCTTAGGAAATGGGCCGCCCTCGCAGTCATACACGGGCTGCCTTCTCCCCACGCTTCAAACAATGGTTCTAAGTTAGATTCAGCGATCAGAGTGCAGGAACGTTTGCTACTCGAAAAACGAGGGCTGTCCCGCTGAAGCATGCAACCTTATATGATTAAGCTGATGAGATACTTGCTTGCCGCATTCATACTCACGATCACCACAGCGGCTTACGGCCAAACTGCTCCGGTGCCGCCGGGGAGACCCAGTACTGTTTCGAAGCCCACGCGGAAGGGAACTCCGGCTCGTCCGGATGAGGGTGGCGTTGCTGGCGGCGTCTACACTGAAAAGTTCTTCAACCTGAGTTGCACGATTCCTCAAGGATGGCTCGTGAAGACGGCCGCCATGCGGGAAAGTTTGCCCGCAGACGAGAATTCGGTGCTGCTGCTCTCGGCGTTCGCGAAGGACGCTCCCGCGCCGCGGGAGGTGAACTCATCGCTGACGATCACGGCCGAGAGTCTGGCTGCGTACCCAGAAGTTGAGACAGCCGCTGACTATTTCGATTCTCTTACGGAGCTTGTGAGAAGCAAGGGATTCACCGTGCTCAACGAGCCGGCGGAGATTGAAGTCGGCGGAATCACATTTGTGCGGGGCGACTTCCAGAAAGATCAAGCGGATGGATCCACGTATCAGGCCACCATGGTCGCGATCCGCAATGGCTATATCCTGGCGGTGACCGCGATTAGCGGGAAGGACGAAGACCTTACGCCGCTGCTGAACCGCGTGCGTGTGTTCGCCCCGCCAACGCTAAAAAAGCAGTAGAAACGATTCGTGTTGATGGGCCTTCAGAATTCTCGTGAATCTTGATGACACTATCGTTGCTATCGCAACCCCGCTAGGACGCGGCGGCATAGGCATTGTGCGCCTTGCTGGACCCAAAGCAAGGGCAATCGCAGCAACAATGCTCCGTTCAACGACCGGTCGTGCGTTGCAGTCCAGCGATTTCGAACACGCGCACGCACGTTTTGCCGAACTGGTTGATTGCAGCGATCGCAATTCTCCGACGCGGATCGACGAGGTCGTGGTCACCTATTTCGAGAAGCCGCGCTCTTACACAACTGACGACATTGTCGAGCTCTCGGCTCACGGATCGCCTGTTGTTTTGAGACAGATGATTGAGTGGGCATTGGCACGGGGAGCGCGCTTGGCTGAACCGGGCGAATTCACAATGCGCGCCTTCCTCAACGGACGCATCGATTTGACTCAAGCCGAAGCGGTCCGGGACTTGATCGACTCACAGACTCTGTACCAGGCGAAGGTTGCTGCGCAACAGCTTGAAGGCGCCCTTTCGCATCGCGTTCAGCCGATTAAGCAGAAGTTGGTTGAACTGATCGCGCTGATGGAAGCCGGGATCGACTTCGCCGAAGACGACGTCCCGGTTGCATCGTCGAGGCAGTTGCTGGAGCGAGTCGCTGAGGTCCGTACGCCCTTGCGGCAACTGCGCGAGTCCTTCGCTTACGGAAAGCTGGTGCACGAAGGTCTGACTCTCGCCATCGTTGGCCGCCCGAATGTCGGCAAATCCTCGTTGTTCAATTGTCTGGTCGAGCGCGAGCGGGCCATCGTCACCGCGACCCCAGGCACGACACGTGATCTCGTAACGGAGACTGTTGCGATCGAAGGCATCCCCGTTCATCTCATCGACACCGCCGGTATTCGCAAGGCCCTCGACGAAGCCGAAAGCATCGGCATCCGCAAAAGCATGGAGGCTTTGGCCGACGCCGATCTCGTTCTGGTAGTGCTCGACGCTTCCCGCTCGACCACGAGCGAAGATCGAGAACTCCTCGCGCTGGTTGAACAACGCAAGGCGATGATTGTCGTAAACAAGGTAGATTCGCTCAGCGCTGATTTCGCAATACCAAGGACCGAGTTGCCCAGCGTAAACACATCAGCCGTCACCGGCGATGGCATTCTCGACCTCCGGCGCGAGATCATGCGTCACATCGGCGCCGAGAGTGGTGGACAGCAGGAAAGCGGATTCCTTACCAACGCACGTCACCAACAACTCGTTGAGGATTCGCTCGCTGCACTGAGCCGCTCGGAACAGAGCATCAAGAGCAACATGCCTCACGAGATGATCCTCCTGGATCTTTACTCCGCCTTGCGCTCACTCGACGAAATCACCGGCGCAACCACCAGCGACGATGTCCTGAACCTTATCTTCGGCTCGTTCTGCATCGGCAAATAATTCCACTTCCGCCGACGGTTGCTTTGAAAACAGCACTGAACTCGCGTAACCTCGAAATGTACTTGTACCTTGTGCACAATTGCACAATGGCACGATTCCAGTAGAAAGAGATCCAAAAGGGCAGCGATGAAGACGGCCATGAAGTTAAGGGGATGGGCGGTGATGTGCTGCATCGTGTTGGCGTTCTCGCTCGTGATGCACGCCAACGATGGAGCCAAGCATCCGTTCTTTTTCTTTGTGATAACAGACGTGCAGCTTGGCATGTTCGAGCATGATCAGGATCTGACCAGGGAGTCCAACAACCTGGAGCAGCTTGTCGCGGCTGCGAACCGATTGCATCCGGCCTTCATCGTCAATTGCGGCGACATCGTCAACAAGGCAGGGAATTCAGACCAGATTCAACGTTACAAGGCCATCATGGCGAAGCTTGACCCGAAGATACCGGTCTACAACGTACCGGGCAATCATGACGTAAAGAATCAACCGACTCCCGAGTCGATCGCGGCATATCGTCGAACATTTGGGCGAGACTACTACACTTTCGAGTATCAGGGGTTTGTGGGCATTGTGCTGGACACATCCCTAATAATGGACTCAGCGCTGGTGCCGCGCGAGGCAGAGGAACAGTCGAAGTGGTTGGAGAAGGCGCTCGCCGACGCCCGGAAACGGACCGGGGGCGAGGTCGTTGTTTTCCAGCACACACCCTGGTTTTTGAAGGAAGCCGATGAGGACGACAATTACTCCAACATGCCAAAGTCATTGCGTGGACAGTATCTTGAGCAGCTGAACAAGGCGCACGTCCGTACTGTCTTTGCCGGTCATCTTCACGACAATTCTCTGGGTAGCGCGAAGGGAATCGAAATGCGGACGGTGGGGCCGCTCGGAAAGCCACTTGGCAAGGCGCAGTCCGGCTTTGGCGTTGTTGTGGTCGAGGGAGAGAACCTCAAGTTCACCTACTTCCCCATCAGCGCGCCTCCGGCGGAACCGCCCATGTGATTGGGGCGTTGAGAGGCTCCTGGCCGGACAGGGCAACCTAGAGTTCTAATAGGTCTTTTTCCCGAGTGCCCTACATATAACAGCTTCTTCTCTGGATGCATCATCCACGCCAAACTAGGGCGCACAGACTCCCACAACTGATTTGAACGAGCAGAGCAGACTTAACCGCCGAGTCGGCGTTCGGGCTGCGCTGCGGTGCGGGGCTGCAAGACCGAAATAACGGTTGTGACGGCTTACTCATTCGTAATCAGTAACTTGGGGGCACGTTATGGAACGCGCGTAACGCTGCCAGCTCGCATGATAGTCGCCTACTATGGGGCACGTTTCCAAAGACTTTCTGTAGTACTTGCATTGAGGTGATGGATGAGAGGCTTTTGCGGAGAAGGTCGAAAGGTAGTTCCTATTGCCCTGATTCTTTGTTTGCTGCTGATGGCTGGAGTCGCCGCTGTAGCTCAAAGTACCGCCGGGCGCATGACCGGAACGGTCACTGACGCGACTGGAGCAGTAATCCCGGGGGCGAAGGTCACAGCCGTCAATCAGGGTACCGGAGCAAAGCTGTCCGGTGCTACGAGCCAGAGTGGCGATTATTCGCTCTACCCCCTGCCCCCCGGAACCTATGACCTTGTAGTCGAGAAGACGGGATTCAGTGTTACCTCGTTGCAGGGCATCGTGATCGACGTGAACACAACCCTCGCCAACAATGTTGTACTGAACGTTGGCAGCACGAGTTCGGAAGTAACGGTTTCGGCTTCAGCCGCGCCGCTTGTCACCCAGAGCATTTCAGTCGAGAGCGTCGTGGACCAGGAGCAGCTCTCTGCTTTGCCATTGAAAGGGCGCGACTGGAACGATCTGGTTCTGCTGACGCCGGGAGCTACCGAGAGCGTTTCTGCCGGCAGCAACCTGGATTTCGGTTCATATTCTTTAAACGGCAATCGATCTTTCTCCAACGAATACCTGGTAGACGGTGTTCCGAACAACAACACGTTCCAAGGCAAGGCCGCCACGCAGATGTCAGTGGATTCGATCGCCGAGTTTAAAGTGATATCCGGCGTTCCCACGGCAGAGTACGGCCACGCTTCGACGGCGATAACCTCAATCACAAAGAGCGGCACCAACAAGTTCCATGGATCGCTGTTCAACTACTATCGTGGCAATCTGCTGTTGGCCAAAAGCCCATTCGACAGCGTTGGCGGCGACGAAAACCTGCTCCGCAACCAATTCGGCGGTTCGGTAGGCGGTCCAGTTTCCATTCCGCACGTGATGGATGGCCAGAACAAGACCTTCTTCTTCTTCAACTACGAAGGCATGCGCCAGGACAAGACTGCGCTGCGCAATGCTACGGTTCCCACGGATGCTTTCTGGAGCGGAGATTTCTCATATCTATTAAGTTCTGCCTATTGTCCGACCGACCCGACGAAGTGCGTTCAGTTGCGTGATCCGTTTACGACGGGGCGGCCCAATATTCCGAACAATCGACTCGATCTCTACAAGAATGGTGCCCTTATCAGCCAGACGGCGCTTGCGCTGCGATCGTATTACGCCGCTCCGAACAAGAGCGGTCTAGCAGGTAATCTGGTGCTCTTCCCGGATGAAACGTCGACCACAGACCAATTCACGGTTCGACTGGATCGTATGTTGCCGAAGAGCCAGTCAATCTCGGGACGATTGACATATGCGAACGGTGGCGGATATCTGCCGAACGCTCTAGCAACGCCGGGCGTTGGCATGACAGAACCGCAAGACAGCCGCAACGCGTACGTTACTTGGACGGCACCGATTGGATCGTCGGCGGTGAACGAGCTTCGCGTTGGTGCAATGAATTATTCCGACATCGTGACTTACACGTCCGGAGATGCTCCGACGGTCGATTCCTTGGGGTTGATAGGTTTTGATCAGGGAAATTCTGGAATTCCTTACTTCCCGAAAATCAGCTTCTCGGGCACGGATAACTTCACGAGCCTGAAGTATGGGTACAGCGAAGGCTACGGCGAGGCGGCACTCTCGATGACGACGAACGTGTTCAGCATTGCGGATACCTTCTCGATCAACAAGGGGAGCCACGGGCTGAAGTTTGGTTTCCAGGGGCTTCGCGATTACTACAACGTATTGCAGCAGACTGGCGCTCGCGGAACGATCACATTCAGCGGTTCGAAAACGTCGAGCAACTCGACAGGCTACTCGTTTGCGGACTTCCTGATCGGAGTGCCGTCATCGTCACAGCAGGTTCCAGTGAAGACGAAGGCGTTGATGACAGCGAATGAGTGGGCCGGTTTCGTTCAGGACACATGGCACGTGAGGTCGAACCTGACACTCGATTTGGGCGTGCGATATGAGTTCTCGCCCAGCCCGACAGAAGTGAACAACCGCTTGTCGATGTTCTCGGACAAGATACCGGGTGGCGGCTTCATCGTTGCTTGCACCAACGGTGTGCCGAACCTGAATCAGTATCTGCCCTCGATCATGGCGAAACTGACGGACTCGACTGGAAACCTGACCTATCCAATCGCGTGTGGCTCCGATTACGGCTACAACTCGAAGAACCTCATCAGCACCGGTAATAGAAATTGGGCTCCGCGCGTTGGGTTCATTTGGGATCCCACGAGCAAAGGTGTCTACTCGGTGCGCGGCGGCTACGGAATGGTTTACAGTCGCTATCCCGTTCAGTATTTCCTGCAAACGATGCTAGTCAACCCGCCGTTCGCAGGACTGCTCCCCTACTCGCAGAAGATCACCGGTGTCAGTCCGACTGGCGGCGGCGTGCCAGCGCTCACGTTGCTTTCGCCCTACGGCGGAGCGGGCAAGGTGACGATCAGCCCGCTTGGAATCGACCAGAACTTCCTGCTTCCGAACAATCAGCAGTGGAATCTCGGCGTCGCTCGGACGCTGGGCACCAAGATGATGCTGGCGGTTTCCTACGTCGGGAACAAAGGCACACACCTGTTCCGCACCTTCAACGTGAACCAGCGCATCGTCGATCCCGAAACGGGCGCCGTTATCCAGACTTACTCTGAAAGGTTCGGGACATCGAATATCCCGATCCGGCGCAGCGATGGAAACTCAATCTACAACGCAATGGTCGTGGAGTTCCGCCGGCGTGGGACCAAGAATGTGAATATGGGAGCAAACTGGACTTGGGCGAAATCGATCGACGACGTTTCGACCAACGTACAGAACGCGGGTCTGGATATCCTCAGTCCGGGGCGGGACCGTGCCGACAGCGACTATGCTCGCCGTCACACGATCAGCTTCAACACCACCTACAGCGTGCCGTTCGGGAAGGGGCGTACTTTCGGCGCCGGAATGCCTGGTTGGGCGAACGCTATGGTTGGTGGATGGAACCTGAGTGGAATCTGGCGCTGGAGCACAGGACGGTTCCTGACTGCCACATCAACAACACAGGGTGGTTTGTCCAGCAACCGCCCGGATGCAGTACCCGGTGTCAGCCCAAACCTACCGCGCAGCCAGCGCACGAGCGAACACTGGTTCAATCCAGATGCATTCCAACTCTCGCCGATCATCGATCCGGATACAGGCCTGCCGCGCTTTGGTAACGCGGGCCGCAACACGATTATCGGACCCGGCTTGAACTCAGTTGATATGAGTCTGCGAAAGGCTTTCAGGTTCGGAAAAGATAAAGGTCGCCTCTCTGTGGAGATGTCGCTCTTCAACGTGTTCAATCACCCGAACTGGGCGAACCCGGACACCAACATTTCCAATACGAACACTGTAGGCCATGTCATCAACGGGCTGACGAAAGACCAGCGTTGCGCGCAGTTCGCTGCACGCTACGACTTCTAAGAACGGGTGTATGGTCGACTCGTATACAGGGGTACTCCAAGGCATTCATGCAAAAAGGTAGTGCAACTTCAACAATTCGAGCGATGGCAGCGTTGCTGCTTCTGCTTCTTGCAGTCCAAATATCGGCTGCCAAGAAGAAGCACTCCGAGCCATCGCCCGGAGTCAGTTCGCGCGTTCATATCTTTTACTACGACTGGTATGGCGCGCCGCCGATGCAGAAGTCGTTTATTCATTGGCCGCAGGGTGGACACAATCCGCCGGAGGACATTGGATCGAACTTCTATCCGCTGCTCGGTGCATACAGCTCATCTGATCCCTCCGTTCTGAAAAAGCACATGGAATGGATTCGGCAGGCCAACGTCGGGGTGCTGACACTGACGTGGTGGGGAAGAGATAGCTACACGGACAGGAACGTTCAGACCGTGATGGACGCAGCTGCGGAAGCCGGCCTGAAAGTCAACTTCCACCTCGAGCCCTATCCCGGACGCACGCCAGCCACTGTTGCAGACGATATCGCGTACATTCTGCAAAAGTACGGTCATCATGCGGCGTTCTATCGTGCGGACTTCCTGGGCAATCGACCACTGTTTTACGTGTACGAGGTGCTCCGCAATTCAGCGCAGGACTGGAAGCCGATCACGGACCGGTTGCACCGTGGCTCTCAGCCAGTCGTGCTGATCGCGCAGACCAGCAACATCAACTTCGTTCGAAATGGTGGTTTCGACGGTGGCTATACCTACGACGGATTGGCACCCTTCAAACACGCCGGCTTCTCGGCGCACTGGAGAGAGGTAGCGCGGAACTTTACGGACTCGGGGAAATTGTTCATCCCTTCCGTCGGCCCAGGATATTGGGACGACCGGGCCGTTCGCGCAGGTGGGGCTCAGGAACCCGAATCAGCGCGCACGCGTGACAACGGAACCGCGGCGACCTACGAACGCGCATGGAACGATGCTATCCAGGCGCATCCGCCCATCATCACGGTCACGTCGTTTAACGAATGGCATGAAGGATCGCAGATTGAACCGGCTGCGAAGCATCAGGTGGCGGACTATAAGTTTCCGGCGTACGGGGATGATCCTTTCGTCTATCTGACCCGTACAGCTACGCAAGTACAGAAGTATGAAGCCGAGCTTTCGCACAGAAAGTAGCGAAGTGGAGGCGTACGAACTTGGGAGGGAAGTGATGGATTTCTCGAAGCTGTCGCGCCGCGATTTCATTCGCTCGACCGCCATGGGAGCGGCCGGCGTTACATTAGCGCAAATTCCCGTCTGCAGCTTTGCCTTGGGCGACAAGCCGGAGCCGACTGAGAAGCCGATCTATCGTTTCGTGCTGCTCGGCGATATGCATTACGACCGGATCGAACATCACGACATGAAGTGGGTTGCAGACACTCATCCGGGCGATATAAATCAGATCAAGGGATACGTCGAAAACAGCGAAAAGTACACGCCGGAATTGCTCGCGCGTGTTAAGAAAGTCGTTGCGTCCAGCGAAGTACGTGTGCCGTTCGTGCTGCAACTCGGTGACCTTACAGAGGGCCTATGTGGCAGTTATGACCTTGCGGCGAAACAGATCTCGGACGTGACCGGCTTTATAGAGCAAGCAGATCTGGGAGCACCTTTCCTGATGTGCAAGGGCAACCACGACATCACCGGCCCGGGTGCGGCTGAGGCCTACGACAAAGTGCTCGTCCCCTGGATTGGGAAGCAGGCTGGCCAGAAGCTGACGACTGCACATTTCAGTGCGCTCTATAAAGGCGACCTGTTCGTGTTCTTTGACGCATATAAGCCGAACCTAGATTGGCTACAAAAGGAATTCGACAGAAGCCCAAAGGCCCGAAACACATTCGTCCTTCTCCATCCACCTGTGGTTCCCTACAACGCGCGCGCCGATTGGACGGTGCTCGCCGGCGAAACCGCACGACCGCAGCGGCAGCGATTCATTGAAATGCTGTCCAAGCGTAACGCCATCGTGCTCAGCGGGCACCTGCACAAGTACGGACTCTTGGAGCACCAGACATCCAAAGGCCGATTCACTCAACTAGCCGTCTCAAGCGTTTTGCGCTCTCATACGAAGGTGCGCGATGAGCGGATCGGCGTAGAGGCCTATTCTCAGGACCTGATAGCGATGGAGCCGAACTTTAATCCGGCAACGCGCGAAAGGCGAACGATGCTGGTGCAGGAAGAGAAGCCTTCTGTACGCCGATTCGAATATGCGGATCTTGCCGGATACGCAGTCATCGATGTCTTTGAAAAGGCAGTCACTTGCCAGGTGTTCGGTGGTGCGGCCGACACGCCATATCGTTCTGTATCAGTCACCGCGGCGGGCGCTGGCGTCTAGGAGGAGAGCAATGGATCTTTCGAAGCTGTCGCGGCGTGATTTTCTTCGCTCAACCGCGGCGGGTGCAGCAGGAATTACTTTGGCCAGCCTCCCCCTGCAGAGTCTTGCGCTCACCGCCAAGCCGCTGTATCGCTTCGTGGTGCTCGGTGACATGCATTTTGACCGTCCGGAACACCACGACATGACCTGGCTCCAGGCGAATTACCCCGGCGACCTGAATCAAATTAACGGCTACATCAGCAATACGGCGAACCATACGCCGGCGTTGTTGGCGCGCATCAAAGACTTCATTGCCAATAGCGATGCACCGATTCCTTTCGTGCTGCAACTAGGCGATCTCGTTGAAGGCCTTTGCGGGAGCTACTTTCTTGCAGCCAGGCAACTCAGCGACGCAACAGGCTTCATCGACCAGGCTAAACTCGGTGTGCCGTTCCTGATGTGCAAAGGCAATCACGATATCACGGGGCCGGGCGCGGCTGATGCGTATCAGAATGTCTTACTGTCGTGGATGAGCAAGCGGAACGGAATGAGGCTGACAGCTCCGAATTACTCGGTCCGCTACCGGGATGACCTGTTCGTTTTCTTTGACGCATACAAGCCCGACCTCGACTGGCTGCAGAGCGAATTCACGAAGAACGCCGATGCGCGCTACACATTCTTTCTTATTCACGAACCGGTGGCGCCGTACAACGCTCGTGCCGACTGGATCGTATATTACGGGAGCGCCCAACAGACGTCGCGGCAACGGCTGCTCAATATGCTGGGACAAAGGAAAGCAATCGTAATCACTGGTCATCTCCACAAGTACGGCTTCCTGGAATACCAGACCTCGCAAGGATCGTTTACGCAGCTTGCTGCCTCCAGTGTGATCACTAACGATCTCCCGACAGCGAAGACCGAGAAGATTGGTATTGCCGCATACACGCCCGACCTCGTGAACCTTGAGCCGTCGTTTGAACCGACGACGGTTAACGAACGAAGACAGTTCCTGGCCGCAGAGCAACCATTCATCCGGCAGTACGAATACGCCGATCTTTCGGGGTTCGTTGTTGTAGAGGTATATCCGACGAGTGTCTCCTGCAAGTACTACGGCGGGATCAACACGACGCCCTATCGGTCGCCCTCGCTCACAATCGCATAGCTCACGAACTCAGGCGTCCTTGGAGCGCTGGCCTCTGGCCGGCTGGCGCGAGGACGTCTCGTCCTCGCCGATCTGGGCGAGTGTGTTACTCGATCCGAGATGCGATCACTTCTGACTTGGCGGCAGATCCTGAGACGAACGAGGTCTTAATCAGGAATTCGAGATGCTGCGGGTGCGGGTCTTGAATCCCTTGCGACTTGAGAGCTGCGGATAGCTCGTTGAGATTTACGACGAATTCTCCGGCAGCTTCCGTCGCTTCGGTGCTCGTGCCGGCGATGATCAGGACTTTAGCTTTCCCAGTCAGGTTGGGAACAAGCGCAATCAGCGCGTAACCTTCTGAAACGCCTGCGGGATTACGCTGGGGAACGTAGGCCGTCTGTTCGCCGGAACGTGGTTGCCGGTTGATGCACACGTCCGATCCGGTGTCGAACTTGTGTACGATCTGAAAATTCAAGCGATCATTGAAAAGCTGCACCCAGGGGTTCGAAGTGGAGCTACCCACGAGCAGCAAGGGTTCTTCTCCCTTTAGGGCCGAAATCTCCAGTCGGTTGCTATACAAGATCTGCACACCGCTGCCGGCGTGAGCAGCCAGTTCGGTGATGCGAGTCGCGATCGCAGCATCGCTCACCGTTGTCAGCGGAATCTCATTCAAATATGAGCCAAACTGATCCTCACCCTTAGGCAAGTAGTTGAACTTGTGGCTCGCGTACTCCTCGATAGGAATGTTCTTGTTCATCATTACGGTTGCTGCCACAAGATTCGCATCTGCCAACACGATGTCGAGCCGCTTGTTCGGCGTGATCAACTGAGACCACGGTGGCACTGCAGCTATTCCCGTCGGGGTTTTCGAGCGACGCAGACTCCAGAACCCGATCGCCCCAACCAGGAGAATTGTCGCCAGCGCCGCAACGGCAATGATAGTCAAGGCATACTGGCGCGTCACTACGTGAGCCGGTGCTATGGCGCGTTCCGGCAGAGGTGTGGTCAGTTGCGGTTCGACATTTGTCTGGCCCGGTGCCGGTACTGTGACCGGAGGCGGCGTGACTCCCGTAACGTTGGAGGTCGTCGGCGCTGTTTCTGTTCGAACTTCGATCGTCGGTACATAGTGACCGGCCCGAAGCGAAATCTGGATACGCATCCCCGGATTCGCCTTGTAGAAGTCTTGCAGGCGGTTCCGAACATCGTTAGCGGCAACGCGGACCACCGCGTCGCGCTCCGTATCGAAAGTAGGGTCGCGTCGAAAGAGTTCGATTCCGAGGATGCGCTCTTTTAGCGAACCATATTCGCCGGCAAGCGCTTTTTCAACGATGGTTTTGAGAAATAGCCGGCTGCGCTGACTGCGCCTGAACTGCTCGCTTTCAAGGATTTGGTTCAGGGCGGCTTCAACTTCCGCCTTCATTTCAGAGTGGGCAAGTGCACCGAAATCGACGAACTGCGTGGAGTCCAATGGTATCTCGTTAAGGGGGACGAACTACTCAATTATAGCAGAGTTCCGCCCCCCGGACGGGGCGCTCCGCAATCTGTGATCGCTCGCCATTCGGGCGTAACGGTTCGCTGTGAATACGCCTGCTAACATTCGTTTAATCAATAGTTTGACTCCCCCGTTACGGAACCCCGCTAACGGATGTAAATACCCGCCCTTCTCGGCATACTGCTTCGCGAGCACAGTAAAAAGCGGTTCCTGACTTCCGCTTCCGGATGCCGCCATAGCGACAGCCGAGAGGAGCATATAGCGTGCGTCGTTGGTTCTTCATTCTCACACTGTTTACATCCCTTATCTCCGCTTTGGCCGCGGAGCGGCCCAAGGATCCTGTCGATTACGTTGATCCGAATATCGGTGGGGTTGGAATCCTCCTGCAACCGACGCTACCCCTTGTGCAATTGCCACACGGAATGGCTCGACTCGCTCCCATCGTGACCCCGGGCTTCGCGGATCGTTACCTGGCGGACAAGATTTACGGTTTCCCGATGGCTGGCGCGTCGTTCCTGCCGGTGACTGGAAGTGTCCCGGCGTCACCCAAACAGTACGCCTCGTCTTATGACCACGACTTCGAGACCGTTACTCCTTATTACTGTTCCGAACAACTGGAAGACTATGGCGTCCGGGTGGAATACACGGCTGCTAAGCGGGCGGCCTACTACCGGGTCACCTTTCCCGCCAAAGCGTCGGCACATGTCTTTCTGAACGTTGGCAAGGCGGGTCAGGTCGAATCACCTGAATCGTCCGTCATCACAGGGTCCGCCCTCAACGACGGAATTCAAAGCTACTTCTATGCCGTATTCTCGAAGACGATTTCGAATCCCAAGTCGTGGGAATCCGACTCAGCCGATCGCGGTATCCAGTTCGACCTGCCGTCGGACGCGCCAGTCGAAGTTAGGGTCGGAATCTCGTATATCAGTGTCGAACAGGCCCGCCGTAATCTGACTGAAGACATTCCGGCATGGGGCTTCGACAAGGTAAAGAATGCCACCCGGGCCGCTTGGTCCAAAGAGCTCTCAAAGATTACGGTCAGCGGTGCCACGGAAAAGCAGAAGAAGATCTTCTACACGGCACTTTATCGCTCCATGGGGCGAATGACCGACATCACCGAGGCCGGTGGAGTCTACTTCGGGCTCGACGGGAAGATGCATCACGCCGATGGGCATCCGTTCTACACCGACGACGGTCTTTGGGATACCTATCGCTCACTTCATCCACTTCAGTTGCTGCTCGATCCCAATCGCCAGATGGACATGGTGCGCTCCTACCTGCGCATGTACGACCAGACGGGTTGGCTGCCTTCGTTCCCAACAGTGGGTTCGGAACGCGCCTTCATGATCGGCCATCATGCCTCGCCATTCATTCTGGATGTCTACGCAAAAGGCTACAGGGACTTCGACGTCCAGAAGGCTTATGAAGCCATGCGCAAGAGCGCCATGGAGGCAACGTTGTTGCCGTGGCGTCGCGGCCCGATCACCGAACTGGATCGGATTTACCTGAAAGAAGGCTTCTTCCCCGCGCTCAATGTAGGCGAGAAAGAAACGGTCAAGGACGTTCATCCAGACGAGCGACGCCAGTCGGTTTCGGTTACGCTCGAGGCAGCGTACGACGACTGGTCAGTCGCCGAATTCGCGAGACTTCTGAACAAGAACGCAGACTACGAGTACTTCAGCCAGCGCGCGTTCAACTACCGCAAACTCTACAATCCCGCGATCGGTTTCATGGCTCCCAAATCTGCTGACGGCAAATGGATCGACGGCTTCAATCCGAAGCTGGCCGGAGGTCAGGGTGGACGAGACTTTTCAACCGAGTGCAATACCTGGACATACACCTTCAGCGTTCAGCATGACATCGCCGGACTCATGCAGTTGATGGGCGGCCGCGACAAGTTCGTCACGCGTATCGACCAGTTGTTCCAAGAACCCTACGGCACCGACAAGTGGGTGTACCTGAAGCAGTTTCCCGACTGTACGGGCAATTTCGGCCAATATGCGCAGGGAAATGAGCCGAGTTTCCATATTCCTTACCTCTACGTATTCGCCGGACAACCGTGGAAAACGCAGAAGCGCGTCCGCGAGTTGATGGAAATTTCATACGACGACGGACCCTACGGAATTCCCGGCGATGACGACGGCGGTGCCATGTCGTCCTGGTACGTCTTCAGCGCCATGGGTTTCTATCCTGTAACGCCGGGCACCACGCAGTACGAGATCGGAAGCCCGCTGTTCAACCAAACCAAGATTGCTCTGCCCAACGGGAAGACGTTCACCATTACCGCCAACGGAGTTTCAGCACAAAACAAGTACATACAGTCTGCAACCCTCAACGGCAAGCCGCTGAACCACGCCTGGCTGGACCACGCCGACATCGTGAATGGCGGAACACTCGTCTTCGAGATGGGACCAACGCCAAACAAGAAATGGGGAACCGATCCAAGCGCCGAACCGATTTCGTTCTCACTAATCAGGTCGCGCACAGGAAACGCCTCAGGCAAGTAACAGAGCACATTCACAAGTTTCGAGGAGTTAGAGATGGCAGAGCAGACAGTCGCAATCTCAACAGTCAGCAGCAACGATACGGCGGTTACGAGCCGTTCGGGGCTTCTGTGGGTAATGTTCCTCAGCTATTTCACTTTCGGCATGATCACGAACGTTTTGGGCGTGATCATTCCCGAGGTGATCAAGCAGTACCAACTGAGCATGTTTGCAGCTGGATTCCTGGCGTTCTGTTTCTTTCTCGCCTACGGCGTGTGCTCGATCCCTGCCGGGTTGGCGATGGACCGCTTCGGGGCGAAGCCTCTGGTTGTGCTGGGCGTCGTCCTCATGGGTATCGGTTGTTTCACCGTCGCCGTAGCTCACTCATATCCGGTAGTGCTGGCGATGATCTTCTGCGTGGGCGTCGGAGTCACGATCATGCAGACCGCCGGCAATCCGCTGGTTCAACATCTTGATCGCCCTGAAAACTATCACCGAAACCTGACGCTCACCATCGGCTTCTGCGGGATCGGCGCGTTCCTCGGCCCGTTCATGCTGGCCTTTGTTCGCAGCACGGGACACACGTGGCAAAGCGTCTATTTCGTTTTCGCGGCACTCTGTCTGGTTCTATTGGCGCTGCTCGCGACTTCGCGCTTCCCGAAGCTGGATACGAACGGCGATCGTTTCCACGTTGAAGCGATCGGCAAGTTGATTAAAAACCCCCTACTAATTGCCTATGCGTTCGGCCTGTTCTTCTATGTCGGTGCTGAAGTGGGTACGGCTTCCTGGATCGTGAAGTTCTTCGAGCGCGTCCATGGAATGCCGGCCGACGTGGCCAATGTACAAGGCGGAAGCCTCGTGACAAAGATGCTGCCGACCCTGCCTGCCATCGTCGTCGCATTGTTCTGGGGCGCACAGGGGACCGGCCGCCTTATCAGCGGCGCCGTACTGAATCGCTTTGGCAGCCGACGTATTCTCCGCGTCTACGCCTTCCTCGCACTGGTGTCGCTATTGGTTGCCAATTTCGGACCGCGAGCCGCCACGGCTGCTGGGTTCATCGCTTGCGGTTTCTTTACCTCCGTTCTTTTCACGTTGGTGTTTAGCGGCACCATCAATAGCTTCTCCGAGAATCACGGCACCATCTCCGGACTGCTCTGCACCGCAATTCTCGGCGGAGCGCTAGTTCCACCGCTAGTCGGATGGGCCGGCGACAACTTCGGTATGCACGCGGCGATGGTAGTCCCTGCATTGTGTTTTGCCTACGTATTCGCGTTGGCGTTGTTCGGACGCGCCAAGTACGAGTAGTCGCTGCTTCTGGCTTGAACAGGAAATGATGATGGCTAACGAATCTGTTTATCTCGGAATCGACATCGGCGGCACCAAGGTGGCTGCCGGAACCGTAAACGAAAAGGGAGAGATCCTCTCTGAGCTGCGCGTCCCGATGAACAGCACCGGCACCGCCGAGCAGGGGCTCGCGGCCGTGACGGACGCAATCAGCAAGATCAAAAGCACGCTTCAGGGAAAGACCATCGCCGCCATCGGTGTCACTTCGCCCGGGCCGCTTGATCCGCGAACGGGCGTAGTGATCAATCCACCAAACGTCCCGTGCTGGCGCAATTTTCCGTTGAAGGATGAGATTGAGCGCGCCTATCAGGTACGAGCAAAGCTCGACAACGATGCCAATGCTGCTGGGCTGGCTGAAGCTATATGGGGCGCGGGAGTCGGGCACAACTCCGTGTTCTACGCCACGATCGGTACCGGAATTGGCACAGGCATCATCCTCAATGGCCAGATCTATCACGGACGAACTGGCGCCGCCGGTGAAGGGGGTCACACGACCATCGATTATCGCGGCGAACCATGTGCTTGCGGGAAGCGCGGCTGCATCGAGGCGATGGCATCGGGAACTGCGATCGGACGCCGGGCTCGCGCGAAGGTCGCCGCCAACTTTGGTCGCGGGAGAACGCTCGTCGATCTCGCAGACGGTGACGCCAACCACATCTCTGCCGAAATCGTCGCGAAAGCATGGCGCGCCGGCGATGCTATGGCAACGGAGCTTCTCGAGGAGACCGCAGAAGTACTCACCGTCTGGCTCGGCAATGCAATCGACTGGCTCGAACCCGACGTGATCGTCGTCGGTGGAGGAGTCGGTGAACTGATGTCGAACTTCTTTGGACAGATTTCGGCAACGCTGCCGAAGTGGTCCATCAATCAGCGTTGCGGCGAAATTCCACTCAAGCTTGCGCGCTATATGGAACATTCCGGCGTCGCGGGAGCTGCTGCTCTCTGTCTGGGTAAGAACCTTCGCGCAGATTCCACAGCACGAGGGAACTGACGCACTAGTGCAGGCGGGCACCACCCCTCGCCTGCACGATCCTGATGTGAACGGTAAAGAGAGGGACAACATGAAATCGGTCGAAAAACCAATTGACGACAAAAAAAGAGATTCGTACCTGTGCGTCATTTCAATGCTACTTCTCTTTGTTCTCGTCGGCTCTGCGCTTGGTCAAACTCCAACCGATAGCAAGCCGCACGTGCAGACCGTCGTGGTAATCCGTCACGGCGAGAAGCCTCACGGTGGACTCGGACAGTTGTCTTGCCAGGGACTCAACCGCGCGCTTGCTCTTCCGAAGATACTCACCGACAAATACGGGAAGCCGGACTTTATCTTCGCGCCGAACCCGCTGCCGACAATGAAGGAAGGGGAGAACAGATACTCCTACGTGCGACCTTTGGCGACGATCGAGCCAACCGCCATTCAGCACGCTCTTCCGGTAAACGCCACGATCGGCTTCAACGACGTGAAGGCGCTCGTGAAAGAAGTCTCCTCGCCGCAGTATGCCGACTCCGTCGTCTTCGTTTCCTGGGAGCACATCATGGCCCAGCACTTTGCCGAGAACATGATGGCCACTTTCGGCGGCGACATACGGCAGGTTCCGGAATGGCCGGGCGACGATTTCGACAGCATCTACGTGCTGCGAATCACCCGCAACGCAGACAAGGCCAGTATCACCTTCACTCACGACCAGGAAGGGCTTGACCGCAAACTGCCGAAGACCTGTCCTTCGGTGCCGCAGTCGTGATTCGTCCATAAACAGAAAGAAGCAAAGTAGCAGATTTCTTGGGAACAGTAGGCGCAACCAGAGTAGACGGATTTGAAATGACGGGAACAGCACAAAAGATCTTCGGTTCATGCTTGATCGCTCTGGTATGGATGTTGTGCGCTTCCGCGCACGCACAGGCGTCCAGCGACCAGCCTGCTGTCACCTTCAAGTCCCGCTCCGAATTGGTGTTGGTACCGGTGATCGTTGCCGATCGCCGCGGTGGTCACGTTGCAGGACTGAAGAAGGAAGACTTCTCTCTCCGAGAGAACGGCATAGAGCAAAAGATCGCCGTCTTCGACGAAGTGGTAGCAAGCAACGATCGCATCGTCGGTCCAAAGCGGGCCGAATCGGTCTACACCAATACGGTCGGCACTAACTCTGCAAAGCGGCTCGTCATCCTCGCGCTCGACGCGATCAACACCCCGATCAACGACCAGATTCGCGCGCGCAAGCAGATGCTCAAGTTCCTTTCTGAAGGCATAGACCGCGATGCGCTCGTATCGGTTGTCGTGTTGACGCCGGCTGGGGTGAAAGTTGTCCACGACTTCACGACTGATACTTCTGTGCTGATTGCCGCCGTCTCGAAGGCACGTGGCAAGTCAGCGTTTAGTGAGCAGACGCCAGATGCGGCCGTGGATGACTCAGCGCTAGACACCGAAACTGCACAACTCAGCGCGCTGACAGACAACACGAACCAGTCTGCGGTCGCAGGTCAAAAGCAGGTGGCAATTCGCTGGACCTACGACGCGTTCACGCAAATCGCGCAAGCGTACGCCGGTGTGCCGGGGCGCAAATCGTTGATCTGGGTAACGGCGGGCTTTCCATTCTCGTTCGCCGACAACAACAACCGGATCTCCGCGATCGGCGGCAACGGCGACGTTAGCGACAACCTAGACGCCTACGAACGCATGTGGCAGGCGCTGACCGAGGCCAACTTCGCCGTGTACCCGGTGGACGCGCGCGGATTCGTGAACACTGCCGTGATGCCGGCGAGTGCTGGCGCTCGATCAACGGGCTCGGGAAAGTCGGCTCCGCCGAGTATAGCCCTTACACAAATGACGGCACAGAATGCTTCCATCGACACCTTCCGCGATCTCGCTGAGATGACCGGCGGCAAGGCATTCTTCAATACCAACGATCTGGCCAGGAGTTTTCGCCAGGCGTCGAACGACTCCGCGACTTATTACGTGCTTGGGTTTTACCTGCCGAAAGTCGCGCAGCCCGGCTGGCACAGCTTGAAAGTGAAGATCGACCGCTCTGGAACGCAGGTTCGTGCGCGCTCCGGATACCTGGTCGCCACAAAGAGCCGGGGCGCTAATGTTGCGAGCGACGTTCGCAACGCGATTGTCTCGCCGTTCGATTCCACAGTGCTGCCACTTGAAGTGCGGTGGAGCACGCGAGACCGCGGCCCCGAGGAAGTGAAGACGACTGCGTCATTCAAGGTCCAACTGACGCCCGCCGCAATCTCCGTCGACGAAACTGATAACAACCACATCAGCTTCGACGTTATCGCCGTCGCGAAAAATCCTGACGGAAGCATTGCCGGCACGCTGGAGCGTCCGTTCGACGCGCACATCAAGGCACCAAATTTAGCGAAATTCCAACAGGCGGGAATGTTTTACGAAGGCAAGTTGCAGCTGCCAGCAGGCAAGTATCTCGTGCGTGTCGTAGTTGAAGACCGATTAACGGGAAAGGTTGGCAGCGTGTCGGCTCCGCTGATTGTGAAGTGAAGCGCTCTGAAGTGTGAAGAAGCGCTCGCTGTACTGAGTTCAGTTTTGGTTCGGGGAGAGATGAGAATGTTATCCAGATTATTTTCGTTACGTTCGCTCCTGCTGATCGTAGTTGTATTTGCGATTGTCGGTGCAGCGACCATGGCCTTCGGCGCCTCCGACGCAACTACGCCGAGAGCCATTCCATACATGACTAGCAACGTGGCGACTGGCCTCAATCAGCCTACTGCAATTGCCATCGATGACAACGGCAACATCTATGTCGGCGAAAACTACACCGGCGCGACTGCAGGTTCGGTGAGCGCGCTGGTAAAGAAGATCGACGCCACGACCGGGCAGGTAACGGTGTTTGCCGGAGGGGGGACAAAGGTCGCGACCGGTTCTCCTTGCGCCAACCCTGATCCGAGTGTTCCGGGTCACGGCAACACGGCAGGTGACGGTTGCCCCGCGACTTCAGCCTACTTTGGCGGTACCAATGGCGGTATTCGCGGACTAGCCGTTTATAACGGCTATCTCTACATCGAGGATCTCGGCGGATACATGATGCATCGCGTCAACCTTGCGACGAACATCATTGAGTGGGTCGGCGGATACGTTTCGAGCGCGTGGCAAGGTGACGGTACTTTGACCGCCACGTTCAGCCTCTTCAAGCCACCGACCGGGTTCGCCGTAGATCCGTTGAATGGCAATGTTTATTTCAGCGCGGGTGGAACCAACGCCGCAACCATTCGCATGATCACCAGTGACTCGGCTACGTGTGCGAGTGCAAAGAACGGACCCTTCAATCCCCCTTGCATCATTACGGTCGTTAACTACAAGGGGCAGACTTCAGCAGATGCTCCGCCCAACCCCACCGCCTGTGAAGCAACCACTGCTTTCACACCGGCAACCTCTGCCTATGTTTGGTTCCCACAAAGCCTTGCCTTCGACGGTGACCGGAACCTCTACATCGCCGAGACCAAGTGCGGCACGGTCCGCAAAGTCGCCAAAAATCCCGCTACCGGGATCGTTGATCAAAACAGCACATTCACAACATTTGTCGGGAACAACACGACTACCGGTACCAGTCCCTCCTGGTATGACACGACCGCAGCCACGCTGGGCTTCTTTGGGAACGTTCGCGGTGTTGCCTCAGCGGGTGGCAATGACCTCTACATCGCTACGACCACGGCCGTCTATTTCTACGACTCGGCCACAAAGTGGGCTCACATAATCTGGGGAGCTACCCCGACCGGTTGCACGGGCCACACAGCTACTCCATTCATTGGCTGCCCTGCACCCTGGGCCACTCACAACGACGGCTCTTCAGGCACCGGCGCCATGGCCGTTGATAAGGCCGGAAATCTCTATCTTGCCGACTACACTGCCGGCACAGTCGCAAAAGCCGCTCTCGGTACGGACTTCATCGGCACTGCGCCTACGGTCACGCGATCTTTGGCGACCACCCAATACGTCCTCTTGCACGGCGGACTCGTTACCGGCGCAACCTCTGACGCTCCGTTCAGCGCAGTCGTTACGACCAGCACAGACCCTCTTCCGCAGACTGGCTGCAATAGCTATGTAGCCACCGGCGACAACGGAACCGACTGCGTCATCGCGGTCACCTATGCACCCTCGGCACAAGGCAGAGAGAACGGCCTGCTTCACGTTCAGGCCACGATCGGCAGTGACATCCCGCTGCAGGCGCTCGGCAATCCAACCGTGCCTCCACAATTGAACCTTTCTTCCGACAAGTCGGCGTGCGCCCTCGGCAGCACTTGTGACATTGTCGTGACGGCAACGGTTACGCCGGGAGATCTCCCAGTAAGCACTGGCTTGGCTGTTACTGGCGACATGAGTGCCTGCACTGGCGGTTCGGCAACGCAAGCCTTCACGTCTGGAGCATCGAACACCTTTACCTACACCTGCTCGCTGCCTGCAACGGCTGCAGCGGACGTAACCCTCGGACCCGTCAAGGCCACCGACGACCAATTGCGCTCGAGCAGCGCCAAAACAGTTCTGATCAGCATCACTGACGCGCCGGTCGCGAACCCGCAGTCGGTCAACGTCACCTACAACACTCCGAAGCAAATCATTCTGAGCGCCACCGGCACGGGAACGCTGACCTACACCGTTGTCACGCAACCTGCGCACGGAACTCTGAGCGGGGATGCGCCCGCTCTCACCTATACACCGGAAGCAAACTACGTCGGCTCGGACACCTTCACCTTCAAGGCTGCCAGCAGTGTTGACAGTGCACCAGCCACAGTGACCATCAACGTCCTGCCCGCGGCGCCCGTTGCCTCTGAGCAGTCAGTGACAGTCGAGTTCAACACCACCACGGCGATCACGCTGACTTCAACCGGCACTGGTACCCTGACCTACACCATTGTCAGACCGCCAGCGCATGGACAATTGACCGGCACGGCACCCAACGTCAGCTACGCGCCGGATTCGAACTACAGCGGCCCGGACAGTTTCACGTTCAAGACCGCCGACATCAACGGCCAGGAAAGCGCCGCGGCAACCGTCAGCATAACCGTGTTGTCTGTTGTACCGATTGCAGAAGACCAGTCGCTCATAGTGACGTACAACACGGCGAAGCCGATCACCTTGGCAGCGACAGGCATGGGAACATTGTCATACACTGTTCTCACCCAGCCGTTGCACGGAACCCTCAGCGGCACCGCGCCGAATCTCACCTATACTCCGGCCTCCAACTATCTCGGCTCAGACAGCTTCACTTTCAAAGTGAGCAACGGCAGCGATAGTGCGCCTGCAACCGTGAACATCATGGTGCTGCCACCCGCTCCAGTGGCGACGCCACAATCCGTCACCGTGAACTACAACGGCTCCAAGTCGATCACGTTGGCTGCCACGGGCTCTGGAACGCTGACCTATACGATCGTTGCTCAGCCCGCGCACGGAACCCTCAGCGGTACCGCGCCCGATATGACGTACACCGCGGCATCGGGCTACAGCGGCACGGATAGCTTCAGCTTCAAGGCAAGCGATAGCAACGGCCAGAGCAGCGCACCTGCGGTGGTCAGCATCACCGTGCTGTCTGCCGCGCCGATCGCCACGCCGCAATCGGTTACGGTGAACTACAACGAAGCGAAGTCGATCGCGCTTGCCGCCACCGGCGCGGGAGCACTCACATACACAGTCGTCACCGAGCCGTTGCACGGAACACTGAGCGGCACCGCGCCAGCCTTGACGTACACCCCAGCTTCAAACTACAGCGGCACCGATAGCTTCACTTTCAAGGCGACTGACAGCAACACCCAGGAGAGCGCGCCTGCGACAGTGAGCATCAACGTCCTGCCGGCGGTACCAGTTGCCAACGCGCAATCGATTTCGGTGACCTACAACACGCCGAAGTCATTCAGTCTGACTGCAACGGGAACCGGAACGCTCACGTACACCGTTGTCAGCCAGCCAACTCACGGCACCCTGAGCGGGACTGCTCCCGCTTTGACCTACACACCGGCCTCGAACTATCTCGGCACTGACAGCTTTACCTTCAAGGCAGCCGACAGCAACGGTCAGAACAGCGCCCCTGCGACGATCAGCATTACCGTTGCAACCGCTCCACCCGTCGCGAACGCGCAGTCGGTGACCGTAGCCTACAACGGCACGAAAACGATCACCTTGAGCGGAACTGGCTATGGGACACTGACGTATACCGTGGTTTCCCAACCGTCTCACGGAACCCTCAGCGGCACGGCTCCTAACCTTACGTACACACCGACACTGAACTACAGTGGCGCGGACAGCTTCACGTTCAAAGCCACCGACAGCAACCATCAGGACGGTAGCCCCGCAACCATCAACATCACGGTCAACGGCCCCGACCTCACGTTCGTGGTGGCAACCGGCGGGACGACAACCGCAACCGTCACAGCTGGAAATCTCGCCGTCTTCAACCTGCAGGTTTCCGGTTGGACCGGAGCCACCGGACCAGTCTCGTTTACCTGTACCGGCGCGCCCGCGGGATCGACATGCGGTGTCTCGCCCACTTCGGTGACCCTGAACGGCACAACGCCGGTGGCGGTCGCAGTCATGGTTCAAACCCTGGGATCGAAGCCCGCAGCTGCTGGTTCAATTACTCCATTTCATCCTGACGGCGGGTTCCCTTGGGGAACTGCTCTTGCGCTGACCACGGCACTCGCAACACTGTTCACGCTGAAGAAAGGGAAGATGCAGTGGCGACTCGCCGGCAGTTGTGCAGCATTGGTTTTGGTTGTTGCACTCAGTGCTTGTGGCGGCAGCAGTCAGGCACCAACAACTCAGACGCAGGCTGGCAACTACACGGTGGCGGTCACGGCAAAGTCCGGCGACATAACCAAGACAATCAACTTAACCCTGAATGTGCGGTAGTCATTGATCTGTTACAGCGGACCCCGCCGACAATCGGCGGGGTTGCTGCATACAAAGGATTCGAAAAGAAATACATGTCTTCATCCAGAATCGCCCCATTCGTACTGGAACCGAAATTCACTCCCCGCCCGTGGGGCGCACGACATCTCGCCCCGCTCTTTGATTATGCAGTCTCCTCCGACGCCGAGCCTATCGGCGAAGTCTGGCTAACGGGTGAACAATGTCGGGCCAGAACGGGTAAATCCGCGGGGAAGCAGTTGCGTGAACTCTGCGATCAGTTTGGCCCAGATCTTGTTG
Source organism: Acidobacteriota bacterium (assembly GCA_023410055.1). Taxonomy (GTDB): domain Bacteria; phylum Acidobacteriota; class Terriglobia; order Terriglobales; family Acidobacteriaceae; genus JAEZPW01. The sequence continues at coordinate 143,591 of JAEYQK010000068.1, forward strand.
GAACCGCTTCGCTTTCCACGAATCGATTTCCTTTGCTGCTGAAGTTCCTATTCACTCAAGAAAGACTCTCTGTCCAGGTACATCCGGATGACCGTACCGCACAGTCCACGGGCGAGCCGTGTGGGAAGGAGGAGTGCTGGTACATCGTTGACGCGCAAGCGCACACGAAGATAGCTCTTGGCCTGCGACCAGGTGTTCAAAAGCCGCAATTTCAGAAAGCAATAGAACAGAATCGCGCAGAAGAGCTGCTGAACTGGCTTGATGTGCATGCTGGCGAAATGATCTACGTCGCTGCGGGCACCGTGCACACAATCGGTCCTGGGGCGATCATATTCGAAGTCCAACAAAACTCTGATATGACTTATCGCCTCTACGACTACGGCCGCCCGCGAGAGTTGCACTTACAAAAGGGTCTCGACGCCCTGAAAGAGGAAACAGGCGCAGGCAAAGTGAAAACCGCGGCACTGGAGGATGGCGCCGAACGTCTTATTGCCACCGACCATTTCGTCATTGACAGATACCTGCTCGACGGGGCCCGCACATTTCGGCCAAAAACCGGGCACTCTCCGCAATGTCTGATCGCGCTTCAAGGTAGCAGCACCATCATCGGAGCTGGTTTTGAACCTTTGAGCTTCACCCGAAGTGAGGCCGCAATCATACCTGCTTGTATAAACGAATTCGTCCTCGAACCCAGCGCGCCGATGCAAGTTCTGGTATGCGCCTTGCCATAGCACTGGAGATTACTTCCGGAAAATTGGGCTTACAGTTGAAACAAGTCCATTGATGCGAATCTTTGGTAGCGGGTCACTTTGAAGTTCTATCTATCGATGGCTGACACAAAGTGGGCTACGACAACATTCCAATCCCAGTCCGGCATAACTCCAATCTTCTTCTCGAATGCCTCTTTAAGAATGGGCTGTATGTGACTAATGATTATTCTCCCATCCTCATTCAGGCCATTTTCTCTGCTTTTCCGGACTTTTACGTCGTAGGTGTTCTTAAGCGTTGTATCGCTGGACATTGGAGCAACAAGAACAGTCTGCTCATTATCGTCTTTGCAGATGTCATTACAGGATAGGACAACTACGGTGCGGAACTCATGCTTGGTTCTAGTTCCGCTTGCGTCATCGGCGGGAAAAGCAATGGCCTTATCGCGAATGCGATAGATGCCGCCATTTTCAATTTCCACTTTGTAAATACCTAGTCTGCGGAAAGCGTCAGATAGGGTGGTCATTTCCCCTTGAGCAAGAGGCTATTGGCGAGTTCCAGTTCCTCTTTAAGGGACTCTCGTATCCTGCTGGATTCTTCCTTGCGCTGCTCGGATGAACCATGGGTAGAGAGATCGAGGGTGGAGCGCATGGCCCGATATTTTTCCAGTCGTGTATCCCGAGCGGGAACCTGCTCGCCGGAAGGCGCTGGTGCCACGGTAGCCATTCGTTTGCTTCCCTTCTTTCTAAGATGGTTCACAATTGTACCCTTTTTAGGAGCGTCTCGTGTGACATACGTCACAATTCTCTGCGAGTTAGACGTTACTTTAGTTTGTGAGGGTTCTATTAATTGGTTCCTCTAGGGTCCAAACGTGATCTGATAGGTCCGCTTCCATGGCAGGGATCACCCGTAGGGTTTGATGCACTCTGCAACAGTTGTAGTACATAAAATACATTGCCACGCCGCCGCATGGTTTTCCAGCTTCTTGCTGAACTCATTGGTCAGGCGAGTGAACCTCCGCATAGAAATACGCATTGTGAGGTTCTGGCGTTCCACAAAAGACGTGCTGACGTGCTTCCACAACGATTGTCACGTTCAGAGGTGGGGGGAAGAGGCGACGTTACGCCGCCTTGACCCGGGGGCGACCGACTCGGCGCGCCGTCTCCAACATCAGTTGCACGGTGTTCATGTCTTTTGGTTGTATCTTGCCGGCGGGAATCCGCATTTGCATGACGTCCTCCAGTTTGCTTAAAACGTCAACCAAAGCGAGCGAGTCGATCAGCCCGGAAGACACCAGCGGGGTATTTGCGTCGAGTTGGACGTCTCGGCGCCGGATCAGGTGTTGAACGATGTAATCGATGATCTCTTGTTGCTGGTCCATTACGCAGGCGCACCTCCATCGTAATCGGCTCTGAGTTCGGAATGTTCGGCTAGAAGTTTCTCGCGGGTAGTACTTCTGGCTGGCTTGCCCGCGGTACTTTTTACGATCCACTTTGGAGACTTCAAGTACACGTGTCCGGGGGCAACGCCAAGATCTCCGACAATCGCATTTCGGAGCTCGCGTTCGATCTCGGCGCTGCGCTGCAGGTCTTCTTCGTGATTGACTTCGGCAACGATCACGATCTGTTCGGTGCCGGCATCTGCGTTATACGATCCAAAGGCGATGACACGCCCGTCGTGGATTGCTGGATGACTCGAAACGATCTCCTCCACGTCTTGTGGATGAATGTTTTCGCCTGCGACGATGATCAGGTCCTTCTTGCGTCCAATCACATATACCTCACCGTCAAGGACAAAGCCAAGATCGCCCGACTGATACCACCCTCCACGCAGAGCGTTCTCTGTCAGGTCGGGGCGATTGTAGTAGCCGTTCAGCATAGCTTCACTGCGAATGAGAAGCTCCCCGACTGATCCTTCCGATAAGGTCGAACCATCAGCACCTGCAACACGGATCTCGACTCCGGGCAGGCAACGACCTGACGACACGACGGCAGTCGCTCCTCGGGTTCCCGGCGGCACTTCAATAGCTCTTCGTTCACGTCGCAGCGCCTTATCGTCAATGAAAATGCAGCGCGGACCTCCTGCACTGTCGCACGGAGATTGGGTCGCAGCGAAGACCGTTTCGGCCATCGCGTACGAACTCTGCAAAACATTCGGCCGCAACTTGCAATCGGAAAATGCGGAAAGAAATTCCTCCATGCTGGATAACCGCACCGGTTCGGCACAGTTGATCACAGCTCGCAAAGACCCAAGATCCAGGGTAGCCTTGTCTTCCTTTCGCACGCGCCTTGCCAGCAACTGCAAAGTGAAATTAGGCGCCCATGCGAGTGTGCAGCGATACTGCGAGATTAATTCCAACATTGAAGACGGCTGCATCACCCAGTTGGCAGGCGATTGCATAACTACGGGCAGGTGGTACACGAGCGGCAACATAAAGCATGCGATCAGCCCCATGTCGTGGTAAAGCGGCAACCAGCTATACAGTCGGTCTTCTTCGTTCAGGTGCAGCGCCGGTCCCAGTCGATCAAGATGGCGTAGCACGCTTGCATGAGAGAGAGCCACGCCCTTTTGCAAGCCAGTCGTACCGGCGGAGTGCTGAATAAACGCGACTTGGTCGGGTTTGCAGTCCATCAAGTCGATGTCCTCGGCGGCGATCCCTTTCTGCGGTACACCACAGAGCATCCGGGTACCTTCTGGAAGTGAAACATGCGCCAGCAACTCGGAAGGGAAGTCCGTGTCCAGAATGACTGCGCGAGCCCGCAGGTTTTTTGTTACCCCCGCCAAACCGGAGCGGTACTTCGCTGGCTCAACTTTAAAGTTGGGATAGGCGAGAATGGCTGGCACAGCGCCGATGAACATTGCGCCCACGAACGCCGCCATCAATTGAATTCCCTGCGGCATGATCAGCACGACGGTGTCACTGGCCCGCACATCCTGCTGTCGAAGATGAACTGCATGCGCCTTCGCCCACGCTGTGAACTCGCCAAATGTCACGCTTTGGATGTCGTCCTCTGCAGTCCACATAGTGACGAAAGTCTTTTCCGGAGGCGCGGCAAGCAGCGCCTGCGGCAGGGTTTCAAGTTGGGTGCGAGAAATCGTTCTCATCAACTGCATTCTCATCGAGGGAGGTCAACACTCTGGGCAGGTGTCAATACCGCGTGCTTCGTGACGACAGGGGCCGGCAACGATGCCGTTTGCCTTCGCGGCAACATGGGTTCCAACTGCCGTGCGATATAGATCGCCATAAGGTGCGCCCCTTCGTCGCTAAAGTGCGTGTAGTCGCCGAAGAATCTCGGCTCGCGAGGGATCAAACGCTCCGCCTCAACCACCGGAATCCGTTCTTCTTGGCCCACTGACCGCACTGCCCGGTTCATTCGGTCCTCCATATCGAGAAAGCCTTGCTCCTTCAATTTCGGATAGAACCTGCGCCAGGTGGTCAGAAGGTAAAGGTCGCGTTTGGTCAGAACCGGACCGAACTCGGAGGCGTGAGTCACAAGTATCGGCTCGATACCGTACCCGCGCAGCATCAACGCAATTGCCCGCACATCCGAGCGATACCGTTCGACGTTCTCTTCCGGCAGCTTGTCGACGGCGATCTTGCCCCGTAACGCGCGCGCGATCTGCCATTCACGAAGCTTGTTCTGTAATGGGTCGGGTAACACTTGCTTCGTGAACTCCCAGATACGCTCCGACAACCGCCACTCAAAAGATGAACTCCTGCTGGCTGGCACCGAGAGGCCATTCTCGCGGGAAGGTGGATAAATGTAAAACGCTGGCGTGGGATAGATCACCGCCGCCGCAGGCTGGATCGTTCTGGCGATCTCCGGAACCCGCTGTATTGCCGTCCAGATCGATTCGCCCGGATTGGCAACATTGATCACTTGGAACTCGTCCCTGCCCGCGTTCTGATTCAGCTCGCGTTCTAGTTGCCGAGGGTACTCTTCGCCCTTGCTTTCGTAGAGGCCGAAGGTTTCTGAGCCGCCGATGGACACGATCCGGATCTTGGCGGGGTCGAGTTCCGGGCTTCGATAGCCAAGGCTGTTAAACTCCCACTTTCGAAAACGCGCGTGCGGTTTGCCGCGTTTGCCGATTGCATCCAGCGTGTACATGCTTTCCTCGCTGTATTTGCCGAAGAATGGTGCGCCGTATGTGACGAAGTCATCTAGGCGTGCCAGCCCTTCAAGTGCGAGGACGAAGATTGCGAGGCTAACTGCGAGTCGAATTAGGCGGGAATATTTCATCAGAACTGTGTATAGGCAAATGCTTGTGGCACAGCCGCTCGGAAAAGGATTAAGTAGCTGGCTAACGCGTAGCCCGCGAACCGCAACTCGATCGGCAACCAGTCGAGCGCAGCCCGATCAGCATCAGCCGGCCCAGCTAGAACCCAGCTCAGAAGGCAAACGCCACCCACGACGAAGATCATTGAGTACAAGTCGGGCGATAATGCGTGGTTCAGATATGCCGCCGGAGTGAACAGTCTGGAGAACATGTACAAGCCGTCATGGAGCGTGTTGGCACGGAAAAATAGCCAACCCGCTGAGACAGCTGCAATGGTAAGAATGGTCGAAATCAAGTTGGAGAGTGTGCCGGACCAATTCAAGTCCAGTCGTCTGGATATCTGCTGCTCCCAGCGATGCAGAACCAGCAAGATGCCGTGGTACACCCCCCAGACCAAGAACAGAAGCGTTGCCCTATGCCAAATGCCGAAGACCACCATCGAGCAAAGCAGGGCGAATTGCCTCCACCATGTTTCACGACGAACCGTGGCCAGCGGCAGAAAGACGTAATCGCGAATCCAGAACGACAGCGACATGTGCCATCGGGTCCAGAACTCGGAGATCGTGCTGGACAGAAAAGGCCTGTTAAAGTTCTCGACAAGCCGTATTCCAAATAGACGAGCAATGCCAATGACGATGTGAGTGTATCCCGCGAAATCTAGGAACAACTGCAATCCGTAGCCGAACGCCAGCACCCAAGTGTCGATCGCACTATCGCTCGTGCCTGCAAACGCAGCATTGAGCCCTTTGCCCTGATGAAGGCCGTTTGCCAGGAGAAGTGCCGCGGAAGTCATCAGCATTCCCAACCAGATCCGTTGGACACCATGGCGTACGTCGTCCCAGTTCCGTTGCGTTACCTGGCGAAACTGCGGGAGCATGTCGCCTAGGCGGCATATTGGGCCGGACAGCACCGTCGGAGCGAACGTCATATACAGTGCGAATTCCAGCAATGTCGGATCGAGATCTTCTTCGCGATACTGGTCAAATAAATAGCTCAGCCCTTGAAAGGTCCAGAACGAGATGCCGATGGGCATCACCAAGTGTGTCCAGGATGCCGACTGGTGCGAATGGACTAAAGCAGGAACGTACTTGTAGAGACTCAGAAGAGCGACGTTGAATCCGATACCGATCCACAATCGCGACGATGATGAATGGCTCCGAAGTTGAGCTCCCCAAAAGAAGTTGAAAAGCGTGCTGCCGCCCAGAACCATTAAAGCCGGGTACGATCCCCAACTCAAATACAGCAAGCAACTCGCAAAAAGCAGTAGAGCCTGCCGCAATACAACGCTGCGGACTTTGTCGTAAAGGGGGACGCAGACGAGTAATGCCAATAACAATTCCAATGCGCGCGATGGAGCCAACTTTTCCTCCAATATCGATCGACAAGCCCGATAACACTCAGTAGGCGTTGCAACCGGCGCTGCCTCGTCCACGGAAGTGATCGGCAGGCGCTTGGCGCGCGCGTCGATAGCAGTACGAGATGCCATTCTTGAAAATCCAAGTTGCAGCACGACAGCGCCATCATGCGTCACTCCTTCCGTCGTTCCGGCCCCAACGCCCTGGATGTAATTTCGCGCCTCTTGAAGTGGGAGAGCATGGCTGCCTTACTCGAGGCGCAGTGCGAAGGAGGAATCTCCGGGGACCCGCCATCGCCTCTAACTACATGTGTAGCTGGCGCGCAAATGCAAATGAATCGATAATACCTGCGGCAGGAGGGTGCCATGCAAGACGATGCTAAGAATCCGGAAACGCAGAAACCTGTCGCGGAGCACGTTGGCGAGGCGCATAGACTTTTGCAGGGACTTCGAGAGAAACTCGGCGACCATCCTGAACTGGAGCAGGCTATCGAACAACTCGAGATGGCCCTGAGTGTCTTGGCAGTGAAGACGGGCGGGATGCTGTGAATTCAACTCTGAGCGCGATTACACATTCAAAGCCGCGCTTATCGTTGGCATAGAAACTATGTATTTCCGCTAAGAACAAACCGGGGCGATACTGCTTTTGGATAACCGCATTATCTCTCATCGCCTCAGAGCAGATTGTCATCCTCGACGATCTGCTCATTTTTTCGCTCGCTGCAAGCCAGATATAAAGGGTGCCCCATCCTTCGCGCAGCGAAGGGTGGGTTTAGCTGCGCGGCATCATGAATTCGAACGCTCGCGCGATGTAGGCTTTCAGATCCTTGCGCGGGACCACTGCGTCGAGAAATCCCTTCTGGAGCAGGAACTCGCTGCGCTGGAAGCCTTCGGGCAGCTTGGTGCGGATGGTCTGCTCGATAACGCGCGGGCCGGCGAACCCGATCAGCGCGCCGGGTTCGGCGATGATCAGGTCGCCCAACATGGCAAACGACGCCGTCGTGCCGCCGGTGGTCGGATCTGTGAGCAGTGCAATGTAGGGGACTTTCGCGTCATCCATGCGCGCGAGTGCGGCGCTGATTTTAGCGAGTTGCATCAGGCTGATTACGCCTTCCATCATGCGAGCGCCACCGGAGGCCGAGACGATGATCAGCGGGATTCTTTCTTGCGTTGCACGTTCAATGGCGCGGGTGATGCATTCGCCGACGACGGCTCCCATCGATCCACCGATGAAGCTATATTCCATGGCGCTTATGATGACGGGCCGTCCGTTGATCAGTCCTCGTGCGTTAATGATTGCATCTTTCAGGCCGGTTTCGGCCTTCGTCTTCTTCAACCGCGCAGCATAGGGCTTCAGATCGGAAAAGTGCAGCGGATCAGTTGACGACAGTCTCGCGTCGTCCTCATAGACCGTGTATTCGCCGTTGTCGAACAGTTGCGCCAGACGAGTGCGCGCATCGATTCGGAAGTGGCTGTCACAGTTGGGACAAACGCTGAGATTGGCGTCAAGTTCCTTCTTCCAGATGACTTTGCGACATGCGTCACACTTGACCCACAGCCCTTCGGTCTTGACCTTGCGCTCTCCTGACGTATCGAGTTCCGTGTTCTCTCGTTTGAACCAGGTCATCGAATGGAAATCCTCTCTGTCCCGCAGAAGAGACGGGCAGGCATGACTCGCCGGGCCATCCCCATGCCGACGCGGGCCGAAGGACAATTGTGGAGTTTCAAAAGCATTGCGTCAAGAAAGCAACGGAACGCCAGCTCTCGCGATGTCTGACCCCACCGCAGGGTCTGAATTCCTGAAACGGGAAGCGCATTCATCTGGAAACGGTGGTTGTTGGTCACTGTTTGAAAGCAACGGCATCCATTGAAGCAGGCGAGCCAATCATGCTCCCCCAGGCTTTTATGGCGCGCCGCGCGAATGGGGGTACTATGTCAGGTTCCTCGATCAATGCTGAGAGGTCCTGGCTAACAACGGCCAGTGAGCGCGCTGTAATTGGTGTAGCTGCGGCAACCGGCGCAGTCGTTTTCATTGCGATCAGCCTCGCCGATTGGCTCCTGTACACTGCCGGTCTGAGCCCGTTTGGAATCATGCTGATTGGGGCGGCGCTAGCCGGTGTTCTTGCGTTTACGGTCACCTACCGCATCCTCAATAACTGGCACGAACGGCGAGAAACGGTCCGCCGCGAACTCCAGATCATAGGCGACACCAACCATCACATTCGAAATGCGCTCGAACTGATTCAGTTGTCAGCCCAGACCACCCATGACCAGCAGGTCATTCAGCAGATCTCCATTGCGGTGGATAGAATCCAGTGGGTGCTACGCGAACTATTGGGGGAACAAACATTCTGCGCGCGCGGCGGGAACAGCCAATCCGAAAAAGAGAATCCGCGGAAAAAGACAATTGGCTGATACAGGAAAACCAGCGAGAGTGCCAACAGAGATCAGCAATCAGTTCGGAATGAGACTTTTGTTTCCCGAATTGCCTTCCGGAGGCGATACTGGTTATTACCTCCGCGAACATGTCACTAGAATTTCAACTCGAAGCTACCTCGGCCAAAGCTCGCGCCGCAACCATACGCACTCCGCATGGAGAGATACAGACCCCGGTGTTCATGCCGGTGGGCACGGTGGCGAACGTCAAAGCCGTGCCTCAGCACACTCTGGAAGAGCTGGGCGTCAACATTCTGCTCAGCAACACCTACCATCTCTATCTGAGACCGGGGGCCGAGCAGATTCGCAAGCTGGGTGGCCTACACCGCTTCATGTCCTGGGATCGCAGCATTCTGACCGACTCCGGCGGATTCCAGGTCTTCAGCCTTTCGTCATTGCGCAAACTTAGCGAACAGGGCGTGGAGTTTCGTTCGCATCTCGACGGATCTCTGCACTTCCTCTCGCCCGAGACGGCAATTGAAGCTGAGATTGCCCTCGGTGCAGACATCATCATGGCGTTTGACGAATGCACGGAGTACCCTGCGGAGCGTTCGCGAGCGCAGGAATCGATGGAACTCACCCTGCGCTGGGCGAAGAGGAGCAAGGAGTACTTCGAGGCGCACAAGCACGAAGTGGCGTGGAATCGGGTGATCGGGCGATCGGGTGATCGGGTGATCGAAGAAGATCGGGCCATCTCGTCATCGGGCCATCGGGCCATCGAAAATACAGAGATCCTTCGTTGCGCTCAGGATGACAACGATTCAAGACGTGCTCAGGATGACGGCGGTTCAAGTTGCGCTCAGGGTGACAAGGCATCAGGTTCTGGGGTTTCAATGGCCAGATGGCCAGATGGCCCGATGGCTAGATTCCAGGATTCTGCTCGCATCCACCGCCTTGAGTTGTTCGAGGGCAAGACGCAGGCGCTGTTCGGCATCGTGCAGGGCGGCATGTATAAAGACCTGCGAAAAGAGTCGGCGGAGCGGTTGGTTGACATGGACCTGCCGGGGTATGCGATCGGTGGCTTAAGCGTCGGCGAGCCGCGAGAGGTGACTTGGGAGATTGTAAGTGAGACCCTGTCGTACCTTCCCAAAGACAAACCACGCTATGTGATGGGAGTGGGCACTCCGGACGAGATTATTCAATACGCAAAGCTCGGAGTCGACATGATGGATTGTGTGATGCCGACCAGAGCGGCGCGTCATGGTCTGCTGTTTACGTCTGAGGGCAGAATTAACATCAAAGCGGCAAAATACGCCGAAGATCAAGGGCCATTGGACCCGAGTTGTTCCTGTCGCGTCTGTACGCGATATTCCCGCGCATATCTAAGGCATTTGTATTCGTCCAATGAGGTACTTGCGCAGATCTTGAACACCATGCACAACGTGGCTTACTACCTTGACACTATGAGGAGGGTACGGCAAACTATACTCCTCGGGGAATCTGAAACTAGTATGAGCGGCGCGCGTTAATTGGCGCCGACTTGTTTTCGTTACGTAAGGCGATTTGCGGAGATTTCCAGTCCGGGAAGCAGCGCGACAGACGCAGCTCAAGTGGACTCGTAGTAGGATGCTATTTCGGCTATAAATGAATTTGTTCTCCTGAGCACCCGCAGATAGGGAAAGACCCGGTCCAGCCAAGTTGTTTCCCAGCGGCGCAGAAGAGATGGGAAGTTCCGGCGACATGTTCGCGTGAGGTGGAACTTTGTACGAAATGATGACTATAGGTTCGCAGCAGTCCGGGTTATTTGTTTTCGCGCAGGGTGCGGGTGGATTAGGCTCCATCGGCGCGATTGCCCCATTAATTCTTATCTTCGTGGTTTTTTACTTCCTGTTGATCCTCCCCCAGCAACGCCGCCAGAAGAAATGGCAGAAGATGCTGACCGAGTTGAAGACGGGAGACCGCGTGATCACGAGCGGTGGTATCCGCGGGACTGTTATCGCGCTACGGGACGACTACGTTCATCTTCGTGTGGCCCCCGATAATTTGAAACTGGAAATTGCACGCAGCGCGATCGCGCAGGTTGCGCCGCCGGAAGGTGAAGTCGTTAGCAAGTAGCGAGCGAGTCACTGAGTCACTGAGTCAGTGAATCGCTGGTCGAGAAAGACCGAATTTGGATTTGGCAAGTTGAGCCGCTGATTCAGTGACTCATTGGCCGTGGGTTTATCAATGAAGAAGAATCTGCTCTGGAAAACACTACTGATCTTAGGCGTGCTGATCATTTTCGTGGTCGGCATTCTGCTGGGTGGTCCCGATGATTGGGGCAAGAACTGGACCGTACTGACTCAGCAAGGCGTCAAGGCCGCTCTGCAAAACAGCATCCATCTGGGCCTTGACCTCAGGGGCGGCACCCACCTCATTCTGCAGGTGCAGGTCAATGATGCCGTGAATGCGGACTCGGACCGCGCCATCGAGCGCTTGAAAGAGGACTTCCGCAAGAACAACGTCACCTACGCCGAGATCACCAAGCCCGACGCGCAGACCAATCCTGACCGCATTGTCATCAAGGGGCTGGATGCGAATTCTCAGGGCGACGCGAAGCGCGTCATCACTGACGATCTGCCTGAATACGATATCTCGTCCTCAGGCGACTCCTTCGTGCTGAACATGAAGCCTCAGATTCTGTCGCAGATGAAGGATCGCGCCACCACTCAGGCGATCGAGACCATCCGCAATCGTATTGATGCTCTCGGTGTCAGCGAGCCCGTCATTGAAGAGCACGGTCTCGGCCAGTACCAGATTCTTGTGCAACTGCCCGGCGTAGACGATCCGACCCGCGTGAAGGACATTATTAAGTCCACTGCCATGCTTGAAATTCGGCAGTCCTTGGGCGGACCCTATGCGTCCGAAGCAGCGGCCTACCAGGCGAACGGCGGGACGATTCCGCCGGATGCCACTCTGATGAAAGCCGGATCGCTAATGCTGCGTCGAACCAATCGCTCTGCGAGCGACGGCGACGAGTACTATCTGATCAGCCGCTCTTCCGCGGTCACCGGCCGCGATCTGCGTGACGCGCAGATGACGCGCGACGAGAACAATCGTCCCGCCATTAAGTTCAGCCTGACGGGCGAGGGCGGAAAGCGGTTCGGTTCCTTCACTGGCTCCCACATCAACGACGCTCTTGCGGTCGTTCTCGACAACAAGGTCGAGTCGGTCGCCAATATTCAAGAGCAGATTCGCGATGAAGGCCGCATCACCGGTAACTTCAGCGAGCAGGAAGCGAAAGACCTGGCAATGGTCCTTCGTTCGGGCGCGCTGCCGGCCGGAATCAGGTACCTGGAAGAGCGCACGGTCGGACCGTCGCTCGGTGCTGATTCGATCCGCGCGGGTGTTCGAGCCGCGGTCATCGGCTTGGTCGCTGTGCTGCTGTTCATGCTCGTCTACTACAAGGGTGCCGGGATCAATGCCGACTTGGCGTTGATATTCAACCTGATCATCCTCCTTGGATTCCTCGGTTTCAGTGGAGCAACACTGACGCTGCCCGGTATCGCCGGACTGATCCTTACGGTCGGTATGGGCGTGGACTCCAACGTACTGATATTTGAGCGCATAAGAGAAGAGTTGCGCGCAGGCAAGACGCCGGCCATGGCGGTGGAACAGGGATTCAGCCACGCGTGGATCACCATCGTTGATACGCACGTGACGACGATCGTTTCGGCCGTCATTCTGTTCGTCTTCGGCACCGGTCCGGTAAAGGGATTCGCGGTTACGCTGACCTTCGGTCTGCTCGCGAACCTGTTCACGGCTGTGTATGCCAGCCGCGTCATCTTCGATTTCAACCTCGGCCGCCATCAGCGGGGCGAGGCGTTGAGCATTTAGTCGTCAGTCGGTCGGTGGCCCACATAAGCCGGGTTTGCTTGTGTGGGCTCGCAAGAAAAAGATCGGTTAATTTTCGAGTTCCTTGGAACAAAAAGCCCGTGCCCGGTGTCAATGGTAATATCCGCCAGAGACAATCAGGGACAGGGCAAGACAAGAGGCCGCGAAGTGGAGTTATTTCGCAATCCCAACATTCAGTTCTTGAAATACAAGTGGTATTTCCTCGCCTTGTCGCTGGTGTTTAGCGTCGCGGGAATACTGTCGATGCTTTTCTGGCGTGGCGTCCCTCTCGGCGTGGACTTCCGTGGCGGCACGATTGTCACCATCAAGTTCGTTCAGACGCCTAACGAGCCCCAGATTCGCGCTGCCCTCGACAAAGTGGGGCTGAACAATGCGAAAATCCAACGGCTCTACGGAAAAGAAGTTGAAAACGAAGTTCTGATTTCGCTCGAGCAGAAAGAAACAAGCGAACTCTCCCTCGATGCCGGCAAGAACCAGATTGTCAAGGCCCTCGAAACGAATGTGCCTGAAGGCAAGCAGGACCTGAACAATGCCGGAAAGCCGACCCTCACCGATTACCTCGTGAGCAAGGATCCCCTGCATGTGGGACTTGATGCTGCACAGCAGTATCAGCAAATCGCGCAGACGATCGTGAACGAGCGCGACAAGGTGCATGGCGGCGTCCTGACCTCCATCGGCCAGTTGAACGGAGCTGTTCCGGCCCCGGTCGTCTCGCAGCTTGAGCAGGACTTCTACCTGTCCGGCTTCGGCGTGCGCAACGTCGAAATCGTTGGGCCGCAGGTAGGAAAGCAGTTGCAGAAACAGGCGTGGCTGGCCATCCTGTACTCGGTAGGGGGAATGCTCGTCTACCTCTGGTTCCGCTTCGAGTTGATCTACGGTGTTGCCGCAGTTGTCGCCTGCATGCACGACACTCTGATCACCGTCGGAATGTTCTCCTTGTTCAACAAGGAAATTTCGCTTACCGTAATCGCGGCAATCTTGACTCTTGTTGGCTATTCGATGAACGACACCATCGTCGTCTTCGACCGCATCCGCGAAAACCTCAAGCTATGGCGCCGAGAGGGACTCGCGACGATTGTCGACAAGAGCATCAACCAGACGCTGAGCCGAACCGTGTTGACCTCGGGATTGACCTTCCTGACGGTGCTTTCGCTCTTCCTCTTCGGCGGCGAAGTTCTGCACGGGTTCTCCTTTGCGCTGGTGATCGGAATCTTGATTGGCACATATTCGTCAATCTTCGTGGCTGCTCCGATGTTGGTCGCCTATCAGGATTGGCGCGGAGACAAGCAGCGACTGGCTGCGGCGACGGTTGAAACATCGCGCAAAGAAAAAGTTCGGGCTAAGGTGTAAGAAAAGACCGGAATCGGGGTTGTTTTCCCGGTTGGAACAAAGCGGAGCGGCGTAAGTAGCTGATTCTCAAGGGACTTGCCGAAGGCTGGCCACTTGGGAGCAAAATGACAAGCTCCGGTGTCTAAAGTTAATAGCAGTTTCGGGACGGAGAACAAGTATATGTTTGAAGACAGCCTTTTGGAATCGGGTGGCCGGTTCAAAACGAAAGGGCGGATGGGAGCTACGATTGTCTCTGTTATCTTTCAGTGCTTCCTTATCGGTCTCTTGGTTTTGATCCCGCTAATCTACACGGACGCCCTGCCAAAGCAGCAGTTAATGACGTTCCTGGTAGCGCCGCCGCCACCGCCGCCTCCACCTCCTCCGGCAGCAGCAACGCCGGTTAAGGCGGTGAGAGCGGTAACGACCGATATCGTGAACGGAGCGCTCCGCACTCCTACCAAGATTCCCGACAAGATCGCCATCATCAAAGAAGAGGAACCACCACCACCGTCGTCTGGCATGGGTGGCGTCCCGGGTGGTGTCCCGGGTGGCGTCCCAGGCGGATCGTCCATGGGCGTTCTTGGTGGCATCATCTCAGCAGCCAATACCGCCGCAGCTAACGTGCCAAAGATCGCGACTCCTGCTCGTATTCGCGTTTCGGCCGGCGTTCAGGAAGGTATGTTGATTCGCCAGGTGCGACCGACGTATCCGACCTTGGCGAGAAGCGCCCGCATTCAGGGTCACGTGATACTGCAAGCCATCATTAACAAGCAAGGAGAGGTGGAGAACCTCCGCCTGATCTCCGGGCATCCTATGTTGGCTCCCGCAGCTATTGAAGCCGTGAAGCAGTGGAAGTACCGCGCGTACATGCTCAATAACGAGCCGGTCGAGGTGGAGACCACTGTGGACGTCAACTTCTCGCTGTCTGGCGGGTAGAGACCAGAATCAGGGAACTTCCCGCGCTGCTTCGCGAGCGAGGATCAAAGAAGTTCCTGCCGGGGAATGTCTTGTGCTCCGGCTTGAAGCGAAACGGATTGGCGCCGGGGAACCGGCGCAACTAGCCCAACTTAAAAGGGCACCAGAAGAAGGAAGTTCCTGAGGAGGAAATTCGAGAAATGTTGCTAGCAAACCTTGTCCTTTCCAATTTCGCCCTGTTCATGTTCCAGGAGCAGACCGTTTCGTTCAGCGTCATGGGCCTGTGGAACAACATGGGATGGCTGGCTCGCATTGTTGCCATCATCCTGTTCGTCATGTCTGGCTGGTCAATCGGCGTGATGATCGATCGCTGGATGGCGTTCAGCGCCGCCCGCAAGCAGAGCCGCACGTTTGCCCCGGCAGTCGCCGGCGCGCTGCGTGATGGCAAAATCGACGAAGCTATCAAGGTCGCCGAGCGCAACAAGAAGAGCCACCTGGCGAAGGTTGTCACCGCTGGCCTGCAGGAATTCAAGGCCCACAGCGAGTCGAGCGACATCCCGGGCGAAACCATCGAAGCCAGCAAGCGCGCCCTCGAGCGCGCCGAAGCCATCGTCCACGCCGAACTGAAGCGCGGTCTTGGCGGTCTGGCCACCATCGGCGCAACGGCTCCGTTCGTCGGACTGTTCGGAACGGTCGTCGGCATTCTGAACGCATTCCAAGGCATCGCGACCCAGAAGATGTCGGGCTTGGGCGCAGTCGCCGGCGGTATTTCGGAAGCTCTGGTAACGACCGCGTTCGGTCTGTTCGTCGCTATCCCGGCCGTCATGATGTTCAACTATCTGACGGGCCGCGTCGAATCTTTCGACGTCGAGATGGAAAACTCCTCGAGCGAGCTGGTCGACTACTTCCTGAAGCGCCGGGAAACCGTCCGCAAGTAGTCGTGGTCTGATCAGCACCTCCTCAGTGTGTAATCGGTGGGCGCCACGAAGCGCCCACCGAAAACCAAAAGAGGTCGGAGCTGAATGGTGGATTCGATCTGAATCGCCACAGACACGGTGAACGTGGCAGGAGATTTTGAACAATGGCTAAAAAGAAAGCAGCAAACGTTAACTCAAGCATCAACGTTACGCCGATGGTGGACGTGATGCTCGTGATGTTGATCATCTTCATGGTGATCACGCCTATGTTGCAGAAGGGCGTCAGCGTCGATTTGGCGAAGACCAACAATCCGATGCCTATGCCCGATGCCGACAAGGAAGACTCGCTCGTTGTCGCAGTTCAGAAGGACGGCTCGATCTACTTCGGTGCAGATAAGGTCTCGCCAGACCAGTTGGCATTAAAGGTTAAGGACAAATTGGCGTCCAATCAGACCGACAAGCGCGTTTTCATTAAGGCTGACGCGCGTGCCAAGTACGGCTCTGTCGTCGAAGTGGTTGATAATGTTCGCTCCGCTGGCGTTGACACGCTGGGTCTGTTGACCGAAGCCAAGAAGCAAGGAGCAGCACCATCAGCTCCGCCGGTAGTGAAATAGAGAGGGTATCGCAATGTCAATGTCAATGGGAAATTCGGGCGACGGTCCTAGCGCTGACATGAACGTCACCCCAATGATCGACGTTCTGCTGGTGCTGATTATCATCTTCATGGTTATCACGCCTCTGACGCCGAAGGGCTTGGACGCGCTGGTTCCCCAGCCTCCGAAGGACAACAAGCAGCAGAGCGCCCCCGACTCCCGCACAATTGTCGTGCAGGTGTTGAAGGGTGGTGGCGATAGACCGGCTCTGAAGATTAACCAGGACGACGTAACGTGGGAAAACCTGCAGGGCCGTCTGACGGAGATCTTCAAGGAGCGCGCCGAGCGCGTCATGTTCGTGAAGGCCGATGAGAGTCTGCCTTTCCAGGATGTCGCCCAGGTGATTGATATCGCTCACGATTCAAACGTAGACAAAGTCGGTCTGATCACAGCCAAGGTAGAAGCTGGAGAGTAACGCGATACTGTGGAGACCGGGTGGCCCCCGTCTCAGACGTCCAAAGCGGCTCGTCTCCACGCGCGTGAATATTCTGGGAGCCTGTGAGTTGGCGCGCAGACCTAAGTATCAGAATGGAGATTGACTAGCATGAACAGAAGCGTACGTGTGCTGGCGCTGGTCGCTGTGGCCCTCTCGCTGTTCAGCGCAGTTGGCTGCAACAAGTTGAAGGCGCGTGACCAGCTCAACAAGGGCGTCCAGGCGTACAAGAACCAGAAGTACGAGGAAGCAATCAACAAATTTCAAACGGCCGTGCAGCTTGACCCAACCCTCATAAACGCGCGGCTTTATCTTGCGACCGCATATGCTCAGCAATATGTACCTGGTTCTACGGATCCGGCAAACGAGCGCAATGCAAAGCAAGCCATCCAGGAGTACGAGAACGTTCTTCAGCAGGATCCGAAGAACATCAGCAGCATCAAGGGTATCGCTTTCCTGTACATGAACATGAAGGAATGGGATAAGTCGAAGGAATACTACAAGAGAGCTGTTGAAGTCGATCCTAACGATCCCGAAGCATACTACTCTGTCGCTGTGATCGACTGGACCGTTGCTTACAAGCAGCGTCAGGAAGCGCGTACGAAGATCGGCATGCAGCCGAATGCGCCGCTCACCGACAAGAAAGTCTGCGCAAGCCTGAGAGAATCCAACTCCTCGATGGTCGACGAAGGCAAGCAGATGTTGGAGAAGGCTATTCAGATCCGTCCCGACTACGATGACGCAATGGCTTATTTGAACCTGATGTACCGAGAAGAAGCCGATCTGGATTGCGATAATCCGACTGCTCGCGCCGAAGCCGTCAAAACGGCCGATATGTGGGTCGATAGGGTCATGGCTGTGAAGAAGGCCAAGGCTGAAAAGGCCGCCAATCAGCCCGGTGGCGTCGTAATGGATCAACCGCAAGGCGAACAAAAGCAATAGTCGAGAGGATTTCTTCCTCAGGAAAAGGCTCTACTTTCAACGAGTAGAGCCTTTTTCAGCTACCCGCGTATGCACATCCACGCTGTCCAAAAACGACCCGCCTGAAGTATCATTCAGCAGCTTGTGGGGAATGGCTGAGTCCTTTGTTGTTCCGGTTCATCCATGAAGATGCGAAAGCGTGGGGCTGAGCATGTTCAAGAAAGTTCTAATTGCCAATCGTGGGGAGATCGCTGTTCGCGTTCTGCGCGCCCTGCACGAACTCGGCATCCGTTCCGTTGCGGTCTACTCCGACGTGGACCGTGCAGCGCTGCACGTGCGCAAAGCCGACGAGGCATACTTCATCGGGCCGGCAACAGCGTCTGAGTCGTACCTAAACATCCCGAAGATCATCGAAGTGGCAAAGCGCTGCGGCGCCGAAGCCATTCATCCCGGGTACGGCTTCCTTTCGGAGAACGCCAACTTCGCACGCGCCTGCCGCCAAGCCGGAGTCAAGTTCATCGGTCCGACACCGGAAGCCATGGAGGCTCTGGGGTCGAAGACGAAGGCACGTCAACTAATGGCGACTGCCGATGTGCCCTTCGTGCCTGGATCGGCAAAAGGACTGCGCTCCCTCGAAGATGCCGAAGAGGTCGCCGAACGAATCGGGTACCCGATCATGCTTAAGGCCGCCGCTGGGGGTGGCGGCAAAGGCATGCGAATGGTCACTGCGAAGTCTGAATTGAAGTCGGCCTATGAAAGCGCGCGAAGCGAGGCGCTGCGGTCATTCGGAGACGAGGAAGTCTACATCGAGAAGTTCATTGAGAATCCACGGCACATCGAAATGCAGATACTGGCCGACGAACACGGTAACACAGTCTGGCTCGGTGAACGCGAATGTTCGGTGCAGAGACGCCATCAAAAGGTTATGGAAGAAGCGCCATCGCCCCTTGTCGATCCCGAAATGCGTCAGCGCATGGGCGAGACGGCCGTGCGCGTGGCCACGACAGCGGGATACACGAATGCCGGCACAGTGGAATTCCTCTGCGATCAGAACAAGCATTTCTACTTCCTCGAAGTGAACACCCGCTTGCAGGTAGAACATCCTATAACGGAAGCGATTACCGGACTCGACCTGGTCCACCTGCAACTGCGCATAGCCGCCGGCGAGAAGCTGCCCTTCAAGCAAGAAGACATCAAACTACGGGGACATGCGATCGAGTGCCGCCTTTACGCCGAGGACCCGACGAACAACTTCTTCCCGTCACCGGGCAAGATCACGCTGCTCTTGCAGCCCTCAGGCCCAGGCATCCGGCGCGACAGTGGCGTGTACGAAGGCTTTACGGTGCCTCTCGACTACGATCCTCTTCTTGGAAAACTGATTGGCTTCGGATGTGATCGCGAAGAAGCCATTCAACGACTGCAGCGGGCATTGCGCGAGTATTTCGTCGGCGGTATCAAGACGAACCTGAGCCTGTTTCGACGAATCCTTTACGAGCCGGAATTCCTCGAGGGCAGGCTAGACACGGGCTTTCTGGAACGACTCCTGAAATCAGGCAAGCCACTCGAGGGTGTGGATCCGGAGAAGGTGAAGGTTGCGGCTATTGCTGCGGGGCTATTTTCCGTCCTTGATCCGAGCACGGCAAACGCAGGTACGCGAGCCATTCCGCCTGGCGTGGCGACGAGGCCAGTTCCAGAGAACGGTAGTGCTCGGTCAGGCTGGCGCCAATTGGGCCGCCAAGAAGCCGTCAGGAGAATCTAGCCATGACTTACGAAGTTCTCATCGAAGGCAAGCCCCATCAACTTGAGCTCACGCAGAAGAACGACGGCTGGGACTGCAAGCTCGATGGCAGGTCATACAACGTTGATGCCGTCGTTGCGCGTCGAGACGTAATTTCGCTCATCATCGATGGCGACTGCTACGAAGTAAAGCGGGAGATGACGCCTCCCAACGATCTGCACATCTGGGTCAAGGCCGTACGCTTCGCCGCCGAGGTGCGCGATCCACGCTCGCTTCGTAGCCGCCGCGCGGCGGCAGGCGCCGTAGTCGGCCCTGCAAAGGTCGTAGCGCCAATGCCGGGCAAGATCGTTCGCGTTCTGGCTCGCGAGAAGGAAGAGGTCGAAACCGGAGTCGGCATTGTGGTGATCGAAGCGATGAAGATGCAGAATGAACTCAAAGCACCCAAAAAGGGAATAGTTGCAAAACTGCTCGTGAAGGAGGGAACTGCCGTCAATGCCGGCGATATACTGGCCATCGTCGAATAGCGCGCAATTTCGATTCGCTGGCGCTTCTTCCTTCGCCAGTGACTCGCCGCCGCGGACATGGGGCGCGAACGCCTCCGGTGACCCTGGCTCTTTCTTCAACATCATTTTGAGTCGTAAGCAGGAGAACGTATGAAAGCGATCCGAGTACACGAATTCGGCGGCCCCGAAGTGCTTAAGTATGAAGACGTGCCAGATCCCAAGCCCGGCGACGGACAAGTCCTGGTGCGCATCCATGCCGCCGGCGTCAATCCGGTAGAAGTCTACGTTCGCTCCGGCGCCTATGCGAAGCTTCCTGCACTGCCTTACACGCCCGGCAATGACGGAGCAGGGGTGATCGAATCCGTCGGTGCGAACGTCAACAAATTCAAGGCCGGTGACCGCGTGTACGTTGCCGGATCGCTCACTGGCACCTACGCCGAAAAGACGCTGTGCACTGAAGCTCAAGTACACCCGCTTCCTCCGGCAGTCGGCTACGCGCAGGGAGCAGCCATGGGAGTACCCTACGCGACTGCATACCGCGGACTCTTTCATAAGGCGAACGCGCAGCCCGGCGAGACACTGCTGGTTCACGGCGCAAGTGGCGGAGTCGGACTTGCTGCCGTTCAACTCGCTCGTGCAATCGGCATCGACGTAATCGGCACCGCAGGAACTGACAAGGGACGCAAACTCGCTGCCGAAAACGGTGCAAACCACGTGCTGGATCACAGCCAACCGGGCTATCTCGACGAACTCAAGCAACTCACCGGTGGACGCGGCGTAGACGTCATCCTCGAAATGCTGGCCAACGTTAATCTCGGCAAGGATCTGACAATTTTGGCGCCAAAGGGCCGTGTTGTTGTGATCGGCAGTCGCGGCAGCGTCGAGATCAATCCCCGCGACGCGATGAGTCGTGATGCGACCATTTTCGCGATGACTCTTTTGAATGTGAGCGAACACGACCTGTACAGCATCCACGCCGCTCTCGTAGCCGGACTCGCGAACGGCGCACTGAAGCCCGTCATCGGCCAGGAGATCCCTCTGAAAGAAGCGGCGCGCGCCCACGAAGCAGTGATGAAGTCCGGCGCCTACGGGAAAATCGTCCTTACAGCTCAATAGTCCAAATACGATCATCGAGTCCTCGGCCAAGTCGCGGCCGTGTACTCCAGATCAACAAGTCATCAAATCAACACATCAACAGATCTCCGTTATGTGCTAGTCTGATCTGCGGTCGGCAACGACCTTCGGCTCGATGATGCCGGCCGCCGCGAGGGACCGCCATGAAAGCGCTCAAGATAGCCGGAATCGTCATTGCCGTCATTATTGTTCTGGTTCTCATCATCCCGTTGTTCGTCAATGCGAACAGCTTTCGCCCGGAGATCGAATCGCGACTCAGCGAGTCTCTCGGGCGTCAGGTCAAAATCGGTAAGCTCGGTTTCTCGCTTTTGTCCGGATCGGTGAACGCCGACGATCTCTCCATCGCTGACGATCCGAAGTTCAGCCGCGAGCCGTTCGTCAAGGCCAAGTCGATCGGAATCGGCGTCGAAGTCATGCCGCTCATCTTCTCGAAGAAGCTCAACGTGACCTCGCTTGTGCTCAAAGAGCCACAGATTAGGCTGCTGCAAATACCGTCCGGCGTTTGGAACTTCTCGTCCCTCGGTGGCGCCGACAAGGACAGGACAAAGCCGGCCACAGCGTCTGGCACACCGGAATTCTCAATTGCTGCCCTGAAGATCAAAGACGGCCGTCTGGATATGGGGCGCGTCGGCGAGAAGCCGCAATCGCTGACGAACGTCAACCTTGAAGCCGACAACGTTTCCTACAGATCATCGTTCCCGTTCAAGCTGAGCGCGAATACGGGACGCGACGGCGCGATCAAGATCGACGGCAAAGCCGGCCCAATCAACCCGACCGACACCGCTCAGACTCCCTTTCAGGCGACGGTCAATGCTTCGAAAGTTTCTCTCGCAGACTATGTCGGGTCCGAATCCGGCATGACTGGAGTTGCCGACTATGAAGGCAAGCTGACGTCTGATGGGGATCGCCTCATGTCGCAAGGTGTAGCCACCGCCAACAATCTTGTGCTCGCCAAGGGTGGGATTCCTTCAACGCAACCGGTGACCTTCGACTACGCGACCGACTACTCGTTGAAGTCACAGACCGGCACGCTGACGAAGGGCCTGCTAAAGCTGGGAAAAAGCGCCGCGAATCTCTCCGGTACCTACAACGCAGCCAGCAAAACACCAGCGGTGAACATGCGCTTCAGTGCGCCCGGCCTGCCTATCAACGATCTTCAGGCACTGCTGCCCTCGCTTGGTATTGCGCTGCCCAAGGGAGCTTCGCTGCAAGGCGGCACCATCGAATCCGCGCTGAACATCAGCGGCCCGCTGGACCGACTCGTCATAGACGGTCCCATCAAGGCGCTTGATACCCGGCTCGCTGGCTTCAACATGGGATCGAAGATGGCGGCCATTGCAGCACTTGCCGGCGTCAATACTGGGGCCGATACCCACATTTTGCATTTGAACTCTGGGTTCAGAATGGCTCCCGACGGCATTCACCTTGACAATATTGACGGCGCTGTTGAAGGCATCGGCACCCTCGTCGGCTCGGGGACGATCTCGCCCTCCAACGCTCTCGATTTCCGCCTGACCGCAACTCCGGCACAAGGCAGCAAAGTGGCCAGCCTTGTTCCGATAAAGGGCATGTCGGCTGCCATTCCGTTTATGATTCGCGGCACGGCATCCGATCCACAGTTTGTGCCCGATGCCGCTGGCATCGCGAGGGGAGCGTTGCAGGGAATCCTGCAAGGCAATCAGAACCAGAACGGCACACAAGGCAACAATCTTGTCGACAGCCTCACCGGGCTGTTCGGGGCAAAGAAGAAGAAATAGAGCTGGCTCGACGATTTGGAAAACTCACCTCCGTCGCGACGAACCACCTCTGTTAAGGTGGAATGTCCCACGGTTTGTAAAGCATCGGCTGTGATGCCCAATGGTGCCCCGTGTTATCCTTCTAGAGGCTACTCAAGGGATACCGTCTGAGTTTGCGTTTGCGTTGACAGGCTGCGTGGTTCTGGCCTACAATCAATACTTTCGCTGACTGTGTAGTTGCCCGCCTGGGATGTCCTGCGCGTATCGCGCTCTGGGTTAGCTCAGCGGTTCTTTGGTTTTTTCAATTTTGGGAGACTTGTGATGTCAACGTATTTCCCCAAAGAGGGGGAAATTGCGCGTAAATGGTTTGTCGTCGACGCATCCGGGCAGACGCTCGGACGGCTGGCGACCCGTGTTGCCCGAATTCTTTCGGGTAAGGACAGCCCGCGCTATACCCCGTTTATCGATACCGGCGATCATGTGATCGTCATCAACGCCGCCAAGGTGAAACTCACCGGCCTCAAGGCCGATGCCAAGGTGTATCGCCACTACACGGGATTCCCGGGTGGTCTGCGCGAGGAAGAGTTCACTAAGCGCCTGGCCCGCAAGCCTGAACTGATCGTAGAAGAAGCGATCAAAGGCATGCTGCCGAAGAGCAAGATGGGTCGTCAAATGGCGACCAAGCTCAAGGTGTATCGCGACGACAAGCATCAGCACCAGGCTCAGAAGCCAGAAGTGCTGGCGTCGGCCTAAGGGACAAGGTTCGAGGTTTCAGATTCTCAAAGTAAAGCGGGGCTGGATTCAGTTTTGCTTTGAA
The DNA here is from genome assembly GCA_023410055.1 of Acidobacteriota bacterium. Classification (GTDB taxonomy): domain Bacteria; phylum Acidobacteriota; class Terriglobia; order Terriglobales; family Acidobacteriaceae; genus JAEZPW01. Next base: position 167,297 of record JAEYQK010000068.1, read on the forward strand.
GCGTTGGAGCTTTGAATCGTTGAACCTTGTTACAAACGAGATTTCAGCTGCGGGCACAAGTCCGGCAGCAATTAAGACGAATTTAAGAGCAAACACATGGCTGATCTGGTTCAGTATTACGGAACGGGGCGCCGCAAGTCGTCGGTAGCCCGCGTGTTTTTGCGCCCCGGAACGGGCGCCATCAAGGTCAATGGCAAGGCGTTCGACGAGTATTTCGTGACCGATGCGCAGCGCATTGACGCGAAGTCGCCGCTCGTGTTGACCGAAACCACCAACACCTTCGACATCGTGGCGAATTGCAGCGGTGGCGGTGTCAACGGCCAGGCCGGCGCAATGAAGATGGGTATCGCGCGCGCTCTGCTGGAGTTCAACCCGGAACTTCGCGGCAAGGTAAAGGCTGAAGGCTTCCTGACTCGCGACTCGCGTATGAAAGAGCGCAAGAAGTACGGTCAGAAGGGCGCTCGTAAACGCTTCCAGTTCAGCAAGCGCTAGTCTTTGGGATCGTGTGGCGGCCGGGGGATGCCCCCGCGCCCGTTTTTGGGGCCAAAAATTTTTT
>JAEYQK010000081.1 GCA_023410055.1 Acidobacteriota bacterium
GCGGCGAACTATCTAGCCTATTTCCTGATGGCGATCCCAGCCGGGCTGATGGCGAAGAAGTTCGGATATAAAGGCGGGATTCTCGTCGGCCTGTTGCTGATCGCGCTGGGGGCCTTCTGGTTCATCCCGGCCGTCAGCATCGGTACGTACTGGGCATTCCTGTTGGGCTTGTTTATCATCGCCGCCGGCATGACCTGTCTTGAGACAATTGCCAATCCGTACGCGACTGTTCTCGGTGCACCCGAGAGCGGTCCCACGCGCATCAATATCGCTCAAACGATCAACGGCATCGGCTGGATCATGGGCCCGATCGTTGGCGGCCACTTCGTTTTCTCCGGCGGAGAAGGAGCAAGTGCCAACGCAGGCCTTTCCACGCCTTACATGGGTATCGGCATTTTTGTCGCCCTGCTGCTCGTTGTCTTCGTCTTCTCGCGAGTCCCCGATCTGCACGCACAAGATGAATCGAGCAAGTCGGAAGCCGTCAAAGACAAGCTCAAACCCTCCGGCGCGCAGACAACCGCTATCGCTGTCGTTTTGGCTGCGGTCTGCGGAATTCTGTACTTCTTCATCGCGCCGATTCTCGGGCTCATCTGGGCGCTGCTTCATATGAACGAAGCATTGTTCCAGCCGGTTAAGTTTGCGCTACTAGTTGTCGCTTACGTAGCTGCATTCCTCTTGGTCTCTCGCAACTGGGACATGTTCCGCCGCAAGCACTTCACCTTCGGCATCGGCACTCAATTCCTCTATGTCGCCGCACAAACCGGCATCTTTAGCTTCTGCGTAAACTACATTCTGGAGAATGATCCAGGCGTTACTCGCCTGCAAGCCTCGAAGTGGCTGGGCGCTATCGGTTTCGTTCTGTTCATGCTCGGACGCCTCTGCGGCAGCGCCGTGATCAGCCAGTTCAAGCCCGAACGTGTTCTCGCTGCTTACGCCGCGATCAACGTCGTGCTGGTCGCGATCGCAATGGGCGGCGGCAAATCCGGACTGTACGCGATGTTCGGTACGTTCTTCTTTATGTCCGTCATGTTCCCCACGATTTTCGCTCTGGGCATCCGTGGATTGGGCGAATACACGAAGCTGGGCTCATCGCTCATCGTCATGTCGATCGTCGGTGGAGCGATTGCAGCGCCATTCATGGGCCGTATCGCCGACCTGCACTCGATGCGCACCGGTTTTGTGGTGCCACTCGTATGTTTCGTCTTCATCGCTCTTTATGGCATAACTTGGCCCATACTCAACAGGCGCGACTCGTTGTCGGGAGCCGCGGAGAAGTAGGCCACTAGGCAAGCTTTAGTGGGTGTGCGAGAATTCGGCTTCGCCTTTGAACGTGTAGCAACGTACTGGTTCTAAGCCCCGCAGGGGCAACAGTAAGTAGCCGGGGACGTAAGTCCCCGGTAGTAGGGCAGATATCTTCTGAGTCCCAACGCAATTCTTCCGTCGCCCGTTTTGTTCGTGTCGTCGGGCAATTTTGGAGCGATCATGCAACTCGCAAAACTCATTCGAACCACTACCGTCGCAATCCTGCTTCTCACACTTTGCAGCGTCATCGCATCCGCCGCAGACTCAAAGCTCAAGCTGACCTACGACAAGCCTGCCGCGAAATGGACCGAAGCACTGCCGCTCGGCAACGGCCGCATCGGCGCGATGGTCTTCGGCGGCACCGATGCCGAGCGCATTCAGATCAACGAGGGCACTCTCTGGGGCGGCGCGCCGAGCAACTACCAGAACCCTGAAGCAAGTAAGGCCCTCGCCGAGGTTAGGAAACTCATCTTTGCCGGAAAGATCGACGAAGCGCAGAAGTTGGTAAACGAAAAGATGATGGGCAATCCCAAACTGCTGATGCCCTATCAGCCTTTCTGCGACCTGCGTCTGGATTTCCCCGGTCACTCTGCCGCCCAGGAATATCGCCGCGAACTTCGACTGGATGACGCAGTCTCAACCGTCAGCTACAAGTTCAATGGCGTCACTTATCGGCGAGAGGTGTTTGTATCGTATCCCGACCAAGTCCTCGTAATGCGCCTGACCGCCGACCAGCCCGGAAAACAGAGCTTCACGGTCAAGATGAATTCGCCCCATCAGGGCACCCGCATTCAGGCCGCAGTCAACAATATGATCCAGCTCTCCGGCCAGATTCAGCCGAAGGAGAATCCGGCCCACACTTGGACCGGTTCCTGGAGTCAACCCGGAATGAGGTTCGCCGCCGTCCTGAAGGTCGTAGCCGACGGTGGCTCTGTGCGAAAAGCAAGTGACAGCCTTGAAGTCGTCAGTGCGAACTCCGTCACGATCTTGTTCAGCAACGCAACCAGCTTCAGGACCTACACCGACCTCAACGGCGATCCGGAAGGCCTCGTTGCGCAATACCTCGATGGCGCAGCCGCTCACAAATACGACGACCTCCGGAGCAGGCACGTAAAGGACTACCAGAAACTCTTCTCGCGCGTCCGCCTGCAACTCGGCTCAGGGGTAGCGGCGAATACAAACACTGACGAGCGCATCCGGAATTTCTCCAAGGGCAACGATCTCGACCTGGCTGTGCTTTACTACCAGTTCGGCAGGTACCTGATGATCTCGTCTTCGCGACCCGGCGGACAACCAGCGAACCTCCAGGGGCTGTGGAACCAGGACGTGACGCCGCCTTGGGGAAGCAAGTGGACGACGAACATCAATCTCCAAATGAACTACTGGCCTGCCGAGACGGGCGACCTGTGGGAGTCAGAAGAGCCACTTTGGAATCTCGTCTTGGACTTCCAACTCGCCGGCGCCCAAACCGCTCGCAGCTACTACAACAGCTCGGGCTGGGTGCTCCATCACAATTCCGACCTCTGGCGCGCCACCACTCCGGTCGACGGACATTGGGGCCTCTGGCCAATGGGCGAAGCGTGGCTGGCCAATCAAATGTGGGACCACTACGAATTCAGTCAGGACACTAACTACCTGCGCGACAAGGCATACCCGGCCATGAGAGGCGCGGCTGAGTTCATTCTCGGAACCTTGGTCGAAGCGCCAGCCGGAACGAAGTTCGCCGGCAGATTGGTTACGAATCCATCCACCTCTCCGGAAAACGAGTATCTTCTGAACGGCAAGCGTGCATCGCTCACCTACGCCGCCACCATGGACCTTGAGCTGATCTCAGAGCTCTTCGAGAACTGCCGCAAGGCTGCCCAGATTCTGAAAACGGACAAGCAATTCAGCGCTCAGCTCGATGCCGCGCAGAAGCGACTTCCTCCGTTACAGATCGGCAACCGCGGCCAGCTACAGGAATGGATCGAAGACTACCGCGAACCGGAGCCCGAACATCGCCATACTTCGCATCTCTACGCCCTCTATCCCGGTCGAGGGATCAGTCCGGACACCACGCCCGATCTAGCAGCGGCGGCAAGGAAAACCCTTGAGCTTCGCGGAGACGGTGGCACCGGCTGGGCCAAGGCATGGAAAATCGCCGAGTGGGCGCGACTGCGCGATGGCGATCACGCTTACAAACTTTTCCAGAGTCTGATTTCAGAAAGCACTCTGCCCAACATGTTCGACACCCATCCACCTTTCCAGATCGACGGGAATTTCGGCGCCGCCGCCGCTATTGCCGAGATGCTAGTCCAGAGCGGTGATGGTGAAGTCATCTTCCTGCCTGCGCTACCATCCGCGTGGCCCGACGGCAAGGTTGAAGGCTTGCGTGCGCGTGGCGGAGCAAAAGTTGACGTCGAGTGGCGTCAAGGAAAACTGGTCTCTGCATCGGTTCGCAGTAACGTCACCGGGCCCTTACGCCTGCGCTACGAGAACAAAATGATCGAACTCCAATTGCGTCCCGGTACACCAGTCCAGCTTGATCACGATTTGAAGCGGACCGCAAAGTAGAACCGTAGAAATTCGGTGCACGGCTTTCGTCGTAACCGCAGAAGTTCGGGTAGGGCACGACTTTGGCCCTGCCGCAGAAGTTCGGGCAGGGCACGACTTTGGCCCTGCCGCAGAAGTTCGGGTAGGGCACGACTTTAGTCGTGCCGTTAAGATCGCGCAAGGCAGGGGCTTTAGCCCCTGGGGTAAGCCCTTCAGGGCCAAACACAAAGATAGATAAAGGCACAACACATGTTGATAACTGGCATCTTGAATCCCTCGGTCAACTCGCTTCTTAGCCGCGTGCGGCACACGAATACGCTCGTGATTGCCGATCGCGGCTTTCCGTTCTGGCCGCAAATCGAAACCATCGACCTGTCGCTGACCGACGACATTCCTCGCGTGCTGGAAGTCCTAAACGCGATTCGCCAAAACTTCAAAGTCGGCAAGGCCTTTATGGCCCAGGAATTCCTCGATTCAAACGGGCCAGACACTCAGGCGAATTTTCGAAAAGCGTTGGAAGGCATTCCAACCATCTTCGAGCCGCACGTGGAATTCAAGACCCGAGTCCCCATAGCAATCGGATTGATCAGAACAGGCGAGACGATTCAATACGCCAACATGATCCTTGAATCTGCCTGAACTCTGGAGAGGAGTTCCGCTTTCACCGCAGTTGAAGAACTGTTTGTTCGGGTAGGGCACGACTTCAGTCGTGCCGTTAAGAACGCGCAACCCAGGGGGCTTTAGCCCCTGTGGGTAAGGCCTTCTGGGCCAAGCATAATCGTCCCTGTAACTACTTCCTTCGGCTTGACTCTCGCACAAGAATCTGCGGGGTGATCAGCTCAGCCTTAGGCCTCTCCGGCTTCTCCGCTTTAACGAGAGACATCGCCAGTCTCGCAGCTTTTTCGCCCACGCCCTTGCTGTCCTGATCGATGGTCGAGAGCGGGACGCGGAAGAAGTCGGAGTTGAGAACGTTTCCGCAGCCCACCACGGCAACGTCTTCCGGAATCTGCAGTCCGGCATCAAGGATCGCTCGCATTGCGCCGATCGCCACCGGATCGTTATAACAGAACAGCCCGTCAGGTCGCGGATTCAGTGACAGCAGCTTGCGAGTCACCTCGTACGCACTGAGATCACCACGATGATCGCCTGAAGACCCGATCGAAACGATATAGTCGGGTGACGATTGAACTCCAGCGGTTGACAAAGCGCGCTTATACCCTTCGGCCCGGCCCGATGCGGTACTGACCTCGGGTCCGCGAATGTGCGCGATTCGCTTACATCCCTGTTCGAGCAAATGAGAAGTGGCGAGGAAACCTGCGGCCTCGTCGTCAATGCCGACGAAATTGGCAGCCAGTCCGGCGAACCGTCGATCAACCAGAACGTAAGGAATGTTGTCCTGTTCGATCTTCCTAAAACTCTTAACCGACCATTGCGTCGAAGCAACCAGAATCACGTCAACGCGGTGCGCAAGCAACTGGTCAATTTGCTGGCGCTCCAACTCAGGATCATCCTCAGAAGACGCCAAAATTAGGCTGTAACCAGATTCTCGAATCTCCGCTGAGATGGCATGAGCAACCTGCGCGAAAAATGGGTGCAGCAGATCTGGCACAACAAGTCCTGCCGTCCAGGTCCGTCCCGTAATGAGTGCGCGCGCAGTGAAGTTGGGACGATAATCCAGTTCTTTAATGCGTTTCAGAACTCGGTTGCGCGTCTCTTCACTGATATCGGGATGATGCCGCAGCGCCTTCGACACGGTGACCGCGGACAAACCGAGGTCCCGAGCGATATCCTTCATCCGTAAGCGCATGCCGTACATCCCCTCTATTTGCTAACTGCGAGTTCTACAGTCAATATCCTAACACTGTGGATTTCTTATAGATGCAGAGACCAAGTAGCGCCGGACTCCAGTCCGGCGTGGTTTCTCTGCGCGAGGGACTGGCCGGTAGCCCGGAATGTCGAAGCACGGCAGCATGCACATTATGAGTACACGACAAGAAATCAGGCCAATTTCATCTCGACAAATTAGGATAAGTACCGGAGGCAGCTAGATGATAATTGTCCACGTGCATGCGCACGTCAAGCCTGAGTCGGTCGAGGACTTCAAACAGGCCAGCATCGAGAACGCACGCCAGAGCGTTCAAGAACCTGGTATTGCGCGCTTCGACGTCGTTCAGCAGCAGGACGATCCGACACGTTTCCTCCTAGTCGAGGTCTATCGAACGCCCGAGGCGCCGGCGGCGCATAAAGAGACTGCTCACTATGCGAAGTGGCGCGATGCCGTCGCGCCGATGATGGCTGAGCCACGAAGCAGCGTGAAGTACAACGCCGCCTTCCCCGCCCCGCAGAACTGGTAGCACTATGCGCTTCGAGTTCGCAACGGCAACACGCATTATCTTCGGCGAAGGGACGACTGCAACACTACCCGAGCTTGTCCGCAGTTTCGGCTCCCGCCCGCTGGTTGTGACCGGCGCTTCAACCGGCCGTGCCGCCTCGCTGATCTCCGCCCTCTCGGCCGAGGTTCTCACAGTGCCGGGCGAACCAACCGTCGACCTCATTCGCGAAGGCGTTCGTCGCGTCAAGAACGCCGCCTGCGACGTCGTGATCTCCTTCGGCGGCGGCAGCGCAATCGACGCCGGTAAAGCCGTAGCCGCGGTTGCAAGCAACGGTGGCGAGCCACTCGACTTTCTTGAAGTAGTGGGCAAAGGACGGGCGATCGCTGTCGAGCCATTGCCGTTTATCGCTGTACCGACGACCGCCGGCACTGGCAGTGAAGTGACGCGCAATGCCGTACTCGGCTCCCCCGAGCACGGCGTCAAAGCGAGCTTGCGTAGTCCGATGATGCTGCCGCGCGTTGCGTTGATCGATCCCGAATTGACCTACGCACTTCCGCCTGCCATCACCGCCAGCACCGGCCTCGACGCCCTTACGCAACTCATCGAGCCCTACGTAAGTTCGCGCGCCAACCCGATGACGGATGCGCTGTGCTATGAAGGAATGACGCGCGTCGCCAATGGATTACGCCGCGCCTATCACGACGGCACCGATATTGAGGCGCGCCGCGACATGTCCATCGCAAGCCTGTTCGGCGGTCTCGCCCTCGCGAACGCCGGCCTTGGTGTCGTACATGGTTTCGCCGCGCCACTTGGCGGTGGCTGGAAAGCACCGCACGGCGCACTCTGTGCCGCCGTGTTGCCCCACGGCATGGCCGCTAACATCGCCGCATTGCGGACTCGCGCCCCGCAGCATCCAGCCCTTGAGCGCTACGTAACCATTGCGCGCCTGCTTACCGGTCGCAACGACGCACGCGCCGAAGACGGCATCGAATGGGTTCGTGCTCTCTGCGCAGAACTCAACATCCCTTCGCTGGGAACCTGGGGCATCAACGAAGCTGATTTGCCCAACGTTGTCCAAAAGGCGGCCCGCGCCAGCAGCATGCAGGCCAACCCGCTACCGCTCACAAATGACGAGTTGCTCGCCCTGGCGAAAGCATCGCTCTGAGGAATTATCGATCCCACCTATGCGTATTTGCAGCGTGAGGCTAGCAGACCGGTTGCACAGCTGAGATCCAGATCCGCAATGAGCAGTCCTTCCACTCCGTAAGGTTGATAGCTGAGCAGCGTTCCATCCGGACGTGCGACCGCCGAAGTCGTCGGCGAGCCCGCGCTGGCACAATTCACCGTGGCAACGTAACAGGTGTTCTCCGCGGCACGGCACAGCAGCGCCTTCTCGTGAAACGTGTTTGCCGGATCCGCAAAGCTCGTGGGCACATATCCGCCAGGTTCGGCTTCGTGAAAATGTGGATGGAACACCACTTGTGCTCCGTTGCGCGCCGCCCAACGCACCGTCTCCGGATACCGCCACCCTTCATGACAGATGGCAATACCGAACGTCAGCGGGCCAGCCCGAAAAACGCGGCGCTCCGAACCGGGCGAATAGAGCCCGTCCTCGGAAGGATCGAGTTGCACCTTGTCCTGAAACCCGACGAGCGTTCCGTCTGCGTTGATCACAAGGGCGCTAGCGAACAGCCTGCCGTTTTCAACGCGCTCGGTACCGAGCACAACTGTCACCTTCGCGCGCGCCGCAGCTTCCGCAATGCGAGACCATGCCCGATCGAGAAATGCAGCGTCCGGAGGCGGAATGCGCTTGTCCTTTGCGCGATAGCCGGGAACATAACATTCAGGAAAGCAGATCAGATCGGCGCGCTCGACCGACGCCCTGGCGACGGCCTCTTCAGTCAGCGTGACCGACTCATCAGGACTCGAGGGGAAACGAAGGTTGGCCAACGCAATACGGTACGTGCTCACGCTAAGAATGTATCACGCCACGTCAGGCCCTCAAGGGGCAGCCTAAACATCTGCTGGACAATGCGTGCAGTTCCTTACGTTTCGCAGTTCCTAGTACGAGTAAATGGTAGCGAGTTGTAAACCCACGAACGCCAGAGCTAAACACGGGAGATAGAACACCGCGAGTCCTACCATCCGAAGGGCTGTGTTCATGCGCGAACCGCCGAATACTCTCCTGAGCGCAATAAAGAGGTAGACCATTATCCAGATCGCTACGGGGGCAGCAACTATACGCGGTACCTGGGTAGATTTCACCATTTGGGCAATCGCTACCACAGTCAACGCCACGAACAAGAATGCGTGGTAGTGCAGCGAGAAGTAGAGGAATGCCGGGTAGTGTTTTCCGTGTTTTCTGTACACGATCCACAATCCGAGAGCGAATAGCGGCACCAGCAAGAACATGACTCGTGAGATATTCGTCAAGAATGTGTGCCGGACGAGTTCCGGGTTGTCCGCGGCTGCCACGATCATCCTGTTCAGATGGGCGCTGAATGAACTGCCTTGAGTGTCGGACGGCTTCATCTTTGACGTTATTGACGCCTTGAGTTGCGAGTCAGGTACTTCCTTTCCGTCAACCAAGACTCGCAGGCCCGTGTGCCATCCCGAAACGACAAAGAAAAGGACGCTGAACGTGAGGTAGAGGCGCACGGCCCCAATGCACCAAGCTCGGCGTCCGGCAAAGTAGTCGGCGGACAGCAACCCTGGCTTGAGTATCAGCGCCTTCAGCGTCGCGAATATTTTGCCGTCGAGATGAAGGAACTCGTGAACAAGCTCGTGTAGGAATTCGTGAAAAGTCGGATCAGAATGCTTGTCGGGCTGCCCACACTGCGAGCAGAACTTGCCGCTCAATGCGGCTCCGCAATTCTTGCAGTTCACTTCGGTTGCGATGGCGACGGCAGGAGTCTCTATCGACATGCGCACCATTATTCGAAAGTCAGAATGACTTGCGCAAGAGGAACAATGGTCTCCCTAAAGATATGCGCGTCGGGTGCCCGATGCGACGCGACTGGACGAGGTATCCACTAAGGTAGTCACAAATTGAGATAGGCACTGATTTGACAGCCGGAGGTGGAGTGGCATAAATTTGGCGGCTGAAAATTAGCGTTGTTGTTCGACTCACGTCTACGTGGGCCGTCACGACAGGAAGTAGCGCCAGTAATGGGAGTTTCGTTGCCCTATCGCGACCGGGGCGTGGCGTGGATTAGTAGTCGGCAGTCTTCCTCACCGATTTCGCTTGGCAGTGCGCGAGAAGCGAAATTTCAAATCACACAATGCCCGAGGCCACAGAGGGTTCGCACAGAAGTTTGTGCTGCAATCATAGTATTCGGGTTGGTCAGTTTTGCTGCGTTCTATAACCTCGGCCTGAATCCATCGACGTGGCGCGACGAGGGTGGCACGTTACTCCTAGCTCGAACCGTCGCGGAAGACGGCGTTTACGCCGTCAAGAATTCTGATCACTACGATGCGTTCGGTCCTGTGCAGAGTGTCGGCCCGACAGTGATATTGCCCATTGCCGCTATCTTTAGATTTCGCGGGATTGGGCTATCCCAAGGCCGGCTGATACCAGCCGTATACCTTCTTGTTGCTGTTGTGGTGTTCTACTTCGCAGCGCGACTTCTGCTGGGGTGGCAAGCCGGAATGATTGCCGTACTCCTGATCCTGAGTAGTCCAACCGTGGAACTCGTGTACTGGGGCAGGCAGGCTCTTGGAGAGTTGCCGGGGTTGGGCTTCTTCATCGCGGCCTGGCTGCTGTGGGCGCTGTCGTTGCGCAATCGCAAAGCATGGCTTTGGCCGATCGCGGGTCTTCTGGTGGGCGCTGCAGCCATAACGAAGATACAGTTCGGAATCATCGGCATATCAGCGCTGTTGCTTGTATCAGCGGCAGATTACTACTGGTACCGTCAGGGCGCATACAAATCGTTGTTGTGGATCGCGGCAGTAGCGGTTTCCATAACGGCAGTGTGGTGGGTGTGGCAGCTTGCGTATCTCGGTAGGGCTCAGTTTGTTGAAAACGCCGGAAAGCTTCGTCACCTTAGTGCGATCACTTGCGGTCTTGATCGCCACATGACGGTTGAAGCTCTCAAGGAGTTATTTGGACCGCCGCTTGGTTACTTCTATTTCTTCTGGGGAGTTCCGGCGTTGATCTACGCCGGTATATGTTCTCTGAGACGTACTCAGCAAGCCTTGCTGACGTGTTCGCTTCTATCGTTCACGTTGCTCTGGCTCGGGTACTGGCTTTTCTGGATCACTCCGTGGAAGCAGTATGGGTTTCCAGCCTTTGCAGTCTGCGCCGTATTCGTGACGCAACTGTGGGCGGCAATCTTGCGAGTGACCCAGCTGTCAACAAAGGCGTTGGTGGAGGAGTTTCGCAGGAAAAGCCCCGGACCCGCTACAGTTGGGCTGGCAAGTGTTGCGATGCTGGTCACATGTCTGGCCTGCTCCTTGATCTGGACGCTGCACAACGAAGTCATCAAGAACAAGCAGACCGTGGTTCTGTCGACCGCCGCATATCTCGAGGCACACGTTCCGCGAAGTAGTTTGATTGAGACATGGGACCGCGAACTGGCCCTTATGACGCGACACCGCTATCACGTTACGGACCCGATGTTGCTTCAGAGTGCAAGATCCCCTTACGCCGCTGCCCACGAGTTTTCTGTCGGTGCTGACTACTTCCAGAAATTTCAGCCGGAGTACGTGGTTGTCGGACCGCTTGGTAGAAATGGCGAGCTGTACGACACGAAATTTCTCCTCGACCATGCGCTCAGCGTGAACACGATCGGGAACATCGAGAGGCGATACGAGGTGTACCACCTGCAGTGGCAGTAGAGTATAGTCCGGCATAGTTGCACTCGATTAGTTCCTCAGGCGCCCATAGATACGTAGTGATCACGCCTGCTCGCAACGAAGCGGACTAAATCGAGTCCGCGATCGTAGCGCGCTGGACGCGGGATTGATGCCGAGCTACAACCCAAAGCCGGGTACTCCTGCGGTTCGTTCCATGGTAGCCACTGGGAAATCCGTGCGAGACTCTATCACGAAGAGCCCGGGGCTTGCGCGTCCGTTCTGGTGCGCAAGCCCCATCAGAGTTCGAGCACTACTGCACAATCAGAGTCAGCGATCGGGAAGCTGTCGCCGATTGCGCGTTCGCAGTGATGGTAAGCGTGTAGGTTCCAGCTGGCGTGGTGGAGACAGGGTTTGGCTTCGGAGTTGGAGTTCCAGAACCTCCTCCGCCGCATGAAACCATGCCAAAGACAGCAACCAGCAGCAGCGACATACCGATCAGCAATTTATCTCGTTTGCGCATACGTGTCAGCTTGCGTTCGCGACCGACCATGCACAAGGACATCACGCAAATCACGAATAGAGCGAAGGTCTTCGGTGTTGCGGTCGATTTCGGGACAAATGCAAGGGGCGATTGTTGAGTGGTAACAGTAACTGAGAAATTGCCAGTGCTGCCACGTTGCAATTGAACGGACGAGGGCGAGATCGAACACGTCGCATAGATTGGCGCACCTGTACATGTGAGATTCAAAAGGCCGCTGAAGCCAGGGCTTCCAGAAACTGACAAGGAGTAGGTTGCCGTCTGTCCACTTCTCACTGTTGCTGTCGTCGGATTTGTACCTGAACTGCCGATGGTGAAGCTTGGGGCAACGCCAGTACCTGACAGTGTAACTATGTGGGGTGATCCCGAAGCATTGTCAGTGATCGTCACAGCCCCGGGACTATTGCCCGCTGTTGTTGGTGCGAACACAACCGAGATCTGGCAGGAAGCTCCAACTGCAAGACTCGCCCCGCAATTGTCCGTAGCAGAGAAACTGCCACTCGCTACAATTCCAGCGATGTTGAGCACGATACTGCCCGAATTCGTAAGCGTAATGAACTTCGCCACGCTCGTTGTGCCTATGTCTTGTGAGGAGAACGTCAAGGCTGAGGAAGACAGCGTGACCGCCGGAACGGCTGTTTTCACGATGCCGCTACGCAGAAGATACACTTGGTCCTCGGTCATGCTGGCGCCCGACCCAGGCCCGATGAAGGCCAGGCCGTCCGTGCCCCACCGAGCTAGCGTTCTGGTTAGAATCCCTGTTTGCGGGAACGCGACGAGACCGGAGGCCGTCAGCGTTGTCATGTCGTAAGCCGTTAATACCGTGGAGTACGTCTGGCCGTAGTCTTGACCTCCAATCGCATATAGTTGTCCAAGTGACTTGTCCATCACGAAATTGAATAAACTCGGACGGACCTTGGTATCGAACGTAGTGACAGGTAATGTCGCAACCTGGGTCTTCGTCACTGGATTCCAGACTTGGCCAGAGCTGGTGTAAAGCAGTGTGCCATCTGTTAATACCTGTGTTCCGGTGTCGTAGGAACTGCCATTGTAAGGCTCCGTAATCGGGGTCAACTGGAGACCTGCACTACCTATCGTGAAAACGTTGAAGTAACCATGCTGCACCGCAGTGAACGGTAGTGAGTAGACTGTGGTCGGGTCGAGAAAAGCGAAACCATCTACTTGGATACCCGGATAGGAAGAAGGGACGAAGTTCACCAATCCAGCATCGTTGTACAGCGCCATCGTTCCTATAGAGTCCTGCACGGAAACGACGAGAGTTTCCGGTGAACCTGGCATTACATGCATCTCGCGAACAGGTAATGAATCCGTCCAGTTTGTTGCCGGCCATGCGAATGTTCGATCAATCGTGAGAGTCTCGAGTCTAATTCGCTGAATTGTCCGGTCGGTCCCACACGCAACATAAAGGTACTTTCCATCCTCCGATGCGGCCATCACAGAAGGGTCATTTCCCACACGGATGGGGGTCTGAGCCACTCCCGTGGACGGATCAATCGGAATGACCGTGTTCGGGTTGCTCGCGGCCGAAGATGGCACCGAAACGTACAGCATGTTTCTAGACGGAACCGACACAAGGAAGCGCGGCGTTACCGGGACGACACGGTACAGAGTCAGCTTTTCCGGTGCGCTGTCACCGCCTCCCGGAGCAGGGTTGGAAACGGTAAGAGTCAATTCACCGTACCCAGTCCGCAGTGCAGGATCGATGAGCGCGTGGATCGTCGTCGGCGAGGAATACGTCGTTTGCTGGGCTTGTCCGTTAATGCGGACCATTGAAACCGGATAGAAATCAGATCCCGTGATCCAAATCTCAAAAGACTCCGAACCGATCGGGATCGTGGGCTGGCTTAATTGAGAAACAAGTGGGATCGGATACGTAAGCGAAGCATTCCCGGAGAGAGAAACCGTGACTGTCGGATGTGCTGGGTCATCACTGACGATGGTCAGTGCGCCAGTGCGTGTTCCCGCTGCAGTTGGAGCGTAGACGACTTGAATTGTGCAGCTTCTGTACGGAAGAAGGTCGCCACATCCGGATTGTGTGTAGCTGAAATCCCCAGTGATGGTGAGTTTCGTCAGATCCATGTGCAACCCTGCTGCTGTGCCACTGCTAACGGATATTGTTTTTGCCTGCGATCTCTGCCCCACCAGCAACGGATCGAATCGAAGTTGAGTTGGATTTACCTGGATCTGCGAAGCGACACCCGTGGCTGACAGCGGAAGCAAGGTTTTTGGGATCGCGGCGTTCGTCGTGAACCGGAGTTCCGCCTGCTTACTTCCGGCTGCAGTTGGTTCAAAGCGAAGTACTATGTTGCACGAAGCACCAGCCGCAATCTCGCCTGTGCAGTTGTTCTGAGCAACAGGGACTGAGAAAACAGGGTCCGTCATCTCAATGCTCAACAACGACAACGGCATCTCGCCACAGTTGCTGATTGTCAAAAGAGCCGTGGAGCCATTACCGACCGGGGTATTAGGAAAAGAAACGCCATTCGTGTATGCCGAGTCCAGGCACAACGCCGGCGATGCGATGGAAGCATTGATTTTCGCCGCAAATCCCCAATCTGCGCTCGCATACGCATTTTCAGGAGTTGACGTGCGGAATGCACCTGGAGTCGTGTACAGGCCTGTCTTCGTCCTGCCTGCAATATGGATGTTCCCCTGTGCGTCTGACACCATTCCAACAATCCACGTGCTCTGGTTGGGTGAACCGAAATATGTCGAGAACAGCAAGGACTTCCCGCTGGAGTCGTACTCCGAGATGAACCCTGTGTATCCGGAGTAGTAGGGATCAGTGCCTGGGGTTCCCTGAATGGGATGTACGAGTTCGAAGTTCCTGTTGTGCGTAGAGCCGGCTATCCAGATGTTGCCAGACGGATCAAGCGCCAGCGATGATGCGTTCGCGCTGCCACTGGACAGGAAACTTGAATAGACCAGGTCCGTTCCTGTCGCGTTCAGCTTTGTCAGCCAGGAGTAGCTTGAGCTCGTAACCGACTGAATTCTGGCGTCGGCTGTGGTCGGATACGTTGCATCATCAGTTACGCCCGTGAGCACAGCTTGGCCTTGGTTGTCGACCGCGATTCCTGCTACCTTCCCCCCACCGGCATGACCCACGAACGTCGAATAGACCAGGGCGGATCCATCAGAACTCAGCTTGGTAACAAATGGTACAGCGTCATGTGTTGTTTCCGGGATACTGCCTTGGTATGCCCCAGCAGTGATGGGCCACAGCGTTCCAGCTCTTCCGTATATATAGGCACTCCCGCCAGCATCGACGGCAATCGCTCCGGGGCCGAACGGACCTACGCCTCCATTCTGGGGAAGGGAGTCCCCAATCATCGCGCTGTAACCGAGGTCACCGTTGGCTAGAAACTTCGAGACAAAAACCGCAGTGTTGCTGTAACCGGGCGTCACGGCATGGAGCGCACCCAGTGTAACCGGGAAGGCAAGAGACCTAGTAGTTCCCGTTACGTACGCATTTCCACTATTGTCAACGGCGACAGCGTTGACAATAGTTTCCGGCGAACTGTTCTGCTCACTTGGAGAGCCGAGCAGTGTTGAATAGTTCAAAGTCTTGCCGTCAGCAGAGAGCGAGCTCACAAACCCGTACGTCGCATAGTAGCCCGCAACACCTGTGTTAGTCGGATTCTTCAACGGAAAATCTGCAGACTGCGTGCGACCTACTACGATTGCATTTCCGCTGGCGTCGACCGCAAGGCCGAACGGTTCGTCGTAATCCGTGCCGCCGAGAAACGTCGAGTATATCTGTCCTGACCCGTCGGCCTTCAACTTCGTGATAAACACGTCAGGAGTCGATGAACAACTCGCGCAAGTAGGCTGAAAGACGCCAGTTGTCGTCGGATAAGCAGCATTGAATACGTAACCTGTAAGATAGGTGTTTCCCTGAGCATCCGCCGCAACGGACGCAGGCTTCGTACTGTCGTCCGTAAGGTACGTGGAATAATCCAGAACCGGGTCTATCACGAGCGGCAGCGTTCGATCATAGTCTCCCGTGGCAAACGAGACGACGTTTCCGCTAACCAAGAAACGAGTGGATACTTCAATTCTTCCGGCCTTTGTCTTCTGATACGCTACAGGCTTTCGGAGAACAATCGTTCCTCCAGAGTCGCCGAGAACCAGATCGCCGGTCGATGAAAGCGCGACCCCATTCGTCCCGTCAATACGAAGAGAAATCATTTCCGGGCGAGAGCCTGGCGCCACAATAAAGTCGTGTTCGATTGCACTTCCGTTGCCGTAAAAGAGCAGATCGATCCCCGGATAAATATCCCGGTACCGGACCTGCTGAAAAGTAGGGACTGCAGTTATCCACTTCGAAGAATCTGCGCCGCGCAGATAGTTGACCTGGCCGGCAAGCAGTTCTTCACCCCTTAGAGTAGATTCGTGATCCGAACTTAACCAAGTGAGCCTTATTAGATGGGCAATCGATGCTTTCGAGGAGAGAGTCAAATCGACGCTCTTATCACTGACGCCAACCATGAGACCGTTCTGATGAGCTACGAAGCGGTATTCAGGGCGAACCTGGCCCTTATTTACCTCGAACGACAGGCCAAGCGCTCTCGACAACGCCACTCGCCCTTTAAGCGGCCCAATGTCGCTCGCAAAAGAATTCAACGCAATCAGCACGATGGCGCCAAGGGAGATCAACACACGCGGAGAAAGCCTTTTGGGGCACGCGGTCATTAGCGTACTGCGGAGCGAATTCGATTTTTTCACGACACTAGTCCTTCCTGCAGCGCAACACAGCCCGCAATCCAATAGCGTTAAAAAATCAATGAGAAAAATGCATACGAAGTCTACAAAAAGGCGCAAATTGTCTCAATGGGAAAAGCAAGAGTGCAGTTGTGAGCAGAAAGGGGAGCAGTCAAGAGGCCATCACGTCCAGCAGTATTGTGTGTGCCCCCAACGGTGGGTGTAAGGGGGTGGAGGCTAAGCTGAACGGCTCAGAACGCCGTCGCCAAAAAGCGCGATAGATAGTACGCGTCGAGGAACTTGTACGGCGTCTCGCCCGTCGTGTAATGCCCGCAGGGCAAGATCGAGACCTTGCAGTCGAGATGGCGCCGTCGGAACTCCGCGACCACCTGCGTCGAAAACTCGGGCAGGAACGTTAGGTCGTAGGTCGCGTAGATAACCAGCGTCTTCTTCGGAGCGCGCTCGTACCGGTCGAAGTACGACATCGGACTAATGGCGAGCCACAGATCGCGCAGCCGGTCCTGCGTGAGATCGTTCTCGATGCCGGAGCGGATGTGGCGCGTCGATTGGCCGGTCCATACGACGTCGCCGAAATAGGTAGATGCGTGATTGTAGGCGCAGGCCGAAATGCGCGCGTCGTGCGCGGCGGTGATGAATGCGTAGCACGAACCCAGGCTAGTCCCCATGATGCCGATCTGTGTATAGCCCTGCGATTGTAGCCAGTCGATGCAGCAGCGCGCATCAATGATCGCCTGTCGCGTTGCGTCAATCGTCCTCGCGATATTCGAAGATACGGCGTAGTCGGCCCGCTCGAGTTCGGCTGGCATGCGCACGTCGTGATACGGCATTGACATGCGCAGCGCAGCAATACCTAAGAAGTTGAAAATGCGGCAGAGTCCATTATGACTGTCGCCATCGGCGTTCCACTGCGGCATCACGATCACCGCGCGGCGTCCGCGAGCCGGGAACCACTGCGCCGTCATTGTGTTGTTCACCTCGTGCGGCGTGCAGACCGGTGCGGTGAAGCGCAGACACGTGCGCGTGTGTCCGTTGCGCTCGGCGTGAGTCGAACCAATATCGCCCGCGGGAACCACCCAGTCGTGCATGTTGCGCTTGGCAAACAGCTTTGAAGGCAGTTCTTCAAGACGGAAGTCACGCGGACTCTTGTAAGAAAAGAATTCGTCGCTGTGCCTGACGAGTTCTCGGTTGAGTTCTACAAGGTAACGCTCAGGATCATCAAATGCGAGTGCCGCACCCTTCCCCACCGGGGAGGGTGCGCCAACAGTACTCTCAGCACCAACGCAGGGCCAACACTGCGTCCACTCCATCCCCCAGTCGAGCGGACGCACAATGCGATTGGTATCCCGCGTGGTGAGGCGATACTCCCAATCGTGCATCCACTGGCTGTAGCGTTTGAGCATTGCAGGTTATTCGATGTGCTTTCTCGGAACTCGTTTGCTGATGCCGCAGAGGATCTCGTAAGGAATCGTCATCGCCAGGTTCGCGTGATCCCAGGCGGTGATTGTGCGCTTTTCGGTAGCGCCGATCAGCGTCACTTCGTCCCCGATGCGTACGCCCGGGATACCGGTAACGTCAACCAGCGTCAGGTCCATTGAGATGTTCCCAACGATGGCGGCGTAATCGTTGCGCACAATGACCCGTCCTCGCGACGAAAGCTGGCGGCTTAGTCCGTCGGCATAGCCGACCGGAAGCATGGCGATCAGAGACGGTGCGGTGGTGACGTACGCGCCATTGTAGCCGAGTGGCTGACTCGCAGCGACCTCGCGCATGTCGACGATACGCGTCTTCCATGAAAGCACTGGCTTAACCGGCAATTCCATCGACGCATCGGGACTGCCGGTGATCACGGACGTGAATGGCAGATAGTAGCCGTAAAGCGAGATGCCGGGGCGCACCATATTCATCCAAGCGCTGTCGCGTGACACGATACCGGAGCTGTTAGCGATGTGATAGTAGACGGGACTGATGCCGCTGCTGCGGATTGTCGTCATCGCGTCCTTGAACTTCACCAACTGATTCTCGATATTCGGCCCGTCGTAGATCTCCGCGGAAGCAAAATGGCTGAACGCGCCTTCGACGATGAGATGCTCGGCCGACTGGATGGCTTCGAGGAACGCCGACAGATTCTTCAGATCCATGCCGACACGGTTCATGCCCGTGTTCAGCTTCAGATGAATAGGGACACTCTCGAGGACGTGGCGATTGAGTCGCGCAGCCGCGTCTTCAAGCAATTCGACGTGCCACCACTCCCACACGGCCGGCGTCAGATCGTGAACTATGACTGCTTCTTCGTCGCCACGAGTAAATCCTGAGAGGAGAAGGATGCGTCCGCGGATGCCGCCTTCGCGAAGCTGAATGCCCTCGTCCACGGATGACACTGCGAACCAGGTGGCGCCTTCGGCCTCAAGCGCCTGCGCGCATTGCACAGCGCCGTGTCCATAGGCGTCGGCCTTCATGACGGCGCAGACCGTCGAGTTCGGCGCAACATACTGCTGTATCGTCTTGTAATTGTGGCGGAGTGCCGATAGCGACACTTCAGCCCAGGTCGGTCTCATATACTTCTACTTCTTTTCTGAACCTAAGCTGATTATAGACAGGTAAGCTGCTAAAACCGCTCAGTTTTGACACGAGATTTCTGATTTTTGATTTCTGATTTCCGATTCGAAACAACTGAGATTCGGAAATCAGAAATCGTCATTCAGAAATACGCCTATTCGGCACTGGCCTTCTGTTCGAAATTCGCGATTACCTTCTGGAGGGACTCTTCGTTCTCTACGTTGAGGCAGAGCTTGCTGCGATCGATCTGGCGCATGAGACCGCAGAGCACCTTGCCCGGACCGACTTCAACAAAAGTCTCGACACCCTTCGCGATAAGTGCGCGCATGGAAGTTTCCCATTGCACCGCGCCCGTTACCTGCTTGATCAGCGCTTCGCGAGCGGCATCACCGCTCGTCTTCAGTTCGCAGTCGACGTTGGCAACAACCGGATAATCCGGATCGTTGAACTTCAACGCGCGGAGATCGACTTCAAGACGGTCCTGCGCGGTCTTCATCAGCGCGCAATGGAAGGGTGCGCTTACGGGAAGCATCACGGCGCGCTTCGCGCCCTTGGCCGTAGCCATTTCGGCTGCGCGTTGCACGGCACCGGTCGAACCGGAGATGACGATCTGTCCGGGCGAGTTGATGTTTGCCGGTTCGCAGACTTCGCCCTGCGCAGCTTCGTTGCAGATCTGCTTCAGCGGCTCAAGTTCCATGCCGAGGATTGCGGCCATCGCACCTTGGCCTACGGGAACAGCTTCCTGCATGTAGCGTCCGCGGTTGCGAACCGTGCGAACGGCATCCGCAAACTCGAGCGTCCCTGCGGCAACATGAGCGGAGTATTCGCCGAGACTGTGGCCGGCGGCGAACTCGGCGGATACGCCGACTTCGGCAAGTACGCGCGCGGCCGCGATCGAAACCGTCAGGATAGCGGGTTGCGTGTTCTGCGTCAGCTTGAGCTGATCTTCGGGACCTTCGAAACAGAGTTGCGACAGCTTGAATCCGAGAGCTTCGTCGGCTTCATCGAAGGTGTGCTGGGCGACGGGGTACATCGCAGCCAGTTCCTTGCCCATTCCGACTGTTTGAGATCCCTGGCCCGGAAATAGGAATGCCACCACAGAACGTTTTGCTTCCATGCAGATCTCCTTGTTTGTTTCGAACTCTCTCTTTGCGTGAGTTCCCACGTGGACGAGACGTCCACGCCACAGCCGCCGAGATGGCGGCGCTACGAACAGTCCTCAACTAGGACTGAGCTACAGCGGATCTTGCATTGTGCGCCGCCGCGATCTCGTTGGCGATCGATTCGTTGACGCCGCCACGAACCATCTCGGCTGCGACCCGAACCGCGTTCTTGACCGCGTTGGCGTTTGAGGACCCGTGGCCCACGATCACAACGCCTTTAACTCCGAGCAGCGGAGCTCCGCCGTACTCGGTGTAATCCATGCGTTTCTTGAACTCTTTAAATGCCTGGCGCGAAAGCAAGTAGCCAACCTGACGGGTTAGCGTGGCTTTCAGCGAATCTTTCAGTAGCGTTCCAACCGCGAGCACAAGGCCTTCGGAGACTTTCAATGCGACGTTGCCGATGAAGCCGTCGGCGACAATCACTTCGACTTTGCCGTTGTAGAGGTCGCGCCCCTCAACATTCCCGACGAACTGAATTGGCAGTGCTCGGAGCAAAGGTGCCGCTTCCTTTGTCAGTTGATTGCCATGACTTTCCTCTTCTCCGATGGACAGAAGTCCGACGCGGGGCTTGCGGTGGTTGAAGATTGTCCGGTAATAGACTTCACCCATCACGGCAAACTGCTCAAGGTTGTGCGGCTTGCAGTCGACGTTGGCGCCAACATCGAGCATCACGGAAACCGAGCCTGACGATGTCGGGAATGGTCCGGCGAGCGCGGGACGATCGACGCCGGGCAGCGCGCCCAGCACCATCTTCGCGGTGGCCATGACGGCACCCGTGTTACCGGCGCTTACGAATCCGGTTGCGCGTCCCTCGCGAACAAGACGCAGTCCCACGCGGATCGACGAATCCTTCTTTGTTCTGACGGCTTGCGCAACACCCTGCTCGTCCATTCCGATCACTTCACTCGCATGGACGATGCTGATCGGCAAATTCTGGGCGCCTGGATGCTGAGCCAGTTCCGCGCGCAATAGATTCTCAGACCCAACCAGAATGACGTTAACGTCATAGTGGCGTGTAGCAAGAATAGCCCCCTCGACTTCGGGCTTGGGAGCGCGGTCGGTACCCATCGCGTCAACGGCGATAACTATTGGCATCTTTGATTCTGCTCAAACGTACAGAACGCGCGGCATCCGCGCGTTCAATACAAATTGGCCCAGAAACCCCTTACTTGGCTTCTTTCACTTCGAGGACTTCGCGGCCTTTATAGTAACCGCACTTGGGGCAGGCACGATGCGGCATCTTGCGCTCGTGGCAGTTGGGGCACTCGGACAAAGACTGTGCCGAGAGGTGGTCGTGTGCGCGACGGGTGGAGGTGCGCCGCTGTGAGTGTCGCCGTTTCGGATTTGCCATTGAAAACCTCTTACGTCTGGCCGCGTTCAGCGCAGCCAATGAGAATTCTTAAAGCTTGATACTCTTCAACGCGTCCCAGCGCGGATCCTTCGGAACCACTTGGCAGGAACACGTTTCATAGTTCAAATTCTTGCCGCAGTGCGGGCACAAGCCCTTGCAATCTTCGCGGCAGACCGTCTTGATGGGGACGGCCAACAACACCTGCTCGCGCAGGAAATCTTCCAACAACAACCCGCCGCCCGTGTAGTACCCAATATCGGCTTCGGCCTGGGTCACCGAGATCTCGTCTCGTCCGGAGTCAACCCCTTCGGGACGGTACAGCAGATCGAAATCCCGAGACACTTCGTGACCGACCGGTTCGAGACATCGGGCACAGCTTACTTCCAGCCTGATAGAAAACTTTCCTAGCAGCCTGATGTCGGAAATCTTCTGTCCTCGTCCCTGATGCTCTTCCAGCAATTCTGCGCGACCCTTTGCCTGCAGATTGCTTTGCTGGCGAATGTCGGGGCCGAAATCGATCACCCCGGTCTGGAACTCGGAATCGAACTCTACCGGATGCAGTTCCAGTTCATGTATATCGATGAACATCTTGAAAGCCACTCGCCCCTGCACGCGCACTCAACCCATCGGAAACGCACGGGATAGTGCTGCGTCACACGCAGAAAGGCCACCCAGACGGGAACTTCCTCGACAGGGTAAAAAACAAGAATACGGGCTAAGGCGTTGGTATGTCAATAAAAGCGGGCGATTAGGGCCATCCGTACGACAGCGCCCCCATCCCCTCCAGTCAATGATCTGTTGCGCCCTTACGCAAACACTGCGAACGCCGCCGGATACATGACCTCCCCGCTCAATTGCGTCAGAGAACCTGGAACGAGTTCCATCCCCATGAACGCCTCGCCTGCGTAGGGACTCTGCAGATGCTTGACGACATCGTGCGAGAAACCGTTTTCGGCGTAGAAGTTGGGATTACCGACGACGATGGTGGCGGATTCGTCGAGGCGGCGGCAGGCACGAATGCCATGACGGACGAGCGCCGAACCGATTCCGTGCCGCTGCACTTGAGGATCTACGCACATTGGTCCCAGGGAGGCGACAGGAACTTCTCCCTTGTTGGTCTGAACTCTGGCGCGACTGAAGAGGATGTGTCCGAGGATATGGTCGTAGGCGTCTACCGCGACCAGGGAAGCAAGCACCAGTTTTTCGGCCCGTAATCGATCGATCAGTTCTGATTCCAGGTCCCCACCGAATGCTCGACGGTTCAACTCAGCTATTACTGCGTGATCGGCCCCACTCTCATTCCTGATGAGCATGAGGCCATGGTAGCCGGAGCGAGTGTCGGACGGCAACCACCGCCCGTACATGCCCTTGACTTTCGTAACCGCAGGAAATCGAGCCATCGGGCCATCGAGCGATTTAAGAGGTTTCGTAGCACCGGACTCCAGTCCGGCACTGGCCAACCTGAAGATCGGCACCACGTGTGGTGATGATGCGGCACCGCTTAAAGCGGTGCCCTACCCAAGAAAGCCTACCAGTGTGATTCTCAGACTCCAGGCGTTTCAGTGCCCGTTGGCCGTTGTGCGGTCGTTGCTTCACTGCCGCTGATGTTACGAATGGCGCCGATGCCGCGTTGGACGCGATCACGGCCCTGCTCGAAAGTGTCTTTCGCCGAATCGGCCAAGTCGCCGGCCCTTTGGGCGAGGTTCTCTCGTGTCTGCTCGCCGCTCATTGGCGCGAACAGGATACCGAGACCGATTCCTAGCCCCATACCAAACAAGAATGCCTTCATTTCAGCTGTCTCCTTCTTCTCTCGACGACCTCGGAGTGCCCCAGCGGATGCTCTGCGTGCACCGTCCGTTTGACAGATGCGAGAAAGCCGAGAAGGTTTGCCGAACCTTACTCAGGGAACACTTGTAAAGAAATCTGCAATAGGCGAAAACGGAATAATTCGCACCTAGTTCTTGGACTTTGCACGCCTGGCGGGCCGATAATGGACACACCATGTGGGGTAGTTTCTTATGTATACGGGAATTAATCTTCATTCCAGCGCACCCACTCGTAAAGAAGAATCCGCCATCAATATGTTGCTTGCCTGCCACGAGCGAATAAGGCATTTCGTTACAGTGGCCAAGAAGATCGCCGAAGCAGAAGACGTTCCAGCCGACCAGATATGCGACGCCGCGGCCGACGTGCATCGGTACTTCACCGTTGCCTTCCCTCTCCACGAGGCCGACGAGACTCTCTCGGTCGAACCGCGACTGAACTACGAACCGGGCACCGAACTGGCTTATGCCTCACAGGAGATGCTGCGGCAGCACCGTGAGATCAACACGCTGCTGCGACAACTTATCCCGCTGTGGGACGCGCTTTGCCGAGAACCTGAAGAGTTGCCTGAGTTCTCAGCGACGCTGCGGGCGTTGTCGGTTCGGTTCGAGGCACTCTGGTTTTCGCACCTTAAGCTTGAGGAAGAGACCGTGATACCGGCCGTCGGCCGGCTGCATGCAGAAAAGCGAGCGGAGATCCTGAAAGAAATGCGGGAGCGGCGGCGCACTACGAAGGAGGACGCAGCGTAAGGCGCGCAACAACAGCCCGGCAAGGTGCCTGCTGGATGAGGTTACCAGCGTCCACAACCCTACGTTAGTAGCGCATTCGCGCGGGCACTCCTAACATCGTTTTTGCCTGAAGGACCGCCCATGCGGGAACTTCGGTTGATGGGAGCAAGGGTATTTGTCCTGACCGGAGGCCAAAATGGAGTCGCCTGTCGCACGACGCCTCGCCGAAGTAAACAAGGAATGGTGGCTGCTGCTGTCGCTGCTGATCATTGCGGCGGTTCTCAACCTACTGTCCTATCAGAACCAGATGCTGCTGGGACTGTACACTTTGCCGACGCTGTTCTCCGCCTATTTTTATGGACGCCGGCATGCGACGCTGACCGCTCTCGCGAGCGTTGCCCTGGTCGGCATTCTCTACGGACTGGGATGGCCCGCTTGGCTTGCCAAGAGTACGTGGTACGAAGTGACCGTCTGGGGTGCCACGCTGCTGGTGATCGGTTACGCAGTCGGTACGCTCTTTCGTGAACTCCATGAGACCTATCGCGGGATCCTGCTAATCCTGGAACATCTGATCACTCGCGACATGAAGGCGCACAAGCACGCCGTTCGAGTTTCGAACTACGCTGCCGCCGTCGCAACCGAACTCGATCTGAGCAAGCAGACCATCGAGGACATCCGCAAGACGGCCTTACTGCACGATCTCTCGAAACTCGGCATCAGTCACGAGATCATGCGCAAGACGGCGCAGATCATGGCGCAAACCGAGCGCAATCACATCAAGCGCGACGACCCGAATGTGGGTACTCTGGCAGTGCTCAAGCGGGTTGTACCGATCCTCATGGCAGGCGGAAAGGGTTCTGGACCTGAATTTGCCGAACGCCACCTGGCGGCAGAGATCATCGCTGTTGCCGACGAGTACGAAATGCTAACCAGTGATCGTGACTCGCGAAACCCACTATCACCGACGGCCGCCCGAAAGATCATCGCACGCAATGGCGGAATCAAGTTTGACGTGAAGGTGGTCGATGCTTTTCTCGAGGCGCTGGACAAGGGCGCTGTCGAAGTGGCGACGGAAGTAACTGATGCAGAACCGATACCTCCGATTCCAGCTTCCTACACCTTCGCCCGTCACGCGATGTGAGTTCTTTCGAGAATGCCCTGCTGTGCCCAGACGGAGCCATGCTTCTCTGGTGCTGGAAGCTCCTGGAATGTGCGATACACTTGGCGAAAGCGGGGGACCCTCCGTTCCTTTTCTGCCAATAGATTCGGGTTGAATTTGGCTTTTTACCGGATACAATCGGTCTGCTCGAATAGTTTGGTCGCGAACTCGAGCCGAGGGTTCTAGAGCGACGACGGATGTAAAGGTCGAACCCAGGACAGGCGAGTGGTCAGGCGCCGGCAATAGACGAGGGAAAGGCACTGGGATTCTGATGGTAAGAGCAATCTCTTCTTATGTTTATGTGAAAGAACGGCTGCACCCGGGCATGCTTGATTCGCTAGTCCGGGGTGGCGCTGAGTCAATTGAGGTTTTTGCTTCCCGCAGTCACTTCGATTACACGGACCGGCAGCACGTGCGCGAGGTCGCGACATGGTTTCAGTCCAGCGGCGTCGGCTTTAACTCGATCCACTCACCGCTGTTCAGCGACGGAGACTGGGGACGCAGTGGCACTCCGCCCATCAATATCGCGGATCGCGAGAAGAAGCGGCGTATTGAATCGATGGACGAGATCAAGCGCGCGCTTGAAGTTGCCGAAGTCGTGCCGTTTCGCTACCTGATTCAGCACATTGGCTTGCCTGGAGAATACGAGGATCCAGCCAAGTTTGAAGCTGCTATGACCTCGATCGAGCACCTGCACGCCTTTGCCCGTCCACTAGGCGTGAAACTGTTGCTGGAGAATATCCCCAACGACCTCTCGACGCCGGAGAAACTTGCTGAACTGCTGAAGACCCTTCATATCGCTGACCTCGGCATCTGCTTCGACACGGGCCATGCACACATTATGACCAGTGTCCCCGACGCCTTCCATTTGCTGAAGGATCACATACGCTCCACGCATGTTCACGACAACAACAAGGAAAAAGACGAGCACTTGTGGCCCGGCAACGGCACGATCGACTGGAACGAAACCATCCGGCTTTTGCGTTCGGCGCCGAACGTTCCCCCAATTCTGCTAGAGATCAATGCCGGGGATGATCCCAAGATCGTGGAGAACTGCAAGAGGACTTTCGAGAAACTGGAAAAAGCTGAGCAGGCTGGCGCGGAATAGGGCGATGAACACGCGACGTGTTTTGGTCTTCGTGATCTAGTTGACGTTTGTCTTTTTCTTCGCCACTTACGGCCAGCAAACGAAGCCAGCCAGAGCGGGCTCAAAATTCAGCGTCGTTACCTACGAGCTCCCGTCGTGGGGCAATGGATTTCCTCGCTTTCTCAATCGAATTGCCGGAAGGTATGAAGGTTCGGCTTAGCAACGGACCTGATTTCGACGTCCACTCTATTGTCCGTTCTGATGGTGATCGTTCTGCCAAGCTTGGAATCTACCTGGGCCATCACCCGAGCACAAACTCCCCTGCAAGTGCGTCAAAAGAAATCGGGGACCATCGCCAGTTATCTGGCGCGACTGGCGAGCGCAAGAAGATGGCAGGACTGTCCATCACAGCGAGGCCCTGATCGAGAATTTCTTCCCTTGCAGCCAGGCCGATAAAGTGACTCGCAAGCTGCGCCGGATTATCCGCCCGCTCCGAATACAGCCGTGAAGCAAGCTCCTCCCGATGAAGGCTGCGGATTGCAGATGCATATCTTCATGGAAGCCAACCAGCAAGAAGAAATCGACAGAATGATCTCGTGGATCGGTACCTTGAGGAAGAAGCGCTAAATCTTGCTGACGCGAAGTGGCACCAAGAATAACCATCTGTTGCACTTGTACGGAATAGCGCCGTACAATATGTTTGATGGCACATGCACACACAGTCCGAAGTGAACGATTGGAAGCGAGGCTCACCTCTGAGCAAAAAAGGAACATCGAGGAGGCTGCTTCCATCCGAGGCATTTCTATCTCTGACTTCGTGATATCAAGTGCGCACGAAGCCGCCACCCGACTCATCCGCGAAAAGCAGGTACTTACCCTTTCGGAGCAGGATCGCCAGACTTTTTTTGACCTCCTTCTCAACCCTCCCAAACCGAACAAGCGGGCAATTGCGGCCGCGAAAAGGGTAAAGCGGGAGATCGCCTGTTAGGTGCCGACCCGAGCCATTCCACAACAGTTCAGGTTTGAGCCGCTCGACGCGAGACAACATGATCGCGCCGGATTCTCATGCGGCGTCGAAGCTTTGGACCATTATCTGAAAACCCAAGCGACTCAGGACATGCGGCGGCACGTTTCGGCCGTTTTCGTACTCAGCCACGATGGTGCGACCATCGCCGGCTTCTGCACTCTTTCGCAATATGCAATAAGTGCTGACCTGCTTCCGCCGCAAGTAGCTGCCGCGTTGCGATTGCCAAGGTATTCGCTTATTCCTGCCACTCTGCTCGGCCGACTTGCTGTCGATTGTTCCTTCCAAAGAAAAGGAATCGGCGAGTTGCTCCTGTTCACTGCGCTCGAACGGGCAATGAAACTCAGTACGGCGGTTGCGTCAGCGACCGTAGTGGTAGACGCCAAGGACGAGAAAGCTATCGATTTTTATTCAAAATATGGATTCCGTCCGCTAGTTGATGCACCCCGACGCTTGGTCCTGCCCATGCGCACCATCAGAACAATGTTTGAATAGTCACACTATCTTCTCGTCTTTGCGATTTCCGGTACACGCTGCATCTTTCCCGGCGGTGCATAGTGCAAGTGGTGTTCGATCAGGCCTTCGCGGAGATACTCAAACGCGTCCTCAGGACAATCGCACATCTTGAACAGATTGAGGTCCTCCGGTGAAATCACGGCCGCATCGACGAGCGCCTGGAAGTTGATCACGCGGTTCCAGTAATCACTGCCGTAGAGAACAACAATAATCTTCTTCGCCAACTTCTCGGTCTGCGCGAGCGTCAGAATCTCGAACATTTCGTCGAAAGTCCCAAAGCCGCCAGGAAAAACTATGAGCGCCTTGGCCAGGTAAGCAAACCACAACTTGCGCATGAAGAAGTAGTGGAACTCGAAGTTGAGTTCGGGCGAGATATAGGGATTAGGCATCTGCTCGAAAGGCAGGGCAATATTCAGGCCGACGGTCTTCCCTCCGGCCTCGTAAGCGCCGCGGTTAGCGGCTTCCATGATGCCTGGTCCACCGCCTGTGGTGACGACGAACCTCTGACGCTTTGACTCAAGGGTCATCGCCCACTCGGTTAGCAGAAACGCGAGTTTGCGCGCGTCTTCATAGTAGCGAGCCATCTCGACAGCAGCCTTGCGCAGTTTCTCTTCTCGCTGCATCTCGGGGGGGGCGAGTTTATTCGAGCCCGGTTTTTGCAGAAGGGCCAGCGCATCCTCAGCATCGGAGAGACTAGTAAAACGGGCCGAACCGAAGAAGACGACTGTGTCCTGAATGCGTTCGCGGCGGAAGCGCGCGAGAGGCTCCTGATATTCCGCAAGAATACGCAAAATGCGGCCATCGGGACTGTCCAGAAAATGCTTGTTTTCGTAAGCGAGCGGAGAGCGCAAAGAGTTGTTATTTTCAGACATAGGAAAATCGCAATAGATCAAAAATGAAATCAGAAAATCGAACTAGCAGCCAAGAGCTGAATGCTAAGGCATGTGACACTAAAGTTGTACTCTATTTTTTCTCGCGGTACTGGACGGCGGTCCAGATGCCAACCCACATGTCGATCAGTCCGAGCCCGGTGACTGCGCCGCGGGTGAAGAAATGCTGAAACAATTGGCGAAACGCGGGATGATCTGCGACCAGCGAATTGTGCTGCCAAACCGGGGTCCACGGCAGCACAACCAACACCATGCCCAATTCCACGCAGAAGAGAACTAGTATCACCAGTTTCAATCGCTGAGTCCACAATGGCTCGGACGCAGGCTCAACAGCGACAGTCTGCGGGTCTGACTGCGTCACGATTTGGGGACCGGCCTCAGATCGCTCTGGCACAGTGGGATCTGCTCTGAATCCGCTCTCCGCATAAGCTCGCTCCGGAGTCTTGGGCTCAGCATCACTAAACAGTGAGCGCTGTGGAGAAGACCCGGTCTGCGATGAACTTCCATTATGAGTAGAGCCCATAGTCTGATTCTAACGGATTCTACGATCTCAGGGTTTTGATGCGCTCAGCAACATCACGGTAATCGATATTTGTGCCATAGACTTCCATGAAGTGGCCGAGGGCGGCTTGGCGGTCACCGGCGGCATCGCATGCACACGCTAGCTCGTAACGGATCGCCGTGTCGGTGTCGTAGTCAATGTGATTCGCCGTGAGTGCGCGCTCGTACCAGCGAACAGCAAGGTCGGGAACGCCCTTCTTCAAGAAGCAATCAGCCAACCACGTATAAGCCTGAATCCGCTGTGGAAAGTCATGTCCGCGTTCTATCGCTTTACACACCTTCTGGAACTCGCCGATTGCTTCGTCGAAAAGATCCATTTCCTTGAACGCGACGCCGAGGTTGTAATGGGTCTCCGGGTCTTCCCCTTCGTCACTGCCAGCCTCAACGCTCTCCTTGAACTCGGCGAAGATGTCGTTTAGCGCACCACGTTCTTCCTCCAGGCTTGCGGCGGCTATAGTAGGTGGCGCTATCTCTTCAGCCGTGCTCACCTGAGGCTCTGGCGCAGTCACTGCCGGAGCAATCGGAGCCGGAACGGCACTGATAGGCACCTCCGGAAGGGGAGCTGGAGCGGACACAGCGATGCTAGGAACGGGTTCAGCATGCGCCGGTGCGGCCGGTTGTGACGGTGCAGCAACGACATTCTGCTGATAGTCGTCAGCCGATTCATCTTCAGCTTGGCACTCATCATCGACTTCGGCCTGTGCCTCGGGCTGGGGTTCGTCGATGCTGAAGTCGCCGAGTGAAGCTTCCAGATCTTGGACGAAGGAGTCCAGCAGGTTCGGAGCCGCAGCGTTGGACGACGGCGGCGGTGGTGCGATCGCGGCCGCCGGTGGTACCACAGGTTCAGCATGAACGACCGGGGCCGGCGCTGAAAATGGCGGTTCGTACGTCGAGGCAACGTGCTTTATGGCCGGAGCAGAAGTTGCTGGCTCTATTGTCGCTTCGTCGATAATCGATGGCTTCGCAGACGGAAACACCGGCTCGGGCACCGAACTGGTGGGCGCGGCCGTGACTAGCGGTTCGTGAGCCATCGGCGGCGTTGCAGCTAGCGGAGTCACGGGTGAAGCGAACGGTTCGGGCTGCGGAGGTTCAAGTGCCGGTTCGTAGAGCTGCTGTAACTCAGACGCCAGCTCCAGCTTTGTCTCGTAGGCCGAAAGCACTTGTTCGTGCGCAGTGACAGGCGTGTGATCGCCTGGGATTTGCACGTCTGACGATATGAGCAGGGGATCGGCGCCAGCATGTCCGTACGATTCCGTTGTCAACTGCTCATCGCCCGCAAATTCGAACTCATTGACAGTCGCTTCGGTGCTCGCGCCAAAGCCAACTGCTCCAGCTGTGCTCTCTTCAAAAGCGATGCCGCCTGTGGTGCTCGCTCCAAGGTTTGTAAGCCTTACGTGCAACTCCCGAACTTCCGGATGCGTGGGATCGATCAGCGCACACCGTTCGATCGCTGTCTGCGCTTCGGGCCACATGCCCTGCGATATGTAGAACCGGACTTCGTCGAGCAGCTCTGGTAACGGATTCTCTTGTGCCGCATCATCCCACGAAGAAATGGTCGTTTCATGTTGCGCAACAGGCGAAAGGTGAGGAGCTACAGGAGCAGGCTCCTGCTGGGCAGCCATAGGAGGATGCTGAACGGGCGCCGCATGTTCCTGTGCTGGGGCATGCTCGACCTCGAACATCTCCTCCCACTCAGAAGACAGATCTATTTCGTGGGCCTGATGCGAGACCGGGGCGGAAGGAAGCGGAGGCGCGACCGGGTGAACGGGAGTCGCGGGGGTAGGTAGCGGGGCCGGAACGGATCGTGTAGGCTCCGCAGTGATGCTGGGCTTCACCGGGGATGCAGCAATGGGCGGCACAGTGACCGTGGCAGCAGCCTCACTAGCAACCGATGCGGGCGGTAGACCTGCACGACGGCGGTACTTTCTCGTCAGTTCCGCATAGAAGCGCGATTCTTTGGCGAAGCCGGCTATTGCATGGATCTTCTCCAGCACGGCACAGCGCTCAGCCGCTTCTTTCGGCTTTCCGGAACGCGAATACAGCGACGCCAGTCGCTGATTGATGCGAACATCATGTGGAACTCTCGGCAGCAGCTTCTCAAGCGGTGCGATCGCTTTGGAGATGAGGTTATAGGAATCGAAAAGGTCAGCATCCGTCAGCGCTGCTTCTATCTGTTCACCGATGTCGTTTGGATAGTTCTGTTCTACCTGCGAGGCTGGATAAGTATCCTCGGACACATCTTCCGACAGAGGCTCGTTTTCAGGCTGTGCCGGTTCGAAGCGTTGTAGACGCGAGAGTTCGTCTGCTACGGGCTGCGGCTGGGCTGATTGAAACCTTCGCTCCGGAGCCTGCACGCCTGTTTCGGGCTCTGGTGGAAGTGACTCGGAAAGCCGCGAGAGTATCTGCCGGTAATTCTGTGCGTGTTGCGGATTCTCGGGTTCCAGAGCGGCTAAGCGTTGATACAGGTCGCGTGCCTTTGTGAGTTCGCCCTGCTGCACATATGCATGGGCCAGCAGTTCAGTGACCTCGGTGGCGGAACCCGCATTTCCCGCACGCTGGAATATCGCCGAGAGCTGCTCAAGCGCCTTCGGATTGCTCTTCACCCGGCCCGTCAACGATTGCAGAGTCTGGAGAAAGGCAGGCTGATTAGAGGCCAGCATGACCGTCGCATGCTCACTGAAGAAATCCAGAGCCTTCTCGTAGGCGCCACTGGCCATGAGGGCTTCGCCATAACCGGCAACCCCCGAAGGATCGTTGTAAACCTGTAGCAGTTTCCGCGCGACCGGCTCCGCATGATCAAGGCGCGCAAGCGAAAGATAAGACCTAAGCAGAGTACGCAAACCCTCAGGCTGCGAATCCAGATCCGGCACCTTCTCCAGAATCTGTATTGCACCTTCGGGATCGCCCGAATCGAACTTGACCTGGCCGCGCATGAGTGTGGCGGGGCCGAAGTTCGGATCAAGCTCGCAGACCTTTGCCAGTGCATCGTCTGCGAGATCGAGTGCTCCACGCGTGCGCAGCGCTTCCGCATTTCGGAAGTAAAGATCGCGAGCCTCGGCGGCGCAACCGATTCTGACATAGAGCTCGGCGAGTCTGGTCTGGAGAGAACTATTTTCTGGATCCAGTTGGAGAGTTTTCTGAAAGACAGCAGCGGCCTGAGGCAACTCGTTGTTGCGCAGGTGATGCTCCGCCACCTGCAAGAACTGGCCGCGAGCGTCGTTGTGAAGTCCCTGTTGGGTGTAAAGATCGCCAAGTTTCTGAACAGCTTCAATTGCGCCGGGGTTTTGCTTGGTCAGCTTCTTGTACATGGCGATGGCGCGAACAGTGAAGCCGTCAGTAGCGTACGCATCGCCTATCTTGCGAAAGTATTCGGTCGCCTTCTCGGTATTGCCGACACGCGCATAGAGGTCGCCGACGGTATTCATCACCGTCAGATCTTTTGGATCTTCGGCAAGAATCTTCTCGTATTCGACAATGGCGTTCTGCAGCTTGCCCTGTTTTACGCTGCGCTCCGCCGACGCGAGGACCTTTGTCTTGTTAAACCCGAAGCCGAACACCATGAAATCGCACTCCGTTACTGCTGGGCCGTCGCAACGCAAACCCGCGTAAGCGACACTCAGACTTGGAGTTAAGTTACCACAACGACACGGGCCGGAGCACTGTACCATGGGGCATGTACCAAGTAAGCAATCCCCCTTGAAAACGGCGGCCAGCTCTGGAAAAAGGGCAAAAGAAAACCCCGCAACCGATGCTCGGAGCGGGGTAAGAGATCTGACTGTAAGCCTATTTTCCCGTTAAGGCTTGCGTGGCCAACTGTCCGGCAACGCCGGTCGGATCGTCCTTCTTAATCTGCTCGAAAAGCTTGTTGGCTTCCACCGGCTGCTTTGCTTTATACAATTCGGCAAGCTGTAGCTGGGCCGTGGATTTCCCTACTGAATTTGTCGGGTGGTCGGCTAGATCTTTATAGATTTCGATGGCCTGGCTGTCTTTGCCTGTTTGGGCATAGAGGCCGGCCAAAGCCAGTTTCGCCAGCGCCGAAAGGTCCTTGTCGCCGTCATCAACTGCTTGTTTGAGCTCCTTCTCGGCGGCCGCCGTGTCACCCATGTCCTTCGCCGTTATAGCGGCAAGGTATCGAGCGACGGCACCAGCCTGCGTACGCGGAAACTCTTCAGCTACCTTTTCCATTTCGGAATGAGCTGCACGGGCGCGCTCATCGAACGAAGCGAAACTCACCATTTCCGGTTGGGGAGGCATACCTGCCGGGCGCAACGGGGCACTGTAGGTCTCCATGGCCTTCGCGAGGGCGCTGTTAGCCTTCACATTGCGCTGCCTGTAATAAGCTTTGCCACCCAGCACGAGAACGAGAATGACGGCAATCGCGATTGCACCGTAGGTCAACAACGGACGGTGCTCAACTGCCCAGGAGTATTGGTGGCTGAGTGTCTCGGCAAACTTGTCTTGTTTCAGTTGGTGTCTAGTTTCGGTACGCACGCCTGATCCTTAAAAGATGACTCTGTGGGAAAAGCTGAGTTTAACAGTCTCAAATTCGTAAATCAAACGGGCTGGGGAGAAAAGTAGGGATTGCAACCGGGCATGGGAGCAACCGCGTCCTACATGCAGAGATACCCGTCGCCCTTCGCCTGACTTTCATCTAACGTACGTGTGCGCGTTCGCTCGCGCAGTGGACGTCCAGATTGCGCCTGGGCCCAGCGGCACGCAGGAGTCAGCCATGCGAAAGCTCGGAATCGCGATCGGGATTATCGTTCTCCTGATCATCATTGCGCTTCTAGTCATACCCAGCCTCATCAACGTCAACAAGTATCACGGCATGATTCAGGCCGAGTTGCAGAAGCAGCTGAATAGACCGGTGTCGCTCGGCAACATGCACCTGAGCCTGCTACCACCGTCGATTCGCGTGGACAACGTGACCGTCGGCGAGAATTCGGCGTTCGGCAACGGCAACTTCGCGACCGCGCAGCAGCTCTATGTAAAACCGAAGTTCTGGCCGCTGCTCCACGGCGACGTACAAATCAGCTCACTCGACCTCCGTCGGCCGAACATCGAACTAATCCGCAATGCGCAGGGTGTGTGGAATTTCCAAACGCTGGGACAGAATAAAACACCTGCTCACGAGCCATCGGGCCAGCCACCCGTGCCTCAGCAGCCGCAGCAAGCACCAACACAACCGCCCCAGCAGGCACAGCAGCAGAAACCCAGCGAGTTCGAACTGGACAATCTGAAGATCACCGATGGCCAGATCGCCGTGACGGACCAGCAGAAGCACCAGTCGCGGGCGGTCTACAACAACATTGACGCCACGCTGAAGAACTTCGCGCCGGGCAAGCCGTTCTCTTTCTCGCTTGCGGCACACCTGCCCGGGAAGGGCAACGAAACCCTCGCACTAACCGGTAACGGCGGTCCGATCAATCAGTCGAACATTATTCAAACGCCCTTCACTGGAACCCTGAAGTTGAAGAACGTAGCACTCTCGGGCGTGAAGAGCTATCTGAATTCGCCATCGCTGAACAATATGGACGGCGTCGTGAGCGGCACGACCGACATCAACAACGAAAACGGCAAGCTGTCGTCGCGCGGTTCGCTGACGATCAACAACGCACGAGTAAACGGCGTGGCGATCAACTACCCGGTCTCCGCGGACTATCGCATGACCGACGACTTGGCGAACGATGTGATCAACGTAGAGAAGGGAGATCTGAAGCTCGGATCGACACCACTCGCGGTCACGGGCACGCTGAACACGAAGTCCACACCGGCGCAAATCGATATGCGCGTACAGGCCTCGAATGTGTCCATCGGTGACGCAGCGCGATTGGCCTCGGCCTTTGGCGTGGCCTTCAGTCCGGGCATGAAGGTTGATGGACGTGCTAACGCGGACGTGAAAGCACAGGGTGCGGCGGACAAGCCGGCCATGAATGGAACGCTTCAGGCTTCAGACTTGATCGTCAGTGGCGGCGATCTGCCTCAACCAGTGAAGGTGCAGTCGATCAATCTCGCGCTCACGCCGCAGGACATCCGCTCCAATCCGTTTACGGCCGTATCGGGCGGCACGACGGTGAATGGACAGTTCACGCTATCGCAGTACACGGCGCCGTCACCGAACATTAATGCAACTTTGAAAACGGCGAACGCGAATGTGGGCGAGCTGATCAGCATGGCACGCGCGTATGGCGTCAGTGCAGTGAATGGTGTGGGAGGCTCGGGGAATCTAGACCTCGACGTACACGCGACGGGGCCGCTGAAGAACACGTCGGCCATAAACATCAATGGCACCGGAGCGCTGCGCAACGCCAGTATCAAGATGCCCTCGCTCACGCAGCCGCTGAACGTCAAGAACGCCGACATGCGGTTCACGAGCAATTCGGCGACGCTGTCGAACTTGGCCGCCGGACTGGGCTCGACCAACGTGACCGGCAATGCGACGGTGAAAAACTTCGCGGCACCGAATGTGCAGTTCACGCTGAATGCCGACAAGATCAACGTGACCGAGTTGCAGCAGATCACGGCAGGTTCGAATCCCCATCCCAATCAGCAGCGGACGGCGAACGACGGCTTCTGGAACATCGTTCCAACCGCTAACGCCCAAGCTCGGAGCGCAGTTCCAGCAAGCGCCGCGCCGACAGCATCTGCGAGCATCTTGAGTACGATGACGGGCAATGGCAACATCTCAGCCAACGTGCTCCAGTACGATCAACTTGTCCTCAACAATCTGAAGTCCGGTGTGACGATTAATCACGGGGCGGTTAACCTCACGCCGATCAATGCCCAGCTTTACAACGGGCAGGCGACGGGTCAAATCACCGCGAACCTGCTGGCCACACCAATGCTGGTAACGGTCGCGACCAAGCTCCAGAACGTTCAGGCCAATGATCTGCTCTCGGCGGTGAGCTCGATCAAAGACACGCTGTATGGATTGCTGGCGAGCAGCGGTGATCTGCGCTTTTCGGCGGCATCGTCGCAAGACATCGCACGGACGCTGAATGGGAACTTGGCGGTGAACCTGAACAACGGACGGATTGCCAAGATAGACGTTCTGAACGAGCTTGCGGCTATCGGCAAATTCGCCGGCGTACGCAAGAATGCCCAAGCCATGACCAATTTCGCGAAGATGAGCGGCAATTTCGTCGTGACCAACGGGGTGGCGCAGACCAACAATTTCCAGGCCGCAATTGATGGCGGCACGCTAGCAGCTCAGGGCAGCGTTAACCTTGCAACGCAGGCGCTGGACTTGCGAATGACCGCTGTTCTAGACAAGAACGTAACCCAGCAGGTTGGCGGCACTTCCGGCGTCGGCGGATTGATGCAAACGGCACTGGCCAATAATCGGGGCGAGATTGTGATGCCCGTGCTGGTCAGCGGCACTTTCGACCAGCCACACTTCATGCCCGATATGCAAACCATCGCGCAGATGAAGGTGAAGAACATTCTGCCGACCACCAGTAATCCCGCTGCCGGCATTCTAGGATCGGTTCTGGGAGGGAACAAACAGGGGGGCCAGCAAGGGGGGCTGGGCGGAATATTAGGAGCGATTGGCGCAGGCGGACAACAACAGCAGCAACAACAACCACAGCAACAACAACCACCCGCCACGGCTGAACCGCAAGAGCAGCAACAGCAGCAATCACAGCAGCAGCCGATCAATGATCTGTTGAATTCCGTTTTCGGCAACAAGAAAAAGCAACAACAACAGCCGCCGCCTAAATAGGTTGCAGTAAACAGAAAACGGGCGAGGCTCCCCTCGCCCGTTTACCTACTCAACAACTCTAGATGACGCTAGTCACCAGTGGCTTCCTCGAGTAACCCCTGCTCGAGTTTCTCCTGGCATTCAATGCAATGGCGCGTCCACGGCACTGCGTCAAGCCGCTTAGGGTTGATCTCCGTGCCACATGAAATGCACTCTCCAAAGTTGCCCTCGCGGATGCGACTCAATGCGCCCTCCACCATGGCGAGCAACTGTCGGTCACTATTGCTCTGGTGAAAGAGGAATTCCTTGTTGTAGGAAACGGCAGCTTTGTCGGCGATGTCCTGCGCCGTTCCTTCTTCCGCGTTGCGCCCGTCCAACTCGCTCCGTGAGACGTTGCGACGCAGCGCCTGCTGTCGCTCTTCCAAAGTCTTTCGAAATAGTTCGAGACGTTTCTTTTCCATAAACAAAACCTTGCCAGACAGAATCTAACGCTCTCTACGAAGCCTTACCAATTCCCTATCTGTTCCAAGACTAAAGCGCACATCATAAGCGCGCGGGGAAAAGGCGTCAACTGCCAAACCCTACCCGATTCTTTCTTTCTCCGGGCTACATTTTGATGCACAGAAGAGACCTAAAGTAACCAGTTGCCTAGATGGCTATAAAAAGAGCGACCCCGCTTTCGCGGGGTCACCTAAAGAGGCAAGGGAGGGAGGGAAATTAGGGAAGGCGATGCAAGACGACATCACGTCGTAGGACGGGATGTCCTTGGAAAAGTCGAGAACTTTGGAAGAGGGTCAAACTCATGTATATGGCCTCTTTGCTGCTTAACGTTACTGCACGTTCCGCTCCAAAGTTGCTTAGCAGAATCTTAATCTGGCAGAAAAACTCAAGCTGTTGCCGAAGCGGTACTTAGGTCTGCGTAGGAACAAGTTTTGCACAGTTGTCGGGTAGTCCATACAGTGGTGCCACATTCTAAGTGGAACACAAGTACCACTTTTAGGCTGAATGCTGCTTAGTCTGGACCTGCGCGTTCTCTTCGATCACCTTGAGTTTGTTCAGAAGTGCCTTGTAGCTGATCTTCAAAATCTTGGCTGCCTGACGGCGGTTCCAGCGCGTTTGGGCAAGAACCCGCTCGATGGCCTCACGCTCGGCCTGCATCGCCGCCCGTTTCCCTATCTCAAGTAAAGATGGCATGTCATCGATGATGGCGGCCGATTTCGGCGAACTTGCTGGAGGTGCCGGCGAGGGGACAGCTGTCGGCGTCGGTTCAGAGCGCGGCTGGGAGTCCTTGAGCCCCCAGATAGGGCTGGAACCAGTCACGGATGAAATGATCGGCTTGTGGGTCGAAAGCTCTCGGATGATCTGCGGCTCGTTGCCGACAATAACGTAACGTTTGGCAAGATTCTCCAGCTCGCGAATGTTCCCCGGCCACGAGTATTCAATCATACGGCTGACTGCGTAATCGCTGAACGGGGGCGGCTGCTTGCCGTAATACTCGCTGTACTTCCGCATGAAGAAATCAAGGAAGATAGGAATTTCTTCGCGCCGCTCGCGCAACGGCGGGATGTGGATCGTGACCACATTCAGGCGGTAAAAGAGATCCTCGCGGAACATGCCCTCTTCGACGGCACGCTCCAGCGGCTTGTTCGTCGCGGCCAGCACCCTGACGTCGACGGCGATGTCGCGCTTGCCGCCAAGTCGGGCAAACTCGCCATCCTGCAAGACGTGCAGGAGCTTGGCCTGCAAAGCCGGGTGCATCTCGCTGATTTCATCCAGGAATATTGTCCCGTTGTTAGCCTGATCGAACTTACCAAGCTTCTGGCGATTGGCTCCGGTGAAGGCACCAGGCTCGTAACCAAAGAGTTCGCTTTCGAGCAATTCGTGCGGAATGGCCGCGCAGTTCACTTTCACGAATGGCTTGTCGTGACGCGAAGACTGCGAATAGACCATGCGCGCCACAACTTCCTTGCCCGTACCGCTTTCGCCCCGGATCAGCACAGTGGCGGTCGTGTCGGCCACCTGCTCGATCGTCATCTTGACTTCTTCCATCTTCGGGCTAGTGCCGAAAAGCATGGTGAAATCGCTCTGGCGGCGGACCTGCTCGCGCAACTGGGTCACCTCGCTGACCAACCGTTGCTTGTCGAGCACCTTGGCGATGCGGAGATCAAGTTCTTTTGGTTCGAAGGGTTTGCTGATGTAGTCGTCCGCCCCGAGTTTCGAGGCCTTAAAGATCATCTCCGGGTTGCTATGCGCCGACAGCATGATCACGGAAACGTCCGGCTTAATCTGCTTCATGCGTTCAAGCGCATCGATTCCGGTCATGCCGCTCATAGCCAGATCCAGCAGAACCAGCGTGGGATCGTAGACGCGAAACATCCGGATCGCTTCTTCGCCGCTGCTTGCGGTACTCACGTCGTAGTTTCGGCGGGAAAGGTAGGACTCAAGGTACTTCGCCATGCTTTCGTCGTCGTCAACAATGAGCACTCGTGTTTTCTGGTTAGGCAACATCAACGGCCTCCGATGCTCCAGCTTCTGTCCGCATAGCAAATGATCACAGCCTTACTGGCAACGGTATGGGAATTCTTGGCACCCCCCGCGCTGTCGAAGGACTCAGCCGGGTCGAGATTCGATGCGATGCTCTAATTCTAAGATGCGGCCCAGAGCCAGACGGATTGTACTACAATTCCACTTTTTAGAATTTGGGTATCCTTTTCTTTAACTGGACGTAGACGATTTAGCCCAAAACGGGAACTCAGGCCGTCATCGCGGTCCCAACAACGGCCCCAGTGCCGTTGAGAGGCAGCTTCACAGAAAACGTGCTGCCCAATCCAAGCTGGCTCTGCAGTCGGATCTCTCCTTGGTGTGCTTTCACGATCCGCTTTACGATTGCCAGACCCAGACCGGAGCCATCTCGAAGTCGCCGGGCGGTATGCCTCGGAATTTGTGCAAATTCGTCAAAGATACTCTCGTGATATTCGGGATCGATCCCCAACCCGTTGTCGCTGACCGAAAGCTCAAACCGCTCGTCTTCACAAAGACGCGCCGTGACCTTGACCGTACCGCCAGCGTCAGTGAATTTCAGCGCGTTGGCCACCAGGTTTGTCAGGATCTGTTGCACGCGTCCCGGATCGACAACTACAACCGGAAAATTGCCGGGAACGTCGGCCGAGAGCACAACGCCCCGCTTGTTGGCTTCATAATGAAACAGAGCGACGACCCCGGTAATAATCTCCTGAAGGTCGGTGCGAGCAAAGCTCATACGCATCTTGCCGGACTCGATTTGGCTGATGTCCAGCATTGAATTGACAAGCGAAATAAGCCGCCGGCACGCCCCTGTGGATTCATCGAGCGTTTGCCGCTCTTCACCCGTCAATCTTTCGTGCAGGCTTTCGGCGAGCATCGAGTTGTAGCCGAGGATGATAGTTAGTGGTGTACGCAGCTCGTGAGTGGCTACGGCGAGGAATTGCGATTTCAGTCGATCCAACTCGCGGAGTTTCTGGTTCGCTGCCGCGATCTCAAGATTGTTCTTCTTCAACTCGGCAACGAGAGACGCGTTCTCCAGAGTAGCCGCAGCCTGCGCTGCAAGTGCGTACAAGAATCGCGTAGCGGATGCATGGAAATCGAACGGGATATGCCCGTTATCGGCATATAGAACGCAGACAAGGCGCTCAGCGGCCACCCCGGGCACAAGAGCAAACGAC
The DNA here is from genome assembly GCA_023410055.1 of Acidobacteriota bacterium. Classification (GTDB taxonomy): domain Bacteria; phylum Acidobacteriota; class Terriglobia; order Terriglobales; family Acidobacteriaceae; genus JAEZPW01. Next base: position 40,505 of record JAEYQK010000081.1, read on the forward strand.
TGCACATTGTCGTCAGCCCATCCGCGCAACGACTCAGTAGCGTTATCTCTCGTGATCATGACGCGCTGGGAGAGTTGTCGCATTGCCGTCTGCTCTCGAACGGCATCGCCTAACCACCGCAGGCGATCCGAAGCGTGTTCAGCGCAAAGAAGGACGGTGCCATTGCGATCAAAGGTGATCAGCTCCGCTCGTTCCAACGACAGCACTTTTCGAACTGCGTTGCAGACTTCCCGTGAGATTTCGGTGCGGTCCAGTGAACTGCTAAGAAGCTGGCCGACTCCGTAGAGCGCGTCGATCTCGGAGAGCCTTTTCCGCTCCAGCGCGCGTCGAACCGCGGCCTTCAACTCGGGCACCTCAACGGGCTTCAGCAAGTACTCATAGGCGCCGAGTTGAACGGCTTCAATGGCTGAAGCAACCGACCCGTACCCGGTCATCATGACGGTTACGGTTTGGGGCGAACGCTTTCTCACCTCAGCCAGGACGGCGAGACCATCGGCACCGGCCATTTTCAGGTCGGTTAGAACAAGATCGTAAGAGCGCTGCTGAATAACTCGGATGGCCTGGTCGCCACTCGGACATGCGTCGACCTCGTATCCCTCTTCACGAAGGATAGCCTGCACCGTGATGAGCACATTTGGCTCGTCGTCTACAACCAGTATGCGAGGGAAAGGAACCGTCATCTGAGCGCGCACTGCTTTGCGCTTCCATTTGATGCTGATTACAAGGCCAGTGCTGTGCCTGAGCAGGTTTTGCTACTCGCAAAAAACCGGGAGCTAACGGGCTCCCGGTTTCGGTCATCAGGTCAGGAGACAAAGATCTCAGTCCGCACTTTGAACTGTTTTCAGCTTCTCGGGAAGGAAATGAAATGGCGGCCACGGACCGCTAATGACGAGTTCACAATCCTTGAACTGTCGGGTGGCCGTGTCAAAACGGTTGTGATACTTCGCGATCGTATGGTTCTCAATCAGATGAGCGATGCCGAGCGTTATCCCGCCCGTTCCGTCGCGCTTGCAGACAACTTCCTCTGCTAAGGGGTTGAAGAGCTTGCGAACTTGCTGCGATAAGGCCCGGGCTTTCGTCTGCTGCTCACGTTCGCGCGTGGCGACCACGTGCAGCTTCGACAGGTACTCGGATCCAACCGCTGTCGGCAGGGCGGAATCGCATGGCAGGCTCTTCGGCAGTGACCTTGAAGGCACTACCACTTTCAAGTGCATCTCAGACTTGCCCCGAAGCTGATCGACAGAATGCAAGAATGCTTTGCGGTTGGTGCGAACCGCCTGCCGGATACACTCTTCGTTATCAAAAATGGTTGCGAACTTGAAAGGAAGCACGGTGCCCAGCTTGAAACACTCCGAAATCACGTGGGCGTGCTCGATCACGGATTTCTGTGCGAGGGTTCCTGCCCTAAAATACTCACTCACAACCACCGCAAAGTCCCCGCTGGGATAGGCTATCGTCTGTGCCCCTGCGATCCCCCTGATGCCCTCAACAGGAAACGGCTTCCTTACCCTGTTTTCACCCTGAAAAGCTCTCTGTTCCGTAAGACAGTATGCATACCACGCCATATTGTTCGTCTCCAACTGCTGTTTCATGGTTGCGGGGACTAGAAGTCAGCCAGGCGGGGGGACGCCCACTGCATACCTCGAAGCCCAAGTGCCATATGGCCGATCCGTCGTGCTTGGCTCGGCGGAATGCAAACGATTGCCCTAAATGCGACAGCAAACCTGCAAAAAGAGCAATTGATGACAGCTTCGAGTATCACGCGGATTAAGTGGCCCCTAATGAACTCTCGCTGAATTCTGAAGTGCCGAGAGCAACTTTCCCAAATCGGGACTGGCTGCGGCGAGGCATTACGAGTGCGGCTGTCTACCTGATTCGTAATGGAACCGGCATTACCGAAGTGTCGAGTCCGGCGTGTATGTAAGCTCTTCTCCTTGCATCTCACTATGAATGCCGGAGTAAGCCCCGGATGAATCGGGCGCATCGCGGCTGCCCTGGGTTCGCTCTCCCATTTTTTGACCCTTGGAAGCAAGTTATGAACACGGACATCAGCGCCACCGAATCGTCTCTGCCAGAGAACTTCGTCGTCGAAGTGTTCTCTGAGCTATCGCAGAAGACCATTCAGGAGCGCTGGCAGGCGGTGAATGTCATCCTTCGCCTGAGCATGCTCGCTGGTCTGCAAATGCAGCTCGATGCGGCACTGATTTTGCTGTGTGATCTGGCCGCCGAAGTCGTCCAGTATGACGGCGTGGTCGTTTGTTTCTCGGATGAGAATTCTGATGACGCCCAGTTGCGAGTCGCCCGCGGTATTCAGAACGTCAACTCCGAGTTGCTGTCACGCGGTAATGTGCTGAATGTATGGAGTGCAAAGTACAGCAGGCCGATGCTGGTGAACCCCTGGCCCGGCTCGCCGGCGAATACGTTTCTCGAATCCTTGCAGGTACGCTCGGGTTTAGTTGTGCCTTTGTTCGTCAGCAATCGAGTCATGGGATCCCTTCAGCTGTTTTCGACCAAGGCAGACGCATTCACCACCGAGGATGCTCAGCTTCTATGGGTGATGTCGCTAGTAGCCGAGTCCCTGCTGAGCCGTGATTACGCCAATGACGGTCTTATACGGCTGGCATTTACTGACTATCTGACAAATCTCAAGACACGCGGTTACTTCGAGCAGCAACTCGAACTTGAGATCAAACGTTCTGAGCGCAAGAAGACGTCGTTTGCCCTTCTGATGATCGACATTGACTTCTTCAAAAGCCTGAATGACCGGTTTGGACACCGCGCCGGAGACCAGGTTTTGAGGGACGTGGCTTCCATTCTGATGCGTGACATGCGTGAGGTTGATACGGTTGCGCGTTACGGTGGCGAGGAGTTCGTGATCATTTTGCCCGAGACTGGCGGCACAGGGGCAAAGCTGGTTGCGGAACGCTTGCGCCGCTCGGTTGAAAACGCCAAGTTTTTTGCTGGATCCCCAGGGGCGGTCGAAAGGCTTTCTATCAGCATTGGAATTGCGGTATTCGATGAAGACGCGCAATTCCGACGCGATTTGATCGAGAACGCCGACGCGGCACTTTATTTTGCCAAGTCGCACGGACGCAACCGCGTCGTGCTCTACCGTGATGTAGCGCGGATCCAGGGTAAACAGGCTGGCTAACGTCGCTCAGGCGCGCGGACGCGTACCGTTCCCAGAGCCGTTCTTTCTTGCGGCCCTCGCCGCCAACTCCATCTCCACTACGTGCTGCATTTCCTCTGCCGGGGCCGGCTTGCCTGTCCACAACTCAAACTGCCGCACACCCTGCTGCACGAACATCTCAATTCCAGGAATAATCAGCGCTCCGGCAGCACGGGCCATCTTCACCAGTGGCGTTTCGGCTGGCGTGTAGACCATGTCGAAGAGGTACCTGGTCTTAATCTCATTCTCGTTGAGAGGAGAAAGTTTAGCCATGCTTCCCTCCATCCCAAGCGGAGTAGCGTTGATGATCACGTCAAACGTATATTTCTTCAACTCGGAGCGCTTGACGTACTTTGCTTTTGCCTGTTTTGCCAGTTTCTGACCGGTGGGAGCGGTTCGATTCATGACAAATACGTTCGCACCTTTATCCTTGAGTGCGAACACAGCCGAACGGGCAGCCCCGCCTGCACCGATCACCAGGATCTTCGCGCCTGATAATTGCAATCGTTTCTCCAGCGGACGCACGATTCCGGCAACATCGGTATTGAACCCGTAAATCTTTCCCTCGGCACCGCGAACGACTGTATTGCAGGCTCCTACGCGGGTGGTGATGACATCCGTGTTGTCGAGATGCTCAACTATTTCCTGCTTATAGGGCAGCGTTACGCTCGCTCCGTTCACCGGAATGTCCCGCATGCTATCAAGCAGGTCGTCGAGCTTCTTGGCGTGCAGGGCGAGATACACGGCATTGACATTTTCGCGTCGGAACGCCGCATTCATCATCGCAGGTGAGAGCGAGTGAGAGACGGGATCGCCTGCCACACCGTACACCCTGGTCGCGGCATCAACTTGCTCGATGCGATATTTGTCCCGCAGAGTGCGAAAACAAACCTGGCCTGGGGCAGTTTCCTCTCCGGGTGTTGCAGCGGCAAACGTAAACACGCTCCCCGCACGCAGACCGAGTACCCGGCTGATGATTCCCTGCTCTCCCATGCACAGTCCCACAACAGAATGTGTGTAACTCTTGTCGTTGAGGAACTTAACCATGGTCACGTTGTCATAGAGCCGGGTGGCGGTGGAGACGACCTTGTAGTAGTCCGCCGTGACTTCCTGCATTCGGGCAAAGGTCTCTTCTAATTTCCGCGTGGCACGGAAGTCGTGATACGACAAAACGACGGCGCACTTGGAACGGAGCCGCTGCCATTCGGCAGGTTTTATTGCCTCTGCCGTCTCAAGTTCCACATCGACGAGTTGGCATCCGGTTGCGGCTGCCTTCGTCAGAACCTCGATTTGCGAGGCCACGGAACCCTTGAAACGACCGCCATTCGCAGCTCGACGGCAGGTTCCAATCGCAATGGCATCCGGATGTAACTCAAAGAAACGCTTGAGCTTAGGAAGGGCGAGGGCGGGCTGCTTGAGATAATCCAGCCGGAACTCGAGAAAGGAGTTTTCGCGAACAATAGCTTCCGCTTTGTCCAGCATCTCAGCCGGATCATCACCGAGAACTGCCACGCACACGCGTGGTAGTCGAAGGGGTAGCAAGCGGCCAGTCATCAAGGTTGAGGTCTGTGATTTCATAAAAGGTGCAGCGGCGCCATCTTACTGTTGCACCATAACGGATGCAATAGCAGATTTTCGATGAAATCGTGCAGACAATTGCACTTTCGTACCTTGAGGGTAAACATCTCGCTATTGACCCGCAGTTACAGCTTTGCTACGGTTCGAGCCGAAGTGGATTTTTCCCCTGTTCCGGGAATTCCCGCCAAGTTGCGGAAACTGAACAAAGTAAGGGGATTAGGCTTTAGCTTCGGGGGGCGGACCGGTATCGGTGTGTCCGGTGGAGGGAGTAATGAAGAGGTTTTTTGCTGCTTTACTGTTGCTAGGGACGGGGTTTGTGTCGGCTCAAGATGGAGCGAAGACTTCGCCCTTGGGCGTCGCCCCCGGCCCTACGAATGCAACGGTGACTGAGAAACTGTATCCTGTGACACGTTCCGACGTGTACTGTTCCGGGTTCATGACCAAGCAACCGGTTTCAAAGACAAATTTCGTGGCAGGAGGGCTAAACACCCCGTACGAAACTCGTTTTGCCGATGGGGATTATATCTTCCTCAAGGGTACTAGCACCCAGCCAGGCGAACTTGTCAGTGTTATTCGCGAGGTGCGCAATCCCGACGATTTCGAAATGTATCCCGGGACCAAGGTACTGTTGAAGGAAGCGGGTCAGCCCTACTTCGACATCGGCTACGCACGGGTTGTGGAACTTCGTGGCGAGTCTACTGTGGCTCGAGTGGAGTTCGTATGCCAACCGATCCTGCCCGGAGACATCGTCCTCCCGTTCGTGGAACGTCCGATGATTACCGCTCGTCCCACATCTACGATGGATCGATTCCCTGCGGATAAGCCGACACTCCAGGGCAGAGTAGCCATGACCCAGCACTTTGACCAGCTCGCTTCGGCGGGAAGCAAGCTGTACATCGATATTGGCTTAGAAAAAGGGGTCAAGTGCGGCGACTATTTCCGGGTTACTAGAACCTACTCGCCTAAGGCGAACGATAAGGCTGACACTGAGGCATTCTCTGACGTGGTCGTGGAAGACACACAAAAGACTTCTCCTCGGGTACCGAAATCGGAGAGGGCCAGGGTACTTCCACGGAAGTTACTGGGAGAAATCATCATCCTGAATGTAACGCCGACCAGTGCGACTGGCATGGTGACTTTCGGGCTGGAAGAGATTCACGTGGGTGACATGGTTGAACTAGAACCTCCTCAAGAAGCGTCTTCGGGAACGGGATCCAATTAACCTCCACAATTTCCTCGTATTGGGACGCTTCGGCGTCCCGTTTTTTTTTGCGTCTACCTTTGCGATTGCGCAAACTTTCAATTTATTCTCTCGAACATGGACAAGATCAGAGTCGGCATTCTTTTTGGCGGTAGAAGCGGTGAGCACGAGGTTTCGTTACTGTCAGCGGCTTCCGTGATGAACGCGATTGACAAGAACAAGTACGAGGTCGTTCCGATAGGCATCACGAAGGAAGGCCACTGGCTGACGGCAAGCGATGCTGAACGACTGCTCAACGGCGAGGCGAGACAGAAGGCAAAGCAGCTACGCGCGGGCGATCCGGCGGCCACGGCGGGTGCAGCCGTGCTCCAGAATGGAGAGGCCGTGCTGGTTCCACCGGTGCCGGCAAGCGAGCATACGTCGTTGCTGCCATTCCAGACGGATTCCGTCGAGGGCCGTCGAGCGAGCGACCATCCGATCACGGTCGACGTGATCTTCCCTGTGCTGCACGGGACATTCGGTGAAGACGGAACGATCCAGGGACTGCTGGAGCTCGCTGATATCGCTTACGTCGGATCGGGCGTGCTTGGCTCGGCCGCGGGCATGGACAAAGACGTCATGAAGGCTCTGTTCAGGTACGCAGGTTTGCCCATCGTCAAGCACGTCACGATCATCCGCACGGAGTGGGAGCGCGACCCGGCAGCAGTCGAGAAGCGAATCGAGGCGGAGCTGAAGTATCCGGTGTTCGTGAAGCCGGCGAATCTGGGCAGCTCGGTAGGTATTTCGAAGGCCCACAATCACGATGAGCTTGGTCCGGCGATCAAAGAGGCAGCGCAGTTTGACCGCAAGATCGTAATCGAAGAAGGGGTCGGCGGAAAGAAGAAGGCGCGGGAACTGGAATGCGCCGTCCTCGGCAACGATGATGCAAAGGCCTCGATCGTCGGCGAAGTCGTTCCGATCAAAGAATTCTACGATTACGCCGCGAAGTATCTCGAAGAAGGCTCGGAGCTGATTATTCCGGCAAAGCTCACGGAGGAACAATCAAACGCCGTTCGTGAAATGGCGGTGAAGGCGTTCAAAGCCTGCGATTGTGCCGGTCTATCGCGCGTCGATTTCCTCATGGATCCGATTACGGACGAGCTGTTCATCAACGAGATCAACACGCTCCCAGGCTTCACGTCCATTAGCATGTATCCGAAGCTTTGGGGCGCCACGGGAGTCGGCTACTCCGAGTTGATCGATGAGCTGCTTCAGTTGGCGATGGCGCGCCATCAAGAGAAGAAGCGGAACAAGTACACAAAGTAGTACGGGTGATTTCGTGATTGGGTGATGAAAAGACAAGCCCCCTCTCGTTTGAAAGGGGGCTTCTCGTTTTGCAATCTCCTAAAGGCCCTTGGCTCCGCCGTGGATTGAGATGCCACCGTTTACGCTATTGAGTTCAACGCGTGCACTGCCCGATCCCAAAGTGGTGTCAAGGCTCGATCCGACCGGGAAATGGTTCTTGACTGGCAGTCCCATGTTGCTGCTGATATGGCCGTTGACGGTGTTGGCAGTTAACCGGGCGCTGGCGTCGCGAGGCAATGTGAGCTCGACGCTGCCATTGACGGTCGAGAGCTTCACCCGGTTGCTACCGGAAAGCTCGGCGGCCTCGCAATCAACAACGCCGTTGACGGTGGAGAGCTCCATGTCTGCAGTTAAGGCGCGGCCCATAACCTTGCCGTTGACGGACGAAATCCTTACGTTGCCCTTAATGCCATTCACCTCGACGCTTCCGTTAACGGTATCGACCTTGTCGAGGCTGGCGGTACGCGGTACGCGAATTTCGTAGTCCACGGATCCGGGATTGTTGTTGTTACCGCTGGGCATTTCGGTCTTGATGCTGACCGAGTCTTTGCTTGCGTTGACGACGATTTGCAACCGGGCAAGCTTTTCCTGGGTATTTGCGTGCTTCGTTGCCAGCACCTGAACTTCGTTGCGATCCCATCCTGAGATCTCGACGCTGCCGTTGACGTTGCTGAGCGAGACTCGAGGGTTCGACGATACGGGGTAGGTCTTCTCGAACCTCTCATTGAAATCTGCTGCGAAGACTGGCGCGGCCGCCAAGATCGCTCCCAGCAATATGCCCAAGGCCATGGCCCTGCGGGAAAACTTTCCTTTCATGATCAACTCTCCTTATGACGATAGACGGCTCTGCTCCGAATTTGTGAGTCCAATCGTTATACGTACCGAAGAAGAGGTTAGTTCCGAGTGGCCGGGGTTTGAGATCCTTTCTTTAAACGCTGATTTCAGAGCTGTACAATGCGTGGATGATTCGCCAGCTCATTCTGTTGTTCATGACTCTCGCCGCGTTTCTTCCCGCGTTCGCCTCGGACGCCGATTTACAGCAGCAGTTGAGTGGTGTCTGCAAGGACAGCATCTTTGTTCTTCGTCAGCCGGATGCGTCGAAAGACATCGAGTTTGACTCGCAAGGGAACCGGCTGGGCACGCCGAAGCCCGCGTACTGGTTCGAGAATGCAGCGTTTCGATGCTCGAAGGTTGCGGCAAAGAATGGGGACGTGCGCTTCGAGGGGCAGCGGCTTGTGCTGGAGTACGATGTTTCCCAGAAAGACTTCGTGCCAAGGTTGCTCGGCAAGAAGGTTCGCGTGATGATCAAGAACCCAGGTGAATCGGCTCAACTTACAGCGGTACTGAGAAAGCTGTTCCTGGCTAAGGACGAGAACGTGCGCGACGCGGCCCCGGACTATTGGCAGAGATTCCTGCATCCGGAGTTGCGCGATGCCGTGCGCGCCGAATACAAGCTTCCTAAGGACGAACCCAAGGTCCGAGTCGTGCCCAATCAGACGCCGAATAAACCGGACGGAACAACCCCGCCTAAGGCGCTATATGATCCAGATCCGCGATATCCAAAACTGGCACAAAAAGAGAACAAGCAGGCTGTGTCAGTGCTGTGGGTAGTCATCGACAGGAATGGTAGTCCCACCGCAGTCACTGTTGTCCGTCCCGCAGGGAACGGCTTCGACGACATGGCGGCGGAAGCTGTTAAGGGATGGAAGTTCCAACCGGCAACGAAGGAGGGCTTTCCTGTTCCCGTTCAAGTGAAAATTGAAGTGAACTTCCGTCTGTACTGAGAGTTTTGCGTTAGTTTATGCGGGAACTCTCGTCGCGTTCGCGGGGTCTAGTCAGGTGTGCAGAGACGAACCGGCCACGTTTGTGGCGGCTGGACATCGTAATTCCTCAGCGTAGCGGAGAAGCCTATGGCGTTAGCCTGGTTGGTCGAATGCAAAACATGCTTGCTGCGGTTTGCGATCAAGCCGCGTGAAGTTGCTGCGGGCAAGAGCACGGAGTTGCTGGCGGAATGTGACGCTGGCAGGTTCGAGTGTCCGCACTGTCACGAAGTTCATGAGTACACCAAGGATGACTACATTCCGGGAGAGGGACGCATTCATCCCCAGTGATGCGCTCGGTTTTCCCACAAATACTGCTATCTTTCCCTTCCAAGAACCGTCTAACCTTTTTGGTCTTTGGCCAGTGCGCCTGATTCTGGAGAAAAGATGAAATTTCTACGCAACACTCGCGTTCTTCTGCTTGTCGTCTTCTCACTCGCCGCGTTAGCCCAGACGCCGCAACCAGCAACAGCTCATGGTATTGCCTCCCAGAACATGGACCGGTCCGTGAGGCCGGGCGACAACTTCTTTGACTACTCGAACGGTAGCTGGGTAAAGCGGACGGAGATTCCGGCGGATCGCGCGGCGGTCGGTGTGTTTAGCGAGCTGGCGGATCGCGCCAACAAGCAGACGGTCACGCTGATCGAAGAGGCTGCGCAGCAGAAAGCGCCGGCGGGTTCGAACACCCGCAAGATCGCCGATCTGTACAAGTCCTACATGGACGAGGCGACGATCGAGAAGAAGGGGCTGGAGCCGCTGAAGCCGTATCTACAGGCAATTGCGGCAATCAAGAGCAAGCGAGAGTTGGCGCGGGCGTTGGGGCAGAGCTTGCGTGCGGACGTCGATCCGCTGAACAACACGAACTACCACACGGCGAACATCTTCGGTCTGTGGACCGCGCCGGGTTTTGAAGACCCCGATCACTACAATGCCTATTTGCTGCAGGGCGGACTGACGCTGCCCGACCGTGAGTATTACCTATCCAACAGCGCGCAAACGCAGGACCTGCGGAAGAAGTTCCAGGCACATGTTGCGGCGATGATGAAGCTCGCCGGATTCGATCAGCCTGAGGCGCGTGCGGCGCGCATCGTCGAACTGGAACACGCAATCGCCGAGAAGCACATTCCGCTGGTCGAGAACGAAGACATCCACAAGGCGAACGATACGTGGACGCAAGCTGATTTCATGGCGAAGGCACCCGGCCTCGATTGGACCGAGTTCTTTGCCGGAGCCAATCTGACAAAGCAGCAGAAGTTCATAGTGTGGCAGCCGACGGCGTTTGCGGGAGAGTCGGCGCTGGTGGCATCGGCGCCGTTGGAGAGCTGGAAAGATTGGCTGGCGTTCCACATTATCGAGCAGTACGGAGGCGTGCTGCCGAAGGCCATCGTTGACGAGCGCTTTGCGTTTTTCGGCAACGAGATGTCGGGAGCGACGGAGCAGCGTCCGCGATGGCAACGCGGCGTGAACGTCGTGAATGCGTTACTGGGAGACGCGGTCGGCCAGATCTATGCGAAGCGGTATTTTTCGCCCGAGGCGAAAGCAGAGGCGCAAACGATGGTCAGCAACATCATCGAGGCGTTTCGAAAGCGCATCGACGCGCTGACATGGATGGCTCCGCAGACGAAGACGGAAGCGAAGGCCAAGCTCAACACGCTGTATGTCGGGATTGGGTATCCGGAGACGTGGCGCGATTACTCGCAATACGAGGTAAAGGCTGACGATGCGTTTGGGAATCTGTGGCGCGCTGATCTGTTCGAGTACCAGAGAAATCTTAATCGTCTGGGCGGGCCGGTGGATCGGCATGAGTGGTCGATGACGCCGCAGACGGTGAATGCGGTCAACCTGCCACTGCAGAATGCGCTGAACTTCCCGGCGGCGGTCCTGCAACCGCCGTTCTTCGATCCGAAAGCTCCGGCGGCCGCGAACTACGGCGCTATCGGCACGATCATTGGGCACGAGATCAGTCATTCGTTCGACACGCTCGGCAGTACATTCGACGCAACCGGCCGAGTTCGAAACTGGTGGACAGACGCCGACCTGGCGCACTTCAACCAGGTCACGCAGGCACTGGCGAAGCAGTACGATCAGTACAAACCCTTCCCTGACCTCGGGCTAAATGGCCAGCAGACGCTGGCAGAGAACATCGCCGACGTGGCTGGAATAGCATCAGCGCTCGATGGCTACACTGCGTCACTCAACGGCAAACCGGGGCCGGAGCAAAGCGGTTTTACGGCAGTGCAGCAGTTCTTCATTGCCTTTGGACAGAACTGGGCATCGAAGACGCGCGAGGCCGCGCTGCGTCAGCAGGTGGCCACTGACCCACATTCGCCCGCTGAGTTTCGCTCGGCCACGGTTCGCAACATCGACGCGTGGTATCCGGCCTTCGATGTGAAGCCAGATGAAAAGCTGTATCTGGCTCCGGATAGTCGCGTGAGAATCTGGTAACGAGAACGCAAACCGAAAGCCCCATGTCAACGGTGACGGACATGGGGCTTTTTTCTATCTGTCTCAGGGTGGGATGCGCGTGCTAAACTTGGCGACCTTCGGAGGCGATATGGGATTTGCTACCGCTGTGCGGCCTGAGGTCTCGCTTGTCCAGCCGAGCAATGAGCGTCCGGTGTGCCGGTTTGCGTTGGACCATCCGCTGGTTCATTTCTTCGTCATTGCGTATCTCTGGGCCTGGATTTTCTGGTGGGCGATTCCTGCGGTCTTTCACCGGGACGATGCCACCATAATGATCGCCGGCACGTTTGGCCCGACAGTGGCGGCGCTATTGACGCAATGGCTTGGACACCGCAATTTCAGAATCGGGTCATTGTGGACGAACTGGCGCAGCATGTTCATTGGCCTCGCGATCGGCCTGGCAGCATTCTTTACAGTGACGGTGGCCGTTCCCGCGCTTCTGATCGCTAAGAGTCCCGGCGCGGTACGTTGGTCCCTCTTGCTTTTTGGAGGGACGTACGGGCTCAGCTATCGAACCTTGCTGAGTGGGCCGCTCGGAGAAGAGCCGGGCTGGCGCGGATACGCCCTTCCGAAGCTCCAGGCAAAACTCGGTGCATTCGGCGCGTCGGTTATTCTCGGTCTATTGTGGGCAGGATGGCACCTTCCACTTATGAGCCGGGCTGACTGGGGCGGCGCAGGTCTATGGCAGTACTGCGCAATTCTTATGGGCATCTCGATGTTGATGACGCTTTCGACGAATCTGGCGCGCTTCGGATCGATCGTGCCGATTTTGCTGCACGCGTTCTTCAATACAAGCAGCCGAATGCTGCATGGCGTGCTGACAGGCGTACCGCAGCGCGAATTCGATATGCAGATTTACACTGCCGTCGTGGTGGTTCTTGGAATCACGATCGGTGCCGCCACGCTGGGCAAGTACAAGGCACGGGCTTGAGCCCTGTAGCGCTGGGCTAAGCTCGCTAGCGTGATCCCTCGATTGCATTTAGCAAGCCGTCGAGCGATTTGTGGAACTGCCGCGGATTGTCGAAAACGAAAGACTGGTCAGGCTTGAGGAGAGGTCCCAACTTGTCAGTGACCGGCATGTTTGGTCTGTGATGAAAGTAGAACAAGGTTGTACCGGATCTTTCTGCTGGACTGATTGGCGGCGGCAGGAGATGTTTCGGTATATCGAGCGTGGAATTCACGACAACGATGACATGTCTAGCTGGCTCTGATCCAGCTGCACAAGCGCTGTCCTCCGCGGCGGCCTTGAGCACAACGTCGCGCATGAGTGCAACTGAGGTGGTCTGCCGCCTTACGAGAGTTTGAAGGTCATGCACGTCGACCATGGCGCGAGCGCGTCGATTCAAGTCAAATATTCGCTTGGTTTCGTTGCCCCAGTCCGTCGAGTTGAAATCGATGACCTTGAGATCTCCGACCTTCTGGTCGGGCGCGATGGCGTGAGCGTGGATACACCCGTTGGCCAACTGCATTCTCGAAAGAGACAAAGTTGATTGCCACAGGTACTGATTGCGATACGGACCGATCGAGATTAGATCGAGATGTATCGGCTTGTTAGTCGCAAGCTCCAGCGGCAGGCTCTTCTGCAACAGCTGCTCGATCGTAGTGAACTCGACGGGTGGAAAGTGCGCCTGATCGTCTGCGAGAGAGGGGTCTACCGGGACAACAATATTCTTCTGCCAGAGATTTCTCTCCTGGTGCGCGCGATCGTAGGCGATGAAAGCGACTCTGTAGTTCCCAGGACGGAGCAACACAATCATGGGCGCTTCGATGTAATCCATGTTTCTGTTTGCCGCGAGCCTCGGATGGAGGACAGCGGCCGGCAAAGGCGTGTAGTCCTCGCCATCGAACCAGTTGCCATTTTCATCAGCAACTTTCAGGAAGAAGAAGAGATCGCGGGTGCCGTCCTTTACAAGATCGCGCGCGTCGATCCTGGCGCGGAAGCCGACCAGGAATCGCGGATCCTGCAGAATGAGCTGGGGTTTTGACGCATCGACCTTCCAGCGGAACTCCTTGCGTGCCCCGCTTCGGAGCCATTCGTCGAGCGGCAGATCGGGACGAGCGGTACCAAAACGCATGTTTCTGCGAGTCGTATTGCCGGCGTTCTTTTGAGCCCAAAGAAATGGAAGGAAGCAGAACAATGCCAGGAATACAAGGACTCGGACTACCAATTTGGGCAGCGCTCTGGGCATAGCTCTTCAAACGGATTCTATGACCAAGATCATTTGAGATCAAAGAGAAGCGGCAAGGGCCTCACGAATCGGAGGACGTACTCGGAAGCCCTTGTCGTTGTGGCTTACTCGATTGCGCGTTTCTTCGAGTAAGTGGTCACCTCCACATCGGTCTTGGCAAGATGAACCGTGTAGTCTGTTGATGGCAGCAGAGAGACGATGCTGAACACCTTGAAACCCTCACCGGTGACCTCTGATCGGCGATAGACTCCGGGATCAGTCTCGACGATCTCGCGGCCTCCACTCAGGTTATTGATATAGGCTTGCGCGGCGTTGACGTCGGCACTACCACCGCGACCGCCGTTAGCGACCGCTTCGGCAGCATAGGAGCGAATCAGCTTTGGCCAGTAGGACTGAAGCAGATCGGTGCTGGCGAAGAGGTCGGCCCAGATGATGCGCCCATTGACGGCGACGACCACACCGACGGCGTTCTGCTTGCGCAGTTCGCGAAACATCGAGTCGTAGTTGCGCTCCATAGGCGCGGCAATCCCGGCGACTTTGTCTTTGACTACGCTGTTCTCCATCACCCAGGCGTAGGAGGTCGACGATTTAACCTCGGCGCGTGTGCGCGAGTCGACCTGCTCGGCTATGCTGGCGTTAGAACGGCCAACGTTGTCCCAGACTTCCTGCTGACTCTTGCTGGCGACCGCCGGACGTCGGACACTTGGCGCGGCCATTTGTGCTCCGAGATAACCGAAGTTCGTCGACTTGGATACCCAGCGGCCGGGTTCTACGCAGAAGACTGAGAGATCGACAGGATCGCTCTTAGCGGGGATGATACGGTCTTCGCCGATCACGCGGTCCTGCTTGCCTCCGGTGACGATTTCTCCCGCCAGCAGTAGCAGCGGACGATTGGAATTGTTGATCAAGACGAGTTTGTTGACTTCCGCGCCGCTGGACTGATGTACGGGATGCGGGCCGCGAACGAGACCTTGGACTTGTCCGGCTTCGGTGACGACAACAGTGCCCGCGCGCACGCCTTCGTCGAGCGTGAGGAAGCGGGAGGTGTCGTGGGTGTGGGCGGCGGCGACAGGAAAGACCGTGAGGTTGCCACTGGTGATTGGCGCCAGAACTTTATATGAGTTGCCGTTCGGCATGCCGGCAAACATCAGTGCGGGCATGAACAGCAGGACAACTAAACTGAGGAATCGGGTTGAAAATCCGTGGGGCATCATTGCTCCCTCCGACTCGCCTTGTTGGCGTACAGGAGGGGAACGCTTGGCGGTGTCTTTCTTGCACGGAAATTGATACGATTTCTTCTCACATGGCAGCCACGGCCGAACCCGAACGCGTAAACGCCCTTAGTCCAGGCGCGCGGCGGCGCTGTCTGGCTCGATATGCCGAAGCAAAGGCTGAGCAATACGGTGTATCACAGGAAGCGTTTGCGGCAATCGTGGCGGCGGTAGTGCAGAAGTATGCAGGCGATGCCGACGAGCCCGCTGCTGTCGCGCTGATCGATTCCCTACGAGTGGAAGAACTCGCGCTGGCCCGGGCATGCGCTGAGGGGCACGAGAAGGCGTGGGAGGAGTTCCTGACGCGATACCGGACGTCTCTCTATAGTGCGGCGTATTCTATCGCCAAAGACGAGGCGACAGGCCGCGAGCTGGCGGATTCGCTCTATGCAGATCTCTACGGGCTCCCCGTGGACGACCGTGCGCGGGTTTCCAAGCTGTCCTACTATATGGGGCGAGGCTCGCTTGAAGGATGGCTTCGCACCGTTCTGGCGCAGGAGTACATCAATCGATATAGAAGCGCCAAGAAGACGGTCAGCCTGGAAGAGCAGGTAGAAGAGGGATTGCAGTTACAGGCCCCGACGGAACAGCCCGTAACCGAGGCGTCCGAGGCGGAGCAGGCTGCGAGCGCGGCGCTTAAGGCTCTGAGTGCTGAAGATCGCGTATTGCTTGCGTCTTACTATCTGGACGGGCGGACCCTGGCCGAAATTGCCAGGGTGCTCAGGGTCCATGAGTCCACGATCAGCCGCAAGCTGGACCGGCTGACAAGCGCTATCCACAAGGATATAAAGGGTTTTCTGGTCAAGCACGGAATGAGTTCGCGGCAGGCAGACGAGACCATGCAGGAGCTAGACGTCCGGGACTTGACCGTAAATATTCGCGAAACTTTGCAGCAAGAAACCAGAACTGGTGCGTTCTATAAGCAGAGCCCGGAGTGACGGCAGTGAAGCAACAAAATGCACTACCAAAACCCGCTCTTGATCAACTGGCACGCGAACAGCGCGTGATGGCCGACATGCACCCTGACGCGGATGTCCTGACGGCCTTCTGCGAAGGCGCGCTGACGGGTGCTGAGCGAAGTCAGGTCATGGAGCACATAGCGAGGTGCGGCGATTGCCGGGAGGTCGTCTTTCTGGCCGCGCCCGATGCGTTGTCGCAACCGGCGGCGGTCGAAGAGAAGGCCGTTTCTTCTGCTTCAAAGCCTGCCTTAAGTTGGTGGCGGCGGTATATGCCGGCGGTCGCAGCGGCAGCCGCGGTGGTCGTGGTTGGGTCGGCAGTGCTGCTCCAGCCGAACCTTATGCGTTCGAAGCAGCAGGCGTTACCGGCGCAGAGTGCATCGATACCCTCGGGTGACGTCAATCAGAAGGAAGCCGCTAGTGTCCCTGAACGGCAGCAAATCGCGCAGGACGAAGCTGCCGACAAGGTGACGCTTCCGAACAAAGCTTCCGAGGAACTATCGACAAGCAAGAAAGCTGAAAGCCTGCCTGTGGGCGGTGCTATCAGCGGAGTTGTGGCCGATGCTCGCAAGCGCGATGAAGCGACGGGCAACACACAAGTGCAGCAACAGCAGCTAATGGCTTCCGGCCCGCATGGCCCTATGGAGTCGAAGGGGTATTCGGGGAATTATCAAAATATGGCCGTCACCCCCCCGCAGGCAACTCGAGTCGCGCCGGGCGCGCACGGGGACTTGGAAGCAAAAGGAAACGCGTACTTCATGTCCAATGCCGCGCCGCAAGTAAGCAAGGAGCAGCTAAGGGCGGGCACGGGATCTGCGCCTGCGGCAAAGGATCAGCAGGCAGATGCAACAAGTTGGCGCAGTACTGCCCCGCCCATGGCAGCACCTGCTAAGGCGAAGACGGAAAATCAGATGTCGGTTGCATCCGCGAAGTCGTCGGCGACGACCGGCAATGACAAGAACGAATTGGTCGCGGCTGACGTTTACAGGGCCGGTGCTTCGGACGGAATCATTGTGGGTTCGCAGGAGCCGATGCCGTCAGTTCAAGCCTCGGTTTCGCAGCCATATCGTTTCCGCATCGACGATGACGGCGAATTACAGCGCTCGGCGGGCAGAGACGAGTGGAAACCCGCGCTGGCAAAGGCGCAGACGCGGGTCAATGCCGTGTCCGTTCTTGGCATGAACGTGTGGGCGGGCGGTTCGCAGGGAAGATTGTTCCACTCGAAGGATGGCGGCGACCACTGGACGAAGATCCAGCTTGAGGCCGCCGGAAAGCCACTCGGAGAGACGATCACATCGATCAGATTCCGCGACCAGAGGGCAGGGACGATTACGACCGACTCGGGCGCAGTCTGGGAAACTTACGACGGCGGAGCGCACTGGCGGAAGAAACGGTAGATAGTTGTCTTCGGCACGGACCTCAAACCTTCTCTGACTCACACGCGATGTCCCAAACACCGACACACATCCCCTTATAGACAGGGGCACCCCCAAGCACAGCAGCACCGCTTTCGAGGCCACCCGGTACGAAGGGATGTCGTCACATAGGTAGCGCCCCTTCGAATCGGAATATGACCGGGGAGTGGTGTATGAAAGCTCTCGTAGTGCTAGTTGCTACAGGTGCGCTTGCGCTGAGCAGCGCAGGGTTTGCACAGACACAGACTTATCCGCAGGCGCCACAGGCGCAGGCGCCCCAGACACAGACTTACCCACAAGCGCCGCAGAGTTATCCGCAAGCACCGCAGGCGGGCGCGACACAGACACAAAGCAGCCCGGTGTATGCGAACAATCCGTCGGGAGGCGTGATTCCGGCGGGAACACAACTGCAGATCAGGACGAACGAAGCGATCAACGGAACGGCTGAAACGGCGGGTCGCACGTATTCGGCTGAGATAGCTCAGGACGTGATCGGGCAGAACGGATCGGTGCTGATTCCGCGCGGCTCACAGGCGCAGTTGACGGTCGGCAAAGTGAGCAGTGGCGGCACTCTGGGCACCGGCAATAACCAGGTCGCGCTGGGGCTGCAGTCCGTGAGCGTTAACGGAACGAGCTACCAGATTGCGAGCAACCCGGTGCAGCAGCAGAGCAGCAACGAGCGCGGCATCGGAGCGAACAAGCGTACGGCGGTGATGACCGGTGGCGGCGCTCTGCTGGGAACCGCGATCGGCGCGATTGCGGGCGGCGGCAAAGGCGCGGCAATTGGCGCGGCTGTCGGAGCCGCAGGCGGGGCCACAACCCAAGTGCTCACCAGAGGCAATCAGGTCAGTGTCCCAGCTGAAACATTGCTTACGTTCAAGCTAGACCAGCCACTCACGTTGCAGTGAATAGTCGCCCACCAAAAAGTTCGGGCGCAGCTTGTGAGGCTGCGCCCTTGTTGTTGAAGTTGCTTGTTAGTTTCCGGTGCCGGAAAAAACGAAGGGCGACCTTTCGGTCGCCCCACTCAGAACCTAGAACTGACTACTGAAAAACTGCCTTACGCTTGCGCCGGACGCTCGCCCTGCACGCTGCCTCGCCCTGGTTCGGGCTTCAGCACTTGCTGGACTTCGTCGTTCTGCGGTTGCGACTTCACCAAAGCAGGGAGTTCCTTGCCGTCCATCAACGTCCTGATGTCGTTGGCGTCGATCACTTCCCGGTCGAGCAGAGCCATGGCTATCTTCGACAGCACATCGCGGTTGTTCTCCAGCACCTCGACCGCCGTTTTGTAAGCGGTGTCGGAGAAGCGGCGAACTTCCTGATCGATCTTGATCGCCGTGTCTTCGCTGAAGTCGCGATGCTGCGAGATCTCGCGGCCAAGGAATATCTGCTCTTCCTTCTTGCCGAAGGTGATCGGGCCGAGCTGGCTCATGCCAAATTCGCAGACCATCTTGCGGGCAAGTTCAGTCGCCTGCTCGATGTCGTTTCCGGCGCCAGTTGTCATCGTATTCAGGAAGAGTTCCTCGGCAGCGCGTCCGCCCATCATGATGGCCAGTCGCGTCTCGAGGTACTCGCGCGAGTACGTATGCTTGTCGTCGATGGGCAGCTGCATAGTCACGCCCAGCGCCATGCCGCGTGGGATGATCGTGACTTTGTGCAGCGGATCGCTGTTCTTTAGCGTTGCAGCGACCAGCGCGTGGCCGGCTTCGTGGAACGCCGTCAGGCGCTTCTCTTCGTCGGAGAGCACCATGGACTTGCGCTCGGCACCCATCAGGACTTTGTCCTTGGCCAACTCCATGTCGTACATCAGGACCATCTTGCGGTTCTGACGGGCGGCATTGAGTGCGCCTTCGTTGACCATGTTGGCCAAGTCCGCACCCGAAAAGCCCGGTGTTCCGCGGGCCAGCACGGACAAATCCACATCGTCGGAAATTGGAATCTTGCGCGTGTGGACGCGGAGAATCTCTTCGCGGCCCTTAACGTCAGGGCGCGGCACTACGACGCGGCGGTCGAAACGACCGGGACGCAGCAGCGCGGGGTCGAGGACGTCGGGCCGGTTCGTTGCGGCAACGAGGATCACACCATCGTTGGACTCGAAGCCGTCCATTTCCACGAGCAACTGGTTCAGCGTCTGTTCGCGCTCATCGTGTCCACCGCCGAGGCCGGCGCCGCGATGGCGGCCGACTGCGTCGATTTCGTCGATGAAGATGATGCATGGCGCATTCTTCTTACCCTGTTCGAAGAGGTCGCGGACGCGGCTCGCGCCGACACCGACGAACATCTCAACGAAGTCCGAACCAGAAATGCTGAAGAAAGGTACGTTTGCTTCACCGGCAACCGCACGGGCCAGCAATGTCTTGCCGGTTCCCGGAGGTCCGACGAGCAGAACGCCTTTCGGAATGCGTCCACCCAGTTTCTGGAATTTCTGCGCCTCGCGCAGGAACTCGATGATTTCCTTGAGCTCTTCCTTGGCTTCATCCACGCCAGCCACATCTTTGAATGTGACCTTCTTCTGCTGCATCGAGAGCAATCGCGCACGGGACTTGCCGAAGGACAGGGCCTTGTTCCCGCCCGTCTGCATCTGGCGGATCATGATGAACCAGAGCACGCCCAGCAAAATGAGTGGCGCGAAATTCAGCAGCCAGCTTGGCCAGCTCCCGCCTTCCTGCTTGTACGTGACCTGCACGCCCTTAGCGAGAAGCGACTTGTACATGTCGGGGTAGTTGGTCGGCGCGGTCGCGTGGAAGGTCTTCTTCTGGTCGTACTTGTAATTGCCTTTTACGTCCGATCCCGTGATCGTCGCCGTGGCGATATTGCCCTGGTCGACCTGCGACATGAACTCAGAAAAACTAATGTCCTGTTCTTTGGTCTGACCGTTTGTCGCCTTCACCACCTGCCATAGCAGGACGGCGGAAAGCACGATCACCACCCAGAACACGATCGTCTTAACAGTGGAATTCACCGATTACTCCTATTAACTCTGAACAACCAGTTACGCGTTTCGACACGCATTGGTTCCCAGAGTGTGTACCCGGCAACTGAATCCGGAACACGACTAACGTTTAGATGCCCTAGAGAACAATTTTTATTCACTCAAAATTGCCTCAATCCTGCACCCTTTTCCATTCTAACCCGTTTCAATTAAGCAGGTTTCGAACTGGCCAGAGCTATCTTGCCGCCGTGGTCGCGCCCTTCTGGACACTCGCAAGAAACGGGAGATTTCGCCCATAATGCGGGGAGCCAAGGCCATAGCCAATCAGCAACGGACCTTCAACCAGAAAACCGAAGTAGTCGGCCTGCAACTCGATTTGCCGGTCAACGTGACGATCCAGCAAAGTGGCCAGCCTGACCGACTTTGCGCCCCGGGCATGCAGGGTCCGCATCAGAAACTCCGTCGTAACCCCTGATTGCACCACGCCCTCGATCAGCAGCACATTCTGGCCCGAGACGAGCGGTTCCGGGCTGAAAAAGATCTCGGTCCCCCCAGGCATATGCGTGAAATCCGAGCGAATGAACTGGCATAGCACCGGCCGGTCAATCTGCCGGATCAGGTCGGCCATGAATACGAACCCGTTCTCTACGACACAAACCGCACAGATCGGACCGTCGGCAAAATCTTCCGTGATCTGCGCCGCCATCTCGCTGACCCGTTTCTGGATCTGTTCGGTTGAAAATACAACCTGAAGCTTTCCTTCTACCCCTCGCGCGTTGTCCATAGTAGTCCCCGATTCGGAGTACAGCCAAGATTGACACGGGCCGGTCCCGCCGTGGAGAGCCTCTCCAGTCCATCGGGACATTGTACAACTGTGCTTCAATCGGTTACCGCAGGGCGAACTTCTTCGATCAGCAGCGCCGATTCGGCATTCTCTTGAATACGGTGCTTCTCCGATACCGGAAAACCACGCATCCAGACAATTTCGCCGCCGCTCTCCGCCACCGGCCACGACTGCCGGGCCGCTCCTGTGACATGCTGGCGCTGCAAAAGTTCCTTTACCTTCTTGGGTCCGCTCGTGTGCGCAGGCCAGAATTGATCGCCTGCGCGCCAATTGCGGAGAGTTATCTGAGGGAGCAACTTCCGCGAATCCAAGAGTTGCATACTATTATACAGTGCGGGAGGCCCGTCCGAGCGCTTCTCGCCCCCCGATTGACGGCCACACAACCGTAAGCAGACCGTCGCGCCCAGCTCTGGAATTGCCACTTCGCCTGGCCACTCTACCGAGTATTCATAGTCCCCGGCAACAGGTCTCTCACTTCCCTTTTCGAACCGCAGAAGTGTTCGACCGCGACCCCCATTCGGGCGACGCTCGATCTCGCGGATCACGTTCCATCCCGCGGTTAGCTCCAGGACGCGAGTATCAGCCGTTGCGAATCGCCGGATCGCTTCGATCATCTCGAAGTCCAGCTCAACCGATAGCTGGTCTCCAATCCGCCGAAGAACGCGCCTTTGGATCGCCGGCGGGAACTGTTGGAAGCTGTCAGCGTCGAGTGTCCCTTCACCGTTATCAAGTTCGGCTGCCTTCAGGATCGTTGCCCAGTGCTCTTCTTCCACCCGCGCGATATCGGCCAGTTCAGACAAGCGTTGCCGAACCGCCGGATTGAACTCGCTCTCCATCAGCGGCAACAGCACGTGCCGAACGCGATTCCTCGCGTGATGAACGTCCTGGTTCGTCGCGTCCTCCTGCCAAGGCTGATCCAACTTGCGCAGATAGCTCTCAATCTCGCACCGCCGAACGCCAAGCAGCGGGCGGATAATCTCGCCGTTCCCGACCTTCACTCGCGGATAAACCCCGGCCAACCCCGCCGTTCCCGTCCCGCGAAGAATGCGCATCAGCACGGTCTCGGCCTGATCGTCGAGCGTATGCGCCGTCATTACCTTAGACACCGCGCCTGAGGCAATCAGCTCGGAAAAATACCGATAGCGCAGATCGCGTGCGGCAGTCTCAAGACTGAGCTTGTGACTCTTGGCATGAGCAGGGACATCGCCCCCAGATAAATGGAATTCAAGGCCATGTACTTCGGCCAGATGGCGTACGAACCGCTCATCGCCGTCGGAGGCTTCGCCGCGAATCTTGTGGTTGAAGTGAGCGACCGACAGCACCAGGCCCAGTTCGGCCCGAAGTTCCACCATAACTCGCAATAGAGCCACCGAATCGGCGCCGCCTGACACGGCCACCCCCGCTCGATCCCCCGGACGCAGCAGTTCATGCTCGCGAATGTAGGCAAGCACACTGCGCCGAAATGCCCCCGGATCGAAGGCCGTCTGCATTGCACTATCGTACATCGGGCGATCAACGAATAAGGAGAACAAGGTGAGAAGCTGGAGTAAGATGATCACATCATGTCAGCCGCATTCGGATCGATGTTTCAGTTGTGGTTCGTTGCGCTCAGCTCCATCTTCTTTCTGGTGGACCCGCTGGGAGCAATCCCCACATTTCTGGCCATCGCCGGAGACGCTGAACCGAAACGCCAGCGACGCCTTGCGCTGCGTGCCGCCATCACCTGCTTCGTCGTCCTGACGATGTTCGCGTTTCTCGGACGCTACATCTTCAAGGCGCTCGGCTTCACGCTGCCCGCGTTCGAGATCGCCGGCGGAATAATTCTGCTGTTGATTGGCATCGATACGCTGCAGGCAAAACGCTCCTCCACGCAGGAGGCCCCGGGCGAAGCACAAGAGGCGACCCGTAAGGAAGACGCGGGCGTCATCCCACTGGGAATCCCAATGCTGGCCGGCCCAGGCGCGATCTCGGCCGTCATGGTGTTGATCGGACAATCGCACACTTGGCACGGATATCTCCCGGTCATTACTGCTATCGCCATTACGTGCGTCGCGTCGTACCTTATTCTCGCCGGCGCCATGCGCGTCGCCATCTTGCTCGGCCAGACCGGCATTAACATCCTCGTCCGCTTCATGGGACTTCTGCTCACTGCCATCGCCATTCAGTTCATGCTGAACGGACTCGTGCACCTGGGACTACTGAAGACGAGCGGATAATCGCAGATGATTGACTGACTGTTAGGAGAAATCATGCGGAGCTTGCTCATATCCTTCCTCGGTGTAGCGCTGGCGGTAAGTACCCCAATCACGGCCCAACAGCCGACTCCGGCTTCTCCTCAGTCGCCTGCCGAAGCCCCGACCACCGTGATCAGGACAACCACTCGCATGGTGGTGCTTGACGTGGTAGCCACCGATAAGCGCGGCAATCCCGTTACGGACCTGAAGGCAACTGATTTCACGGTGCTGGAAAAGGACAAGGAACAGACAATCAAGTCCTTCTCGCTTGAGCAGCCTGCATCGGCACCGGGACAGCCATCCGCTTCCCCTTCCGCGATAAAGTTTCCGCCCAACGTCTTCAGCAACATCAAGTTCACGCAGGTACCGAAGACGCTGAACGTCATTCTGCTCGATGCCCTGAACACGACCGTACCTAACCAGTCGTATGTCCGCCAGCAGATGATCAACTTACTGGACACGATGCCCGCCGGTCAGTTGACGGCCGTGTATACGCTCAACGACGACCTGCGGCTGCTGCAAGACTTCACCAGTGACCCCCAAGTGCTCAAGCAGGTGGCAAAGAACTTCCGTCCGCAGCGCTCGTTCGTTCCCGACAATGCGACGGGCGGACCGAGGGACGAACTTCTTTCTCCCGGCGCTCTTGTCAACAACCCGCTGGCCGCTGGAATTCAGCAGAGCATGACAAGGTTCTTGGCCAACAAAGCTGAGTACAACTTCAACACTCAGTTCAGAATGACCAGCCAGGCCCTTCAGGCAATTGCGCACATGCTGGCCGCCTATACCGGACGCAAGAACATCATCTGGATCTCTGGCGGATTCCCTCTGCGTTTCTTGCCTGAGAATGGAAAGCAGCGCGACACTTGCGGCGAACCATGCCAGATGCTGCGAAACACCTACAACACTCTCGTTGACACGCGCGTTGCAGTGTACCCCGTGGACGCCACCGGACTCGTTGTGGTCGGCCTTCGCGGCATGGATGCGGGCTATGACTCAGTAGGCAATCTGGAAGGCCATCCCGGACCCGCGTACGCGAGGGTGATGAGTTCGCAGTACGATCAGTTCGCCGAGACTCACCGCGCGATGGAGGATATGGCTGCGCGCACGGGCGGAAAAGCGTTCTACAATCGCAACGATGTGGGGATGGCGATTCAGAATGGTATTACCGACGGCTCCACTTACTATCTGGTCGGGTACTACCCGTCGGACAAGAACTGGAACGGCGATTTTCGCAAGCTGCAGGTGAAAGTAAACCGTCCGGGGATCAATCTGCGCTACCGGCCGGGGTATTACGCCATAGACAAACAGGGCGAAGCGCAGGATTCGAAATCGCGCAACAGCGAACTGGTTGAGGCAATGAGCCTTTCCACGCCGCCCTCGACCATGCTGTTCTTCACCGCCACGCTCGCGCCGCCCTCCGCTCAGGCCGCCAACAAGCTGGTAGTGAACTACAGCCTCGACGCTCACGCCATCAACTTCGAACAGAGTGCCGATGGCTTGCGCCATGCCTCCGTGGGCTGCTACGTGCGGGCATTCAAGGAAGACGGCACGCCAGTCAAGGCAGCCCGCCAGCTTCCCGTCGTAGCACTCACGCCAGATATCTACCAGCTAGTGATGAAGGCAGCTTTTCCCTGCAACATAGAGATGGAGCTTCCCCCGGGCAAGTATCTGCTACGCTTTGCGGCGCGCGATGAACGTACCGGCATGATGGGAACGGCGGACGGAAGCGTGACCATCCCGCAGGCCGAAGCGGCGCAAGCGCACTGAGCTTGGTGCTTTCCGTGGAATGGAGTACAGATTCTCAGCCGCGCAGCGGCGCCAGTTTGCTAGCCGGGGGCGTAAGCCCCCGGTGGTGAGTCGCAGATTTCACGAGTCCCGCAGGAACGGCAGAGGTTCTCTCGCACGCACTTCAGCCGTGCCACTACGGGACGCAAAAACAAAGGGCTTAGCCACTGAGGGAACTGTCCTCGGGCCCTCGCGGAGACCAGTGGCTAGTCAAAACCGAAAGACTAACGACGCGGTTTCTTCCTCACGCACTTACCATTTCCGTGCGAGCAATGCCTCTCAACGGCGAACTCAGCTCTTCCATCACCTTCGCGAAGGCGACGAAATCGAGCGACTGTACGCCATCCGACAGCGCGCGCTCAGGACACGGATGCACTTCGATGATCAACCCATCCGCACCGACTCCAATCGCCGCTCGCGATACCGGTGCAATCAGGCTGGTCCGTCCGGTGCCGTGCGACGGATCAGCAATCACCGGCAGATGCGACAGTTCCTTGGCCAGCGCGATCGCCGCCAAGTCCATCGTGTTGCGAAATTCGGTGTCGAATGTCTTGATGCCGCGTTCGCAAAGGACGACATTATCGTTGCCGCCACTAACGAGATACTCCGCCGCAAGCAGCCACTCCTTCACCGTTGCTGACGGGCCACGCTTCAGGAGCACCGGCTTGTTCGTCGCTGCGATGCGGCGCAGCAAGGCGAAGTTCTGCATATTGCGCGCGCCAATCTGAAGCATGTCGACGTACTCGCAGATGAGATCAACATCTTCGGTGCTCATCACTTCGGTTACGACTGGCAGGCCCGTCTCGCGCCTAACGTCAGCGAGCATCTGCAACGCCTCTTCGCCGAGTCCCTGGAATTCGTAGGGCGAAGTGCGTGGCTTGTATGCGCCGCCGCGAAGCATCACCGCGCCTGCCTTCTTCACCGCGTGCGCCGTCGCGAACAACTGCTCGCGCGACTCGACCGAGCACGGTCCGGCAATCACCACAACGTCCGGCCCGCCAATGCGCACATCACCAACCTCGACGATGCTCCGCTCGGGTCGCACTTGCTTGCTGACCAGCTTGAACGGCTGCGCGATCGGCACAACATCTTCGACGCCTGGCGCGACCTTGAGCGACTCGATCTCGTGACGCTTGCCCTTGCCCACGGCCGCGACAATCGTGCGCTCCGTCCCGCGAATGACGTGCGCGTTGTAACCGGCTTCATTCACCCGGTCGATGATGTGCTGTATCTGCTCTTCACTCGCTGCTTCCGACATGTTGATGACCACTGGATGGCTCCTTAGTTGCCAGTACTCAGTACCCAGTACTCAGTAGTGGTGTTGGTTGTCCTGAGTACTGAGTACCGAGTACTGAGTACTGAGACAAAAAAACCGCGACCTTTGTAGGCCGCGGTTCGTGGAACTTGATCTTGCGTGTTTTCTAGATTTCGTAAGAACCTAGCACGCACGTACCGTCCACGCCGCGGCCTCGGTAAGGCCAAGCGGCGAAGGTAAAGTACGTAAATCGATAAGCGTGCATATTCAGTTCCGTAAGTATGGATGTTAGCCGGGGTACAAGGATGCGTCAATTTGTTTGGCGATGAGAAGATGTGATGATACGAATTCAGGATTTCGATACGCTTCAGGCCGCTTCAGTTGCGGCTTCCGCCACCTTGCGAAGACAACTGAGGTGATCAAGGAACGGGCCCATTGACTGGCTTGCAAGCACAATCGATCCCTTGCGTGAGCCGGATTCGTGACAACCGGGCCTGCTCGGGAAGTAGCAGGAGATTCTCACGTCCCTGTGAAATGGGAAGTCACGCAAGCTCAGCTGCTTGCCGGGGCCGTAATCGTCAAACTTGTACCCGCCATCTCCAGCAACGGCAAAGTCGTCGATCATAATGACGAAGTTGGAGAAACTCGACACGATGAATTCCGTTTCTTCAGCGAGGGGCAGGTCGTCCTCCCAATGCGCGTCGAGATAGAAGAATACGCGCGAGTCTTTGGGCATCGACAAAGAATGCAGGAACGTACGAGTATCGGCAAGATGCTGGCGCACTTTCGACAGCCTGCGCAGGCGGCGACGTGAATACCCGTAGAACCTCGAGCTGCATTCTGTCGTGTAAATGGGAACGCCGGTATTCTGCGCGAAAAAGAGGGTGGTTGTACCGCAAAAGGTGCCCGTTTCGACTATGTAGTCGAACTCGCACGAGCGGTACAGGTCGATGAAGATGTTCTGGCGGAAGTACTGGCCGTTGAACGGACCGCCCCACCAGTCGCACTTCTCCGGTCGCAGATGATATTCGATTGCGCCCAAAACGCTGGAAAAAGTCGGCATCTCACCCTTCGCGAGCAAAAGTCCTTCCAGCACGAAAGATGCAGAGCAGTTACACGGTGATGTAAGCTGCATCCGACAACTCGGGCTGAATCCTTGCGAAGGCTCAAGCAACGAGCACTGAAAGCGACTAGGGCGGCCAACGAGGGCCGCCCTTTTTACTTGTTCCAGCTCAACCCAATCAGTCGAGCGCCGACTTCACGAACCGATAGACTTCGGTGTTCTGCACACCTCGCGCGAGCCGTTCGGTGCCGGGCCCCTGGCTCCAAAAGACGACGTCGCCGCCGGTGTGACCCTTCGTGTTCCAGCCAGGAGCGAACGCGCCCAGTTTCGGCTGGTTTTCATCACCGACAAGAACAAAGCCGCCGGTCTCGTGATCCGGCGTGACGATCAGCAACGTCTCGCGCTTCCGCTTCGGATCGGCATTGATCCAGTCGAGCACGGCTTTCACCGTCTCGTCGAACGCGAGCATCTCGCCCGCCTGATAATCGGCGTTGTTTGCGTGATTGCCCCAATCCACCTGCGAACCCTCGATCAGTAAAAAGAAGCCCTTGGGATTCTTTTCGACCATGCTCAATGCCGCACGCGCCATCTCCGGCAGGCGAGGTTCTGTCGTGTCGCTCTTCCGTTCGAACTCGGGCGTCAGGCCGCCGTTGGCAAAGAGCCCAAGCACCTGCTTTGATCGAGACTCTGTTGCGCTCTTCAATTCTGCAGCCGAGCGCACGACCGTGTAATTGGCCGACTTCGCCGCGCTGATGAAATCGCCCGAGGTGCCGCACGGATCAGGCTTCGTTGTCGCGAACATCGAGACGCCGCCGCCCAGCATCACGTCAGGCCGCGTGACCTCGACGAACTGACGCGCGATCTCAGCCTGGCACTTGCGCGACTTCACATGGGCCCCGAATGCCGCCGGCGTTGCGTCCGTCAATTGAGATGTGACAACCAACCCCGTCGCACGCCCACGCTTTTTCGCCAGCTCCAGCAAGCTCGCGTTGTGCGGAGTCCCGTTCGTATGGAGGCAGACTTCGCCGTTATCAAATTTCTCACCGCAGGCATAAGCAGAAGCCGCCGCAGCCGAGTCGGTCACCGTATTGTTTGCCGAGTACGTGCGAACGTAGCCCACGTGATCCAGCGTTTCGAGCGCGAGCGGTGCTCCCGCAATTCCGTTCTTCTTTATTCGTGCCGCCGTAACGTCAAACAGCCCCATACCATCCGGGACCATGATGATCACGTTTTTCGCCGTTGTTTTCTTCGAGGACTGGGCCGAAACACTAAGCCCCGCCAACACAATGATCGTTAACAACCCTGCCGCAACAAGAGCCTTCATTTTCATTTGGGTCTCCAAAAAAAGTCCTACAGACAACAATTGCTCGTACATA
This sequence comes from Acidobacteriota bacterium, assembly GCA_023410055.1. Taxonomy (GTDB): domain Bacteria; phylum Acidobacteriota; class Terriglobia; order Terriglobales; family Acidobacteriaceae; genus JAEZPW01. The sequence goes on from JAEYQK010000081.1 coordinate 69,397, forward strand.
CAGCTTTGGCAGACTTCATGAGAAGTGCGCGGGGACTATGTGAGCGTCCCTGTCATTCCATGCTGCCGCCGCAAGCTAAGTGCGAATAAAGGGCGGCCTCATCAGCCGCCCTCTTTTTTGATCCGTGCACATCCGTGTCAATCCGTGGCGAAGAGGTCTTTACTCCAGCCCCGGCGTCTTCTCTTTGTCCAGCTTCGTCACTCGCGCCAGGAATTCCGCAAACGGAACCGTCTGCGTCTTTTCGCTGCCGCGAGTGCGGACGTTAACGGCGTTCGCTTCGGCTTCCTTATCGCCCATCACGAGAATGAACGGAACCTTCTGCATCGCGTGCTCGCGGATTTTCGCGTTCATCTTCTCGTTCCGCGAGTCGACTTCCACGCGAATGCCTGCGGCCTTGAGTTGATCGGCAATCTTCGTCGCGTACTCGACGTGGCGCTCTGCGATCGGAACCAACGCAACCTGCACCGGAGACAGCCAGACCGGGAACGCGCCCGCATAGTGCTCGATCAGCACGCCGAAGAAGCGTTCGACCGAGCCGAACAGTGCGCGGTGAACCATCAAAGGCTGATGCCGCTGGCCGTCTTCGCCGACGTATTCGAGTTCAAAACGCGCCGGCAGGTTGAAGTCGAACTGCACGGTCGAAAGCTGCCAAAGGCGTCCGATGGCATCGACGAGTTTGACGTCAATCTTAGGCCCATAAAAAGCGGCTTCGCCCGGCATCGTCTTGTACTCGATGTTGCGGCGCTTGAGCACATTCTCGAGCGACGCCGTGGCCTGCTGCCAGAGTTCGTCGCTGCCGACAAAGCTCTCCCGCTGCGCCGGATCCATCGTCGAAAGCTCAACCTGGAATTTCTCGAAGCCGAAATCGCGCAGCACTTCGAGTGCGAAATCGAGACAACCCTCAACCTCGGACTCGATCTGCTCCGGCGTGCAGAAGATGTGGGCGTCGTCCTGGGTAAAGCCGCGCACGCGCATCAGGCCGTGCATTACGCCCGAACGCTCGTAGCGGTAGACCGTACCGAGTTCGCCCAGTCGCACCGGAAGATCGCGATACGACTTAAGGGAATCGCGATAGATCAGGATGTGGCCCGGGCAATTCATCGGCTTCAGCCGGTACTCGGCGTCGTCGAGTTCCATGGGCGAGAAGAAGTTCTGTGAGTAAAATCCCTCGTGACCCGAGGTATAGAACAACTGGCGGCGCGCAACGTGCGGCGTATACACAAGCGAATACCCATGCTTCAGGTACTGCTCGCGCATCCAGTCTTCCATGATCTTGCGGATCAGGCCGCCCTTCGGATGCCAGAAGATGAGACCCGGTCCAGCAATTTCCTGAATCGAGAACAGATCAAGCTGCTTGCCCAGTGCGCGATGGTCGCGCTTCTTCGCCTCTTCCATCTGGTGCATGTACTCGTCCAGCTCTTTCTTCGAGTAGAACGAAGTGCCGTAAATCCGCTGGAGCTGCGGGTTCTTCTCGTCGCCGAGCCAATACGCACCGGCGATGTTCATCAGCTTGAAGGCCTTCACTCGCCCGGTCGAAGGAATATGCGGGCCGCGACAGAAGTCGACGAACTTGCCGGTCTTGTATAAAGAGACTTCGTCGCCGGGCTTCGTGAACTCCTCGATGAAGTGGCACTTCATGAAATCGCCTTCGCCCTTATACTTCTCCAGCGCCTGCTCGCGCGAAAGAAAATCCTGCGCGTAAGGGATGTCCGCCTGCTGAAGTTCGGCCATCTTCTTCTCGATCTTCTCAAGATCTTCAGGCGTAAACGGCGTCGGACGATAGAAGTCGTAGAAGAATCCGCTCTCGGTTGCCGGACCGTGACCCAGCTTCGTCTCCGGGAACAGTTCCACCACAGCGGCCGCCATCAAGTGCGCAGACGAATGCCGGAATACTTCCAGCGACTCGGGATCTTTCTCGGTCAGAATGCGCAGCGAGACGTCTTCGCGCAGTGGGCGCGTCAGATCGACAAGCTTGGCATTCGGATCGCCATGACCGCCACAGCAAGACGTGACAGGTGCGTCACCATCCGCCAGCGGCTTGGCTTCCGCTACCAACGCGGCACTGGCCAGGCGCGGACTAATTGACTTCGCTACATCCAGCGCGGTCGTACCCTGCGGATACTCCTTCACGCTGCCATCGGGGAGCTTTACTTTGATTATTTCCGGCATGAAAAGAAACTCACAGCGCGAGGTGTCGCGCCTTCTTTGAAGACTACATGTGTCTCAAAGAATTGAGTTTAGCACGCTGCGAGAGGCAGTTGTATTTTGAATAGCGCGATCATCCGATCACCGATGGCCTAATTCTTACGCGGCTCGCTTCCACTCAGCGTAGTCGGCCTTCATACGACGATAATGCCTGACTTCGTTTATGAGCGTCACGACGAAGCCGATCACCATGGCCACCATCGCTGTCGGGAAAGCAATGTGCCGATAAGCCAGGCTCACGTCGCTGACGCCGCCCTTGATCATGCCTACCAGCATGATGCCGGCAATGCCAAGAAAAAGCGCCACGGCAAAGCAGAGCGCCGTGATTACAACGGTGATCACAACGATTCGAACGGCCACCATGGCCTTGTTCGGTTTGCGGACGGAGACGGTGTGAAGTGCCATAAGAACGCTCGCACCATTGGATTCCGTCTCCGCCTACTTTGGTTTCATGTTTGTTTCCGAGAGGGTACGAGAGGGTGCCCCATCCTTCGCGCAGCGAAGGGTGGGTCTTGTCTCACCGATGCTTGATGAACGTGCCTTCCTGGAGCTCGATCATGGCCTGCTTCAACTGCCCCTGCGAGTTCATCACGATCGGCCCGTACCACGCGACAGGCTCTTCGATCGGCTTGCCCGAAACCAGCAGGAACCGAATTCCTTCCTCTCCGGCCTGCACCACGATCTCATCACCCCGGTCGAAGAGCACAAGCGAGTGATTCCGTGCATCGTAAACCGGCGTCGCTTCCGGCTTCTCCGTGTGCTCGGTAAGCACCGCACGCGGCTCCGAAGCGTCGCGGAACGTGCCCGACCCGGCGAACACATAGGCGAAAGCCGTCCGATCGGTCTCGACCTTCAGCCGTTTGCGCTTACCCGGCGCAACACTCACGTCGATATAGTTCGGATCAGCCGCAACGCCCTCGACCGGACCTCTCTTCCCCCAGAACTCGCCGCAGATCACGCGGACGTGCGTGCCGTCGTCGTCCGTGATCTCGGGAATCGCGCTCGACGGTATGTCCTGGTAGCGCGGGTCCGTCATCTTTAACGCCGCTGGCAGATTGGCCCAAAGCTGGAAGCCGTGCATGCGCCCCACGGCATCGCCCTTCGGCATCTCCTGATGCAGGATGCCGCTGCCTGCGGTCATCCACTGAACGTCGCCGGCCGTCATCTTGCCCTTGTTGCCAAGACTGTCGCCATGCTCGACCGATCCCGCCAGTACATACGTGATCGTCTCGATCCCCCGATGCGGATGCCACGGAAATCCCTTCAGGTAGTCCTCCGGATTCTCGTTGCGAAAATCGTCCAGCAACAGAAACGGATCGAACTCCTTTGTCTTCCCGAATCCAAACGCGCGCTGGAGTTTTACTCCCGCGCCTTCCAACGTTGGCTTGGTCTGAATGATCTCTCTTACCGGTCGAAGCGACATGTGACCCTCCTACTGGCCCGCACAAACTATCTGTTACAACAGATGTTGTTTACACGGAAAAGATTCATGGCGAGTCTGGAAGCGCCGCCATCGCGGCGGCTGTTGTTGGCGGCATCTTGCCGCCATGCGTGGAGTGGTGGGGAAAATCCAGGCCGTCCAGTGCTGCTCCCGACCATTTGAGCGTTCTCAACGCCCGACATCACGCAATAAGCGTGAACTCTCTCTGATCAGGCTTCAGAACTGCGCTGCGTCCGAAGCCGCCAGGCGATCGCGCCGAGAAAAGTAATTGCCGTCGGAAGCCATACCCAGCGGATCTCGCTCCACATCACCACCACGCCACGCGCGGAAAAGAACCTGCGCAGTCCAAGCCCTATTGAGCGTGTCGTAGAGTCGTTGGAGGGACACTTGCGTTCCACTCATTCTGCAACAGCGAACTCTGTTTCCCCGACTTGTCCGTCAGGGTCACCCGATCAATCCGCTCCAAGTACGGAGTACCGATCACAATAGTGTTGCCGTCGTCGAGATGCCACACAAAACAGAACAACCCACTGCACGGATCTTCGCCGGGACGGCCACATGCCTGAACTACTTGGTGCACCGACGTTCTGTGGGAGAAAGCTCGAAAACAATCTGCACTCTTTGTTTTCTGAGGCGCGTTTGGAAACATTTGTTCCATTGGCTGGCGAGCATTCCAACTCCTTTGAGCGTCCCTTGCGCACTCATTGAAAACATCGTGGCCGAAATGTTTGTTAACGGCTGCTGTGCTTACCGCGTTGTAGCCCTCTACGTAGGAAATCAGACCCGGTGAAATGGTACAGCCCGCAACAGCTATGCAATCCACCCTGTAGCGTCTCTTCAACAATTCCCGGTATTCGGGGAGCCATTCCACCGGCAGACCATAGGTCAGCTGGCGGTAATGTCCGCGTGCGATGTCGTAGTGCGCCGCCAGCCTCCCCCGAATCGGGGCAGCCCACACCCAAGCGGCGATGAGGAGGACCGCAAAGGCGATTCCCGCCAGCACCGCTGCAATCTTGTGTTTCCTAAAGAAAGCCACCATCGTAGTCTCGTCTCAGTCCGGGACAACGATTGTGCTACGATGGGCGGCGAATTTCCAGAGAAACAGAACTGGGCTGCTAAAGGAGCGTCGCCGTGAAGACTCTGATTGCATTAGGAACCTCAATAGCGCTGTTAGTCGCAGTCGGGTTGGTTTCCGCGAAACTTGCTGCGTCGGACTATGCTCAGCCACCCGTCGTGCAGGGCACTCTCGTTGCTCCGGGGAGCACGCCCTTCCACCTGAAAGCGACCATCGCAGCTCAAGGCGAGCCAAATAAGGGTGAGATCGAGATTTATTGGATGGCGCCTGATAAGTGGCGCCGAACCATCACGACTGAAGAATTCTCTCAGACAGTAGTCGTCAATGGCGATCGGATTTCCGAACAGGACTCAGAAGATTATTTTCCGCTCTGGTTGCAAACACTGGCCAATGCCATGGTGGATCCAGAGAAGATACTCAGCGCCTTCAGACAAGGCGATCATGCATACACGAAGGCGAACGGTGCCTCCAGTGAATCAGGGCGTACATGTTTCGGCCCTAGTGTCTGTGGAATGGGTCCGTTTGGGCTGCAAGAGACAGTGGAGACTGCCGGACACTCGGTTACATTCATGGAATATCGAGACTTTGATGGGAAGAGGATTGCGCATTTGTTGTCCCACCGGATCGATCCCGGCTACTCAGTAACAGCAAAAATAGTTGAACTTAAAGAGTTGAAGCATCCAGATGCGAGCCTCTTTCAAGTACCTGAATCAAAGCAAGGCGATGGTCGGCTTCTGCAGAGCATAGCGGTGTCCGAAGAAGATTTCCGCAAGAACGCGAGTGAAAGCTCGGAGATCATATGGCCTCAGGTGCTAGATGGAGCTACGACCGGCCCTGCGAGTTTTTATGTGTCGGTCGATTGTACCGGACGTGTTCGCGAGGTCTTGCCGATCGCAACTGCGAACGAGCGCTCGAACGAGTCGGCGATCAGTCAGATCATGAAATGGAAATTCAAGCCGTTCGTCAAAGACGGCAAACCTGTGCAAGCCGAGTCGATTTTGAGCTTCACTCTCAACACGCGTGCGTACGGACCTGCTGGGCCGCTAAAGGACGCGGAAGTCCGCAAGCTGGTGACGAATGCCGTCGAACCGACTGTTGCGCCGGGCACGGTTCCCGCCGGTACGACAAAGACACTACGGATTGCGGTGGATTTTGAAGGCAACGTTTACGAAGTGATTGCCGCTGATGGTCCCCCCGCGCTGACGAGTGTGTGCCGCAAGGCAATGGCGCAATGGCACTTCAGCCCCTACATGGAAAATGGTCAGCCGCGGCCGTATCGAGCCGAGGTCGTGTTCAAGTTCTGATGTTCACTCCACCACATTAAAGTGCAGCTTCGGCCCTCGTCCGCCTGCATCTTCCGAGGCGAACACGGTCGCGTCGATCGAGCCTAGAGGTCGAATCAGAAGGCCCTTGGTCTTCCCTTCCAGCAGGCGCTGCATGACCGGACGGGGAATGGTGTAGTAGCTCTTTTCGCCGGGCTTTTCGGCCAGCGGGAGGTCAATGATCATCTGTTCGTTGAAGACGTCGGCGTACTTGGCGCCACGCGTGAGGCTGGTGTAGGTGACCTTTTCCTGGTCCCATGCCGGGTCGCCGCCGAGAATTTCGATCACGTGAATCATGCCGAATTCCACGCCCAGGTCTTCGCCAAACCGCTCGATGTACTTGCCGCCTAGCGGCACGGAGAATGTCGTCAGTTCGAGGATGCCGGCTCCGGCGGCTTTCTTGCCCTTGTACTTATCGAGATCCCATCGCATCACGACCCATTGATTGCCATTGACGGTCAGTACGCGCTGCGCCCCGGACTGGTCCTGCGCGTGCCAGTCATTGAAGTTGACTTCCGGAAAATCAACGTTGATAGCGCTGTCGTGCGCGACGCCAAGATGCTGCGAAAAAGTTGCGACATCCGGCACGGGCGGATGCACGATGAGTGGCTCGCCAAGGTCTGGCTTGGCGGTATCGCGGCGGACCACGTCAGCGCGGTAATAGTCGAGATCAACGTCGTACTTGCCGGGGCCAAAATCTGTCGCGCAGAACTGGACAAACACCGTGTCACCCGGCTTGGCGTCGAAGTTCTTCGTCGTGAAGCTGATCGTTTGCCACTCGTTCGGCGTCTCAATGTAGTACTCGCGCAAGTGCTCGTGGAAGTTCGTCGTGCGACTCGTATTGAGCATGAAGTTGACGCGGCGGGGCGCGGCGCTGGTACGAACGCGGGCTTCAACGCGCAATTCGTAAGCCGGGTCCTTCAGCTTTTCCATGTCGAGCGAGCGAGTAATGTCGCGCTTGATGAGCGTGTAGTAGACACCGTATTTGTCGCCGGTGCCGTCAACCGCCATACGCAGGAAGCCGTCCTTCTGCACCAGGTCCAGCTTGGCGGAACCATCGCCCAGTATGGTGAACCAGCCTTCTACTTTCGGGCCGTCAAAGTTGTCGACGAACTGGGCATTGCTGAGGGCGGGAATAGCAAGCATCACAAGGACGAACAGGACAGCTTTGGCGCTGCGCGACATGCGAAACCTCCGAAGGTGTAAGGAGCTGGCGGCTTAGTTTAGCACCGGAAGTTGGCGTGGGCGAGCGTTTCAATTTGAAGAAGAGCGATTGCTGCCTAGTCAAATACGACCGTCTTGCTCTCGTAATGCAGGATCCGATTTTCCAAGTGCCACTTGACGGCGCGCGAGAGCACCATGCGCTCCATGTCGCGGCCCTTCTGGACGAGGTCCTCAACCTGATCGCGATGCGATACACGTACTACGTCCTGCTCGATGATCGGCCCTTCGTCGAGGACTTCCGTGACGTAATGGCTGGTCGCGCCGATCAATTTCACTCCGCGTTCGTGCGCCGCGTGGTATGGCCGCGCGCCACTAAAGGCCGGCAGAAACGAATGATGCACGTTGATGATTCGCTGCGGATAGCGCCCGACGAATTCCGGCGAAAGAATCTGCATGTAACGCGCGAGCACGACCAGTTCTGCATTACATTGATCGAGCACTGCAAGCTGCGCGGCTTCCACCTCGCACTTGTTGCTTCCGTTCACCGGAAGATGATGGAAGGGAATACCGTAGAATGCCGCCAACTCCTCGGCGTCCCGATGGTTGCTGATGATCGCCGGGATCGTGCACGGCAGCTCGCCGAGTTTGTGCCTGTAAAGAAGATCAACAAGACAGTGGAGATACTGGGAAACGAACACCACCATTGCCGGCCGCTGGGCCGAGTAGGCAATGCGCCACTTCATCTCGAAACTGGCAGCCAGCTCACCGAACTCTTTGCGAAACGCTGCCTGGTCGAGCGTGAACTTCGCCAGCTCGAACTCAACACGCATGAAAAACAAACCGCGCTCATTGTCCTGATGCTGGTCCGCGTGCAGAATGTTCGCGCCATGCAGGAACAAGAAGTTCGAGATCCCGGCAACGATGCCCGGGCGGTCAGGACAATGGATTAATAATGTCGCAGTCTTACTCATCTTTATGGTGAATCAGTATCGTCTCGGTGCCCCGTTCAAGCCCGAATCTTGAGCTCGATGTGGCCCGTTCAAGCCCGCCTTTGGCTTGAGCGGGTTACGATCACAACAGATCGCCGTCTCCCGCCACCGCTGCAACAGCACCCGTCTCTGGTTCGGACTCCTGCTTCTCATCATTCGTCTTCGTCAGATACTTATGCGAGTTCAGCAGCGGACGCCCCATCGAAGGGTTATATCCCGTCCAAGCATCGGCCAGTCCGGCTTCGCGCTCGAACTGTGCCCTCATGCTCTCCATCTTCGAGTCGAGGTCGTCGAGGTAGTGGAGCATCATTGCTTCCGGAAACATCGGCAGCTTCGGCGATCCGAACTCATATTGGCCGTGATGGCTGATGATCATGTGTTCGATCAGGTTCTTCAACTCGGCTGGGAAGTCGGGCAAGTTCTTCAGCTTCGCCTGGAGCATTTCCAATTCGATGATCATGTGCCCCAGCAACTGCCCTCGGGTCGTGTAGGAAAAAGATCGTGCCCAGCTCAATTCGTGGATCTTGCCGATGTCGTGCAGAAAGACGCCCGTCATCAGCAGGTCTTTATCGACTTGCGGGTAATTCTGGCAGGTCAGATCGGAGAGCCTGAGGACGGAAACAACGTGATCGAGCAGTCCGCCGATGTACGCATGATGGAGGCTCTTTGCCGCCGGAGCCGTCTTGTAGGCCTTCGCGATCTCGGCGTCGTTCATAAACGCTTCGAGCAGCGCCTTCAGATGCGCGTTCTGGAATCCCGCTACGTAGCTGCCCAGCGTGCGCCACAACTCTTCGATATCTCGCGGACACATCGGCAGGTAGTCGGCGAAATCGACTTCCGACTCGCCCATCCGCCGCAGCTTATAGATCGTCACCTGGAACCGGCCGTTGTACTTGTTGATCAAGCCGCGGATCTTGACGAAGTCGTCCTGATCGAACTCGCTGATCACGTCGGCGACGTTGTCCCACATCTTGGCGTCGATCTGTCCGGTACGATCGCACAGTGTCAACGCCAGATACGGATCGCCAGACTTTTTCGGCTTGATCTGCTTCGCGCTCACGACGAACGAAGTGGTAACGATCTTATTCTCAAACGCCGCAGCGTCTTTTACGTAGAAATCCTTCATCAGTTCCGGTCCAGCTCAGAGGTGACTAGCTGGCTCAATAGTAACGCACCCATTCGCGAATTAGCCGTGAAAACCGCGCATTCACAGACAAAAAGCGCGACCGCGAAGGCCGCGCCCGATCTTGTTATTGATGATGATCTAGAAAATGCCGAACTTCTTGTGCTTCTTGTTCTTCAGTTCCTTCGCCTTGGCGTCATCGGCCACGGTCGTGAACACCGGCTTCGTCTGGTTGGGGCTTGCGCCGGCATCAACATAACCCGGCTTGATATCGATGAACGCCTCTTCACGCAATTTCGTCATGTATGCGCGAAGCAGCGGCTGGAGTCTCTCCATGGCGAGCGCGTCCTGAATGCGAGCCTCGACTTGCTTCAGTGGAGGAACGCCCGCCGCGATGTGCTCCGTAACTTTCAGGATGTCGAAACCCTGCTTCGTACGAATCGGCTCTGTAAACTCGCCGGCCTTCATCGCAAATACAGTGTCTTCCAGCTGCTTCGAAAGCGTCCCTCGCTTGAAGTACTGAAGATCGCCGTCATCGGAAGCCGTCGGACCATCGGAGGACTTCTTCGCGATCTCTTCGAACTTCGCCCCGGCCTTCAGCTGCGCGTAGATGTCGTTTGCCTTCTTTTCGGCGGCTGCTATCTGTTCCGGAGTCGCCTCAGTCGATTCCCCCGGCTTCGCGTTCTTGATCTCGGTCGAGATCAGGATCTCGCTCAGCCTGACCTGCTCCGGTTGGTCCATCTCGGCTTTGTGCTCGTCGTAAAATTTCTTTACGTCTTCGCTCGTGATCTTGATCTGCGACCCGACTTCCCGCTGGATCACCTCGCGCGTCAGAATGCCGTTCCTAATGTTCTGCTTGAAGTCCTCGAACGAGACGCCTTGCTTGGCCGCTTCGCGCTCCACAGATTCCATGTCGGGCAGCTTCATCTGCTTGCGGATTTCGTCCAGACGCTTCACAACGTCCGTGTCCGCGCTGATACCGAGATCGGAGGCCTTCTGAATCAGTAACTGCTGGTCAATCAAATCGCGCAAAACGTTCTTCTCGGCCTCGGCCACGCGAGCATCGGCGTCAGGAGCGCCCTGCGTTTGCTGCCGGGCTTCGTTCAGCGTCTGCTCCTTCATACGTTGGAGCTCCGAATTCGTAATGATCGAATTATTTACGCGCGCGACGATCTCTTCGACCACGGTATCGCCTGCGAAGGCTGCGATCGAGAACAGGCTGAATAAAAGGCCGGCTAATGCTACTCGTTTCATGATTGTTTCCATTCGGCGTTCGGCATAGCGCTGCCCGAAATACGTATTTGAGGCCCCTTCTTGGGGGAAGACGAGGCCGTCCAATTTCCAGGAGACACGCTGTACCGATTTTACACGTCAAGTCCCCTTCGGGCCAATCCGCACCTGCACCTCAACTCGTCCCGGTTACTTTGGGGTTCGCTGTGTCTCGGGACGGCCTCTATCTCTAACCAGATGATTACAAAAGAGTATCGAAGCGTTGCCTGCTTGGTGCCCCGTTCAAGCCCGAAGTTGGCTTGAGCGGGGTGATGCTGCAGTTCTGTGTTTTCACAGTATCTCTCTCGCATCCCCCACACGCCGCGTCACCCGTTCGCGGTCGAGATACTCGAGCAGCGGTATCGCGTACTTCCGGCTCACTCCCGTCAAATCCTTGAACTTCGCCACATCGATGGTCCGCGACTTCGTCTTGTACTCGGCCAGACTTCGTTTCAATGCTTCCAGCGCGTCTCGATGAAACACCAGTTCGTCCGACACCTTCACGAGCACCCTATCGCGCAATAATAAGGTGACGATCTTCTGCGCGCGGACACGGTCCACCTTGAGTCCCGCAAGAACCTCCTTCAGCGCTGGCACTTTCAATCCCGCCTGAGAGAATGCCTGCTCGATGACCTTCTTCGCCTCGGCCTCTTCGTCGCGAAGCTGCACGCCTTTTCCCGGAAGCCGCACCAGGTCACCACTCACTTCAAGCTTCCCGGCTTTCACCAACTCTGCCACAACCGCCTCAAACACTGCCGTATCCGTGTGCCTGTCGCGCAACTGCTCTTTCCCGACGCCACCGCTCAAGCGCGATTGATCAAGCTGTTTTTCCAACTGCGAGGTGAGGCCAGTCTTGAGTCCGTCGTAAGCCACATAAGCGACCAGAGTGTCGCCTGCTCGCACGAGGCGTTTGCTTTTGACCAGCCCGTCCACGGTGCTCTCCACGGCCGACCGCGTCCAGCCTGTTTCGCCAACGGCGTCCTGAACCGCGAGGCCGCCGAGCCCGCGTCGTGCAACGCGCTGCTGCAGAACTTCCTCTTGATCGCCCGCAAGCATCAGCGGCAGGAAGCGATCAAACGCAAAGTCAGCGCTGGGATTCCGCATCGGTCGCGTATCCAGCACAACACCGCCGCCAATCGTCACTACGGGCGAAAACTGTCGGATGATAAACCGATCTCCCGGCACAAGCAGCACGGACTCATCCAGCGTCAGCCGCGCCCAAGCCTTCTCTCCCGGACGCAACACCTCACTGCGATCTAGCAACTTGACCGTCGCAATCGTCTCCGCCGTCTGCACATGCATATGCACACGCGCGCGGTTTTTCAGCGGCTTCGCCGACGGCAGCAGGTTCAACTGCACGTCAATCACTCGCGTGGCGGAAAACATTCCCGGCGGTGCCAGCACCATGCCACGCGCAAGGTCTTCCGTCGTGACGCCCGCCAAATTCAGCGCCGTCCGCTGCCCTGCCTGTGCCTGTTTGGCACTCTCGCCGTGCACTTGTATTCCGCGCACGCGAACCCGACGCCCAGTGGAAAACACCTCGACCTCATCTTCAAGCCGCACGGTTCCCGCGATCAGCGTTCCGGTAACCACCGTTCCGAAGCCGCGCATGGTGAACACGCGGTCAATTGGTAGACGAAAGACGGCCTGCGAGTCTTTCGGCGGGATTTCCATCGCAAGCTTTGTCAGTTCGCACTTGAGCCGATCCAGCCCCGCACCCGTGAGCGAGCTGACGGGAACGATTGGTGCGCGTGACCTCTTCTCCTCGCCAACTCCGGTGGAGCGCTGGCCTCCGGCCGGCTGTCGCGAGAACGTCTTTTCCTCGCCAGAGGGATCGAGAAACGTTCCGCGCAGATAGTCTTCGACTTCCAGCCGCACCACCTCAAGCGTCTCGTTATCGACCAAATCAGATTTCGTCAAAACAGTGATGCCTCGCTGTATCGACAGTAGTCGGCAGATATCGAAGTGCTCGCGCGTCTGCGGCTTAATACCCTCATCGGCGGAGATCACCAGCACAACCAAGTCGATGCCGCCCACACCCGCCAGCATGTTGCGCACAAACCGCTCGTGCCCCGGCACATCGACGAAGCCAAACCGGATCGGCTCGCCGCCTGCACCCGCCAGCTCAAGATGCGCGAAGCCAATGTCGATCGTGATCCCGCGACGCTTCTCTTCCGCCAACCGGTCGGCATCAATGCCAGTCAGCGCTTTCACAAGCGCCGTCTTGCCGTGATCGATGTGCCCCGCCGTCCCTACTATGACCGATCTCATCGGACATAGTTTACAGCGAGCGATGGCACGTTTCAGACCGCGCCCATATCCCCCGACTTCGTGACTCACAACAGCGGCGTAACCACCCGCCTCGGCGCATTCGTCCACAAGTTCCACCACGAATCGCAAAAAAAAACGCGAACGCTGATGCAAGAACTCAGAACGCGAGCGTTCATCACTCGGAGGCAAGGGGCAGCGAACCAACTGAGTTCAGCCATCGATATGGCACGCGATCCCGACCGTCCTCCATTGAATTCAATCTGGCCGATTGCCGTACTGGCCGCATGGGGAGAGCGTTCAATGTTGAGAGAGTTGCGTTCACTCGTTGCTGTTGCACTTTTATTAGGACTGCTATTCGCCACCACCGTTCTGTCTGGCCAAGAGCCCTCGATTGCCAGTGCTGGCGCACTTACGATCCTCGGCAAAGGTGGCAAAGCTGAAGGGTCCTGTCCTCTGAAGCACACTGATGTTGCCACTGGTATCAGCGGATTCATGGCGCGCGTGGTCGTCACGCAAGATTTTGAGAACACGTCGTCCGAAAAGATCGAAGCAGTCTATACATTTCCACTTCCGCAAGATGCGGCCGTGGACGAGATGACGATACAAGTGGGCAGTCGTATTGTCCGCGGCGTGATCAAGAAGCGTGAAGAGGCCGCAAAGATTTACCAGGCAGCAATCTCAAAAGGGCAAGTCGCGGCGTTGTTGGACCAGCAACGTCCGAACATCTTCACGCAGGCGGTGGGCAACATTCCGCCACAAACGGCCGTGCGCGTGACGATCGCTTTTCTTGTGCGGCTTAAGTATGAAGACGGCACCTACGAGTTCTCGTTCCCGACGGTTGTGGGCCCGCGATACATACCGGGCGCACCGACGGGAGCGCAAAGCACAGGCTTCTCACCCGATACGACGCAAGTGCCGGACGCCTCGAAGATAACTCCGCTCATGGCGCCCGCAGGAATGCGCGCCGGGCACGACATCTCGATAGCGCTAATGCTGGATGCGGGAGTCCCCGTTTACGACATGCGTTCACCGACTCACGAGATTGACGTCGAGCGTACGGGAGCGAGTTCGGCGTTCGTTCGTCTACGCAATATGGCCGAGATCCCGAACAAAGATTTCGTCTTCCGCTACACCGTCGCCGGCCCCCAGATCGTGGAAGGTCTATTGACGCATGCGGCGCCGGTACGATCGCAAACCGGGCAGGCCCAGGACAAAACAAACGGTTTCTTCTCGCTGATCATTCAGCCTCCGGAGCGCTTCACCAACAGTGACGTGACGCCAAAAGAACTGGTCTTCGTCATGGACAGTTCGGGCTCGATGAGCGGTTTCCCGATTGAGAAGTCCAAGCGACTGATGCTCAACGCACTCAACGGGCTCTATCCGGGGGATACGTTCAACATCATAAGATTCTCCGGCGATACCGCAATTTTGTTCCATGAGCCGGTGAATCCGACCGAGGACAACCTGGCGAAAGCGAGGAAGTTCATCGAAGGGAACTATGGCGGTGGCGGAACTGAAATGATGAAAGCCATTCGCGCCGCGCTTGCGCCGTCCGACGCGCAAGATCACGTTCGCATCGTCGTCTTTTTGACCGATGGATACGTCGGCAACGACATGGATATCATCGGCGAAATTCAGAAGCATCCTAACGCCCGCGTCTTCTCCTACGGCATCGGCTCGAGCGTCAATCGCTTCCTGCTGGACGGCATGGCAAAAGCGAGCCGCGGAGAGGTCGAATACGTTTCCGCCAAGATGGATGAGAAGGAAGCGCAGGAAGCCGCTGATCGTCTCTATGAACGGTTGCGGGCTCCGTTGCTAACCGACATCTCGTTGGACTTCGGTTCGCTACCCGTTACCGATATATATCCGAAGCAGATTCGCGATCTCTTCAGCGCGAGGCCGGTCATCATCACTGGGCGATACACTGGCCCTGCGACCGGAACATTACGTCTGAAGGCGAAACGTGCCGGCACCGTGTATTCACGCGACATCCCTATCAACTTGCCCTCGATAGAGGAGAATAACGCCGCGCTACCGAAGCTCTGGGCACGAGACAAGATCGATGACCTCATGTCACAAGATTGGACCGGACTGCAAAGCGGAACGATGCGGAGCGATGTTCGCGATCAGATCACCCAGCTCGGCTTGGACTTCAACCTCATGACTCAGTTCACGTCTTTCGTCGCGGTCATAGAAGAAGCGATGACTGACGACGGCCAGCCGAAACGAGTCGACGTACCCGTCGAGTTACCCGCAGGCGTGCGGCACGAAGCCCAGTGGTCGCAGCAAGCGACGCAGCCAGCAACGAATGCGGCAAACATGACACAGCTGGCAGCCGTGGTTCCGCGGGGTGGTGGTTATACAGAGTCCATTACGGTCGAAGCCAACGCGCTCCAGGTCCAGTCGGAGACCAATGATGTCAGCCAGACGGTTACCGACACGCAGATCTCGCAACTCTCAACCAACGGACGCAATCTGACGCAGTTGACGTCACTCGTACCCGGTGCGGCATCGCAGATGCCAGACTTCGACGTTCCGGTGGCGCAGTACCAAAACCGCAGCGTGACATTTAACGGCCAGCGCTCTGACCACAATAACTGGATCATCGATGGTGGTGAAGCTTATGACCGTGGCGGTGGCGGCATCATGCTCGTTGCCCCATCGCAGGACGCGATCCAGGAGTTCAAGGTCACAACCGGCAACTACAGCGCCGATCTGGGCAACGCCTCAGGCGGCATCATCACGATGGCTCTCAAGCAGGGCACCACGAAATACCATGGTTCCGGCTGGGAGTACAACCGCAACGACGCCTTCAACGCCTTCTCCTGGATGTCAAAGAACACCACAACACCTTGGGACGCGCAGAAGAGTGTAATGCGTTACAACACGTTCGGCTTCAACATCGGAGGCCCGCTGAACCCGAGGGCGAAGAACCAAAAGACTTTCTTCTTCTACAACATGGAATGGCGCCGTCTGAAACAGGGCAGCACCAGCAACAACCGGGCACTCACGGCCGCGCAACAGGATTTCTCTGCTCCAACCATGGATCTCAGCGGCTTACTCGCCTCTGGCAAAACGATTCATATGCCAGCAAGTCTGTCGGCATCTGAGCAGCAGAGGTGGATGAATGCGTACGGGCTAACTACTTACACTCCGGGCGCAACCATCGACGCCGCAGCCATTCCGACGGCTCTCTTCACCGGGAACGCCGGAAGCAACATAGCCAGGAGTTTCCTTTCGACGGGCATTTTCCCGAGAGCCAACTTCACAACTTCCACCGGACAGCCTTCTTACTACGCTGACGCCAGCAAGCGCGACATCTACCGCGAAGAAGCTCTCCGCATCGATCGTCAGTTTACCGACAAGTGGACGGTGATGGGCCACCTGATCTGGGACAGCGGCATGGAGCATCTCGCGACTCCGCTGTGGGGCGGCGCGACCTACCCAATGATTGGAACAGACGCGAAGGTTCCTTCCTGGTCCGGTGTCGTGAGCGCCACTTGGGCCGTCAGCCCGACGCTGTTGAACGAGGTTACGTTCAACACCAACGGAAACAACCTCAGCATCGATCCGGCAATCAATGCCAACGCCGGCTCAAACGTTGCTTATACGATCTTCTCGGGCTGGACTGCGCCGCAGTTCTTTAGCTCGGTCAACAAAAACGACAAGATGCCAAGCGTCAACGTCGGCGGTGGAAACAGTGGCACTTTCGGCATGAACTACGATCTCGGCCGCTATCCCTGGACGAACAGATGGCGCAGCTACCAATTCAAAGACAACGTTTCCTGGAGTCGTGGCGCGCACACTTTCCGTTTCGGCGGCAGCTTCATGTGGAACAAGAAGAACCAGTACGCCGACGCCAACATCGGTGGAAACTGGGGCTTCGGTGGAGCAGCCACCGACTTGGGTTATCTGGACTTCCTGCTTGGTTACGCCAGCAGCTATGGACAACCTGCCTATTATGACGCGGTCAATATCGCCGCCAAAACCTATGGCCTCTATGCCATCGACGACTGGAAGATCACCAGGAAGTTGACCCTCAACCTGGGCGTTCGTTGGGAAGGTATACCTCCTGCGTACGACACGAATGGCCGGCTCTCGAACTTCTATCCTGAGCTGTGGGATCCGACGCAAGCGGCAACGATGCTCAACCCCAACTCGCTCGATCCGAACGGACCTGGATTCAGGCATGTGTCCGGCATTCCGCTGTCGAGTGTGAACTTCTACATGAATGGCATCGGAATCGCGGGACAGAACGGCGTTCCGAAAGGCATGTTCGACAACACGTGGAAGACCTTCGCTCCGCGCGTCGGCTTTGCTTATGACATGACCGGTCGGGGTACTGTTCTGCGTGGCGGGCTCGGCATGTCCTACGAACGGACAGCAGGCAACGAGCAGTACAACATGGTGAACAACGTGCCGTTCAGCTACAACCCGAGCGTTGGCAGCATCCTCCTGAGCGATCCGTACACTACCTGGGACACGGGCTTAACGTCGGGCTCATACGCGGTCGCCGGCATCACCGGCGCAACGATGAAGCACGATGTTCCCACCTCCATCCAGTACAGCCTTGGCATCCAGCACGATCTCGGTGGCAAGGCCGTACTCACGCTCTCTTATGTCGGCAACACGGCCTATCACCAGACGGACACGATCGAGGTCAACGGTCTGTTACCAAGTGACACCACGAATCGCCTGCTGGTTTGCGGTAGCGCTTGCGGCAGTGGTAGCAATCAGAGCCCTAACCTCTACCGACCTTACCTGGGCTGGGGCAACATCAACCTCGTTGAAAACGCGGCCAACTCACACTACAACTCGCTCCAACTCACCGCAAAGACCTTCTCATGGCACAACATGAACCTGACCGGCACGTGGACGTGGGCGCACGGCTTCGACCTCGTTGACGGCGAACTTTGGAACAATCTCGACAACCCCTATGACAAGAACTACAACTGGGGCACGTCGGGCTTTGACCGCCGTCATGTCGTCAACATCATCTACGTTTACAGCATTCCCTTCTTCCGCCGGTCGAATAACAAGTTCGCCAAAACTGCCTTGAGCGGATGGACACTGTCGGGCGTGACGCTGTTCAGCTCCGGCAATCCCCTGACGATCTACAACGGCCAGGACAACCTTGGTTTCGGCGGCGGCACCAACAACCACGCCTTCCAAGTCAGTAAAGTCAGCTATCCGAAGCTGAAAGATCAGTGGTTCAGCACTTCCTCGTTCCGTCAGAATGATCCCACGACGCAAGCCCTGGCGTGGGGCAATTCGCCTCGCGGATCGGTGATCGGACCCGGACGCAACAACTTCAACATCTCTCTGTTCAAGAACTTCCAGCTCACCGAGAGAGTGGGCTTCGAGTTCCGCGCAGAGTCGTTCAACACCTTCAACCACACACAGTACACCGGTGTGAACACGAGCGTTGGCGACCCGACCAACTTCGGCAAGATCAACGCGGCAGCTGATCCGCGTGTCCTGCAATTCGGCGCGAGGTTGTCATTCTAAGACGTGCAGGCGATGAGCACGGAAGCGGAGCTGAATGCTTCGCTTCCGTTTTTTATGGACGAAGCAAGCAACACCGCAACGGGGAGCGCTGCCGTCCCGGCGGCTGTCGCGGGGGCGTCTCGCCCGCGCTTCGGTAAAGTTAACATCAGAACTCGCGGTCACTGGGTGCCCCATCCTTCGCCGCTGTTGCGAAGGGTGGGGTAGTTGACTTTCTCTGGTATGTCGATTGACTCGGTAGGTGGATAGATGGCGATTTACCGTCCACTAACGTTCGTCCTTCGGCATATCCATCTGGCCAAGCTCGTTAGCAAGCGCCCGCCCTAAGCTCTGAACCAACTTGCTCGTGCTGGGCTTCCTGTTTGGAACAGCACGT
>JAEYQK010000002.1 GCA_023410055.1 Acidobacteriota bacterium
CCAAACTCTCTAGGATGGCTGGAGCACTGGCTGGGATCTGCTTTGAGTCCCTACCCGTACGCGGATATTGCGAGCTTTCACGGTTATGGCTACGAAAACAATCCCGAAAATATCCGTGATGGAGTCCAATCTTTGCGGACCACGCTAAACCGGCTTGGGCTCGCGAATCTCGAACTTTGGAACACCGAAGCAAGTTGGGGCAGAGCTCAAAACCAGACTCAGGAGCAGCAGGCGGCCTGGCTCATGCGTTATCAGACTATTCAGGCTGCCACTGGTGTGTCGCGATTCATGTGGTACGCGTACGACAATTGCGATTGGGGCTCGTTATGGGGCTCCTCATGCGGGACCCCCAGTGACGCATGGATCGGGCCTCGGGAGCCCGCCACTGCCTACGCAACTGTGCAGCAATGGCTTACGGGAGCAAAAATCGAGTACTGCGAATTTCACGTCGACACTACATGGCTCTGCAGACTGACGCGGAGCGGAGACTATGTCGGATGGATTGCATGGAACAGCTCCCAAGCATCGACTTCGATGACCGTGCCGAGCACTTTGGGCCTCGTACAATACCGCGACTGGCAGAACCAACCGCACGTTGTTGTAGAGGGCAGCGTTAGTATTGGGCCGATGCCACTCCTGCTCGAAAATAAGAGTGCGTTTTAGCCGCATCATTGCTGATCGAACCTGCGTAACCCGGTCAGTTGTAGCCCGATGTTCCAGGCGAAACGAGGATTGTTCACCAGGTATCGGCGCCAGAGCCGGCTAGGCTCTTGCGCTAACCGGTGCAGCCATTGCAACCCGCAGTTCTTCATCCAGGCGGGTGCATCGGCAATCCCACCGGTATGAATGTCGAAGGCAGCACCGACCCCAACCATCAACTTCACGTTCAGCCGATCGATGTATTGCGCCATGAACACTTCTTGTTTTGGGGTACTGAGCCCCACCCAGAAAACATCGGGGCGCAGCCGGTCAACACTGGCGAGCAGATTCTTTTCTTCCGTTGGGTTGAGCGGCCGGAACGGAGGAGTATAGGTCCCAACAATGTTTAAGCCGGGGAATCGCGCCGTCAACTCCAGCGCCAAACGCTGCGCCACCCCATCATTGCCGCCGTACAGGAAATGTCGATATCCGCGGCTGACCGACAGCCGACACAATTCGAGCATATAATCCGGGCCATACACTCGGCGCATAATGTCGAAGCCCTGCAGCTTGCCTACCCAAACCATTGGCATGCCATCTGGTGTGGTCAAGAAGGAGCGATTCAGGATCCGGCCAAAGGCCGGGTTCGACTGCGCTTCCATGACACCATGGACGCCGGTTACACACACATACCCACTATCCGTCCCCTGCAGGAGTTCGTCCGAAAGGCGAATGGCTTCGTTCATATCGATCGCGCTGATGCCAACTCCAAGCACATTGGCCCGAGCATGCTTTAGGCCAGCAGACCCCGGATAACTGGGCTGGTTGTGCGCCGCGTGCCAGCCGGACCGGGACTTCTGTTTCCTGCTTTCAGCCGCAGGCCTTGGGTATTCGGCAATCGCCTGTTGATACGCTTCGATCAGCAAAAGGTAGTTGCGGTCAGCAGTATACTTGGTCTCGTACTCGCGTCGGGCTTCGATGCGCATGCGCTTTGCCTCAGCATCGTGCGCTGCCAGCCAGTTGATCCGCTCGGCCAGAGCATCGCTGTCTCCGGCGGTAAAATGCAACCCGGTGCGACCGTGCTCGACCAGTTCCTCAACCGAGCCCAACCTTGAGGCAACCACCGGAGTCGCTTTACTGAACGCTTCTACAATGGTGCGGGGATGGCCTTCGTAGCAGAGGGAGGGAACCACAAGTGCTTGCGCGCTTCCCATCAGGGCGTACACTTCATCAGGCGGCTTTGATCCCAAGTATTCAATAAGCTGGTTCTGGTGCGCCGCCTCGCGACACTGCTCTTCCATCGGCCCGCTGCCCACGATTTTCAGTGGAAGCCCCGCCCCCCCGAGACGCCAAGCTCGCAGCAATATTTCTATTCCTTTTTCCGGGGAGAGTCGGCCCACGAACAGGACATATCCGCCTTCACCTTGGCCGGGACCGGGATCTGGATCGAGGAAATTTGGCTTGACCAACAGCTTGAAGGCGGGCAATCCTCCCTTGCCCAACTTGCGGCGCGCGAACTCGCTTAGCGTGATGTAGCGCGCGACCGTCTTATCCGAGGTTCCCAGGACACGGTGGAACGCAAGCAGCGTGGCAACAACCAAGGTGCCCATTCGGCTGCCCCGATAACAACCATGCCATACACCGGGCCACGCAAAGCGCCGGCCGAGGCACTGCTCGCACACAGAACCGTCCCGAAACAGCGCCGCCGCTGGGCAAAGCAGACGATAATTGTGCAGCGTCTGGACCACGGGGACGTTTCTCTGGGCGCACGCGTAGAGTACCGAGGGACTCAGTACCGGAAACAGGTTGTGCGCATGTACTACGTCAGGTTCGAAATTCTGCAACTCGGCCTCGAGACGACGCTTCGAACTCAACGAATAGAAAGCTTCGGTTGCAGTACGCAGGCGCATGATCATTCCCTGGATGGCGTCGTTGTTGGCAGCCAGCAAACGTACGTCATGCCCTCGACCGGCCAGCATAGCCCTTTCTTGCTCGACGACGACGTCCTCTCCGCCGGAGTGTTGATAACGATTATGAAGTAGCAGAATTTTCATCGAGCAGGCACTTCCCGCAAGATAGACACGAAATCGAAGTTCATGCTGGTTGCTTAAGTGAGGTGCTGGTACAGGGACTCGCGCGCTATGTGACTATGAGGCTGATTGTGCTTTACTTCGGCTGCCGCCATGCTGCAAACAGCTGCAGATTCCCGACCGGAAGTTCTCCGCCATATTTTCGATCGTGTACGCGTTTGCGGATCTCGCGGCTCCGTCTTTCAGTGACTGCAGCAATGCCGGATCGTGCAACACGCGGATAACGGTGTCGGCGTAAACTCTGGCGTTTGGCTCGACCATGAAGCCATTCACGCCATCGTCCAGGTAGTCTATCTCAGGACCGTGTGCGGAACTTGCAGTAGTGAAGAAAGGCAAAGCACCGGCAAATGAATCCAGAATTGCCAACCCGACAAGCCCCGGCATCAGGAAAATGTCGGACATTCGAAAGCAAAGGGCCTTTTCACCGCCAAACAGGGGGCCTAGATAGTGAATCCAGTTATGCGCCCGCTCGGCAGCTTTCGCCTTTTCGGCTTCTGGGCCTCCACCAACAATCAAAAGATGAAAGCTCGAGATGCTTTTGCGAACCCTGGCGGCAGAGTCGAGCAGAAGATCCAGCTGGCGCTGAGGGTACAGAGCACCGCAAAAAAGCCCGACGGGCGCATGTTCCGGAATCGCAAGAGCTTTCCGCATCAATAGAACTTCGTTCCAATTGATATGTCGCAACTGTCTCTGCAAGTCCGTAGTGTCAACGGAATTGCAAACGGTCGTTATCCTCTCGGCTGGAAAGCCGGTTGCGACCAGGTATCGGGAAACGCTCTTCGTATAGGCGAACCACCAGTCGACCCAGGAAACCGAACTTCGCTTCACCCGTTCGGAAAAGCTGCTCGTTGATGACTGTCGATTCTTCCCATGCCCCCAAAATGCAACCAGCGGTTTGCGAAGGCGGAATGCGGCTTTCGCCCTCAAGATCAGGTTGAGTATGTGCTTATTCGCTTGCTCCACAACCACCAGATCGGAGTCCGAAACTTCTGTTAGTAGTGGCTGATACAGTAATCGGTTCCGCGCGACCCAATGGCCTTTGATTTTCAGGCCAAATTCAGTCGGCAAGTCGGCGTGATCGCATTTCGACAGTTCCGTCGATGGCGGGTCACTGTAAGCCACACGCAGAGATATTCCCTCTGACCGCAGCACCTCATGAATCCGCGTGAAGAACGGCACCCGGTATTGCTTCATCTGGGCCTGCACGATCAGGACGTTTTTCGGAGGACAATCAGGTCGCATTATGGTTCGTGCAGGCAACTATCGTTGGTTCAGGTAATTGAGCAGTTCGGCGTAGTTTCTCTGCGTATATCCGATGTGCCAGACATGCGAGTGTTGGGCCGAATACCACACTTTCAGCATGTCCTCGGTTGCGTCGTACAAAAAGCTAGCCCGGTAAACCTGGCTCGAATCCCACCCGTTCCCGGGAGACAGGAGAGGACGAGCAAAGGTCGTCCAGGTCAAACCATCTTTGCTGGTGGCGAAAAACAGCGAGGTGCCGCCGCAACTGGAGCCGTCCGGGTAGGCCGCATACACGGCCCAGTATTCTTTCTTTGCTTCCACCCAGGCCACCTCGAGGTGCCAGATCTCAAAGCCTGGCTGGCGCAAGTTGACTACTTGCGCGGCGGACCAACTGACGGAGTCGGGTGAGGAACGCAATTCCACCTGCGTCTGGACGGCATTGCACCCTACCGCGGCGGGATTCACTGACCAGAGCTTGTAAGTGCTATCGGTTTTGTCCACCGCCGGTGAAACCATCGTGTTGTAGGGAACTGTCGCCTGCACGATCTCGTCGCTCCAGTTCACACCATCGGCAGATGTTCGGCGCAGAAGGACCGCATTGCCGTGAGTATCACCTCGCATGTAATAGAGCCAAAGCTGACCCGAAGCCGCATCGTAGAACAGATCGGGGTCCATCTGATGAACCGGTTGGAATGGTGCAACGGGATTGCTCAGGCCAGCGGGAATGACCCAAGTGATGCCGTCCCGTGAAGCCAGAATTGAGGGATTCTCGAGTAGATTGTTGTCGTTTGGGTACGGCGTCATCGCCATCCAGTACCGGTATCCATGCCACTCGGACCTAAAAGCGACAATTCCGGGGTGCATTCCCTGTCCCGAACCGTCATAGGTCGGCGTTGCCAGCGGCGTGCTCGCGTTTGGTAGACTGACTGGTCGAGACAATGCGTTGCAGCCAGTCAGGACAAGGAGAGCTGTGAAAAACAAACACAAAGGACTCCACGAAAACTTGCTACGGAACTGACCGTCACATTTCTTCATTTCTCGGTTCCTAAACCCTTTGAAAAGCGGTGGCCGACTGTTCTGCCACAACATCCTGATAAATAGCGTCAAGCTTTTCACATTGTCTTTGCAGATTGAAAGCCGTCTGAACTCTTTTTCGGCCAGCCGTGCTGAACATGTCCCAAAGCGCATCGTGTTTCAGCAACATCGCGATGTTCGCTGCAAGCGCCTGCCACTGGCGTTCAGGTACAAGAAGCCCAGACTCTTTGTCCACGACTAGCTCGGGAATTCCGGCTGTGTGTGAGCTTACAATCGGCGTGCCCATCGCCAGCGCTTCACAAAGAACCATCGGCAACCCCTCCGATGCACCTGATTCCAGAGTCACGCTCGGCTGCGCCACCACCCTTGCACGGTTCATCCACTGACGGACGACATGGTGAGACTGCGTACCCAGAAATCGATACCTGCGCAACCTGGTTTTCGCTTCGGCGATCAATTCCGTACGATCTGGGCCATCCCCAATAACCACAAGTTCCACCTCGGGCATTTCTTTCTGTACCTCGGACATGGCTCTTATGAGGTATTTTCCGCCCTTGTTCTCTATCAAGCGGCCGACAAAAAGCACCACAGACTCCCTCTTCACGGCCAGATCCGCTCGAAACAACTCAGTATCAATCCCGATATAGTGCGTAATGACTCGATCCGAGGGGAAACCTTGCGCGATAAGCTTTGAGCGAATGAACTCTGACACCGCAATGAAGAGACGTGCTTCGCGCATGAGTACGTGCTTTTGCCGGATGTACTTCCTATGGCCATAATGCAGGTTATTTGCAAAGTGGTCCTGTATGTTTGCGTCAGAGCCATGGAACGTGACCAGCAGAGGCTTGGCTAGTGCCTTCGCGAGTGGGAGAACCCGTACCCCGTTTGGCCCGTAATGCGCATGTATCAGGGCGGGGTTTACGCGCCTAGCGCTAGCACTCAGATGTGGAGAAAAGCCCCAAATCTTGAACGGAACCTCTTTCAGCCTGTTGACTAATCCTCCTCTGTTCAAAACTACGATTCGGTCTTCTGGCAGATCCACTCCAGAAACCCGGCGGCTACCGAAATAGTAAGGCACAAACATCCGCAATCCTTCCGATTGACTACGAACGAAGGTCTCGGATGGGCCCAAGAGTTGATCGTTGAAGATGATGACCGTTGGTAGATTGCGCATTTTGAGGGGATTCAATTGTGAGGGCAAGGTGCCGACTGGCGAGAAGCTGAAATGCTCAACGAACTATAGACTGCTACCATCATTATCCAGAACAGCTGATTGCGAGCCAAGAACCCGGGAAGAGTGAGATTGTAGAGCAAACCGTAGAGTAACAAGAAGACAGGCCAGAGGCCGTGACCGACATCCTGCCGTATAGCCAAACGGAACGCGCGAACCAGTGACAAGCAGTACATAAGCGCAAACAGAGAAGAACCTAAGAGGCCAATGTCCAGCATCATTTGAAGATAGCCATTGTGTGCGTGCACTGCCTCAAAATTGATCAGCTTGCCTGCCACCTCGGTGCCGCGCCAACTCCAATACGCGTCATATCCGTATCCAAGGAACGGCCGTTTGATAATCGCAAGCAGGGCTACCAGCCAAATTCCTGCTCGACCACTTAGTGTCGCGTCACGTCCAACTAAATCCAGCAGTGTGCGGAGGTGCTTTACTGCGAATGCCACAAGCCCAGCAGCAACAACGACAGACACCGATATCCGCATTCTTGTGATCGTTGCGCCTCTGATAACCGCCGTATATAGCAGCATAAGCAAGAAGAAGGAACCCAAAAGAAATACTGCGGTCGCCGAACGCGAAAGCAGGGCCAAAATAACTGACATCACGGCGAACGCTACAGTCGACCCGCGACTGGTTCTTGTATCCCTGCACAAAATCACGAAAACGCCTGCGCTAAGCACCATGATGTGTCCCAGTGTGTTCTTGTGATTGAAAACTCCTCGCCAAGCTCCCCCGAAATCACTCATTCGTGCGATCTCCGGAAATCCTATCCCTGCGATGAAGCTCAACACCACCGCTATACCCAACGCCTTTGCCACCAACCGAAGTTGGTCTCTCATCGAATATTCTGTTCCCAAGTAAAGGCCGCAGAGCGTTGTCCCGAACAGTGCCATCGCCCGCCGAAATGTAAGGGCAGGATTCACTGACCACAATGTGGACAGTACTGCAATCCCTGAGATGAGAAGTGGCAGTTTAGATCTGGTTACGATCACGTAGGAATCTCGCAATCTCGGAAGGAGTCTGCCAAGAATGACTAAGTAAAGAACAGACCAGATAAACTGCGCGATGAGGTCACCTTGATCACCGGCACCAGCGGGAGAGGCCGTCCAACTCGGGACTCCTGCGGCCGCGAGCAAAAGCAGGAAGATCATGAGTCGCTGAGGAGCGGCACGCAACTCCACGGCGTTCTTCGGGAACTCTTCAGACGCTTTCGTGGAATGCGTCACAAGACCGGCCTTGTGCTCGACAACTCAAGCCAGAACTTCAAAAGCGTCTTCGAGCGCACAAACAGGCGTGGCTCGGAGCGCATATTCAAGATCTTCCAACTCACACCTAGCCAGGACGGACGCCCGGCAACACCTGCGGTGTACTTCGCTCGGATATACGACACATGCTCCGTGAGCGCCAATTTCCTATCCGACCCGATTCTCGCAAGCACCTCATTGGCTCCCTCCACAGACATCTGGTACCGTTCCATCCTCCTAAGGCTCTTGGTGCTAGCAGGACCGACCCCATTTTCCAAACTCGTATAAAGGTTGGATCCGTGAATTCGGTACAGGCATAGAGCCTCTTTTATTCCCACAACAGGACCGAGCAAAGGAATGGAATACGCGAGACAGGCGTCAGCACAAGTCTGAAAGAGTTTTTCTGGAATTGGCATTATAGAGTTCAGAACTGTCCTGCGAAAGGCCAGTCCGCTTGTTGGCGGAAACGGCCAACAGCCGCCAGACAGGCGCACCCGCTCCGAGACATCTCCGTTCAGGAAGCTCAAGGGCAGCGACTTCCCGAAGGGGACCTTGTCTGAATCAACATGTCGATACCCATGGTATATCAGCACAGCATCTGGACTCGTATCGGCGGCTCGAACCACGGACTGAACCTTTGTCGGCAGCCAGACGTCATCTGAGTCTAGGAAGCAGATGATTTCCCCCCGGCTTGCCGCAAACCCCGCGTTGAACGCCGACGCCTGTCCGCCGTTCTCCTTCAGCACTGGGAAGATCTTGTCCCCATAACTCGCGATGATCGCCCGCGAGTCGTCCGTAGATCCGTCGTCCACTACAATCACTTCCGTGTTCCGGTAAGTCTGGTTCAGCGCGCTGTCAATCGCCTCACGCAGAAAACGGCCGTAATTGTAGTTATTAATGAGGATGCTTACCAATGGCTCCGCCATCAAAAACCCCTGCTTCTGCTAACGCATGAACCTTGCATCGCGCTGTCAATACCCCAGAACGCTATCTTGCCCGTAAGCTGCTGATAAAACAGAAGGTATGTTCCAGCGCATATGTTGGGTTACGGCTCCAAAACTGCCAAAATCTGAGTAGATACCGATTCTGTGGCCAGTAATCTCTTTCAGACAGTCAGTCACCATGTCTAAGTGTCTTTTTATCAGCTACTTAGTTCGTCTCCGACTACAATCTAATAAATTAAGCTCAGCTTCTTCAATGATTTGCGAAACAGGCAGGGGAGGGTAGGACCACTCAAGCACTCTTCCCGGTAATCAGGAGTCGCGCATAACCCACCATCTCACATCTCTCGCGCGGAATGAGAAACGGAATCACCAGCATCACAGCCGCAAGCACCCGCAAGTACTCTGCACGATCCGCTACCAAAACCGCAAACGCAGCCACCACAAACCAGAGGGCTGAGGAAGCGTAACTCGGACTGCGAACCAGCCTCACCGTCATAACGTGAATAACAATGTAGGAACCGATCGCGAGAATCTCCGCGAAACCGTAGCCGATAGCGCCATAAGGCGGAACGAAAAGTATCGTTGCAAGAGCAAACATCGCAACATGGACCACATGGAACCAGGTTACATCCATGTTCTTCTGCAACAGATACAGCACTGACGAGTGCAGGTTAAATATGCAGTTGGCCAGCGTGGCGATGGCGATGAACGGAAAGACTTGCAGCGCCAGGTTCCAACGCGTGCCAAAGATCGGCGGGATTACGTACGGCGCAAGCAAGGCGAAAACTGCTAGCGGCAGCCCGACCGTTAGCGCCTGCAACCGCATGCCCTCTTCAATGCTCTTGCGCAACTTGTCGCGGCTCTCACCGAGCTTCGCCAGGGCCGCCATCGCTACACGCCAAGTAGCCGATCTGGCGAAAGAAAGAACGGCCACTATGCGCATCGCGAGGGCCACATTACCCACCGCCGCGGCGCCGGCAAAACGCCCGACAAGAACGGGATTGACAAGAGTCCGGAGTTGCCAAACCCAAATCGAACTCGAGTAACTCAGGCCATAGCCAAGCATCTCGCGAACCAGTTTTCTGTCCCACACCAAGCTCGGGCGAAACCCGGTTGAGATGTAGGTCAACACTAGCAGCGCCACTTGCTGAGTCAAGAGGCCCGAGGCCGGCGCCCACGCTCCTGCCCCCGCGAGCGCCAATGGCACTCCGACTACATAGTTCAATGCCTGACTGATCAGCTCGTTGTAGGCCACGCTCTTGAAGCGCAGCTCGCGGTCGAGTTGCACGATACCCGGAAGAGCCAGAAGGTTAGTCGGGATATAGAGCGCAAGAGCCATGGTGATGCCGGAAGCTCCCGGCATGTGAATCGCGCCACATATCAGCTTATGCCCCAGAACGACTGCGGTAGCAAAAACCGCTCCAATCACCAGCAGCAGTGTGAATCCTAAATCGTACTCCCGCTTCTCCAACTGCTGCGGCTTGCGTATGAGATAAACGTCGATGCCCCACGTCCCAACTGTCGCGATGAACGTGACAATCCCAGAGGTCGCCGCGAACACGCCGTACTCCGTCGGTCCGATCACGCGAGTCACGAACAACACGCCGATCAGGCTTAGGACCATGCCGAAGCCCTGGCGCACGACGATGTAGGCCCCGCCCCGGAGAGCCCTGGCCTTCAGGCCCGCTGTACTTCCCTGTGAGTTATCCAATTGTTCGGCCATTCAGTTCGGCAATACTGTCACGCGTCGCGACTACAGCCCGCGGGCATTTTGGTCTCCCTCAGGGGAAGGCCAGCGACTCCACTGATCCAGCAGCGACAGGAACTGTCGCAGTCGGCGTCCGAGGTAGGCGGCGGCCAGCGCCGGCACGAAGGGTACCAGCAGCGAGATCGAAGGGGACTGATAGGGCTTCACAGCAACCAGTGCCTGTGCCCATCCATGCAGCCAGCGCAGTCCTTGCAGATAGGTGTTGACTGTGGGAATTCGCAACAAGCCGCCGAGTGCCAGCGCCACGCACAAGATCGTTGCCCACCGAACGATCGGTTTCGGCGAGACTATGCCAAGCAACAACGCGAAACCGATGACCCAGGCGGCTGGGAACTGCGGCAGACGAGAGTGGGAATCGATGATCACCAGCAGCACACCGCAGAGTAGCGCGAGCAGAGTCGCCAGCCAATATCTGCTCACGTGTGGAACCTCCTTCTCGTATCCCGACATATGGATTACCTCCATGGGCCAATAATGCCGACAGTCATCATTCGGTTCACTCGGAAAGGGCCCCGCCGGAGATCCGGTGGCAGCGCGTATCCAGCTCCGCTCGCCAGCGACATAGAGTGCATAGGCGAAGCTCTTCGACTAGACCTGCAAGCGTGCGTCTATCCGCATCGCTGACTCGCCACCAGAGCTCGCCGCCGATAACCCAGGCCGCCGCACAGAGAAGCGAGAGAATGAAGCCGGCGAAAACGATCAGTAAACGCGAGGGCTTGGAGCGCTGGTTGGGTACGACGGGGACATCCAGCATCTGCACACTGGGGATGGATCGCGCTTCAGCAACCCGAGCCACCTCGTACTGGCGAGTCAACATTGTATAGACGGCCTCCTGAATCTTCATGCGACGATACAGATCCAACCATGCCTGATTCAGTTTGGGCAGCTGGCTAAAAGACATATGATCAAGGACGGTCGAGCTGCTGGCGTCCTCGCCTTGCCGGGTACCAGCCACTCTGCGGAGTTGCTGCTCAAGTTCTCCGACCCGCGCCCGCGCCTGCTGCAGGTGCACGTCTTTGGCGGTGTACATCTGCTCGAGTCCGCGAAGCTCGGCCCGCGCGGCAATCAGCTCGCCTTCCAGGTTCGCTGCCGCGCCAACCAGGGCTCGGGCCTGTTCGGGAACATCCAAGGCACCGCTCTGGGTGGCGAACCGGCTGTATTCAGACTCGGTCTGTTGCAGATCCGCCGCCGCCAGCTTGATCCGATCCTCAAGAAACAAACGTTCGCGTCGAGCTGATGAACTGCTTACGTTGACCATCACGGCGCCCAGTTCGTCGACATAGGCTTTGGCCAGGTCGGCGGCGCGACGTGGATCCTCATCGTCAACCGTGATGGTTACCACACCCGTCTTGCTGTCTTCATCAAAGTGGCTCGCCGCCGCTAGTCTCTTGCGTGCGTCCTCGGAAGAGCGGGTACCGTAAACTCTCATCAGGTCGAAACGGCTGTTAATGTGGTCGGAGACGGTACGGCTACCTAGAACGGCAATGAATAGCTGCCCCGGAGTGTTCATCCCAAGCAGCTGCGACGCTATTCCACTAGCGCCAACAAGGCTGCCTAGCCCTCCTTCTTCTTCTCCGGAAGCCATTTGCATCATGCTGGAGTAATCCGGAGTGGAGTTGGGCGGCATCAAGCGCGCGACCCCTTGGTATTGGTTGGGGATGAGAAAGGCTATTAGCGTGAACAGCGACAGCCCCAAGCCGATGATGCGGTACATGGCACGACGGCGTGCGAACAACAGCCTCAGCCAAGGCAAGAGGCTACGCAGGTTTTCCACGAGTCGGGAGGCGTTGTCCACCAGCGGAGTCCAGTTCACCGCTGGCTCGGTGGACGGGGAGGAAACCGTGTCCTGCTCGGTATCATTCATACTCGTGCGATCAACTTCCACTTAGTGCGCACCTCCAGGCAAGTTGCTTGAGTCTTGGGCCCAAGCTGCCACACAAACTTCGACAAGGCGGGGAAATGCCGTCATCTTCCCGGCCAGTACGTGAGCTGAAAACTAGAGATCAACGGCGATCGCGCCGTCGGGGCCAGTGCTGGGAAGTCCCACCGCTGATAGGCAACTGTACCCGTCAGCATCAAACTCGGACGAAGCCACAGTTTCGCCTGGCCAGAGATATCGTGTAGGTTGCCGCCCTCGAGAAACTGCTGACTCACGGTCTGTTGACGATACTGCAGCGTGATTGTGTTTTGGGGCGAGAGCCAATATGTGCTGCGCAGCAAAACACCCAGTCCTTGGCGGCCGACCCAATTTCCCAAGAGATTTCCGGCGCTGGTGTAGCCATCCACAAAACGCGTGTTGTAGTAAAAAAAACCCTCTCGTTGCATGCCGGGGATATCGGTGCAGGCAGCCTCAGCCCGGAAGTCGAGCTTCGCAAGCTTGGGAATCTGCGGCATATAGAGACCGGGACTGAACGCGGAGCGACGCGGGTAGGCGATTGGAGATATCTCGTCGTCAGCTAGAGCATCGTTGTAAATTAAGAGCCATTTGCGGAACTTGGGAACACGATAGCTGATATCGAAGCTGCTGCGCCGGTCACCCGGATCGTTGTTGCCGGTGGCAGTGCTGGCGGAAAACAGGGACTTGGCAAAGCCCTGCAAGGTCACCGGATGGCCGGGACCGCCGAAAACAGTCGTGCGGGACACCCCAAACTCCAAGTTGGGAGTAGGTTTGAAGCTTACTTTCATCCCGTGCACAAAGGGCTGATCACCAAGACTGCGTTCCCAGCTGCCTGTCCGATTCTGACCGGCGAGGACGAAGTGCTGCCCTCGCAGTCGCCCAATGAAGTACTCGGTACGCATCGGACCCAGCCAGGACAGAAGCGACGGCAACTTGGCGGGGCTCGCCCGGTTCAGCCGCAGCATTGGCAGCGGTTCGGCGTTGTTACTCAGCAGCAAGGGACCGCTGGCTCCCGGTCCCCACCAGAGCGTTTGTTGCCCGAATGAAAGCTGCCAACCGGCATGCTGCAAAGCCACATAGGCATCCAGCAGGCGAACGCGGTCGATTTGTGGGTCGCCAGTAGCGGGAGGTGGCAGCTCATGCCAGTAATCGCTGGCGATTGCGGTTCGCGCGGTTTCCGGCAGACCCGGAGCGGCTGGAGCGTGTTGATACTCCCCCCTCACATAGAAGGCCAGCGGTCCGAGCGTGGCTGTGCTGGAAACTCCCGTAACCGCGTTCAATCCTTCAGCGTATGGTCGGCCGTAGTCGTTGATGATACTTTGACCGAAGTAGTACCCTCGTCGCAGCGGAGACCCATAGATGCCGGTGACCCGCGCGTAAATGGATTCAAGGTGGGCACTCCGATTTCTCCCACCCTCCAACAGCGCAATCTCTGGAGCAAACTCCTGTTTCAGTGCGACATAGCTTTGCGCGGCAGGGGAACCGTCGTCGTCGGAAAGGAGCATACTTGTCTCTTCCAGCACTCGGGCGCATTCCATTCGGGTCCAAGGACGTAATCCAAGAAAACCGGAGGGCGCATAGCCCCAGGCCTGCAATCGATCGAAGCTCGCGTAAACCCAGCTGTCTATAGGCACATAGGGAGAACCCATGTCGTCTGGCTGGCGTACCGATTCCTCTTGCCCCCGAACGAACGTCCCGTATCTCCGGCTATCTGCTTCATCTCCGCGGGTACTCAGGATTTGCCTACCCATATACCAGCCCAGCAAACTGCCAACAAAAACGTCGGAGGCAAAGTGCTCGCGGGAGGTAAGCCGGGTGGCGCTCACCCCTACCGCCGTGCCATAGGCCAGAAGCTTGGCCGTACCACTCGAAGAGCGGCCAGCTAGAACCGTAGCCGCCGACCAAGCAACCGCCGAGTGCGTCGAGGGGAACGAATTCCCGCCATGAAAGAAGCGGCCTTGACCAGCTTCCTCCAACGGACGTTGCCTCCCAGCGGCGTACTTAATTACCTCACTTACGAGAACGCTGTTCCCAACCGCTTCCGCAGTCAGCCAACCTGTCTGACGCCGCGGCTGATTTCCATCAATATAGCTGGAAAAATATAAGCCTGCCCCAGTCGCCGCCAAGGCGGCCACCCCGAAATTGGAAAAGTTACGACTGTGCTGTATCACGCTTGGACTGCCGGGCAAGTGCTGCTCAAGCGCCGTGTCGCTGGCAATCAGGACCGCTGTTCCCGCAGTGAGCGGCAACAGCCAGCGGAGGTGCTTCTCGCGCAACTTGACCGGAGCTGACCAGAATGCTGCCTGGTCACCCGCCAACTGCCTGACGGGATTCAGGCCGGAGGCGTGGGATGGCTCATCCAGTGCTGCTGAAGCAGAGTGATCACTGGGACAGCGCACCTCGTTGCCATCCAGATCAGTGCAGTGGTCCTGCTCAGCTGACGCACCGATAGGATTCTGCGCTTTGGCCGAAGTAGCCGATGCAGCCAGCAGGCAGGCCAGCAGCACTTGTGCAATTCCCCTGTACACCTAGTTCCCTATTTCGTTGCCACACTGGCGGCAATCGCCAACTGTGCCACGACTTGCGCCATACTCATGAGGTTTCGCCACTTATCGCTGCCGCCAACGATCTTTTCCGGTACAACCACGGTGTCGCCAGGCTTCAACTTCACATCGAGCACATTACCTCCCCAGAAGCCAGTCCCTTTGCTTATAACCGAGCCGTTAGCGGAAACAATGAATACATCCTTCTTATTAGCTAGGTTGCTGAAGCCGCCAGCCGCCCGCAGGTAGAATCCGGCAGTGCGGCCTGAGAAATATGTCATCGCCGAGGGACTATAGACCTGCCCTGCGACCATCACGAACTTGGGGCTGCGCGGTATGCGTAGCTTATCGCCCGGGCTGAGCTCAATATCAGCGGCCGTGTTCTCCCACTGGCTAATGTCAGAACCAATCGTGATCACCAGCCGGCCAGATGGCGGGTGTCGCTGCAAGGAGCTGATGATCTGCTTTTGCTGGGCGGCCGCCGATTGCATCGCTGCTTGCTGTTCTTGCGCGGTCATATTTCCCGAAAACGACAGCCCCAATCCTTCCGACTCGATACGCTGGATCAGGTCTTTCTGGTTGGCCTCTTGCATTTGGCGAACTTGCGTGCGCTCTAGCACAGCTCCTTGCGGGAACGCTGTGCCACGGAACCCCCCTGCCCGCTTGATCAGCGAACTGAGCTTCTCCCCTTCACCTATCCCGTAAGTGCCGGGATAAGCCACCTCTCCCTCCAGGCTGACCATGGCCCCGACGTCTTGCCATCCAGAAAGCTGCCGGATCATCAGTACGTCGCTTCGCTTGAGTATTACGTCGGCGCTGCTGTCCCCAGCCATGGCCTTAGCGATCTCGACTTGGGTATGGTCGCTGACGATTTTGCTGCCGTTCTGCACTGCGTAGCTGGCAATATCAGCCGTCTCGGTGAAAGCGCTCGTCTTGAATCCTCCTGCTAGGCGCACCAATTGGCTGGCAGTCATTCCTTGGGCCAGTGGATACTCGCCGGGTCTCATTACCGGACCCGTGATGGTAACGGTGGGAGCATCAAACTGAT
Source organism: Acidobacteriota bacterium (assembly GCA_023410055.1). Classification (GTDB taxonomy): domain Bacteria; phylum Acidobacteriota; class Terriglobia; order Terriglobales; family Acidobacteriaceae; genus JAEZPW01. Next base: position 15,679 of record JAEYQK010000002.1, read on the forward strand.
ACCGGCCAAAGATGCGGATCGTGTCAAACGGCTGGAGATCAAGCGGCTTTTTTCCGCCCAGCAGATCACTGAGCTGAAAATCCAGAACGACCGGTCGAAACTCGGGCGGGGACAAGCGAACAATCTCGACGTGCTGGGCGGGTTCGGGCAACATGTCCTGATACGACTTGATTAGGTCAGAGAACTGGATTCCTTTGCGGTACGCATACTTCCCCGGCCGAAACACATGACCGTCCAGATACACTGCTTCCCGGTTGTAGGGCAGGATGGGAGAGATCGTGACGCGATCTCCATCCTGCACCTTGAAGTCGTGCAGCAAGCGGTTTTCCGGCGCGGCCTGATCTGTCGTGCTCAAACTGAGGCTGAGCATTGCATTGCGTTGATGGGCCTGCACTCGTTCCACATTGACCTGCTCCAGGGTTGCCGATACTAGCACTCCACCAGCAAGGGCCAGTGTCTCAGCCAAGCTGGTGCCGTCCTTGACCTCGTAGATGGCGGGGCGGCGTACCATGCCGGCCACGGTCACTTGCGCTCCAACCGGGGAGACCAGGATCGTATCTCCCGGTTCGAGCCTCGCTAGATCGGTGCGCACTCCCCTAACGATCAGATCGTACAGATCCACCGTACTCACCAAGTTGGTGCCGCGGAAGTGCTGAATCTGGCGCAGCGAGCCTTTTTCCGTCGGTCCACCGGCGGCAAGCAGCGCGTTCAACGGGGTGGAAAGCGAGCTGACATCGTAGCCGCCTGGGCGCAACACATCGCCTACAACGTAGACCCGCACGGTGCGCACGCGAGTGAGGGAAAGCTCGACGTTGACGTTCCTGAGGTGCTCGGCGAGGGAACGGCGGACGCTGTTCTGCGCCTGCTGCAATGACTGGCCAGCCACCACCACCGAGCCGCTTTCGGGCAGAGTGATGCGACCGCTGCGATCAACCGACTGCACAAAGTCCTGGGCAACGCTGCCCCACACGTGAATGTTGAGGCCATCGCCCACTCCAAGAACGTAGTCAGGACCCGCCGGCAAATCAGTAGGCAGCAGGTCGGCATTGCCGCTACCGTTCCGAAAGACATCGAGCCCGAAGCGGGTCAATTCACTCGTATCATTTGGAACCTGCGTATAGAGGCCACGCAGCGAATCCAGGGTGCCGTAAGGCACGGGCTGCTCCACCTTCCATGGTGTTGCCGGAATTGGAGGCGCAAGCGGCTGCTGCTGGGGACCTACCGCGGATGGATTAACAGTCGAGGGGGGCTGGATAGGATTGTAGCTGCCGTCGCTCCCAGAGTTGTACCCGGAATTGTACCCAGGATTGTTGCCCGGAGTGTTCGGAACGACGTTCTGCCCCGCCTGCCCGCTGGTTGGAGTCGACGGGGATGGTTGCAGGGGCAACAATCCTCGTCGTTGCAGGGCCTGCACGATCCGGGCCCTCAACTGCGCATCGGTTTGAACCTCATTCACCAAGAAGGCCTCGTTGAGCTGGCCCTGTGGCGGCTGCCGGCCTTCTTCCCTAAGGCGATCAATCACGATTGACCGGCACTCAAGAGCGGCGTCCGGGTTTTCGCGTAGGATGGCAATGATCTGCTGGACGTTGGGATTGCTGGCATCATCGGGGCTTCTACCCAAGCTCGGTCCGCGCGGCGTTGCCGAGGAACTTGAGTTCGGCTGCATCGGACTACTCTGGGAGGCCGCGCCGGTCGATGGGTCCGGGCCGGAAAATTGGCCCTGCAGCGACGAAGATAGAAACAGAAAAATCAGTAGCAGACCGCGCAGGCGGTTACGGTACGTATTCTCACTCGACATGCAGATCTTCTCTTGTCTCAAGGTTCAACTTCCAGGGCGACGCAGAGCACTCGCTGCGAGGCGCAAAACGAAATGAGCAAACTAGGATTGGACATTCACTCGACGGTCACCGATGGCACCGACGCAGCCTGTGCATTCAACATGGACAACCAGAACTGGGCATAAGTGCGGGCGCGAGCCTTGGCGCCAGGTAGCGGTTCAGCATTCCCGGCGGCACTGAGACGGTAGCAGACCTGATGGGCCAGAGGGGCACTGAGTGCGGCACCGGTTAACAATGCCGCCTCGAATCCCGACAGACTTCCTCGACCTGTGCACTCGGCCAGATAGCCGGAGATATCGTTCAGCATGGGCGTGAGGTACTTAACTGTCATCAACTCAGCCTTTTCCGGCATTTCCAGGAACGCCACCGTCAGAAGCCGCAGCACGGGTTCCTGATAAATAACGATGTAGGTAATGAACTCCATAAGTTGAGGCAAGACCCGAGCTGGATCCTGCCGTTCGCGCAGGGCATCTTTGAGCTCTTGCCGCATCTCGGCGCGGGACAGCCTCACCTCCAATACTGCCCAGAATAGATCCTCTTTGGTTTGAAAGTGCCGGAACAAAGAGTTCTCGCTCGTACCGGCCAGCAAGGCCACATCCCGCGTGGTTGTACCTCTATATCCATGGCGGGAAAACAGCTCAGCGGCAGTTTCCAGAATGCGTAGCTGTATGGTGCTGTTCTGTCGATTCTTAGGCATGTTAAGGCGTTTTCTGCGTGTCGGGAAAACTGGGTACGAAAAAGCGCCCACCCGGCGAGATCTGATTGCTGCGCTCCAAAAACATGTACTTCCTGCTCCAGGCTTGTTTTCCAGAGCACTTTCGTTCTCGGCCACTACAGCCATGAATGCTCGAAAATGGCCCCGGGGAGCAGAGCTTCGCCATCCTCACTTAGCAGTGAATACCCGCAATTATGGCGAAGCATGTTGTAGGCGAAACCGGTACGACAACGCAGCGACACAGCCGTCGTCAGCGCCACAGCGTTCAGAAGAGAGTTGCTGGATAACTCCCGTCAGTGTAAGTACATCCAGCCAACGCGGCAACTGACAACAAAGAACATTTAACGACATTTAATGCAATACCGTGCAAACAGAGCGCCCCTTTCGGGCACGCCACCCCAGATTGTGGCATTAAGCGCTTACTACTTTTGTGATTGGGACGTACTAGCCGCCGTGGTAGAATCCTGTGACTTTTCTCAATGCATCGCGATGGCTTGCTACTGAATTGCCGGACAATGTGCCCGTTATCGTCGCTAAGAATCCGGTGACTTCCGCTGTCAAACTTTCGCCCGCATAGATGTAAGTATAGATATAGATAGAGATAGATAAGGATCGAAGCTTGCAAGAGAGGCTGGATTCCTGGAAGGCTATTGCGGCATATCTTTCGCGTAGCCAGCGCACAGTAATGCGCTGGGAGTTGGAACGAGGTCTTCCGGTGCATCGCGTGCCGGGTAGCGATCGCAGTTCGGTGTTCGCAGTGAAGCAGGACTTGGATCGGTGGTTACTGGGGGAATCCGAGTGCTCCAGCGACGCGAAGACATCTGTGCAGGTAGGCGCGCGCGCGCTCACTGCCGCCGGTCTTTGGGACCAGTGTTCGACCGATAACCTCGATGAAATTTTGGTGTTTCACCGGGCGTGGGCACGCGAGGAACAACGCAATGCGAGCGCACACGCCGGTCTCGCCAATGTCCTGCTGCTTGCATCGTATTTCAATCTCATCGAAGGTTCGGTCGCTCTGCTGCAGGCCCGCAGTGAGCTGTTGAGAGCCCAGTTGCTGGATCCGGAGCTAGCGGCAACACGGTGTGCGGGCGCCTGGCTTGCTTTTTGGCAGGACCGGAATGTTGCCGAAGCCCAGATGGGTTTCGCATCTGCACTAGAAAGAGACCCGAATTGTTGGTTTGCCCGGTTGGGCCAAGCCTGGCTTTATTCTTTGACTGGCGATTCTCGCCGAGCGAGCCTCGCAGCGGAGCACCTACTGGAAGCGACTGGCTTCTCCTCACCTTCTGCGACTGCCGCCTGCTCGATCCACTTTCACCAGGGAGAATTCCAGAAGGCCCTGTGGGTCGCCTCGCAAGGCATTGCCAGTCGCTCCGGTGGGCGCGACTTGCGTGTCTTGCATGGGTTGGCGCTCCTGCACATTGGGGAATCTGCTCAGGCCGTAGCGATGCTAGAGCGGGAAGTGGCAGCTTCCGCTGAACAACCAATGTTGGTCGGGTACATGGGATACGCTTACGGACTCGTGCGGGAGCAGCACAAGGCGCTTAACTGTCTAGGCCTCCTGGAACGAATGTCGAATCGGCAGGTCCCCGGGTGTAGTTTTCCCCTCGCTCTAGTTTGCCTGAGCTTGGGACGAGAACAAGACACGCTCGACTGGCTTGAGCATGGCGTGCGGGAGAACTGCTTTTATTGCCTCGGGTTGGGCACCAACACTATCTTGCACTGCCTGAGCAGTGACGCTCGTTTCGAGCGGCTTGCTCGAGCGGTGCAGGTGCCATTGGCGCAAGCGCGCCGCTCTCGCGTACGAGAAGTCGATGTTTTTGCTTGACCGAACAGCGAGCGAGGAATAAGGTGTTGGGCGCGATAAAAGGTGCACTTTTTTGTTCCTCCTAACAGAGTCCCCCAAGTGACCGGCTGCCACGCATGGCCGACTGTCGTGCCAAGGCCAGAAGTGGCCGCCGGTGATGAAGTTCACCCCCAATAGGATGGTCTCGATTGAATGGAGTCCCAGTCAACCACAGCGAGCGGGTCTGAAGCGATAAACGTATCTGTCGCGGTACCGGAGCGAAACTGGTTCGCTTTGTTCACGACGTCGCACCACGAAAAGAGAGTTTCCGAGTACCTGGCACAGCGCGAAATAGAGTGTTTTCTACCGCTATACACGGCAGTGCGTCGCTGGAAAAACCGCTGCAAAGTGAAATTGGAACTGCCGCTTTTTCCCAACTATGTTTTTGTGCGCATCGAGCCTCGAAAGCGAGTGCCGGTGCTGGAGGTACCGGGTGTGTTGTGGCTGGTCAGTTGCGGGCGGGAACCAGCGGCGCTGCCGGACTTTGAGATTGAGTCGCTCCGCGCCGGTTTGCAATCGCGCAAGATCGAGCCTCACCCCTATATGGTTGTCGGCCAGAGAGTCAGGATTATTCGTGGAGCTCTCACTGGCATGGAGGGAGTGCTGGTGCGCAAGAAGAATGACCTGCGCGTAGTGCTCACGCTCGATCAGATCAAAAAGAGTGTGGCGGTCGAGGTCGACGCTGATGACCTGGAACCGGTTAAAATCCCGGGGCACTCCGCGCCGACAGCGGCCATGGCTTCGGACACATGCTTTGCGTCCAACACCCAAGCTGCCAAGCGCGCAGGAACCAACCTTTGCTGAAGAACCTGATCAAGAACTGGGGATTAGTGGCAGTATGGCTGGTTCTGATCGCCGTTGCTTCCAGCGAGCATTTTTCGGTCCGGCATACCGGCGCGTGGTTGTGGCCAATAGCCAGCAGCTGCTGGGCAGGTTTGGATCGAGAACGTTTTCAGCTGATTAATCTGCTTTTCCGGAAATGCGGTCACGCCGCAGGATATCTTTTGCTTTGCCTGCTGATCTTCCGCGGCCTGCGGGCTAGTTGGCGAGATCGTTTTACAAGCATTGTCCGCCCAGCCGCTGTGGCCCTGTTGTTCACGTGCGTCGTGGCGTGTCTCGACGAATGGCATCAAAGTGCCACGCCGAACCGGTTCGGCAGTTGTTGGGATGTTCTGTTGGACATCGGCAGCGCCGCAGCAATGCAATTGGGGCTCGGACTTATTCTGTGGCGCCGTGGCGAATATGTTCGGTCTACGACAGAAACGAAACAACGTTACTGCGACAACCCAGTTCAAAATAGTTAAGTAACACTTCGCCACTGTCTCCCCGGCATACGCGCTAGCCTTCTTATAAGCACCGCAGCAAAAATAGACCGCATGACGCCGCGGGACGGCGTGAGGCGGAGGAGGAAAAGCAGTCCGCCGGATTTTGGTTTCACGATGTTGTTGTAAGCATACAACTCAATTCCTAGCCCATTTGTGGCATTGGCCGCAGGTGCTTCGGGGCCTGTCGCTCCCAACATCCAGGAACAAACGCCCCGGGATTCAAGCAAGTGGAGCTTCCGGGCTTCCGCACTGTGGCCTAAGCAACGGCGGGCCCGACTCGACGTACGTGATCCGCATCGAGAACTCACACCTGTCGCACAAACCTCCCACGATCATGAAATGATGAAAAGGGTATCGCTGATCACTGCGGACGTGATTTATCGCCATTGGTTCTCCGTACCTAAGAGCCGGGCAGCTAACTCCGTCCTACGGATGTAACGGAATCGGAACAAGGCGCTCTCGAGATCACTGATGATTTCGCCCCCTCAACTGACGTCCATGGCTTGAGAAACGCATGTTGCTGAAAAGAGAGGTCTACGGATGTCGCAAAACTCAAACGGCAAGCCCCGGACGGCTCTTGTTCCGAATTCGTAACAGAACCGACTAACCTGCTTCGACATTTTCCGGATGTGTCATCATCCTGACGATGAGAGACATTTCTGCCCCGCAGTCTCCGAGCAAGTCTGGAATTCGCGCTTTGCGCATTCTGGTAGCAGAGGACAACCCAGTCAATCAAAGACTCGCAATCGGACTACTCAAGAACATGGGTCATGAGGTCGTGCTGGCGACGAACGGCGAGGAAGCAGTCGCCAGGTGGTCTGAGGGCAATCCTGATCTAGTGCTCATGGACATCGAAATGCCAAGGGTGGACGGATTCGAGGCTACACGTGCCATCCGGGAGCGCGAGAGGAAGAGTGGACGCAGGACGCCGATCATTGCTGTTTCGGCTACTCCAGGATTACGGAATCGCTGTCTCGCGTGTGAAATGGACGAGTATATGTCCAAACCGCTGAACCGTCCGATGCTCGTCGGCATCATCGCTCGTAGGTGCGAACCACAGGCCGCCTGCTAGAGTCCAAGCGTCCCGGATCTGCACCCGCCGCTGTTTGCTTTCCGCTTAGTCCATATCTGCAAAATTTCCCGAATCCATCAGGAGGAATCCTTGTCCATTGCTCTGATCATGTTGCCCGCAGCTCCAGTGCGCAGCCCTAGGCACGTGGAAAGAATCGGCAAGACTCCGGTGATCGAACCCAATTCTTCACAAAGACTGTTCGATAGCATCCCGTCGGAGACGATTGCAGGAGCGCGGGACAAGGCTGTCAGGAGTATCTCAACAACTATCTCGCCATACTGGCCGCGCGGAGCCACATGCTATGCTGCTCAATAACCACGAACTGGGGAGCACACATTGCGGATCCGCGAGATTGACGGACTGCGGGCCATTGCCGCGCTCGCTGTCGTAGCTCACCATTACTTCAGCTGGATCAAATACAGCGGGTCGCAATACTGCTGGCTGGGCGTCGATCTGTTTTTCGTGATCTCCGGTTTTCTCATCACCAGTATCCTGCTCGACCTCAAAACCACTCCGAGCTATTTCAGGACGTTTTACGCTCGCCGAGCCTTCCGCATATTTCCGCCGTACTTTTTTGTGCTGGGTATTTATCTGATCTGTGCCGCTGTCCTGCACAGGGTTGGCACCATCGGATTATGGCTTAAGTACGCCTTCTATTACGCCAGCCTTTTGTTCTCGAACAACACGCAATATGGACTGAGCCTTTCCGTTTTTTTTGGCCTCAATGTCCTCTGGTCGTTGTCGGTTGAAGAACTGTTCTATATTGTCTGGGCTCCGGCCGTGCGTTTTCTGCGCCGCCGCCGCTTTGGGTTCCTACTTGTCGGTATCATTCTCGTCGCTCCCGCCCTTCGCTTGCTGCTACACTCGCATTCTCCGCTCGAAGTCTTCACCTTTTACTGCCGCATGGACGGCCTTGCTTTTGGTGCGGTCGTCGCGGCTATGGTGCGCGCAATCCGCCACGAATCTCCGCAGTTGGTATTGTGGAGTCGAGCCTTGGATCGCATGTGCGTCATCACCGGAGTTTTGTTTGTCGCATTCTTCGTCGCTGTCGGAGCAGACTACACGAAGCTGGGCGTCACCGTGCTTGGTATCACGATCGCGGACCTGTTTTTCGCAAGCCTGGTTTACTTCATCGTGCGCCATTCGGGCGAATCCCATTTGTTGCTCCGAGTGTTGCGCCTGAAGCCGCTCGGTAGCATAGGAATGATCAGCTATAGCCTCTATCTGGTTCACTATCCGCTCCTGATCGTCTCCCAAAATATCTGCATCCGGTTTCATCTCCGCGGGAAGGTCAACGCCTTCACCATTGACGGCGTTGGGCTTGCCCTGAGCTTCGCTACAGCGTTTGCGATGTGGTACGGCTTCGAAGCCTACAGCCTGAAGCTGAAGGATAAGCTGTTCCCCTCTCCACTGGAGGTGCAAACGCGACGGGATTCACTGCAACCTTGCCAGAACAGATGATGTTCTGATTGCCTGCGCCGGAGTAGCTGGTTGATCTGTATGTCCTCCCTCGCGGCATCCGCGGTCAAACAGTCGAGCGGCGTAGAAGATACGGCTGGGCAGATTTCGATGCGGAACAGGGCCAGCCCTTGCAGCGGAGTTCGAAGCAGCGACGGATATCGGCGTGCTGAAGAATGCCGAAGCGAATCTTTGGGCAAAGATTCAGCATCTCAGTTATTGGGGGTTACCATGACTGGGGACCGGGCACAAGTTCTCGAGTGGCTTGACGGGATGGGAATTCTCGCAATGAGCGAAGAGTCCGGTGCTGCGAAGACGACCATGCTCCAGCTGGACGAATTGGGGATTGTCTGGGAAGACTCGGAACAGCCCACTCCTCCGCTGTTCTTGACGCGGGCAGCTTGAACTTCTTGGAAGAAAAGGTGGGCCCGAGATTTCGGCGCCAGGCCCCACTCAAAAAACCGGTTGCCTCGCCGCTCGTTTGAGCCATGCCCTCGGCGTCCGCCTCTTCGTGGCACCAAACAAGCTGACTGCGGGGACGGTCATTGTGGGAGTCTCAGGATTTTCGATTGTATTCGCCCATTCAGCAAGACCTGCGCCGATTGGTTGCACACAAGTGGATTTGTTGTGCTTCGACGAATCCGTATACGTTCGTGCCTGGTAGCATCTCTGCGATCAACTCCAAGGATCCGGCTCCCTTCTCTTCCTGGCGGCACGTCCAAAAACGTGCGGAGGCAAAACAAATCCTCCAAGTCTGCGGATGGCTGGAAACGGAGACTTCAAGCAGGACCTTCTCTTCTTCGAGGGACAGGGCGCGGACTCGCGCGGAAAAAGAGCGGGTAGAGCCTGCGCAGACCATCCTGAGCCGCAGCTTGGTTCCCTGCTCGCACCAGCGCGCGAAGTAGCTAAAAGCTTGTTCGTGGGACTGAGAAATCAACTCTGACGCTCGCAAAAGGAGAAACTAAATCGCTTTTCCCCGTTGTTTCTAGCCGGAGTTCGCCGGTGCAAATAGATCGAGGCCCCGGTGCACACGCCAAGGCCTGGCACTATCCGGTTTTGCGTGGTCTAGTCGCCGACGGGGGGCGCCAACACGGGATTCATCTCGTGCGCGGTAATGATCTCGATCCCGGGGCGCGCGGGCGCTCTTCGAGACGGAGCAGCACAGGCATGCTGATATTCGGGCACGATGTCGGCCAGCTTCGCGTGCAGAGATGCGTCCGTGCTATCCGGGCCCAGTCGTTGTAGCTCTTCCAGATGTCGCATCAAGCTACTCCACTGGACCAACTCGCTGAGTGTGCGATTCACCTTTTCGTGCGATGTCGGCAGCAGCTCCTCTGATTCGTAGAACAACTCTTCGTATAGCTTTTCGCCGGGGCGCAGCCCCGTGAAGACGATCGGCACGGCCGCCTCAGTCTCACCGGAAAGTTTGATCAGCGTTTTGGCCAAATCGACGATACGCATTGCCTCGCCCATGTCAAGCACCAGGACATTGCCGTGCTCTCCTATCGTAAAGGCCTGCAACACCAGCGAGATCGCTTCCGGAATAGTCATGAAGTAGCGGGTGATTTCTGGATGCGTTACCGTCACGCGCCTCTGCTTCCGAATTTGCTGCTGAAACACCGGTATAACACTGCCTTGCGATCCCAGTACATTGCCAAAGCGTACCGCTACGCAGCGCATCTTTGAGGGGCGCGAGGCCAATATGAGTTCTCCTACCCGTTTCGTGCACCCCATCACACTGGTGGGATTAACAGCCTTATCCGTAGAGATTAGGAGAAAGCGCTCGCAACCAGCGTCTTCCGCGGCTCGTAACAATGTAAGTAGTCCGAAAATATTGTTACGCACCGCCTCATGAACATTGGCCTCCATCATCGGAACATGCTTGTACGCCGCCGCATGAAAGATAATCTGTACCCCGTACTGGTCCAGAACGGCGCGCACCCTCGTCCCGTTTGTGACATCGGCCACACAGTACACTACGCGTCCTTGCGGCTTTAGCTGCTCCAGTTGGGCCTGCAAGAAGAAGAGTGGCGTTTCTGCCTGGTCAAGGCAGATTAACTTTGCGGGCTCGTAACTAAGAATCTGGCGGCAGAGCTCAGAGCCAATCGAGCCGGCCGCGCCCGTTACCAGCACTACCTGCCCAGCAAGGTGACGGCGTACAGCCTGTAGATCCAGATGCACAGGTTCCCGCCCTAACAGGTCTTCGACGTCGACTTCGCGCAGCTGGCCTACAGTTACCCGGCCTTCGATCAGGTCGCGCATGCCTGGGATTGTCTTGAACTTCTTGCCAGTTGATTGGCAATGTTCAATAACTCGGCGCATGCGAGATCCCGTCACGGACGGCATGGCAATAAAGATCTCCCCGACATGGTGTTCGCGGGCCAGCCGTGGCAGATCATCAATGGGGCCGAGCACCTCAACCCCGTGCAACCGGGCGCCCTTCTTGGCCGAATCATCATCCACACAGCCTATTACGTGGTATTCGGGCCGGTTCAACAGTAACTCACGGATCAGAGCTTCAGCGGCGGCGCCCGCTCCGGCGATCATCACACGTTTCCGAACGTTTTCCCTGTGCCGCTGCTCCAATGCAAGGAGCACAGTGCGAGACAGTACCCGAATTCCAGCCAACCCCATGCCGGTCAGCACTGCTTCCAATAGGTAAATGGAGATAGGAAATGCCTTCACTCCCAGCAGCCCGCGAAAAACCAGCAAAAACACGAGGCTACCTAGCACCACAGCCTTGGCAATGTCCAGCGCATCTCCTACGCCGGTGTATCGCCAATAACCGTGGAACAGGTTGTAACGCCGCATGGCGATGAGGCGAGCCGCCAGCAAAACCGGCGCCGCCTGCCACAGAACGTGACGGTGTGGTAGTGAAAACTCAAAGCGCAGTAGCCAGGCGAGTACCAGCGCTGCCAGGATGAGCAGCGACTGAAGAGCAACGATTACCCACGTATGCTTTCTTAGTAACATGGCTCCGATTTCTCAGGGGGACTACTCAGATTAAGGGGGAGGGGAAAACTAAAAAAGACAACAAGAAGGCGAACGGGATGCGTTCAGCGCACGCCCGCTACAGCCCTGAATAGTTCGGTATTGGTAACTGGTACATTCAAAGCGGCCTCGTGCATTACTTCCTCAACCACGTGACCGGTGCGTTCGATGTGTGCCTCGGTCAGAGTAGGATGTACAAGGAACATCAGGCTCGTCTGGCCCAACTCCCTGGCCACAGGCAAACGTGGCTGTTTGCGCCGCTCCACTTGAAACGCCTTTTCGCGGTAAATCTCACTGCAGCTACCCACGAAGCAAGGGACTCCCTGCGCGCAGATTGCTTGCATGATGCGGTCCCTGTTCCAGCCTTCTTTCAATTCTTCCGGACAGACAAACGCGTAGTACTTGTAGTAGGCATGGTGGATATGCTCTGGTGGAATCACCAACCGCAATCCTCTCACCTGACTCAATTTCTCGTTGAGCATCGCTGCATACCTTCGTCGCGTTTCCACCCAACTCGGCACCTTGCGCAATGCAATCCGCCCGATCGCCGCTTGCATTTCGGTCATCCTTCCATTCGTGCCAAAAGACTCGTGCAGCCAACGGAACCCGACCGGATGTTCACGGTTGTACACAGCGTCGTAGCTCTTGCCATGGTCTTTGTAGCTCCACGCCCGGCCCCACAGTCCCGGATCATTCGTCGTGATCATGCCCCCTTCTCCACCCGTAGTCATGATCTTGTCCTGACAGAAGGAGAACGCAGCCATGTCGCCCAAAGAACCGATGGGCCTGTCCTTATACTTGGCTCCCTGCGCCTGGGCACAGTCTTCAACGACCTTCAAGCCATGCTCGCGCGCCACCTGCAGGATCTCATCCATCTCGCAGGGCCACCCGGCCAAATGCACAGCAATGATCGCTTTCGTACGCGGTGTGATCCTTGCGCTGATCGTTTCAGGCGTCAGATTCTGGCTGTCGCGGTCCACATCCACAATCACCGGACGCGCGCCCACCGTCACCACGCAGCTCGCTGACGCAATAAACGTCCGGCTCGTCGTGATCACCTCATCGCCCGACCCGATTCCCAGCGCCTTCAGGCAGACCTCCAGCGCCACCGTACCGTTGGCAACGGCGACAGCGTGCTTACATCCAACCGACGCGGCAAACTCCTGCTCGAACTGCCGCCCCTCGTCCCCCGTCCAGTAGTTCACCTTCCCCGAACGAAGCACCTCCATCGCGGCTTCGATCTCATCTGGAGCGAAATAAGGCCACCCGGGAAAAGAAAGCCTGCTTGAAACCGACATGTCCTTCACCTGTGTATTCATAATCTCTGATCTACTTGGCCAACGCTCTCGCCGGAACTCCGACCACCGTTGCGTTAGCGGGAACATCATTCGTGACCACCGCGCCAGCGCCGACTGTCGCATAGTCGCCCACAGTCCGATACTGGAGCACCTGCGCCCCCGTCCCCACCAGGACGCCGTCGCCAATCCAAACGCCGCCGGAAATATTCGCTCCCGGATTAATCACGCTGCCCTCGCCCACTCGCGCTTCGTGACCCAGCGTGCATCCAAAATTACACAGCGAGAAGCGACCCAACTCGATGTTCACCGTGCTGACCACGCCCGCGCACACCAGCGTCCCCTCGCCTATCCTGAGACTCTCTTGATCCACAATCGCCGTCGGATGCAGGAGCGCCGGAAACTCCATGCCCGGAAGCAGCGCTTTGATCTCGCGCATCACCTTCAGTCTCGCCGCCGGCGTCCCAATTCCGATCGTGACCGCCTCCACGCGATTGGCCACTAGCCAACCGTAGTCACCCACAACTTCGTTACGACTATCGCGCTCGCCCAGCGTGTTACAGTCCGTCACCACGTACCCCACGAACTCCCACCTCGGCCCCTGCCGATTAATCTCCTGGATCAGCGCCTTCACCTCGCGCGCCATTCCGCCCGCGCCGATCACCGCGATACGCTTCACCGTACCGTCTCCTCCGTCCGCCGCCCCATGAACTTCGGCATCGTCGCATGCCCCTCGCGCGAGATTCCCTCTCGCCTCACGACACTCAACGCCGTCATTGCCAGGATCTTCGCGTCCAGCCACAGTCCCCAGTGTTCGACGTACCAGACGTCCGCCGCGAACTTCTCTTCCCAACTCACGGCATTCCGCCCATTGACCTGCGCCCAGCCCGTGATTCCCGGCATCACCTCATGCCGCCGCGCCTGCTCCGCTGTATACCTCTCCATGTACTCCATCAACAGCGGCCTCGGACCCACCAGGCTCATCTCTCCCTTCACCACGTTCCACAGCTGCGGCAACTCATCGACGCTGCACGCCCTCAGCCACCGCCCCAGCCTCGTCAGCCGCGCCCCATCATCCAGCAGACGCCCATCAGCGTCCTTCGCCTCCGTCATCGTCCTGAACTTCATCAGCCTGAACGGCCGCCCACACTTCCCCGGACGCTCCTGCCTGAACAGTACCGGCCCGCCCATCATCCCCCATATCGCCAACGCCGCCACCGCCAGCACCGGACTCACCGCCACCAGCCCCATCCCCGCGCACACAAAATCCACCGCGCGTTTGATGAACCCTCGCCACCCTCGCTGCGGATTGGTTTTGCTGCTTTCGATACCCTGACGCAGGGTCGCTTCAAGCCTCTCTGCTAGGAACTTAATGTTGTGGTTCAAGTCGATGAACTTGCGGCCCAATGATCCCATCTGCCAACGTTCTGCCGCAGTCATTTTTGAGAGCTTTAGTATGGTTTCTGCCAGCGCCTGACCATCTTCTGCCGGAACACAGAACCCCGCGCCTGATTCGTGGACCGGCGTGCGTTCCGCGTTACATGCGAACACCACCGGCCTGCCCGATGCGAGATAGTCGTACAACTTGTTGAATCCCATCCACGTTGAGTACACGCCAGCGACGGGAGCGGACAGCACCAGCACATCGGCTCCTTGCAGTACTCTCGGAACGTCCGTTTTCGGAACAGGACTCTCGAACTTCACGTTTCGAATGTCCTCGTCCTTCGCACGGGCCTCAAGCCGCGCTTTCTCAGGACCTTTGCCTACCAGTCGGAACGAGATCTGTCTTCCCGCCTCCGCTTGCACCAGCTTTGCAGCATCCAGCACGCAATCGAGTGCATTTGCAACTCCGTGCGCGCCAATGTACACCACCGAAAATTCTCGTCCATCAACTGGCGCTGTCGGCTCCGGCGACATTCCGAGGTCAACGCCATTAGGTATCCAGACAACCTTGTTTGGATCGTTCCCGGTTTCTCTGACGCGATCTGCTCCCGAAGGCGAGAACATGACGATTCGCTTTGCCACCCGGTATAGGTACTTTTCCAACCATCCGACAACGGTCACAGCCGGATTGCGCGGCGAAAGCCCCGCAACATCGATCAGTGCTTGCGGCCACAGATCGCGCACCTCCAGCACAAACGGAACCGACAATCGCTTCGCCAGACGCTCCGCCGCCAGCGCCCCAAATGGGTGCGGACTCGATCCCAGAATCACGTCCGGCTTGGGCAACTTCTTCGACCACTCGCCCCACAACACCGCCCGCGAGAACGCAGCCATGTTCCACCAACGCCTTACCGAGTTGTCTTGGTACTCGGGCGACGGCAGAAACACAAACGGCACCCCGCCGATGTGCTGCTCCTCCCACTTCGCGCCAGGACTAAGCGGCGTCGTCTTCCTGCTCATGTGATGGAAGTTTGTCGCAACAATCCAGACCTCATGCCCGCGCTTGATCAGCTCTCGCGCATGACTATAGTGGCGGGTGCCCCCCGGTTCATGCGGAGGTATCGCGTATTGATTGATTAGCCAGATTTTCACGACGAGCACTCCGAAGATTTCAGCCAACCCTCGCGAACGACCGCTTGCCTGCTTCGATTTTTTAGCTCCTGAAGGAATTCTTCGTGTCTCTTCGAAAGCACATCCGGAGCGTAACGCCTTGCAACATCGACGTTCAGGGCCGCCATCCTCTGCATCAACTCAACGTCGCTAGCCCACTTAAGAATCCGGTCAGCCAGTGCCCTAGAATCCCCAACTCGGACGAGGGCTTCGGGAGGCAACAGTTCAGGTATGCCACACACGTCAGTTGAAATACACGCGCAACCGCGACTCATTGCCTCTACAAGCGCTCGGGGTAGTCCCTCGGCGCGCGAAGGCAACAAAAACAGGTCTGTTGAATCCAGAA
Organism: Acidobacteriota bacterium; assembly: GCA_023410055.1. Taxonomy (GTDB): domain Bacteria; phylum Acidobacteriota; class Terriglobia; order Terriglobales; family Acidobacteriaceae; genus JAEZPW01. The sequence continues at coordinate 31,115 of JAEYQK010000002.1, forward strand.
AATCTATCACCGCCATGCCGGAAGGCAACGCACCAAGGAACTTAACGTTACTACCCAGCCCGAGTTTATTGGCGTACGTTTCGAGAGAGTGCTTGAAGCGGCCGTCACCTGCCACCGATGCTACAAACTGCATTCCCGCTCGACTACAACAGGCGAGGGCCTCAAGCAATACATCTGGCCCCTTATAGTGTTGGGCCAAAGTCCCGACAAAGCCGATCCGCAACGGACGCTTACCATTGCAACTCTCCTGGAGTCTCATGGCACGTTGACTCATGAGTTGTTCATTGGCAAAACCGGATGTGAGGTCCACGTCCGAACAGCCGATTTCGTATGCCCCATCTCGAATGGGATAGAGCTTCTGTAAGGCGCGTTCTGTTACATAAAGAACAGCAGCGGCATCTCGACAATGATTTCGCAACATGCGGGTCAGGGTGTGCCTGAACAGCGGTCGTAAGGGTGTTCGGATAGACTTAGGGGAAAACACCGTCCCAGGATCGCTCAGTACTTCTACTCCGTAAGGCCTGTTTGTCTCGCTCAGGTTTTCATAAACCAAGTTTGGTATCGCACCGGGGGACCGCAAGAGAAAAGCGTCCGCATGTGCAACAGCGGCACGAACTCCCGCTTTTAGTTCTCTCAGACATCGAGCATATCCGACTGGCCCTAGATAATCCGGAAGAGGAAAGAACGTCACTCCTGGCCCTTCCACTTCGTGCCCTCCTTGGAGGGATGCCACGTGTTTCGCTCTTCCGAGTACCACAACGCTATCGAATACTCGAAGATAGCGCTGCCAAAACTTATAGGTCGGAAATCCGAGCGTGAAAGTCCTATCGTTGAGACGGCAGAAATGGTGATCCAAAGCTACGAGTAGTCGCATCTTTTTGGGCTTGTTACCTTATTACTGTCGAGCAAGTATTTGTGTAGACCTAAAGCGCAACTTCGAACTGAGCACAACTACTACCCAAAACACAAACAAAGGTGCAAATGCAATGAGTTCAACGGAAATAAGCAGAGCGGCGACAAGCCCCGTCATAACGGATATGAATACCTCATTGGGTGAATCGCCGAACCGGCAAACAAGTCCCAAAATCACAGGCGCGATTACGAGGCCAATCCATCCGAAGTTAGCTAGGCACTCATCGAAAAAGCAATTAGTAACGCCATACCCCAGCAGGCGTGGCGAAATCCCAAGCATCGCACAGGTATAGTATGCGGAAAACGGGAACGGTTTCTGCGGCCACAAGGCGCGAGGCACGTAAGCTGTTGTGTAGAAAACTAATGATTGGCCGCGCTGTTCGAGTATTCGGAACTCATCATGTATCTCGGCATAGATAGCGAATTTGAGATGCTCGTCCCGCCCAAAGTCAACTCTCAATCCGTCGTAGTAATCGCTCTTTGTAAGGCTCTGGGTATCCTTGTCTCGGACGGTGGCCTGATACACTGTCGAGAGAACAGCGATCGCAACCGCTCCCGCGAAGGCCACGAATAGCAAGCGGCGCCCGCTTACGGCTCTCCGTTGCCAAAGCACATAGACAGTGAGAACGATCGCAAATGCAAATGCCGTTCGCTTTCCATTCAGCCAAATAGCACAACCGACAAATGGCAAGACTAGACAGATTGCTCTGCCAAGTCTCGCCGCCGATGAAATTATGCCTGCGGCAGCCATGAGAGCGAGGAATGTCGAACTCTGTACGAATTTGTAGTATTCCCGGTCACCACTCTGATCGTGAACCCCAACAAATACCGCGTAATCTCTGTACACTGTGGGATCCGGTGCAAATGACGCAAGCACGACAGGAAGCACAACAAATGCAGCAAGTATTCCTAAATAGACTGTTCCATGCCGTTCTGCATGCTGCGACAATTCTCTACTTGGGTGGGACAAAAGGAATGGAAGCCACAAAAGCGGCACGAAACAGACATATAGGCAGTAGATCGCTTGAGTTGTCGCGTCGTTTGTAACGATTGCGAATCCTGGCTGTTCACCATAGTTCGGTTTGCCAAAAACAAAATCACAGAAGATAGGTACACCAAAATAGAAGTAAAACACTAGGAATAGAAAAAGCAGTGAATCACGCCTCCCGCGCGCAATCGAACGTAGAGACAACAATGCCCAGAAGGTCAGCCACAGAAAGGTAACGAGTTCGAGAATCTGAATGGCGCTCATCTCTGTGATCGTCCGCCTAGGAATGACGCCTTGTTGTAGAAGGCGAGCTTCGTTGCCAAAAAACTACGTGAAGCAGACAGGGACTCGCGTGTCATAGGTTCCAGGATAATATCTGAGTTGCCGCTGATTACGTCGGATATAGGCAATGCTTGCGCGCCTAGATAGCCACAGAGAAGTACAAACCGTGACATCTCCAACAATCGGCTTAGATTGTGCTGTTTGAACACAGGCCCCTACTGCAACTCGTAATAATCGAGAAGTTTCTGCGCCGACGATTCCACTGACCAATCCTGCATTTTGGCCAGTGCCTCCGCAGGGTCAGGACGGGGATGGCGAACGAGGGCTTGGATGGCTTCACACCAAGTCTGCGGTGACGCCTCCAATGCGCATCGTGAGATGAGGCCGGGATTCACGACTGCCTCGTCTGGAACCGCATCCGACATGACGATTGGCAAGCCAGCCGCTTGCGCCTCTAGCAGTACGATTCCGAGCCCCTCGTAGAGAGATGGAAAACAAAAAACGTCCATTCCTCCCCGCATCAGAAGTGCAACATCTCGCCTCACGCCAGCAAAGATGAAGTGGTCGGCGATGTTCGCGTCTCCAACTCGCTGCTGTATTGCGGATCGCAACGGCCCATCGCCAACCAAGAGAAACGTTGCGGCAGGCTCAAGCTGAAGAAACATCTTCGCGATATCAACCAGAAAGGTATGGTTCTTCTGAGGATCAAATCGACCTACATGACCAATAACAGTCCCCGTTTCAGGAATACCCAGATTCCGTCGGATCTTTGCCTTATCAACTTCACCTTCGAACTTGCACAAGTCAATGCCCAAGGGAATCTGCCGCCAAACCGCAGCAGAGCTTGTCCTCGACAATGCTGCTGCTGCATCTCTACTTACCGCAAGACACATCGTTGAGCACGATGAGATCATTCCCTCCATCAGCATGCAATAGACTTTTCGGACCAATGTGGCTCGGCTAGATATCCCCCGTGTATCATTGTGTGACTGTGCGATGCGCCTGCGTACTCCAAAGACGGCGGCCAAAGCGAGTACATATCCACTGTAGTGATGGACATGGCTGTGGACGACGTCATAAGGTCCATGTTCGCGAAGAATGCGTCGGAAATTTCGGGCGTAGCGGATCGGACTTGATGGCTTCAGGCAAGGGATAATTTTCGACCCAAGCGCTCGCACCTCGTCGTCGTATGCACCCGGCATGGTCGTATGTACAACAAAATCCATCTGATACTTGCTGCGATCAATATTCCGGAGAATTTGCACCAACCAAGTCTCAACGCCGCCCCGGTCCAGTTTTCCAAGTACATGCAGAATTTTCATTTATCTGGCCTTCAACGCTGACCGCAACACGATGGCGCTTCCAATGGCCTGAATGCTGGCGGAACAAAGCAGCGCGATTGCGGCTCCGTTCAGGCCAAACCGAGGCACCAACAAGAGGGACAAAGTCGCGGTGCTAATTGTCATGGTCACGATGATGGGCACTTGTGCTTTGAACCTTCGCGCCGCCGTCATTCCGTAGCCTTGAAATGAGGCAATCGCTGAAATGCTTACGGTGGCAACCATGATCAGCAGCGTATGCAAATGGTTCGCGTACTCTTGCGTGTACAAAAGCGTCAGTATCTTTTGTCCCATCATCAAAGTCACAGGAAAGCCCACAATTCCCAGCGAGCCACCCACCAACAGCAACTTCCACAAAAGGGATTTGAATCCATTCAAATCACCGGTGGCAAACATACGTGAAAGCCTGGCCGCCGCCGATTGCCCTAGAGCGCTTACAATAAGCCCCGCAGCGGTGACCAGATATGCCATCGCTGCAAAGATCCCTAACTCTCGGTGTCCGAGCTGCTTCTCGATCGTATAGCGCGGAATGTTAATGTTGAGCGAGATCATCGCCATCACTAGCCCCAGCGGTGCGCTTAGCACCACAAGACGTACGATCTTCCCCCAGTCCGCGCTGAAGAACCGTCGCACACTCCCCTCCAGTCGCGACGCCAGCCGCAAGTCGTAAAACAGTGTCACTGCTGCCCAACTGAATACGAGCGCGACAACTGCTGAGGTCAACCGGTGCGACATGCGGTACACCGTCGTGAACGCCGTCACCGACACTATGCCCTTCAACATCAACCCGATCGCGACTTGGTCCAGGCGCTCGTGCTTTTGCTGCAGCCCATTCGCTACGTCGCTCATCGACTCAACTGCCTTCGCTACCCCTACCAGCATCACAACCGCAGCCGTCGTTCGCTCGTACCTGCTCCACAACGCGATCCCCGCCACCACTCCGATTCCCAACAGGCTGGCAATCAACCGCAGCGTGAAGTAGTGCCCGAACTCGTATTCCGATTTCGCATCCGTCGCCTGCGCTGCCCGCAATTGCAGGTTCGTCAGCATGAAGACCGGTGCCGTGATCGCCAACCCCAGCGCAAACTGACCGACCACCGAAGGCGACCCCATCTTCGCCAGCACGGACAGCATTCCCCACTGGCACCCCGCATAAACAAGATTCCCGGCGAGCGTCCAGGCAAATGACTTCCGCAACGGCGGCGCTTTCACCTCTGTCCGAATTTCGGCGGGGAATTCTTGCTCTGAATTCGTAAATTTTTCGACGGCCACGTCGTGGTTGTTCAGAATGCCTTCATCCTGTAGAAGGAGAGGTTTCCCCTCTTTTGGTGCCGGCGACGTTGCGTTACAGCTTTTCAACTTCTAGGTCCTTGTTTTCTATATTGTTGGTTTTAAGTGCTTTGATTGCTATTCGTTAGCGCCATCAACTTACCCCTGAAGGGTGGGAAGGGGGGAGGCGAGGGTTGGGTTACTACTAGTTGTTAAGTACTCTTTCCGATCATCGCCCCGCTGCGTAAATCGCAGACCCCGCAGCGCTCGATAGAATTCCTTGCAGTCCCATCTGCATCGCATTCTTCGGGAGACTGCCCGGAACGTAAACGATGTCGCCCGCCTGAAGGATCGGATCGAGGACCTTTGCGTTAAGAATCGATTTCAGTGGCAACTTCGACTGCTCCACCCCGCTCGCCGTCCTGCGCAACAGCCGCGCCTTGTTCAGCGACGACGTCTTGGTCGTCCCTTGCGCCAGCGCAATCGCCTCCAGCACCGTGATCTGCTCGTGGTCCATCACATATCCACCCGGCTTCGCCACATCGCCCAGCACATAGATAACGCCCGCGCGCTCCACGATGACCGTATCGCCCGGCAGCAACTCCACGTTGCTGTCGCTGATCTGTCCCTTTGCGTCGCGTACCGCCAACTGCACGGGCTTGTCCATCTGGTCGCGGTGGATGATCTTCACCCTTGTCCCTGCAACCGGACTCAGCCCCGAAGCCTGCGACAGAACATCGAACAGCCGGTTCCCCGCCACCAGCGGATACGCCCCCGGCTTAGCCACCTCTCCGATCACCGTCACCGCCTGGCTGGCATACTCAGCGACGATCACCGTCACCTGCGGGTCCTTGACGAAGCGCCCCTCACGCAACCGCTGCGCGATCAGCTGCTGCGCCTGCTCCGGCGCCATCCCATTCAGCTCCACCGCCCCGATCAGAGGAAGGACTGCCACACCCTTCTCTCCTACCCGCACCTGCCCACTCAATTCCGGCGTATCAAAGACGACCACGTTCAGCAGGTCCCCGGCAACTATCTGCCTCGGTCCCGAGATCACGCTAAGACTCGACCTCCCCACCGAAGGGACTGGCGCCTGTCCCCATACCGTCAGCGGCAGGGCCATTGCGAGGACCGCAAACGCGTAGAAATATGACGCTTTAGTTCTTGGCATCATCGCCGTAATACTCTCCATACTTCGAACCGTAATAGCCGTAATAGCCGTAGTAGTCGGATGACTTGAAATTGAGGTCGTTGATGACGACGCCAACGGTGCGCGCGTTTACGCGCGCAAGAAAATCACGGGCCCGGCGCAGCGACTGTACACTGGTCCGGTTGGAACGCGCCACCAATATAACGGCATCCGCTGAGGGTGACAGAACCAGCGCGTCCGAGAGCCCCACCAGTGGGGGAGTATCGAGAACCACATAATCATATTCCTCGCGCCATCGCTCCAACAGTTCCCGCATGCGTTCCGAGTCGAGCAACTCCACCGGATTGGGAGGACGATTTCCAGCCGGCAGGCACTCTACCCCCTCTGCACCCGGCAATTGCGTCACAACATCTTCTGGTTTCGCAGCTCCCGCAAGACACTCGCTTAGGCCTTTCTTTGACTCCACCTGCAAGTATCTTTCAACGCCCGAGCGGCGCAGGTCGGCATCGACCAGCAGCACGCGCTTGCCTTTCTGGGCCAAGGTAACCGCACAGTTGATGCTCGTCGTCGTCTTGCCTTCGCCCGGAGCGGCACTGCTGATGAGGATTACGCGAGGTGGAGAGCCGGCAGAAGAAAGCAGTAGAGTTGTGCGTAGACCACGAAACGCCTCGGCAAACTGCGAGTTCGGGCGGGAAAGAAGAAAAGGCACCTTGTCCCGTTCTTCAATCGCTTTACGATTACGCGTAGCCAACGAAAAGTGAGGAACAATACCCAACACAGGCAAATTGGGCAAGATTTCGCCGCTTTCAGGAGGACTAACCGTTGTATCCAGGCTTTCCAGAAGAAAGGCCAGTCCGATACCACCGAAAGTGCCCAAGAGAAGCCCCACGGCCAGGTTGAGTGCCACGCGAGGCTCGGCCGGGCGGATCGGGGCTTCGGCCGGCTCAATCACGTCCACATTGGTCGACTTCAAGCCCGCAACAATACCCGCTTCCTTGAGCCTCTTGAGTAGGTCCTGGTAAAGATCACGGCTGGAATCAAAATCCCGTTTGAGGATGGCGTACTGGATGCCCGCCTCGTTCATCTCGTAAGCCTGCTGCTTATGTTCTTCCAGCCGCTTGCCAAGCATGTGCTCAGTTTTCAGCGCCGCCAAGTACTGCTGTTCGAACTGTTCGCGCAGCAACTTGACCTGCCCGCCAATCGAGCCTTGAACTTGCTCGAGTTGTGAACGCAGCTGGACCACCCTTGGATAGGCATCCCCATACTTTGCGCTCAATTGGGCGAATTGATTGTTGAGGTCCGCCTGCTGCGTCCTGAGCACCGCGAGAGTGCTGCTGGGAGCTAGCTGGGCAATCGTCTCTGGATTCCCACTGGCCGCAACGCGGAAATTGGCTTCCTTCATGATGCGGTCCGCTTCGGCCGCGGCCATCGCCTTATTGAGCTCGTCTAGTTGAGTGATAAAGACGTTGTGGGCATCATCGGTACCAATGATGCCGCTCTTCTTCTGGTACTCCGTAAAACGCTGTTGCGAGGCTTCAACGTTATTTTTGAGGTCGTTGAGTTGCTTGGAAAGCCAGTCCGATGCCTGCATTGTCGCCTGATAACGGGTACGGAAGTTGCGTTCGATGTAGCCGTTCGTCAAGGCGTTTACCACATCCGCAGCTATCTTGGGATCGCGTGCCCGGAAGCGCACCTCGATCAGTTGCGTCTTAGGAATTGCTGATACACGCAGGCCCTTGTGAAAAGTTGCGAGGAGAGTGACCTTTTTGGGACCTGTAACTGTTTCGAAGGACTGTCCGGCTTTTGTTACGTCCTGACCCGCGAAATCTTCCCGTTGATCAAGCCGCAACTGCCGAATCACTTCCCAAGCCAAAGGATCTGATTGCAGAACTTGCACTTGCGTTTGTTGAACGATATCGTTCTGCAAGCCCCCGCCACCCAAGGCATCCAGAGGATCGATGCCCAATGCGTTTGAATCCTGCGGATTGACAAGGACTTGCCCAACCGCCTCGTAGCGCCGGGTCATGAATGCTGAGATCAATCCTGCTACAAGGAGGGATCCAACCAGCACGCCCAGAATGGCCCACCTGCGTTTCCGCAAGATGCGCCAAATTTCCTGAATACTAATGTCATTAGGGTGAACTCCGTTCATAGCGACGGCTCGCGCGCCGCCAGTGGCAATCTGTTCACCTTGTGGAACCAGAGAATCTTTCACGAACAAGCACCTCTACTGCGGACGGAAACGAAAAATGAAATTGGAACCAATCTCGAAATGCGCAATTTCTGTCGGCTGGTTTGCGGCAGGCTACCGCGGCCAGCGCGTGGCATGAGTGGCGTAAATGACATTACCGGCGGTAACCAGCGCCGCGGGCACGAACCACCAGCGATAACCCTTCTTCTTGAAATAGTAGGTCGCGTAAGAAACGCCCGCCACCGTGGGTAGGCCAACGGCGTACATGTTGCGCCGGCGACGTAACCCGTCGGGCACGGCGCTACAGGCTCCGCGTTCCAGACACCGGTGGGTCAGTTCCGCATTGGTAATCGAGGACGAGAACATAAGCCCGGTCGCAGTCCAGTAATAGCGGTCGGCCACACGGGAATCGATTGCAAACGGGCTATTGCCAGGCGCAGCGGGCATGTCGGAATGTCGCTTCGAGTGGGAACGGAAGCCATCTTGTTGGCCAGCGTATGCGGAGCTAGCCGATTCTGGCAAGCCACATTTGCCAGCGGCAGCATCTGCGGATTGCCCTGCAGTCAGTGTGACAGCGGTAGCATTTTCGCCGTTCCTCAGCGCGAGTGTGCCACTTGTTACCCGTATTGAACCGCAAGTCAACTGCACAGGGTCTGCCAATGTGAGCTGCGTGTTTTCGGCGACTTCAAATTCACTCTGATTCCAGACCAACTTGATTGACTCGGGCCCAGTTTGAACACGGTCGCCAGCGTGCAAAGCCGCGCTAGTATAAAAAGGCTTGCCGTTGATCGTCGCTGCTTCCCCAGGATAGATGACTGCAGCAGAACCAGGCGCGACCGCCGTCTGTCCCAACATCATTCCAGTTCCCCAGAGAACAACTACCACTAATTTGAACCACCGACTCGCAGTAGCTTTCATAGTTTGCCTTTTTCTCCTGGCACGTTATGCCTGCCGCGCTACGAATAGATTTGGACACCCTAATCATTTCCCGGCGTATCGCCGACTTCTCTACCTCAACATCTCCTGATCTGTTGCGCAAGCTCAGAAACGACTTTCCACACAATCGGAAGTACGACGACTGGGTAGGCCTCCAATTAGGCCTTTGCGCTGAACGCCGCGTGCTTTGCGAGAGCGTTACACCACAGCTCCGTACAGAACGTTACTGTGTTCTCCAGCGCCTGCGGAGTCTCTCGGCGATCAGTCAACACCGGATAGAAATCTTTCATGGCAACTACCGTCGCGATGAAAGAAACGATACCGATCCGAGTGTCATAACCGGGGGACTGCGACAGTTCCGGCCAGCGGGCCATATATTCGCTCACAACCCGCATGGTGCCTCGCACGTGGCGATCGAATATTTCGTTAAGATCTTCCCCGAAATCGAGCACACTGAAATGAATCAGGCGGACAAGCACTCCGTGCTGAAGTACCGCGTCCCCGATGGCCCTAAACAGGGCGGCGAGCGCGGTCTGCGCGTCCGGGGCCGCCGCCAATCGGGCCAGCAGGTCGGCTCGCAGGCGCACGCGCGCAAATTCTGCGTCGAGGGCGGCAAGAAATAGACTGCGTTTGTTGGGATAGTAACGAAAGATCGAGCTTTCGTTTACTTCGGCCAAACGGGCAATTTCCTTCGTACTCACCCCGTGATAGCCCAGATTTGAAAACAACTCGGCAGCTGCATCAAGAATGCGAGACTGCACGGACCTTAACCCGGAACCTGCCATCCCATTGACTCCAGTACTCCAGCTCGATACTCGAAGGAGCATTGCCGATTAGGCCGAGCACGGCCGCAAAGCCGTCCCAGCAATCGTCTCCACTTCGTCCCAATCCACTTCCACGGCCACACTCTTCAAAATGGCATCTAGGCTGATGACAACGCGCAAGCTCTTGCCGCGCGACACTAGCCCCTCAAGACCGGCCAGAATGCCGCGCTTGATACGTACCCGATCGCCGATCTTTATGTACGGGTGCGGCTCGGCCCGACGGCGATCAAGCCCACTGCGCAACAAATCGATGTCCTGATCAGGCAGGGCGATGGGGCGAACCGTCGTGCCTACCAGACGTAGCACTCCGGGGACGTCAACGCTCATCCAGCGCGATATGAACAAATAGTTAACCAGGAAATAGCGGCAGAGAGAGCTGCTTGCTGCAGCGATTCTTCCGCCGCCGAACAACCTGATAATGCGGCAGGTATGACTCGATGCCGCGAACATCAAAATGACGTGTGACCTGAGCCTCATGGTTGGAGCGAGTTTGGTTTGCACTCAATTGCCTGGTTCTGTCGCATTTCTCGCAAGGCTTCGCCATCCCCACTTAGCAGCAGTCTTTTGCAGCTCGTGAGTTTCCTTGAGTCTCGCGGCCTGCACAAGCAGGACACAACCGATAACATTCCAGAGGATCCAGAACCGCGTAAAGGCGGGTGTGGCCCAAATTCGCACTCGTTGCAATGCACACGGGAATGTGACCGAGCCCCCCGGGCAAACAGCGAGCACTTGCTGGCTTGATCAGAAATAGGAACGAAGTTTAGTCTCCTGAGTTCCTGCCGTCAACAAGAAAATCAACCGAGCCTTTGCGCGCGCTGTGTTACTAAGTAAAATCAATCACTTAGTTTTCTACGTAGCGATCCAAAGCAGCAGCACGTGCGAATGACACAATTGGATAGGTGACCTCCGCTGTTACCAGCGAGTACTCACTCTCCGCCTTTTCGTTCGCCGCTTCCCCGCACCCGCTCCGAGCAAAGCTCGTGCAGTCTTTCGTCGCGAACGCCGCCGGCAACGGAGCACTAGAAGCCATCCCGATTCCGAGGATTTCTTGCCCTGATCAACGCTCTTGTCGCTGCAAAAAAGCGAGGAACAGGCGGAATTCCTTTATCGAGAATGCCCTGGGGTTCCGATCATAGATGCTGAACGTGTCACACGGGAATTTCCCCCGACAAGGATTCCGCTGACGCCTCGTTGCGTTCCTTGCCGGGCGCAACATTCACTAGAAGAAGTAGTCCGGTTGTATAAGCTACGGCAACCACGATCACCGAGCGCCGCGCAATCTTCGGTCAGGAGTGGCTGGAGTTGGCTTTGTCTCGACCTCCAAGATTCGTTGCCATGTAGCCAAAAACAGCCGACTTCCCAAGGTCACCGTCAGTTTGGCTGTCCGCTGCGGTCTCTCGTATGGAACAGAGCCCCTAAAGTCGATTGCAGCGCAGCAAGTTGTCTCGTCCAATATCTGGACAAATTTCGATCGCCCAACAGTGGGAGCAAGAAGCTACAATCTGCTCGCATAGTTGCAAGTCACTGTATTCTAAGGAGATCGAATGCATTCTCACCGAATTTCATGACTACGTTCAAAACTGGTTCCCAAATTGCAGCGTAGTCAGATGTTCGCGCATTCTCCGAGATGCGAACGGAGAGCTAAGGGTACGATCCATGGCGTCCGCTGCTGCAAGTTCGATTTACTGCATAAGGCTTTCGCGTCTGGCTAACTGTTCCGGCGTCATGAACTCTGAGCGGTTCAAGCGAGTACTAGTCTCCGCGCTGCTTCTGTTTGCCTTTTCGCTTTTGACGCTGCAGGCGAACGCTCAACTTTCGGCCAGAAGAAGCGTGCGAATCACCGCCACGCTGCACGGGCGTGTGAGTCTCGGCCTTCGGTCATTCCCGCTGCTCATCGCACTGGATTCCAATAGTCCGGCCGCCAATTACGCGTCATTCCCGCTCGATCTAAATTGGAATCTGAATCCACGCGAGGTGCAGGGATTCGAAGTTATCGGATATTTTGCCAACGCGGAGTCTGCCCTAGTCAATGCCTCCGACCACAGTAACGTCTCTGCTCAGCACATATTAGGGCGTTGGGCGTCGGACAGTTTCCAACCGTTCAATCAGACTAACAAGACAGGAACACCTGGAGCCAGCCTGAATCTGTTCAGCCAACCAATCATGCTTGGAAGCTCTCGCGGAGCTAGAAGCGGAATGCTGGAACTAAAGATCGATCCGGAAACTGCAGCGCAGTTGAGCAGCGGCGAATATCGTGGGGTGTTGTACGTGGAAGTCAGGCACTACTAAAGCGGGACCAACTGCTTACAAGTTTGCTTCGAAGCGCGCGGGTAATTTGCTAAGGAAACCTGCTACGCCTCAAGAACAACGCGCAACGCGGCTGGGCCTACTTGACCGTTGATCCGAACCCGCACCTTCGAAAAGATCAGCTCAATCGAGCCGAGCACGAGACAGCAACCTCCGTCTTGGACTCCAAGTCCTGCGGTGCTTGGTTCGCTGCGGCAGAAACAGTCACAGGCAGCAAGCGTACTGATGTCTGAAGCGCGTCACTGCTTGCCACGTCCTTCGGGCCGAGCGGGCGCGCCAGCCTGCCCTGAACCGCCGCCACCTAAACTCCGGGCACAAGAGTCGATTCGACAATCCGCCGACATTCTTCGACGCTGCGGTACGCACGCTGCGTTGTTGGGCGGGAAACAGGATGAGGTACAGCTGTGTAAGCTCCCCTCGTCGTTGCGGCTCAACGCCGCCCCACAAGAGGAGAATGCTAATCGCGATCAGCCGCGTCTACACGGCCACTACGCCACGCTTACCTTGTTTGTCGTTCATGAGCAGGCAGAAAAAAGCCCGAGGCCAGGAGTAACCTCGGGCTCTGCTATATCATTGCCCTCGCTCAGAAAAGGGCGGCATATATCAACGTTGCGCTCGTCCTACAATTCCTCAACTCTCTCGGAGATCAGTAGAAATTCAGTGTGGTCTGCCCGACGAATACCTCATCGAGGAACACCTGTACTGTCTAGGCGCCGACGATTGCCCGCTGCTGGATCCAGGTTCCAGACACAGGCAGCACGTTGGCAACAGTCACAGGATTCTGACTCTGCAATCCTTGTCCGGTAACAGTGTCAAAGCTGGTGCTAATCGCTTGGTAAGGATCACCGGTCGGCATAATGAACACGATCTTCTGAACATGCGCTCCGGTGACGTTCTGCCAAGCGACGAAGATCGTCAGATCCCGAGTCGTGTTCATGCTAAAGGCGTTATTGGCCGGGCTGCAGATGGAAGATGCATAGATATCATTGCTGCAAAGCTCAGTTGCGCGGCAGCAGGATTCGGCGTTTCTTGTTTTTTTCTCGTGCTTCTCGCAAACGGCAACCGCGCTGTTCAGAGATCGTGCTATCTAGATCCAGAACTCGCTTGTCTAGACTCTGGACAGGCCTTCGACGATACCACTGCACACGGAACGGCCAAATCTACGGTGTATCACATGGGCCATTGTTCGTGGTGGGCCGAAAGCGGAGCACCCAACGCGGCCTGGTGTACCTCGTGCAAGGTGGCTCACTGTACTCGAAAACCGACGACACCTCCACAACCTCGTTGTGCGTGACGGTGCAACGGAAGACTGGATCGCCAACTAGCCATTACGGCAGGCGACGACTCGCCAGTAAATCGTGCGGCCATTGATCGACGCGGTTGGGCAAGGGTTCATTGCGGAGCGTGGAAAGCATGTATCCAAGTGAGCGAAGCATCGCAACACACGCTGTGATGGATTCGTCATTGCGCTCGAAGATGATGGTCGGTGAATACCGATCGAGAGTGTGGGCGGCACCCTTGAGAACCAGGTACTCTGCTCCTTCGACATCGATCTTTATGAAATCGAGTCGCTCCAGACCCGCACTGGCGACGTATCGATCAATTGTATCGGTACAAACATTCAAAGGGCATTGGCGGCCGGTGCTGGAGCGTACGAGACTGCTTGTCCCCCAGTTGCAGTCATCTTCGGCGGGAAGATTTAGTTCGGCTTTGCCGATCTGGTCGGCGAGAGCGATCTCGCGGGTGAAAAGGTTGTGCAGCTCATTCAGGCGGGCGTTGGCCCTGGTGCGTTCGGCCAGCCACGGTACAGGCTCAAAAGCGTGCGCAGATGCGCACAGTTGGGCAAGGATGCAGGAATAGAAGCCGAAATTAGCGCCTACATCAAATGCGATCCAATCGGGACGCGCATGGGCGAGTATCCAGCGATGCATGTCGGCGTCCTGGCTGCCGTAAAACCACGTCGTCCACTCGGTAAACCAGCGGGTGGAGAGGTGGTATTGCGGGCCGCGAGGAACGGCACAAGCGATCGTTTCGACCCACGATGTCTGGCGGCAGTCGGGGTTGTGCAGCAGGCGCAGCAAGAAGTCTACTCCCTTAACCCCGCGCAGGCGGGTACCGATGGCACGCCCGAAAAGATGCAGCGGGGATGGAGCACGGACTTCAGGGTCGCGATTTAACGGCATGGTAGCAGTTTATCAAGCACTCAGATGTAGGCAACGGCAAGTGCTGGCGTTGGCGCCGACGTCAGGCGCACTCCACCCGACGAACCGAGGTTATAGAACCAGCGAATCAATGAGGCGCCCATGAACACCGCGTGAAGAAAAGTGAGGCGATCACTACCGCGGCGACGACGGACTGGCCGGACTCCGTGTTACGTAGTAGATAGCGGTTCCGCCCCCTGCGGCCGCTGCCCCGATCAGTACCCAATTGCCCTTACCGACCGAACCAGGTGCTACAGGCTTGCCGCTCGCCAGCACAGGACAAGTATCCGCCGATGGAAATTCCGCCGACTGTCCAGCCCCGAGATTTGTGACTTGATCATTGCTAACACGAACCGTACCGGACTGAACGTTGATGGTCAGCTTGCCGGCACGATTGGTCATCTGAAACTTCGCCGTGCCATTTTGCGGAGTAACGCGTGTGTCGCTAGCCTGGACACCGTTGCTGCCGCTGCTGACAACGACTCCCCCGCATTCCAGAATCATTACATCGCCGAATTTCAGGGTACTGCTAGGATCGACCTGAACCATGACACCTTTTCCGGCAAGCTGCGCAGAGGAAGTGCTGGTTTGAACAGTGTCTCCGCTAGAGACCGCAGTCGATATCCGAATCGGTGCTCCATTCAGCACGATTCCTGGTCCGGGATACAAGATCGCCTTGTCGGCTTGGGCAAACACAGTTGTCGAGCACATCACCGCGATCAACAACAGACTGATGGTGCTACGACAAATCCCAATCATTTCGGCTCCTTGAGCAGATGTTGATGCAAGGATTGAACAAGTAACTAAAGGATCCTTTGGTCAAGAGAATAGGCCAGAATCCCGTATTTGAAAAGCTCCGGGTAGGTGCCAGTGACTTCTGGTGGCACGGATGTTGTGCTGAGACTACGATAGACCGGCAGGAGCAGTCATGCGCGCAAAGGGCCAAACGCTCCACGATTGCTGGGAGCACGGCATAGATCGACAAAGAGGTGGCGACTTGCAGGTTCCCCTCCGGGCAACATGGTCGTATGGCGCGGTCTTGCTCGTCTCAGCGATGTACAACTCGGGGCCACAATCGGACGGAGACTTGTGGCTAGTTTAGAAGGTTGGTCTGACGCATACGAGCACATTAGGGTTCACTTGGACACTGCGATGAGCACATTGTCGCTAAACCGTAACCCCCGCAGGAGACCGAACGAAACTCTCTGCCAACTGATGTGCGGCAGTGAGGGAATGCCGCCGAAGTCCGTGAACGCGATCCAGCTGCTGCCGAATCCGGCTTCGGCGGCGGCGCGCTGCAAATCGGAACGCAGCAAGGCAGTCTTGTGTGCGGGGTAGGCGGCGCCAATGAAGCCAGCAAAGTGCCCGCGCACAAGAAGCGATATGATCGAGCGCCAGCTTTCGTTGTTGGGAGTTGTGAGCACCAGCACACCGCCATCGCTCAGCAGCCGGTACGCTTCCCTGAAAATAGCTCGCGGATTCTCAAGGTGTTCAATGACCTCCGACATCACGATCACATCAAAGCTGCCGTCTGGAAGCGAGAGCCTCTCGTTGAGATCGGACGTAATCCAGCGGACGGCGGTGGGCAATTCCGGTCGCTCCAGAATGTCCGCGGCCGAAACCGTTGTAAAGCGATCTAGGGCCAGTAGTTTGCGAGTTAAGCTCCCTCGCCCTGCTCCGAAGTCAAGCACAGCTCCACGAAGGCTTCGCGCTTCGATATAGCGAAGGATGGCATCGTGGATACGATCGTTGCTGACACCCCCGCTGCGAAGGGCATCGAATTGGCGTTGCTGTAGAAGCATGTCGGGCATCGTGGAGAGTATGGACAAGCCTGTCTTGTCTGGTCAGTAGCCTTCCCCAAAAACAGGTTCTATTGTTTCGGCGATTCCTCCTCCCACGCCGCCTTCGGTCAGGTTCCTGCCTTCTCCTGCCACAACAGCATTATCGCAGGCCGCGGATTCGCCTTGCCTTTGTCCCAACGTCAATCGAAGTAACGCCGAGTTTCGCCGAAGATCATCAACCCTCTGTTCTGTGCGCTCGGCTTGCATATGCCCGTCGGCGTAGAAACCAGGCGCCAACATAAACCGATGAGCTGCTATACGCATTCCGCTGCGCGAGAGAGCCCAACATATTCCTGGAGGAAAGCATCGTAGGCCAACTGCAATCCGGCAGCTAACTCAAATCGGGGCGTCCATCCAATTGCGCGTATCTTGGAAATCTCGAGTAGTTTGCGAGGAGTGCCGTCCGGTTTTGAAGCGTCAAAGCTGATCACTCCTCGAAAACCGACAATCTGCGCAATTCTCTCCGCCAGTTCGCGAATGCTCATATCTTCGCCGCAGCCGATATTCACCACAGGCGGTTCGGTTGAGTGGCCAGTCAGTGACGCGAACGCAGACTCTTCCAGATTGGTCAGCGCAACACACGCCTCGGCCATGTCATCGCTGTAGAGAAATTCCCGGCGCGGCTCCCCTGTACCCCACAAGATCAGCTCATTGGCACCGTTTATCTTGGCTTCATGCATCTTCCTAATCATGGCCGGAATGACATGTGAGTTCTCAAGGTCGTAGTTGTCACCAGGTCCGTAAAGGTTAGTCGGCATTACCGCCAGGTATTGGGTACCGTACTGGCGATTGTAGGCCCAGCACATTTCGATCCCGGCGATCTTCGCCACGGCATAGGGCCGGTTTGTAGACTCAAGTGGGCCAGCTAGTAAGTACTCCTCTTTCAGTGGCTGTGGAGCCAGTCGAGGATAGATGCAACTTGAACCGAGGAACAGCAGTCGCTTGGTTCCGAACTGGTACGCACTATCGATTACATTAGTCTGGATCGAAAGGTTCTGAAAAATGAACTCGGCGGGATAGCTCTTGTTTGCCAGTATCCCCCCGACCTTGGCTGCAGCCAGGAAAACATAATCCGGGCGCTCTGTGTCAAAGAAGCGGCGAGTCTCAGCAGCGTCCGTCAAATCGAGTTCCTGGTGACTCGGAAGCAGCAGGTTGTTGTATCCGGCGCGCTGGAGTGCGCGCACGATTGCGGAGCCCACCAATCCACGCTGGCCAGCGACAAAGATCCTCGAAGTCAAAGCCATAAAGCTTGCCATCTATTCAGTCTCCTAGGGCGGATCCGGCTTTCGCCCTCAAAACCCTCGTGACTGCTCCCGACCATTGATGCCACTCTCCGAATCGTTCTCGCAGTATCTTGGTACCGTCTCCTTTAGGCGTTTCGCCTATCCCCTCCAAATCAGCGTCCACCATGATGCGCACAAGCTCCCTGAACTTGATCGAAGGCTGCCAGCCAAGTTCGCTGCGGGCCTTCGATGCGTCCGCCCACAGAAAGTCAACCTCAGAGGGTCGGAAATAGCGGTGGTCAATCTCAACAAAACCTTTCCAATCCATGTCGAGGTAGCCGAACGCTTCATCAAGAAATTCGCGGATGCTATGAGACTCACCCGTGCCCAAGACATAGTCAGCAGGGTTGTCTTGCTGCAATATACGCCACATGCCCTCAACGTACTCCGGCGCATAGCCCCAATCGCGTTTTGCGTCCAAATTGCCAAGATATAGCTTCTTCTGCTGTCCGGCGAATATGCGAGCAGCAGCCCTCGTAATCTTTCGAGTAACGAAGGTTTCGCCGCGCCGAGGGCTTTCGTGATTGAACAGAATGCCGTTGGCAGCAAAAAGGCCATGGGCCTCGCGATAGTTTACCGTCATCCAGTAGGCATATAGCTTGGCGGCTCCATAAGGGCTCCGTGGATGAAACACGGTCTCTTCATTCTGCGGAGGCGGCGTTGCGCCAAACATTTCCGACGAACTCGCCTGGTAGAACCTCGTCTTGAGGCCACTCCTTCGCACTGCTTCCAGAATGCGAGTGGTCCCCATTCCCGTAATGTCGCCCGTAAACTCCGGGACGTCAAAGCTGACCCGGACATGGCTCTGCGCGCCAAGATGATAGATCTCGTCCGGCCGTACGTTGTAAATCAGGTTCGTGAATTGCTCACTGGTGGACAGATCTCCGTGATGCAAGAAGAGCCTAAGAGCCTCTCCATGAGGGTCCTGATAAATGTGGTCAATGCGTTCTGTGTTGAAGCTGCTGCTTCGGCGGATAATTCCGTGAACTTCGTAGCCCTTTGATAACAGCAGTTCGGCTAGATACGAGCCGTCTTGGCCAGTAATTCCAGTAATCAGCGCACGTTTCAATTAACACCTTCCTGGTAGGGAAAGAAATTGCCAGGATCGAAATCAGATTCCAAGGGAGACTTCTTCCGGGACGTCAGCAAGCGGAGCCTTGCCTGCGAGACGCACTAGTTCTCGCTCCATCGCGGGCAAAATCTTAGCTCCGTCCCAATGAACGCGAGCGTACCGGCGCCCTGAGACGGACATCTCAGCACGAAGCCGGGAACCTATTCTCAACTGCTGGACAGTTTCGTGCAGTTGATTTGGATTCTCGGGCTCAATCACAATACCTGCCTTCGACTGCTTTATTACTCTCGCGATTTCACTGCCGTGATTCACTGAGGCGATGACCGGACAACCGGACGCAAGGGCGGTGACGGTCTTGGATGGAAAGAGGATATCGGAGACCGTCCGCTGCTGCGTTACTAGGCTGAGATCGCAAGCCGCCAGCATCGACAAGAATGCGTCCCGATCCTGAAGCGGCAGAAAGCGGACATTCTTCAACTGCATGGAGGTGGCTTGCGCCTCCAGCGCGGGTTTCATCGCTCCGTCACCTACCAACAGATAAGTCACGCCTTCATCGCGTGACAAGGCTGCCGCCTTGAGAACGACCTCCAGACCCTGCTTGACTCCCATATTGCCTGAATGAAGCACCAGGAAATCTTCGTCTAGTCCATGTGCCTGACGAAAAGCTCGTCCATCGCGGTCACGTCGAATGCGGAACAAATCCTCTTCGGCGCGCGGTGGAAACACCCTGACCTTTTCAGGAGAGATTTGCTTGTCGATGATTCTCTGGCGCATTCCTTCGGTTAGCGTCGAAACTAGGGAGGCATTCCTATAGGCTACTCGCTCCAACCCGTAAAGGAAGCGCAGCAGCTTACCGGGAGGGAGCATTCCCAAATCCGCCGCCGCGTCAGGTTGCAGGTCCATGACGTCGTACACATACGGAATCCCCCACCAGCGACTGAGCAGGTTCGCGCTCACCGCCAACCCTAACGGTGGTGACTCTATCATCAGCAGGTCCGGCTTGCGTGCAGTGAATGCCCGCGCCAGAGATGATGCCAAGAAGGAAGCTTCGTGCAAAATCCGCCTAACAGAAGTGACTCGCCGCGGCACCCAGATCCAACTGCGCAGAACGCCAACACCGTTGCGCTCTTCCTTTTGCCAGAATTTCCCGCGATACTCTTCCGGCACTCGCCAGAGTGGATAGTACGGGAACGAGGTACACACGCTCACTTCGTGGCCACGCGAGGCTAGGTATTCGCACCTCCATGTGGTGAAAGGACCAATGCCAGTCTGTTCAGGCCAGTAATTGATACCGAGTGTAAGGATGCGCATCTTTTAGGAATTCAGCAAATTTTTCGCACGGGTTCGTTCATACAACTTGGCATCTACCAAGAAGCGGAACCAGAAGCTTTGCAGAGTGAAATAGACCAACCCAGGAATGCCATCTAAAAATCCCAACCGGACGAAGTACCTGTACAAAAAAAAGAGTGCCGGACGTATGAACAATGGAAGTTGATAGTAGCGGCTCTTTAGGGCTCGCTTGCGCTCTACTGCTGTTCCACTGAGTTTGCCGACAATGACCGACGGAGATGGCGCCAACAGCTCCTCCACTTCCGCCTCAGCCCAGCGGTTGTGGCGCGCAGTCCACTCCGACAATGACATTCGATTGTCGTCGATCATGGGGCAGTGCAACTTTGCCGTATTGCCTTCAACATAGAAGTGCTGGTCGTATTTTCGGCTTTCGCATCGTCCCTTGCCGCTGCGGAACAGGCGCATGTGCCACTGCGGATACAATCCCCCATGCGCTAGATCACGCCCGAGAAAACGCGTGAGGCGCGGAATGAAGTAACCGTCTGTTGTTTCAGACAGGTTTTCTTTCAGGTGATTGATTTCCTGAATGAGCTCAGCACTAAGATACTCGTCTGCATCCAGATGCATCTGCCAGCGATACTTGAAGGGCAGGTGATCTATGCACCAGTTTCGCTGTGCACCGTAGTCTTCGAACTCATGTTGCACTATACGGGCCCGGTGCTCTTGCGCGATGGTCAGCGTACGATCCGTACTAAAGGAATCAACTACGTGTAGATCGTCTGAGACAAGCGCCGCAGCCGAAAGAGTTTTTGCGATAGTCAGCTCAGAATTGAACGTAAGTACGACAATAGAAATCATGCTGGGGGCTCAGTAAGGTCAACTACGCTGACGCGAACGCAAGAAACGCGCAGGTGATCCAGCGTAAACAGCCCATGGCTCAATATCCCGATTCACGAGCGAACACGCTCCAACGATTGCACCTTCGCCTATCTTGACACCTGGCAGGATGAAACTGCGTGCGCCAACAAACGCATCCGCTCCGATTGTGACTGGAGCCGTCACCAATGGCAACTTCGGATCGCAAAAATCGTGTGTGCCCGTGCACAAATAGGCCTCCTGTGCGACAACGGCATTCGGCCCTACTTCAATCTCTCCAAGAGAGTAGGCATTTGCTCGATCACCCAGACAGGTACGGTGATGCAGCGTTAAATTCCAAGGAATCTGAATACGCGCTCTCTGGTGCACAAACGGAGTTCCATGGATTGTTGCCCCGAAGAGCCTCAACCAAAGAAGCCGCCAACGGTTCAGCGGCTTAGGAGTCCATCCGCAAAAGAGACTCCAGCAGACGTTCCACAAAAGCAGCTGTATTCGGATGCGCAGCGACCATGGAGACGATCCCCGATTGGAGCCAGCGTAGGTTTTTCGCATTGCTGAATTCATGGTTCGAGTTGAAATCGAGACTCAAAGGCCGGTTATCGTTCCAGCCAGTGTCATACTATTTGCCGATATATGTCCGTTTGAGTCACCCCAAGTCTTCCCGGACCGAATCCGCGCATCTTCAGACGTTGGAATCCGGACAGCATCTCCGAGATTTCGTGGTACTCAACACGCCACGAGTCATCCAAAACGAAATGTCGCGGCAGGTCAAGATGGAGACACTCGCGCACACAATCAACCCGGGACTCAGACAGTCCGTCAACGAGAATCAAATCCACTCGTGAAACACGAGTCCTTCCCGACACGTAGTCCGCAGTATCTGGCATCAGCATAGGAGTCCACCGTCTGCGCATATCTTTGGAGATGGCCCCCCCGACACGACTAACCCATTCTTCGGAACTTTCAATTGTATATACTCGGCATCCGAGATCAAGAAAGAATAGAGTTGATCCACCGGCACCCCATTCAAGAACGGCATCGTTCGGCGATAGAACTTGCCGCAGAAAGCGAATAGCTGGCCAAGCGAGCCACGGCAGCCGCAGGTCAATCGCTGTCTTCCGCAGATACACTAGCCAACGACATGCATCGGCAGGATGAGTCATTGCACAACCAAATGCTCTCAGACCCTTTTGGAGATTCGTGCCGTACACAAATTTTTTCTCCTGTTTAGTCGCCGCGCCGTGCGTTTCTGTAAAAAACACGATCATCGTTGTGCTGGTCTAGGCGCGCAGCAGACTGATACTAGATTTCGGTCAACTCTGGAGTAGCCAAAGAAGGTCGGCTACTGAAGCACACGATCAGCGTTCGATAAGGTGGTGACCACGAATAATCTCCTCGAAATCGCGCAAGTAGCAGCTCGCGACGGCATCGACGGAAAATCGGCGGGCTGTCTTGATCGCCTCTGACCCGGCGGCGGCTCGCACTTGTTCATCTCGTGCCAAATCGATGAGTTTACTCGCAAGTCGATCAGAGGCATCTTTCGCGCGGTGATCGAAAATCCAGCCGTTCCTCCCATCGTCAATGAATTCACTGAAACACGTGAGAGCTGAGACTACCGGAGGACAACCGTTAGCCATGGCTTCAAGAGGAGCCAGCCCAAATGTCTCTCCATATTCGGCCAATGAGGGATAGACAAAAAGCGATGCCGATCCATAAAACGAATTCAGTGTGCTTGGCTCAAACATTGAGCCCACCCAGTCAATCTGAGATGAAATACTCGCCGAAGACCGCTGAAGGTGAGCATAGTATTCGTCGCCGCCACCACCATACTTTGCTTGCCAAGGACCGACAACCACGAGCTTCCAATCGCGGTGGCCCGCTGCCAGAAAACTATCGAATGCTTTGAGTAATAACCCTATGCCCTTCTCTGGGTGGATGCGACCCACATAAAGCAGCTTCTTTTCCCTTCGGAGATACTGGGCGGGCTGTGAATTGCCAACGTCCGGCACAAAATACGGGATAACGCGGACCCGTTCGGAAAGCCGTGGCGATTGTTTCGACGCGACTTCCGCAATGGCGCGTGAGACCGTCTGCAGCCGGGCCGCTTTCCTGTAGAGCCAGAGCTGACCCTTCGGATAGCGGGCCACATGCACGTAAATTCGCCCGTAGCGATTGAGGGGAGCAATGACAGGAAGCCAGAAAGTGTTGCTAACCAGAATATCTGCGGGAGGAAGCACACGCACCACACGTAACGAGTAGAGCAAGTCGAGAGCTTTCAGCAGCGCCAACGACCTAGGTGCATCGTAGCCGGCAACGCGATGGTACGTAACTCCCCCGTTCGTTTCGGAGTCGGGCAGGTTCGGATGACTTCGCGAGACATGAGTAACGTCGTGCCCTCGTTGCGCGAAAGCCCTTCCCAGTTCGTACCAGACTTTCTCGACAGCGCCGCCCATGACCGGCGGGACGGGGAAGAATGCGCCTTGGACGATTGTGATTCTCATACACTGCCCGCACTAGCTCGAGATTGTGCGGTTGGATTTCCGTCGACACCTTCCAGGACCCGGAGCAGAGAGTGAGCCGCCTCCGTGATTTCGAATCGTTCACTGAAACACTGGCGAGCAGCGAAGCGCATCGTCTGCCGCTGAGTTGGCAGCAACTTCTTCCAACTGCAAAGCAACTGCCGCGTCCCTTCGAGGGTGTCCGGTGCCACGAAACCAGCTGATGAGTCTTTGACCTCGCGCCAAATGTTGACCTTGTTACTGATCAAAACTGGAAGTCCGCAAGAGAGTGCCTCGGCTACTGCAATGCCAAAATTCTCCTGGTGAGAAGGCAAGATAAAGACCTCGGCGGCGTTTAGAGCGCCACATTTCAAGCTTCCTTTGAGCATACCGGCCCACGTGATCCGGTCAACAATGCCCATTTTCTCGGTAATTCGCTGCAACTCCGGTACCCAGTTCTCCTGATCTGGGCCGGCCATTACCAGATGAAACTCCCGATCAGTACGCATCTCGCGCGCGAATGCTTCAATGAGCATGTCGCAACCCTTCTTCACGTGGATTCGGCCCATGAATAGCACCAACCGCTTGCCGGCCAGTTCCGGGTAACGAGTTGTGAACTCTACTATCTGCGCCTCCGGGTCGCCAACCGGCGCAGCCGTGCCGTAGTTCACGACTACTTCCTTGCATCGGTACAGCCAGAATGACTTCCGAGCGAGCAGGCGTTCTTCATCCGAGGTAAATAGCACCGCGCGCGCATCGCGAAGCACCGGGTACTGGCCCCAGGTCCAGTACAGCCACTTCTTCAGATGCTTAAGCGGATAGCGTCTCTTGAACCAAGGATCTAGCATACCGTGCGTGTAAACCACGTAGGGGACCTTCGTTCCATGGAGCGCGAGCCAAGTCGCGAAACCGTTGTATTGCCAGAGGCCGTTAATGACAACTGCATCGTAAGAAGTTGCATTCTGGCGCAGCCAGGGCAAGAAACGCGGGCTGAACCCGTATGACAGTCTTGCTGGCCCAAGTGCGTGCAGGGGCAGCGGAAAATCGTTGTGGTGCGACTCTCCGGGCTTGTCCAGACAGGCAACTTCAACGTGGTGCCCCTCCGAAATCAGAACGCTGCCAAGTTGCTTGATGCCCTCTATTGGGCCCCCGCCGGAGGGATCAACGGAAGAAATACAGTGAAGGATTCTCATTAGCCAGCACTCTGTCCGGCGTGCGTGCTTACCACGCTGTCCACCACGCCAGTATTAACGTTCAATCGGACAGTTGATGATCCTGGCGGCACCGCTTCGAGTCGCCTCCGAAACACGCACCAACCGTTGCGCTCCGCCCTAGTCCATGAAGAATCATCTTCTAAAGCTTCCGACCTGTACAACGGGTCGCGTTCTCCGGGACTTCTCCAAGAGCGCTGCGGATCGCCAGCATATCATCGCAAGTTACGAGGTTCGGTACGCGCTGCAGTTTGGGAGAGATTCTCACATGAACGCGAGCAGGCGGTTTCTGGCTGTTTCGTGAAGAGGATGCTCTGTTGCAGCACGACCGGCATTCCAGTGTGATACATCACATGCCGAACAGGCCCAGTAAAGTGTCTTGCAGCAACTTGCGAATAGTCCACATCGCTCTCCCAATAAAACTGCCGGCAGGTGCTTACGACATACCGGGCTTGGGGCAAGGGCACGGCATTTGCCTTTCGCATCAATACGCTTAGGACTGTCTGTTCTGTAAACCAAGAGCGCGCCGACGGGACCCAGGCCGCAAGGAGCCTAGTTGCAAGATCATCGGACAGTGCACCTTCCGGAACATAAAGCAGTCCGGAATTGAACCTGTCTATGTGCCCCGCGCCCAGGTATTTGCAGCGGTCCATGATGGTTTGGTCACAGTTGCCATCCCGTTCCTCGAGCATGTAAAAGGGAGTCTCATCCCCGACCAGCTTCATCGCTTCAACGGGCGGGTTGAAAGCAAGTACATCGTGGTCGGAGTACAGAACAGAACCTCGGGCACAGATGGCTAGTATGAGACCGAGCTTTCTTCCCAGTGGGTGGTTGTCAACAAAAGCCCCAATCTCAGGCCTCCTCTTTGCGAGAGGAGTCACAATTTCTCCAGCTTCAACCACGGAGATGCCCGGAAATAGCCGTTGCACCATGACTAATCGAGTCTCGGACAATCTCCCATCCACAATCAACTGCAACTCAAAATCTAGGTCGCGCACGTATCTGTACCAGCTCCATGCACTCCAAAGCGCATCCTGCAGCGTATCCGGTGTTGTAAGTACGACAAACCTCCTCGACGCCTTGCACACAGATAAGGGCGGCAACTTTACGCATTGATCGCGGACGGGGTACTTGCGCCCCCGTTCGAACCACCACACAGGTTTCGTCAACAGTTTTCGAAGCACAGCATCAACCCGCGATGGCTCCCGTCGGCGGACAATACATGGTTTGAAGACCCTTGTATCAGCCACGTGCGAGCGCAGCACTCTTCTCAAAGCTCCAAAGAAGTCCAAAGATAACGACATCCCTTCGCCATAGACAGAAGTCGCTCAACAATCTCGCGTGGAGACAGTGGCCAGAAGCGAGGCAATGAGACTGCATGCTATTGGCAAGCAATGCCTCTTGCTCAACTTCCAGGCTCGAAAAAACGCACGTCTAGCGGCGCACGGGTCCGTTCTCAGATACAGTTTCCCAGCAGCAAAGTAGGACTCCCGAGCCTTGGCCAAAAGTTCAGACTCGGGCAGAATACCGCAGGTTTTGTGTTTTTCGTATATCCGCGCGCAGCCCTCCACCATCCTCCCACGAAAAGTGGAGAGGCTATTACCAGATTTGCGGTAATAGTAGGTTCGGCAACCAGTCGAGGCAATTTGAAAGTTGAGGATTGCAGCGCGGATCCAGTAATCCAAATCCTCGCCAGCCCAGAGAGTTGGGTCGAATTCTCCGACGCCCTCCATTAGCCTGCGCGTAATTGCAGCGGCAGACGTGTTAATGAAGTTCCGCCGGAACAAGTCTTTTCGAGGATCGGTTACTTCTATCGTGTCAATCTCAAGTAGCTTGTTCTCTCCGGCCGGAGTCTCGGTAAAGACGTATGCGTCAGAATAGGCAAGATCGGCAGCGCCTGAATGCAGAATGGACCACAGTCTTTCAAGATGCTGAGGCAACCAGAAATCATCGGCATCCAAGAAAGCGATAAAGGCACCTTCCGCCGCTTTCATGCCCTTATTTCTTGCCGCCGAAGGCCCCTGCGGCTGCTGGTTCCGAAGGACCTTCACGGGCTGTGAAACCGTTCCAGCAAATCTGGTAACGAGCTCGGCCGTGGCGTCGGTTCCTCCATCATCAATAACAATGAGTTCCCATTCTTCATAACTTTGCGAGCGAACGCTTGCGAGTGCTGTTGGAATGTATTTCTCGGCATTGCAAGCCGAAGTAACAATGCTAATGAGATCTCTGGCTGTTTCGACAGGTCTTGCTTCGGCCATGACTATTCAACCCTGTTCAAGGCAGTCGTTGAGCCCTTCGATCCGGCGCGGCCCGCGGGCAAAACCATAGAACACGACAAGGAAGTGTATGACGAAAGAAGGCAGTACCGTAACGAATCCGAACCAGAGAACAGATCGCACATTGCTCATATCTGCTTTCCAAAGGAACGCGGCCTGAACTAGGAGAGTGAGAACGTTCCTGGCCACATTGTCCCAGTAGTACACGAAGCGCCGCGATCCATTTATGCAGGCCATCACGCTCCCCAGGAAACCTAGTGCCCCTGTAGCGATGACAATCAGAACTTCATGCTGAAGCGTCGAATATTTCGGACCGAGTATCCACAGGAAGGCCCCAGGCATGAATCGAGCGAAGCAGATGGCCATGAAGCAGAAACCTCCTGCCATCGCAAGCGCAGCAAGATAGTGTTGTTTTAGGCGGTCGCTAGGCAATCTCGCAAAATACGGCTCGACTAACAGAGGATTCATCTGGGCAAATAGAACAAACAACTGGCTCAATCGACTTAGGGCACCCACGCTCGCAACACTGGCGGTGTGCCCAAAAATCGCGATAAGCATCACCGAAAGAGGGCCTTGGAATGCATAATAGATGACGCTCGGGATGCTTGGTAATGCAAATTGAACAATGGCCCTGCATTTACTCCTTGAGGGGCTACCGGCGACACCAAGCAGTTGGCGTGAACGGACGAAGTACGCCAATGCCACAGCAATCACGCCGGACACATTGATCAGGATCGCAGAGAATGCGTTCAGCCAATGCAAGCCGGAAAACGCTCCCAACACTATCAACGTTCCGAAGCTGGAGATCATTTGCACCTTGTACCAGCACTTCCGATCTCGCCTCAGGATTAACACTGTCCCATATGTTGCCCCGACCCGAGCAAACCATACAGAAACCAACAGAACAGCCAGCATCGCAGCGAGAGTCTGCCAGTCCCAGTTGGGGTTGCGAAGCAACAGCAGGTAAACCAAGACTGCGACTGGAGCAGCGATCGCATACATCCATCGAGCGATCTTTCTGAGCGATGCAACAAAATCTGCAATTAACCGCCGGTCATCAATGCGATCGCCGATTAAGGGTATGAGACTGCCCGTAATCCCAACATCCATGAGTACGACAAGGGAGCCTTGCACGGAAAAGGTTACGACGTACTTGGCATATTCTCCTACCGGCAAGAGGCGAACACAAAGCAGCCCAAAAAGCAGATTGCCTGACACGGTGATGCCTTGCCAAAGAAGGAACTCTCCGATACGGCGCAGTTTGGGCAACACAAACTCCCGAACTCTCGACAGGAGGCACCTGGCAGCAAATCTCGCCTCTTTTGCACCGACAGCTTCGGTAATAGCATTCAAGATGGGCATCATAGCTGTGAGAATGTGGGGACGAAGCACACCGCGCTCCGCCGCATGAGAATCTTCATCGGCTCATGCTTTGCCTTGCAGGTCCAGCGAATGATCCACGAACTCCTGACGCACGACTTGGTATGCCTTCAAATATCCGTCAATCATTTGAGGAGTACTGAATCGCCGCACATTTCGAAGACCAATGCTGCGCAATTCAGCGAGTTCCGACCACCGACGGGCTATACTAGCTGCGGCCGATTCCGGGTCCTCTGGATCAATGAACAGGGCCGCTTCTCCTGCAATCTCGGCCATTGCTCGCCGGTTTGACGTAATCACCGGACAGCCACACGCCTGAGCCTCTATGATTGGCCAGCCAAAACCCTCTTCCAAGGAAGGAAAGAGAAGTGCGTCGGCAATAGAATAGAAAGCACAGAGATCTTCATTGTTGATGTTTGTCAGATTGCGAATCCTATGTTCCAACTTCTGTTCGCGGATGAATTGCTTCATCTCGAAATCGCACGGCGGCCCAACGAGAATTAGGCTCTGCTTCTTGCTACTTTCGTACTGGCTCAAATGTGAAAATATCCGTAACACTGACATCCGGTTCTTGTACCAGCTGTTATTCCCAACATGCAGCAAGTATGGAGTAGCCGGTTGCAGTCCAATGGCACGCAACCGTGCTTCGGCTTCTTCACGAATCATCGGGTAGTACGGGTAATTGAAACCGTTATACACGAGTGATAGTCGCCCCAGGGGGCACTTGATGATGGTAGCGGCATCCCCGCGAGTCGTCTCAGAAACACACACAATCTGTTGAGCGCGGCGCAATCCATTTGTTATCAGCTGCTGGAACTTCCGGCCGGGACCACGGGTTGGATTCCTCGTGAATTCTCCTAACGCACTGCGGATCGCCAACGTATCATGGCAAGTAACGACATTTGGCCTGTCCTGCAGATAGCGCGTGTACATGGCATTCGAATGGTCGCAGACGTGAACCACATCGCAATGTCGCGCGGCCCTTCGAAGCAACAAGGGGAAAATGAAGAACTTGTCTATGTATCCCAGCCACTTCCCAACAACTCTAGGAAGCACTGGGATCGCTCCGAAGATCACGGGCGGGCGCAGAATTGTCACGTCCTGGCCAGCTTCTTTGAGGCCGTTTCCCATCACCTCAGCAAATCGCTGCATACTCTGCTGTCGATCAGGAATGTAGTTGCCTACTAGAAGTATCCTCATTCGCGCGTTCGTAACCCGGCCGTCCATCTTGCCTTGTCAAATCGAGGCACACGCCAGCGAGACTCGGACAAAACGACTTTGGCTCTAGACTTACTTCTGGAGATTGCCGCCATGCAGAGCCCGCTGGTCAGCACCATGAATCCCAGATTCGTGGGCTGCTGAATGGCTTCTGTGACTAAGCTCAGGCAAGCCGTACCCGCGAGCAGCATCGGCAACATTTTTCCACTCCTTGCAGCCAATACGGAGTGAGCGCCCAAACTGAAAGCCAGCCAAACGCGATACGCGAGAAAGAAGGAGCCCAGCAATACACCAGCTTCCAATATATTACGGGCCCACTCGCCTTCCGCGAGCACGAAGTGAACATGTCCGCTCGTGAGTTGAGCGCCAACATTGGTTCCAAGGCCGATACCCTGGCCCAAAAGCGTCAACTGGGGTAATGCTTCGAGGGGGTCGGTGAAGGTGCTCAGAAATCGTAGCAAGATCCCTTGCTCAACGCCGCCGGAAGCAGCGTTTGCAGTATTCCAGCGCGCAGCGAACACAGCCATACCTTCCCGGAAGAAAGAGAAGAAGGGGAGCGTGAATGCGGCCGCTGTAAGGGCACTAGTGAGACGCAGGAAGCCTCGCATGCGCGTCGGATGCATGAGAGCAAATACGACACTGACAGCAAAAACCAGAGCGCAGCTCAGAACCAAGGTTCGATTGCCGGACAAAGGTTGCACTGCCAGCAAACTAAAGACCGCTGCCCAAAGCAGCCAGCGAGGGTAAGTTCTATTCTTTTCTGCGAATCCAAAGATGACAAACACCGTTGCCAGCGCGAAGAAGTGCGCGGAACCTGTAGCGAAGCTGAAAGTGCCTGCAGGCCGTATTTTGCCCATAGCCGACTGAATCTGGTATCCCTCCCCGCCAGCAGTTGCGTTGATCCAGCTACCAGGAGAGGACAAAAACTGAATCCCCATCAACACGGCCATTGGCGGAGTCAGCAGCAGAATCGATTTTCCCAATTTGACGACATCGTCATAATCGAAAACGCAAGGCAGCACGAAAATTAGGGGCAGATGGAGGAAATCGGTGCGTAGACCATATGTCACCACCACTGTCCCGCCCCCAATGCCATTCATGATTTGCACTAGTCCTAGGAGTCCGAACCAGATCAGCAAGACGAAGTAGGCCACGACAGATCTGGTGACTGGGAATCGCCTGCAACGGATCGCCTGCACGTAAATAAGTAGAACGACTGGATCACGGACGATCAGCAGCGGGGCACTGAGTGATGGCAGAGCCCATTTCCGTAGTGCCCCTTCGAACATGAGCAGACCGACATACAACCAGATTAGTCGCCTGAGTAGAACAAGATCGCCGCCAGCCGGCCGGAAAAAGGGCCCTTGCCAACCTCGGTGGTTGACTGATGTTGCAGTCCGGCAATGAATTCTTGACACAGAGTTCAAGTCTACGCACCTACAATGTGGCGCAACTTAGCAACAACTTGAGCCCGGTAAGCATGCCATGAAAGATGTGCCGCCTTAGCCATCGCGGCTTGGCTCATCGTCCACAGCAGCTCAGGGTTATGCATCAAGAGTTCAAGCTTCGCGGTGATTGCTTCTGCAGAGCGTATCGGAACAATAAATCCGTCTTCACCGTCATTGACAATATCGGGCCCGGCCGTGTTCGGTGTCGTAATCACGGGCAAGCCTTGAGACATTGCCTCTAGCAGAACCAGTCCAAAGCCCTCAAAAAGAGACGGAAACACAAGAACATCGTGTAGTCGCATCTCTTCTATAACCTTGCTGTGGGAAGCAGTAGGTATCCATCTATGACGTCGCAGCGCCTGCTCGAGCGGACGACACTGCCCGACTTTTGCGCCAAGGAGTGTGAGGCTAACATGAGCACCAAGGCGCTCGATGGCCTCTAGTAGATAACTAAGTCCCTTCCTTTGAGAGAGCGCCCCTACGAAAATTACGCGAAGTTTGCTTCTATGCAATGGACCGGGTCGATTGCCATCCCAAGGAGTAGGCGCTCCGTAAGGGATAACGCTAACAGGAGCGCGGAGACAATGCGCCGCACTCAATGTATGCAGAACGAAGTTGCTCGGCACTATCACGTGATCCGAAAGCTCGATCTCTTCGTCTTTGCGCTGCAGTTTCTCGTCGCTGTCCGCGTTTCCGGGCAGAGTCTGTGACCACTCAGGCTTCAGGCAGGACTCCTCTTCCAACAGCAGACGCCCCGCACGCCAGTATCCGATGGGCAACTCGTATACGGTTTTAATGCCCTGCTGTCTTGCGATTCGAAAAGTCGCCCGTGCGCCATCCTCATATGCATACACCGCCTTGACGCCCCGAGCCGTACGCAAGCGCGCAGCTACAGTCCTGTCTATTTGGCGGTAAACGGCGTCTACCGAGAAAAGTCCTGTCTCGTGTTTTGTGAGCGTCGTCAGCTTAAGCCGGCTCGCCAGGAGTCGCGCGGCATCGAGACAGGGAGAGGTGTAGATCCGGGCGCGACCAATATCTGCAAAACTGCGTCGGCCTAGCTCCGAACGGATACTACGGGGAAGAACCCAATTCACACGGCTATCCCGATCCCATTTCAAAGATGTAACGAATTCCCGGAGCAAACCTGCTTCCCCGAGGGCCTGGACGGTCTGACGGACATTAGCGTTTCCGGTCGGGTGAGAGAGAACAATCACCTTAGGGTTGAGATCGGCCTTATCAATGAGGCTCACCGGGATTGTCCTTTCATTATTGAGAGATATTTCTCGGCCACCGTAGCTCGTGTGAATTTCGATAAATGTTGAGCCGCTTGGTGCCGATATTGAGACAGCTTTTCCGGATGAGTCAGTAAGGTCTTGAGGCACGTAGCGAGGGCCGCGGCGTCGCCATTCACGAAGGTGATTCCACAAGCACCAATCGCGTCGATCAAGCCGCCGCGTTCAGAACCAACTAGCACGCAACCGCAGGCAATGCCTTCCAGCGCCACAATTCCGAACGGCTCTTCGTAAGTGGACGGTACGACTTGAATACTGTGCCTATTAAGCTCACGAACGAGGTCCATACCTTGCCTAACGCCGGCCCACGTAATCTGCGCGTCTATCTCAAGCTCTTTCGCAAGAGCCCTGAGCTTCGCCGCTTCGGGGCCATCGCCGATGATTGTTAACCGGGGGACGAGACCTTCTCCTTTCATCTTTCGAATAGCCCGAAGCAGCACGTCCACGCCTTTTTCCGTCACTAGGCGGCCGACGAAAACCAGGTCGCCGTCCCGACGCTCGTCCGGTAGGCGGCGAAACAGATCGTCGCGATAGCAATTCGGCACAACTAGGCTTGCCCCTATCTTGGTGGCCGCGTCGCGACTGACGCCCACCTTTATCGCGAAGTTTGCGAGGAGTCTCTTCAGCCGGCCGGTTGCGGTGCGTGTTACGGATCCTTGGTTAATAACCACCCACCGTCGCCGCGCCACTACAAGAGGCCAAGCCGACCGAACATTGATATTGTTGTGCAAGAAAACGTCACACCAACGCACGAGGCGCAGCAAGAGCCCCATACCCGGCTGCCGCACCACTCGGTATGGGTGCTCATCGGTGCTGTCAGCTGGAGTCTGCGTAATCACGACTACTTCATGGCCACGGGCGGCGAACTCTTCGGCCAGCATGGCCGACACGTTCTCAAGACCGCCAACACTGGGCAGAAAAGCATATGACGACAGTAGGATTCTCATGGATCCGTTAGGCTTTCTGAATCAACAGGCAGAGCGTGTCGCCGGGGCAATCGTTCTGTGACAATGGATCCAGCCACGCACCACTCCCCATCCAAACGTCCATCACTCGGCAAGTGTTCGGCAAGCGAAAGTTAACACTTCGTCGATCAAGGCCGAGTGCAGAGCTGGAATCGTTCGCTCAATCAACAGGACATTGGCTACCCAGCATAGGGATCTCACGAGCGGTACAGACTTGCGCAACAACGGCCAAGTGTCTGTCGAGACAATGATTTCTGTACCATTCGATAGCACCATCAGCAATTCGCTGTAGCGACGAAGACTCCGGCGGACAGCTCCTTCGAGGGCCCGACCAATAGTGCCTTCCGCAGACAATTCCGTCGTCCTCAGAGCCATCCTGTGACGGACAAATCGGTAATACTCCGTGAGCGGCATAAGACGCAAAGACGCCCGATTTGGCCAGAAAGGCTGGCGAATACTCCAGGAATCCAGCAAGGCTCTCTTTCAGAATGTCACTCACCTCTGCGGCGGAACGTCTTCCCATCTGACGGATGGGCACTCCGGCGACCATCTCCGGCACACTGGGTGCGTTGGGCCCGATATCAAGAATTTCCTCTATGCCCAGTACGCTGCAAGCGGCTTCTAAACACGTCCGACCGCGAGCGTAACCACGAGCGCGCGTGTGCGCGCCCCCAAACAGCACAATTCTCCTTTTTCGGACTGACAGACCAGGCAAGTCTCGGGGCTCTCCGACATTTGAAAAGACCGGCAACACCAGAATGCGATTCTTCTTCGATGGATCGTACCGCTCTAGAACATGGCGGTATCGCTGCGTATTGGTCAGGGCAGAATCAGAAAGCCTTGCCAGCCGCGCGATGATCGCTCGCTGCAGCGGCGAGAGCCAAAATTCGCTTCGCCAAGGCGGGCCGAATGCGTATAGTTCATGGAATATTGTAATCAAACGACGACCCGGGTCTGCGGTTTTCCAGCACTCCAGGCCATCGACGAGCCACGTAGGACACCCACGACGTGCGTAGCCGTAGGCTGACATGTGCAACAAAATCGTGGGGCTCTCGGCTTGACTCCCGGCTTCAATAAGCGCTCTTTGCAGGTCATACGACGAGCGCGTGACAAGTGTTCGAACAGGAAAACCATCAATACACTCCTCGCTCTCGCGTGTGGGATCGGCCACCAGAAATAGACTCTGCAGCCCGATGGTCCCTCGCAAAGCCCGCGCCAAAACAAGGCCATAGTCTCCTACCCCGTTAAGAGCGGGCAGAAGCCCAGGAACCAATTGCACTAGAGCCGTCACGGATTATCTCTGCAACTCACGCAAGGAAAATGCCCAAGAGAGCGCTGGTCGTACAAATATGCTCTATCTGATGAAGTCGAATGAAGAAACACTTACATTCTTCGTGTCCTGGGTGATAATTGAGCGAATCTTCGCGTAATCTTGGCGACGTACTTGTTCGCCAGCTGCAGTCCGGTCAGCTCACGCAGCAATGCGAACAGCTGCAACCGCTGCCTCTGTTTGCACCCCAGAGAAGAGAATAAGAGTTCGTCGACAGATTCCGTTCCACTTGGATTGCGGCCAGAATAATGAATGTGCGAAATAGGGGTTCTTCCTGACTGAATCGCATGTATTATCGCGAGCGTATTGCTGTAATCACCGGCCCAGGAACTCGACCAACTATGAGGAGGCTTGCACAGATTATGTATCTTCCATTTTCCTAAGAGCACTGCAACGTGCAGCAGGGCCTGATCATGCCATTTAGGGATAGTTGGGTTAAGCTGAAACCAGTCTAGAGCAGCCAAAAAGTCGCTAACATGCTTGGGCGATTTCCGGCAGACGAAATGTCCCGCAGTTATGGCCTGCTCCAACGCGGCCTCTCCAAACTGCCTCTGGATCTCTAGAGGACGTGCAAAATTGAAGCGCCCCCCCGTTTTGTATTCCTCGTCAGCGTGAACAAGATCAGATTCCCCCAAGTAGTCGAACAGCTCGGTCCAATTCATTGTGGCGACAATATCATTGTCCGAATAGAGAAACTCATCGAATTCGCCAAACCAAGCCAAAAAACGTCGCAATAGGCCGGACGAACAGCCTGGCAATCCTTGTTCTAGCTGCTCTAGGAAGGAAAGTGCGGGACGCGGAAAATGCGACAACTCGACCACGGCCACATCGGGATAGTGCTGCTGGAAGCGCACACCCGCCCCGCCATATGGGATTACACGAATAGGCAATCGGCAGCCACTCGAACGGACCGAGAAGACAAGATTGTTACAGAGTCTCGAACTGGCTTCGTTGGCAACGAGATAGATCCCTCTATTGGCCATTCTTTCCCTTCAACGGATCGCAATGCATCAGAACAGCTAAGACCTGCGAATCAAGCGTCCGATAGCTGAGCCGGCAACCAGAGATTTGCGGCGTAGTTCGAGAGACAATTTCGAATAGAGGCGAATTGGCGACTGGGTATTCGCAAGAAAACTCTTGTCGGCCAAAGTTGGTGGGGTTCCACGAAGCGCCGAAGACAAGAACTTCTTGCGCCAAGGTTTGTCCCGCCCAATCGCATGCGACATTGTGAAGCCTCCTGGGACGAAGTCCATGCCCTCTTTCCCCAGTACGCTGAGCGGCACATCGACGGCCTCAATACAAGCGTTCAGTGCATCTTGATCCGACTTGCTGAAACAAAACTCAGGTCCTCTCACATCCGATTCATCACCTAGGCTCGAGCATTGGAGGCCACCAATTTGGGACGCCATAAGCTCCTGCATCCTTGCCCACGTCGTCAAAAATGACGAATGGCTGCGTCGCAAGCCGATGAATCCAGCGTTGACATAGGTTTCGGTGGTGAATCTCAGCCTGATGCCGTGAGCATTGTAAAACCTCCGCCAAGCGCACCGCCTTGGGTGGTTTTCAGATAGCGGTGAGTTAACGTCTTCGCACAGGGCGACCCCGCACGTGAGCCACTCTTCGAAATACTCCCAGTGGGACTTGATTGTGATGTCAGGATCGAAATACAGAACGGCCTCCGCATTTGGATCAAGACTCATGATTCTGAGCATGAATTGAGGCTTGTGGTTCGTGAAATGATCCTGAGTTTCAATCTTCACAAATCGAACGAGGACATCCTCTTGGATACGTAACTCGCGGATGTCCTCGTAATCTTTCGTGGCGCTAGCCCAAGGAGGCAACATACCGCGGTAACCCGCCCAGATCACTCCCGCGAATCCTAACCTACAAAGAGAATTCACCAGCGCGCCTAGCCCGTAATGGTAGTCGCCTTCAAATAGAGTGCAGACTGCGATCATGTCATTTCTCTTCCTTCAAGCTAAAGGGTACTTTGAGCATCATTGCCCCGTACCCGCCGCCACTACAACGAACGTTTTCAGCAGGATCTTAAAATCTAGCCACAAGCTCCAGTTGTCGACATAGTGGCTGTCAAGATTGACATAGCTTTCAAACGACGGATTCCGCCGCGCCTCTACCTGCCACAAACCGGTAATACCAGGAACAACATCGAGCCGTTTCAGATGGTCCAGTTCATACCGTGCATATTCCCCAGGAACGGGTGGTCGGGGGCCAACCAGGCTCATATCGCCCTTCAGCACATTCCAGAACTGCGGAAGCTCGTCCAGACTGTACTTACGCAGGAACCGTCCCACAGGGGTGATTCGCGGATCATTTGCAATTTTGAAGAGTACGCCTTCGCGTTCATTGAGGTGCTCCAACGCCGGTCTCAACTCTTCCGCCTTGTCAACCATTGTGCGGAATTTATAGCAAGTAAAATGGCGGGCCTTTCTTCCCACACGTTGCGAGCCGTAGAAGATGCGCCCATTCGAGTCGACTCGGATGGCCACTGCAATCAGCGACATCAACGGTGCGAAAACGAGCAGCCCAACCAGAGATCCCACAATATCCAGGATGCGCTTTGCCAACAGCGCAATGACAGGAGCAGGCTTGCTCTGTATCTGCATCGTGGGCAGCCACCCGAGGTACTCGACTGGAGCCCCCCAAGCCAACCCATCGTACAGATCTGGCACAAGTCGCACGTCACATCCAAGCTCACGTGCGCTGGCAATAACCTCCATTACCTGCTCCCTCTTAGCTGGTAGTGCAATGAATACTTCGTCAACGAATTCGCCGCGTATCACCCGCTTCAACTCTTCCCTACTCAAAGAGGATGTTGAATGGAATTGATCCGAACCAGCTTCGTCCGTCCATTCCCCCTCTGCCGGAATTAGCGCACGCACAGCGTATCCGAGCTCCCGGTGGTCGTCTAGATGTCGCGACAAAGCGGCAGCGGCCGAAGCACCGCCGATGATCAGGGCATGACGCTTTGTAACCTTCCCTTGTTTATCCGATATCTCAAGATACTTGCGCCTGCAATATCGCCACACCGTGAGCGCAAAGAGACTGCTCAGCACCGTCCAACCGACCGCCATCCTCGAAATGGCTTTCTGGCCAGTCAAGTAGACGAAAGCGGAAAGCAGGATTGTAGAAAACGACACAGCTTTGGTAATTGCCACCGTGCTGCCCCAGGCTGTGCGACCCTGCAGTGTGCTGTAGAGGTGCTGCGTGTGGCAAAACAAGATCACAAGCACGGACAACAGAAGCAGGAAACCTATGTGTCCGGGCAAGCTCTCTGCCGAGATGAAACTCAGTCGAACGCGCACCCACAAGACCAGGGCTGCACAGACCCAGAGCACCAGAAAGTCGGCGCAAACCAGGAGTATTAGGTTCGCATTGGCCGTCGTGTGCCCAGCGGGAACAGGTTTCCCGGTCATGTCCGACGCAAACGCCTGTCGGTCTCCGCTATTGCCAATTCCTGTCGTGGTCACCATATCGAGCGATCCGGATTCGTGATGCGAAAAGAGAGGAGGCTACCCATCTAGGAGCGAACACCCACTTCTTGGAAGGACTGCGAGTGCAACACAAATCGAGAACCAAGCCGCGTTTGCCGGAATATGAAGATTGAAGTCTACCCAGCTGTGCACCAAGATCCCGCAAACGGCTATCGCGGCCGCCATTTGTGTCCAGCCGATTGCCGTGCCAATGCGTTTACCGATCCGGGTAAACGCCATTTTCAGAAAAAGCAGGATTGCGAGCGGAGTGACGACCCAACCAAGAAGACCGGTTTCAGCGACGAATTGCACATAGTCATTGTGAGCATATTCAATGAGAAGATCGGTCGCAAAGGACTGGTAGCGAGGATACGCGCGCTCGAAAGCACCCAGTCCTACTCCTGCGAGGAAATGATCGTGCGACATGTGGAGCGAATCGACTGTCATGCGCATGCGCCAGTCGTTCCGGAGATCGGGAGAATTCGCTAAGCTGTCCCATCGGCGATAGACACCGCCCGGATCAACCCAAAGGAAGAAGCATCCCAGCAGTGCCACAACGGCTGCCCCCACAGCAACAGCACGCTTTGTCTTTCCGGCGGCACTAGAACTTCGGAGAGCGATTGCCCCAAACACAAGCAGTTCAACAACTAGTGCTAGGGCTCCGGCGCGCGAACCGGATAGCAGCACCGACAGGAACGCGACCAAGGCGGAAAAGCCCAAGGCGAGTCTGGCCGGGTGTCCGCGGCGCAATCCTACAACCAGTGCCAGCGGAAAAGGAATCAGCATCTCCATAAGTCCGGCATAATTGTTGTGGCTGATATACGGTCCAAATATGTAACCACCCCACCGGGGCTTCACCACCCCGTATACCGTGCCTGGGCTGACGAAGAACTGAATCATCGCGAACATGGCGATAGCGAAGGCGAACACGCTCGCGGCAAAAGCAAAGCGCTCCCATTGCTGAGTAGTTGCTTCTACAAACAACTGTTGCATTAGGAAGAACAGCAAGAGGTAGGTGATCAGCTTGATCGCCGACTCGCGCGAGGCGATAGGGTCGAGCGAGAGTCCGGACGCCAGCTGCACCAGCGACAGAACCAATACAGCAAGAAAGGGGACGTATAGATGAGACCACGTCAGTCGAACACGCTTGGCCTGCACGCAGCCTAGAGCCCAGGACAGCAGCGCAAGCGAAGTCAGCAGGCTTATCAGGCCCCATGCCCAGGGTTGCACAGCGCCGAACGCGAGAGGCGCGCCCGTCAAAATGACGTACACACAAGCTCGCGCCACGGTGAAAGCGATCGGAACTTGAGCGGAGGCGAGTGCTTCCGATAGCTCTGTTTTCGCGCTGCTCACTGTCCACTCGCAGGGTTCTGGATTCCCGGGACCACGGTCAACCTCACGTTGCGGATATAGAAGTACCCGCTGATTTCCATTGGGAAAGCGCGGCTGCGCGGCCGAAGAATGGAAATCCGAACCACTTGGGTTTGCGGACCAGGGGCAAACGCGATCGACATCTCGTGCCAGCCTGTGTTGCCGGTGACACCTTCACTGCTGGCGTCCAGACAAGTCGGGCAAACTGCATCGCTCACGCGCAATCGTGGGCCGCTATCGGAAGTAATCGCTTCCGACTTCACGTCGGCCTTCAACTCATATCTCTGGCCTGGAGTCACCGGGACGTATTGAAACA
Source organism: Acidobacteriota bacterium (assembly GCA_023410055.1). Classification (GTDB taxonomy): domain Bacteria; phylum Acidobacteriota; class Terriglobia; order Terriglobales; family Acidobacteriaceae; genus JAEZPW01. The sequence continues at coordinate 70,673 of JAEYQK010000002.1, forward strand.
CCGGCTCCGATGTTGAGTTCTGTGGTACGGTGAAGTCGATAATCAGTGCGCGACCGGCTGAACTAGCAGCAACATCGGCTACGCTCACCGTAACATATTTCTCTTTCGCCAAACGCCAGTCAAAGCCTGCATTCAGGGGTTCCGTCGCGAACTGCCCGTTGTAGAGTAGATTGCTGGCATCCGCCGAACTAATTGCACCTGTCTTCTGGAGGTATCGCCAGACGTCTATCGCGTCCGGATATTGCCCGCTGGCAATCAAGCGCTCTGTGTACGGCATGGCCGCTTCAATGCCCACTCGAGTACCAGAGTCCGCGATGCTTTTCCAATACATTCGTGCCAGCTCGAGTTTGCCGTCCTGCAGCAGAACGTCGAGGTAATAGAGTTTGAGGTCAGCAGGCTTGTTGCTGACCACATTGCGCCAGATACCTTCGGGATCAGCGATGGTCCGGTACATCGACGCCAACGCCTTTGGAGCGCCCTCGGGTTGCAGATCAATGCAGCGATTAAGCGATCGAAATCCCGCTTCGTGGCGATCCGTAACGGCGTAATAGAGGGCCGCGTCCCATTGATAGCGCGGCACGAAGGGCGCAAGTTGGGTGGTCCGAAGTGTTGTTTGATCGGCACAGGACTGATCGCCGTTGGCGAAGCAGGCCTGGGCAAGCTGCGACCAGTATCGTTCGCCGAGAGGTGCTAGTTCGACCGCCTTTCGAAAATCGGCGACGGCCTCCTGGGGCGCGCCGCTGTCCCACAACTCGACGAGACCGCGCCGATAATACCATTCAGGGTTCTTGCTGTCCCATGCTATGGCGCGGCGAATGCTGGCCACATCGGCAGAATCCCCCCAAGTTGCTGAAGCCGCGACCCGGGTCACGAATACTGCAAACATGATCGCGAACAGCAATAGGGGCACAAGAAACGCCATCGATCGCCAAAACGGGCGCAGCGAAATGTCCAACACAATAGGCCTTGCTATGACGTCAGCTCCAACTGGGAGCGGGTTCTTGTTGTCAGCTCCGCACGATGATCCGCTCGGCTATGACTCGTCTGTAATCTCAGGATGATACGATTGGTAACCGCGATAGTGATAGTAGGCGTAGGACCCGTACTCGCTCTGTTCGAGATCGAGGTTGTTTAGTACCAGACCGACGACTCTGGCGCTAGCGCTTTCAAGTACCTTGTACGCTCGCAGCAATGCCACGCGGTGGGTCGAACCGCTCGCTGCGAGCAGAACAACGCCTTCCGCCAATACAGACAGGATTGTGGCATCGGTCACGGCGAGCACCGGAGGCGAATCGATGATGACGTAGTCGAAGCGCTCGCGCAGCTGATCGAGAATCGTCGGCATCATCTCCGAAGACAGCAGTTCGGACGGGTTAGGAGGGACTGGACCGGCCGGCAAAACCCACAGGCTCGGCAACCCACCGTATTGCTGAAGGACATCATCTAGCTTGTCGTTGCCGGTGAGAACAGTGCTCAGCCCACGTTTGTTCCCAATCCCCAATCGAAAGCCCACCGCACGTTTTCGCAAATCGCAATCCATCACCAAGACGCGACCCTTGGTTTGGGCCATCGCTTGCGCCAAGTTAAGAACAGTCGTGGTCTTGCCCTCCTCCGGCCCCGTACTCGTAACCAGCAAGGTACGCGGCGGATTCGGAGAGACCGACAACAGAACGGCGGTACGCAAAGCGCGATAGGCCTCGGCAATTTGCGAGGTCGGCCTTTGCAGTACAGCAAGGTCGATGGCTTCTCTGGAAGAGGGTTCCACCAGTCGCTCTGAGTCTTTGGCGCTCATCAGTGTGCGACGCGGACGATCAAGCGGGACGACTGCCAGCATCGGTGCTAGCATCAGCTTCTCTACGTCTTCCGCACTACGAATTGAACGGTCCAAAGCTTCGACAGCAAATGCCGCCATGATGCCCAGAACCAGCCCGGTACATAGTCCCATGGCAATATTCATCCCCCTCCTCGGTCGAATAGGAGATCTGGGGATGCGGGCAGCGTCGATTAGGTGAATGTTGGTGGAGCGCAGGCCTGCAGAGACAGTGGCATCTTTCAATCGCTCCAGCAGATTCTGGTAGAGTTGCTGGTTGAGTTCACTCAGTACTTGCTTCTGACGCTCCACAGCCGCTTGCGCCAGTCTTTCTCGGGTAGATGCCGCAAGGTAAGTTGTGTGAATCTGCTCTATCACCCGGCTCTGTTCGCGATCAATTTGGGCTCTGTTATCAGCTATCTGCTTATCAACCCGAACAGCGCGTGGGAAGTTGGGGCCATATTGAGCCACGATTTCCGAACGTTGGCCGTTGAGATCCGCCGCCGTCGCCTGAAGCTTCTGCAGCAAAGCATCTTGCGCCAACCCGGCCACTTTCGACGGATCGCTCAAAGACTGCTGATACAAGGCTTCCCTTTGGATACGCTCGCTCTGGGCCGTCGTAAGATCTTTGCTCAAGTCGGACAGGATCTGCTCCTGAATATTCTGTTTCTCGTTGATGTGGGCTATGGCGTACTGGCGTTCGTAGTCCACCAGCGCGTGCTGTGATTTCTCCACGTTGGCCTTGAGTTCGTCCAGCTGTTGCTCCATCCAGGCAGACGCCTGCCGGGTGGCATCGTACTTAACCTGAAAATTCCAGTCGATGTAATTGGTAGCCAAGGCGGTAGCCACCTGGGACGCGACCCGTGGGTCCGAGCTCTGGAAAGAAATCGACACCACTCGCGTGTTGGGAACCAGGCTGATGCTCAGCTGACCTAGAAACATGCCGATCAGATCCACTTTGCGCTGCTCCGGGTCTTGGCCATCTCCGCCGGGGCCGGCAAAAGCAGGGTTTGACTGCAATCCCAGCTGTTGGATCGTCTTCCACGCCAACACGTCGTTCTTCAGCACCTGAATCTGAGTCAGCAGATAGCCATCATCCACGTAATTGGTCAACGGTCGCGATGCATCGCTCACCGAGCCTATCGTCGGCGTCTCGCCGTCGATTTCGACACGTGCAGTCGCACTATAAATCGGTGTCATGCGAAACGATGCGATGGCCACCGCGGTCGTAATCACAAGCGCAACTGTCGCGACCAGCCACCAGCGATTGCGTAGCACGCGCCAATATGTAGCCAGAGGGAGGTATCCTTCTGCGCCCATCGTGTCTTGCCCTCCCCCCACATACTCCGGAGGAACGGCCGGCGCGAGTTGCTGCCTTTCGTTTGGGATGACCTCGCGTTTTTGTTCGCCTTGTTCGATCATTTCCACTGCCTTCTCTTTGCGACTGTCACTGGAGGAACGTACCTTGGGAGAAAGAATTAGGGCCGAATACCGTAAATAGCCATCCCCGTGGCGACCTGCAAGGCCGCTTCGGCCCCGCGCCGCAAGGCGCGTTTGCCCGGGCTGTCGGGAACAAAAAGGATATCTCCTGGCGCGAGCGCCAGGTCCTCGGTCCTTCCCGCTAACACTTTCTTTAGATCGACGGCAATCTGCCTATGGCCGTTCGCCGCTTGCGCATCGGCGCGAATGATGACACTGTTTTTTGGCACCGCGGTGGTTTTCAGGTCTTCCGCCAGCGCCACGGCTTTCAGCACAGTCAGGCTCTGGCGTTCTCCGCCCAACACGAACCCACCCGGCCGGTTGACTGCTCCGACCACGTAGACCACGCCACCAGCAGGTACAGTGATACGGTCGCCCGGATAAATGACAACGTTCTGATCGGGAGTATTGCCCTGCAGCAGGGTCCGGAGATCTACGGTCTGGGTGACAGCAGTTGCGCCCTGCCCTGCCGCTGGTTCTTGGGCATTTAGGCGCAGCGCCTGCACGGCAATGCTGCCGCGCTGAATGATCGCAATTCCACCTGCACGATCATCGGCTCCGCCCGCCTGTGAGAGAGCGTCGAGCAGTGTTGTAGTACCGAAGATCTGAAATACCTGCGGTTGTCTCACCGCCCCGTTGACGCTCACAGTGGCGATGCGAGACTGCACAACCGTCACACTCACATGCGGATCACTCACCAGACCGGATTCCTTCAAGTTCAGGCTCAGCGTGTCCGCAAAGGCTCCGACACTCAACCCCGCTGCCAGCAGCGGTTTCTGCAGTAAAGGTATGCTGACCATCCCGCTCGGGCTGACGCGATACTGACGGGAAAGCTCCGCAACGTCGATGATGTAGACGTCCAACACATCGTCGGGACTGATGATATGGTCTAGGTCTTGTGTTCCAGGCCCGTTGGCAACCATATTTTTCGGCCCCGAGATTGTGTGGGAGGAGTCTTGACCATGCATATGGAGCGGCAGGCTGAAACAAATCCCAATTCCCAGCACAACCGAGATCAGTCGATAACGCCTTCGATAGCTATTCACAACACGACCTCTAGAGTAGCGATGCGAGCCGCAGAGCGGCATGGATCGCCGACCGGATTGATCTTGAATTCCTGAGCGCACTCCGACTTGGCTTCACGCTCTCGAAAAAGACGCGGACATGGCCCTAATCGACTTTCCGGCCCCGTCCGGCAACACCAGTGTCAGCCAGAATTTGGTATAGGCAGCAATCATTTGCTCGGTGTTGGCAAATGACTTGGCATTGCCGGTAAATAACTGGCAGAGTCCTTGATGGGACAAAATCGTGGTCACAAATGCCACCGCGGCCATGGAAGGATCAACATCTCGCGCACTGCCACGTGAAACACAGTGCTCCAGATATGTCACTAAGGACCGAAAAAGCGGACCCAGCTGGGTTCGATAGATCTGCTCCGCATCCACGCGAAATTCCATTAAGCCGAAACGGAGCAGCTTGATCAACTCAGGATTGTAGGCCGCCGTCTCGACAAGGAACTCGATGATATGCGGAATTACGATTTCGGGTGGCTGATTCTCGCTCAGACCGCGTTGTAGGTCCTTGTGCAATCGCAGCCGTTCCAAGCGTGATTGGATCGCTGCCAAGAACAGGTCTTGTTTGCGCGGGAAGTAACGGAACACGGTGACTTCGTGCACCCCGGCCAGGCGCGCGATCTCACGCGTGCTCGTTAGATTGAATCCGTTATAGGAAAAGAGCCTGACTGCTGCCTCAACGATACGCTGAGGCGTCTCTTTGGTGTAGCCCATGCGTCTTGACCTGATGACTAGTTTGTCGACGAAAGACGGGATGAAGACTTGACCGGCTCAATATCGAAGGCATCAACCTCGACGGCAATGCTCCTCATTATTTGATCCAGCGTCAGCACGATACGGCAGTCGTTCTTCTTGCGAAGCAGAACACCTTCCATTCCCGCGAAGGCCCCGGCCTTGATTCTCGCCTTCTCTCCCACAACCAGGTACGGATAGGGTTCCATTTTTCGCGAACCAACGCCGTCTCGAAGAGAATTGATCTCGGAAGCCTCAAGAGGCGTAGGCTCCCGTCCAGATCCCACAATGGACAGAACCCCTGGAATGGCAAGAACTCGTGCCCGGTCCTGCCGATCAATATTGACAAACAGATAGTTGGGAAATAGAGGCAAGTCCACTTTGACCTTGCAGCGATTGACATACTTGTGGACCGCCGAATAGGTCGGAAGAAAAGACTCGATGCTCCGTTGCGAGAGATACTGGAAAACTCGCTTTTCATGATGTGAGTTGGTAAACACGGCAAACCAGTTTCTGGCTTCCAGTGCGATGCTTCCAATTACCGCCCCACTGTTGATCTCGGCAGTCAATCCTGTTCCCATCGAGTCCATATGCGCATAGCTTCGCTTTCGCCACTGAGCAGTAGCCATGCCACATTTCGTGCACAACAAGGGACACGCCCGGGAACATCCCCCAATGAAAAGCAAGTCTCTGTTGCGGTGAGCACACTGTACGTTGAGAGTCGTTTCGAGTCAACGGAAAAGATCGAGAATTATAAGTACTATTCAAATGTGTTACTTACGATCTCGACCTTGAAGGCTGGAGACACTCCTGTGCTGTGAGGCTGTATGTTAGTGCCAACTTGCACTACTGGCCCAACATGGCCTGCACGCGCAGCCTGCCGAAGACGGCAGAGGGCGAGCACGGTCACCACAGCCATTGCGCGCGAAGACAACATCAGGAAAGCGGTGCTATCAAGCAAACTGAAAGTCATTCCCTTCTGCTGTGTGTGGATGCGGAGTCCTTCCGACCCTATGTGCCAAACCGGTTGGAGCACCCAAATCTAATCCGAGTCTCTCGAAGAGCGATCCGACTCCGAAGATCAAATTGGGTCGAGCACACGCCTGCAAACTCGCACTTCATCTTGTATGTAATCTGCTGTCGCAAAACCGGGCTACCGCACAGAGGAGTTGATATGCTAGTTGCACATTATGTCGAGTTGGCGGCAAGGCACCTCTGTAACCTGCCCGGAATTTGGCCTGATTCTGGCGTGCGCAAGATCGGCCGCCCGCGGCGAACCCGATGTGGGTATCGCAGCGCTGCTGACAAAGTCGCTGGACTGGGAAAATCTGTTGCAGCTCAGCAAGGCCCACGGCCTATTGTCGATCGTAGCGGAGCAGCTTCGCAGCTTCGATTCTCAAATTCCGCCCCACTTCGTTAGGTGCTTACGAAAAGCAGCCCTGGTCAATGCTGGGCGTAATCTTCTTTTATCAGCGGAGTTACATAGGACTGCCCTGGCGCTGACCCAGGCAGGCATCCAGTTTGTGCCTTACAAGGGAGTTGTTCTGGAAGAGCAGTTGTACGGGAGCTTTGGCCTGAGGGAAGTGAACGATATTGACCTGATTGTCAACGAGGATGATCGGCGAAAAACGATAGCGTGCTTGGAAGCGCTCGGGTATGAATCGGCCTATCCGCTGCCGCTGCACTTGCAAGAGGCCGCGATGCGCTATACCAAGGAATGGCCGTATCTGCGTGATGGCCTGACTGTCGATCTGCATTGGAGAATTATCCAGAAGCCCTCTTGGCCGTCGCTTGATATGGCAGCAATCTGGCGAGAGCTTCAATCCATGAGTTGGCAATCCATGGACGTCAGAACCCTAGCGCCCCCAGTTCTACTGGCGGCCCTGGGCGTCCATGCCTCCGAGCACGGCTGGAGCCAGCTACGCCTATTCACCGATATCGCGGCGGTGATTCATCGCTTCCCCAACCTAGATTGGGAACAGGTTGAGGAACTTGTCGCTGACTCTCAGTCCAGACGCAGTCTATTTGTCAGCCTTTGGCTCTCCCGCCTCTATTTCGAGGCTGCTCTTCCGGACCGCATTCTGAGGGAGATTAGGGCTGATTCCCAAGTCGCAAGAATCGCAGAGTGCGTTGTGCGCTCGTGGACGAGGCCGACTGCTCTCCCGTATGGTGGTTTGCGATGGCTACTGTTTCGTACTGCGGGTGAACGAAGCTTGGATCGATTGAGGTTTATCCTTTCGCTGATGTTTCTCCCTGCCGTTGTTGATTATCAGAGCCTTCGCTTGCCACCAGGTTTGGTCTGGGGGTACTTCGTCTGGCGCCCGGTCCGGTTGCTATTCAAGCTGCTGCGCACGCCAACATCTACAGCTCCGGCATCGCGTTAGCTCAGGGGGCGCGTTCGAGCTTGCGCTCGCTCCTTTCAATGCAGCCCGAGCGCATAATGCACACCGATGCAGAGTTCCTGCCAGCGCTCCGTCTTTCGATCGGTGGCCTTGAACTGATGCTTCTATTCCCCGCCTGTCACGCCGGATTGAGGCAAGCGCACAGCAGCACTTCAGGGGTTCGTTGCGGCGGTCCCAAATCCAGACAGCAATTCCCTTCGATTCTGAAGAGCGGCTATGCCGCGCCCGTGAGGCAAGCACTAATTGTGCGGTCCGGTTGCAAGCTGCGAACGCAGTTAAGCAATGTCCGCGGAAGCCGTGGTCAACTTCCGGGGGAATGAAGCTACGCAACGTGGAACCAAGGTGAACAAAGCAGAGATAGAGACCGCCGCCGTTAGGATGCGAGAACGGGTGACATTTAGAAGCAGGTCTGCGGAGTGCAGCAAACCGAGATTCTGTCTACAGGGCAACGAGACTTACTACGCCGATGGGGGCGATTCGCCGAGGAATAGTCGAAGCAGAATTGTGTGGCAATGAAGAAGGGCCCCCTTTCAGGAGGCCCTTTCGATTTGGGATCTGTTCAGCTCAGTGCGACACGGCCGCAAACAATTCCGTGTTCATGAGCGACTGAAACTTCTTGTCGTCGGTCTTGAAGTGCAGCTGCAGCTTGCTGGCACTCGAATCGACCGATACGTTGTCCAGCGCCATCTTCTCTGCCGGACTGCCAGTGCTCTTCTTGAACATCACGCCGGCCTTTACGAGCGAGGACAAAGTAGAAGCCGTAAAC
>JAEYQK010000007.1 GCA_023410055.1 Acidobacteriota bacterium
GCCCGCGCCAAGTTCTATCAGGGTCAGATCCGGGCCCGCAGCCTCAACCATCTCATCAGCGTGCGTTTCGAAAATCGAGTGCTCCGTGCGCGTCAGATAGTACTCAGGCAATTCCGTAATTTCTTCAAATAACTCCGACCCGACACGGTCATACAGCAACCAGGGAGGCAGGGTCTTGGGGCTGCCGGTGAGCCCCCGCCAGACATCCATAGCAATTGGGGAGATGTGCCACTGATTAAAGCCGATCATTGAGCCAGCCGTATGCCCGAGAACTGCCACCGCGCATGCGGCGGGAAGAAGTTGCGATAGGTTGCGCGGATGTGCGATGTGGGCGTCGCGCATGAACCGCCGCGTAGCACCATCTGATTGCACATGAACTTGCCGTTATATTCACCGAGGACGCCTGCTGCTGGGCGGAAGCCCGGATACGCGACGTATGGGCTGGCTGTCCACTCCCACACGTCGCCGAACAGCTGTTGGACTCCATGCTCGTGTAGGGACGGGGCTGTGCCCCGTCCAGCGGCAGCGGGATGCAGACGGTCTGATTCAAGCAGGTTAAAGGGCGACTCATCCGAGGGCAGAGGGCTGTGATCCGCAGCCGCAAGTTCCCATTCGAATTCAGTGGGAAGCCGGCGCCCCGCCCACCGCGCGAAAGCGTCTGCTTCATAGAAGCTCACATTGCAGACGGGTTCTGCGAGATTCACTGCTTTCTCGCCATTCAGAGTGAAGACGCGCCACTCGCCGTCTCGGGTCTCCCAATATAGCGGTGCAACCCACTCGTTTGCGTTGACGGCATCCCAGCCATCAGAGAGCCACAGTTCCGGACGCCTATAACCTCGGTCCGCCATGAACTCCAGGTACTCGCCATTGGTGATCAGTCGCGATCCGACGCGAAAATTGTCGACCAGAATCCGATGTCGAGGCGTTTCGTTGTCGAATGCGAAACCCTCGCCTTCATGCCCGATATAGTGTTCGCCGCCAGGGAAGTCGACCCAGTCCATGTTGGGTGTGTCTACTTCAAGACTCTTTGCCCCGCACTCGCGATAAGCAGGCCGCAGTGGATTCGTCCATAGGGCATATTTGATATCCGTCAGAATCAACTCCTGGTGCTGCTGCTCGTGGTTGAGTCCGAGCACAACCAGGCGGGCTAGTTCCTCGGAGAGTTCGCCTTCAAGCAGTCGGAGCATGTTCTCGTCCACGTGATGCCGGTATTGTCTCACCTGCTCAAGCGAGGGTCGGGACCACAGCCCCCGTTGTGCGCGCACCGGATGTCCACCGAGTTGCTTGTAATAGGAATTGAAGAAGAACGTATATTTCTCGTCGAGTGGACGATATCCGGTGAGGTGGGGCAGCAGTAGAAACGTCTCAAAGAACCACGATGTATGCGCCTGGTGCCATTTGGTCGGACTTGCATCCGGCATCGACTGCACCATTTGATCTTCAGGACTCAACGGCGCGCACATTCGCTCCGTGGCTCGGCGAACTTCGAGATAACGATCTAGAAGTGGCAAACTGGCCTCTGATCTTTTTTGTGTGTTTTGATCAACTGCGAGGGCGGATCGCATCAACACTCCTTGCCGTGCCGTCTTACTCTGATGACAATTGCTGTCGGAGGTTTCCGAAAATCGAGCGGATTACCAGAAGTACCGAACAGTCCTGCGCACTGCATCTGTTGTGAATCCGTAAACGCAATGCGATGCAAGGGCCTGCACGTGAGTCATAAGGGGATACTGTGTCGGCGGACCGGCCAGACGCAGAGCCCACAATGAAAGTTCATCTGCACCTGCAAATACCGCCGTTCCGAATAGCACTCCGTCACCCGTTGCTGCCTTCGGAGCCATCTCCGCAATCGCTCCATACATTGCGCCGGTGAGGGTGCCAAAGGAATAGTGCACTACGGGTCCTAGCTTCTTTTTCTGTTCTCTAGATAGGTTTCGGTGCAGAAGACCTTCGGATATCCACTCTGCCGTGCGCATGGTGGAGTCTTCGCCATCGGATTGTGATTGCCGTTCTTGCGTCGTGCCTTCCGGATGCCTCTTCTGCTCGACTGTACGCATGGCCTTGTTCCATCCTTTTTGAAACTGGTTCATCGTCCAGGAAGCGAACAAGCCACCAATCGCGCCACTGGCTACACCCTTCCAGATCTCCGTATCTCGTGCACCTGTTGTTCGCATGTCGTATATGGATGGCAATAGCCGAGGTGAGGAGGCCAGATAGAGGCGCGGGAACAGCGGGGGCTTGGAGTGACGTGGCCGCCCAACCCGCAAAATGTTTCGTACACAGCTACTTCTTTTGCAACATCCTGAACAAGTCGCGTCCACCTGAAAGGTTATGTACCTAGGTCACTTCTTCTGGAGAGTGCGAAGGTGAGCAATGATTTGTGAAACATCATCATCGTTCATACCCGTGTGCAGAAAGGCGTGCGGGTATTCCTTGTGGTTCTTTCCGTGGCCGATGCTGTCAAATAGCTCCTGATCAGACATGTCGATGTACTTCTTCTCGCGCAAGTCGGGAACTTTCATCTTCTTCCGAGCCTCGGTGTTCCCGGAACCATCGTCGGCGTGACAATGCGCACAACGGAAACGATAAAGAGCAGAACCGCTATTGGCCGCGCGAATGGTGGAAGAACAAATTACGGCGACGAAGATGAGAAATGCACATCCGAAAGCCAGGATTTTCATAAGAACCCCTGGACAGCAATGGTTTGTGAAAGCCGCTGAATTGTACTCTGAACAGGCAGCCTCAGCCAAGTCTCTGCAAAAAACAAAGGGCATCACCAGGATGCCCTTTGTGCTTGACTTTGGCGCTTCTAGAGTGTGATTTCCGCCCGCGTGAGCTTGTCGGAGAGTTCGGCAACCGTGAATCCAAGCCTCTTGCAGATGGCCTTCATGTCGCCGTTTTCCGACAGCATATTGCAGTACACGCGTTTCAGTCCCTCATCGCGTGCAACCTCAAGCTGGCGGCGGAATAGCTCCGTGCCGAGTCCCTTGTGGTGGTACTCGTCGCGGATGATACCGGCCAGTTCCGCGGAGGTTGTGCCATGCTCTTTGCTCATGCGAGTTACAGCAACAATCTCCGGCACACCGTTGCCGTCCTTGCGTTCGGCGACGAGCGCCATCTCGCGGTGATAGTCGATGAAGCAAATGCGGGTCAGGCGTTCGTGTGCGGTCCGCTGAGATAGATTCAGCGGCTGGAAGTAGCGCATCGTCACGGTGCGCTCGCTGAGGTTCTCGTGGAACTTCACCATGGCAGGCTCGTCCTCCGGCCTGATGGGTCGAATTAGGACTTCGTTGCCATCTTTCATCCTCCAATTGCTGACATACTGGATCGGATAAGGCCTGATCGCCGTCTTCGGCAGATTCTCTTCCTTCATCTCCGGTCCATACACGACGACACGCGCATCAAGCGCCAACAGTCGCTCCGGCGAAGCCAGCAACGGGTTGATGTCGAGCTCCTTGATCCACGGTTGCTCAACGATCAACTGGCTGAAGCGAACCATCAAATCCTCCAGCGCTGCCATATCCACGGCCTTGCGTCCGCGAACGCCTTTTAGCGCCTTGTAGATCTTCGTCTGCTCCATCATGCGCCGTGCCAGCGTCGAGTTCAAAGGAGGCAGCCCAAGCGCGCTGTCCTTGTAAACCTCAACCAACTGGCCTCCGGAGCCAAAAAGCAACACCGGTCCGAACTGCGCATCCATGGAAGAACCCAGGATCACTTCGTAGCCATCCAGCTTCGCCATCGGCTGAACGGTTACGCCGAGAAAATGTCCTTCGCCGGCCTTCTCGCGCACCGATTTCTCGATCCCGTTGAATGCCTGCGTGACGGCTTCGGCATTGCGCAGATTCAGCTGCACGCCACCCACGTCCGTCTTGTGCGTGATCGTTTCCGAGTGGAGCTTTAGCACCACCGGATATCCGATCGCGTTGGCTGCCTCCACCGCTTCGCCCGCGGTCTTCGCAATCCGAGTCTCGGTGACCGGAATGCCATAGGCTTTCAGCAGTTCCTTTGACTCGAACTCGGTCAGGATCGTGCGCCCCGTCTTACGGACGTGATCGATGATCTCGGCCGCCTTATCGCGATCCACATTTTCGCTTGTTGCGCGCTCGGTGGGCGTCTCGTACAAGCCGCGCAGGTTATACGAATACTTCCACATGTAGTTGAATGCCGCCGCTGCAGCGTCAGGGAAAGCGAAGGTCGGAATGCCTGCACGGTTCAGAATTTCTTCGCCAGCCTTCACCTGCGTGCCGCCCATCCAGCTTGCCAGAACCGGTTTGCCCAGCGATTGCGCATAAGGCTTCAGGTTCTCGGCGATGCGCGTCGGATCGGTCATGCCCTGCGGGGTCATGATCACCAGCATTCCGTCGATGTTTGGATCCTGCGCCGCAATCTCCAGTGACTTCGAGTAGCGCTCCGGTTCCGCATCACCAAGGATGTCGACCGGGTTGTTGTGGCTCCACGCATCCGGCAGAATTTTGTTGAACTTCTCGATCGTCTCCGGCGAAATGTCCGCCAGTTCGCCACCACCCTGTACCAGGGCATCCGTCGCCAGCACTCCGGGGCCACCCGCGTTTGTAACGATGCAAAGCCGTGGTCCTGCCGGACGCGGCTGCTTGGCCAGCACTTCCGACATATAGAAGATGTCACTGATCGAATCGACGCGCAGCACGCCCGACCGCCGGAACGCCGCGTCGAGGACGGCATCGCTTCCCGTTAGCGATCCCGTGTGGGAAGCCGCCGCTTTGGCCGCCGCAGCCGTGCGCCCCGCTTTGATGACGATGATCGGCTTTACCAGCGAGACCTCGCGCGCCGCACTCAGGAAGCTGCGCGGATCGCCGATCGACTCCATATAGATGACGATAGAGTTCGTTCGCGGATCATTGCCGAAATAGGTGATCAGGTCGCCCCAGTCCACGTCAAGCATGGAGCCGATCGATACGAAAGCGCTGAAGCCCACCATTTCCTGCAAGGACCAATCCAGCACCGCGGTGCACAACGCGCCCGACTGCGAGATGAACGCCAGGTTCCCCGGTCTTGCCACCGTCTGCGCAAACGTCGCGTTCAGGCCCGTAATAGGATTCATCACGCCCAAGCAGTTCGGGCCAATCAACCTCATCTTGCCCGTGATCGTCTGCTTGATCTGCCGCTCGTATTCTCTGCCCTGCTCACCGATTTCCTTGAAGCCGGCCGAAATCACGATGGCCGCGGGCACGCCGATTTCAACGGCTTCTTCGATCAGCTTCGGAACCGTGCTCGAAGGAGTCGTCACGACAATAAGGTCTGGACGCTCCGGTAGATCGCGCAGGCTCTTGTAGGCGCGAATTCCCAGGATGTTGTCGCGCTTCGGATTTACCGGGTAAACCGTGCCGCCAAAAGGCGTGCTCAACAGGTTCCAGAGGACATTCCGGCCAACGCTGCCTGGACGCTCTGATGCTCCGATCAATGCCACCGATTTGGGTTTAAAAATGTCGTCGAGCGGTTGGCGTTCGGAGCGTAGAACGTCGTGCGCGGGATCAACCAGTAGATTCTTTCCTATCAACTTATTTACGCCGGGGTTGGCGGCGACGGGATTACTCATCAATGTCCTCACAAAACAGGTAGGTTCTCAATTGAAGGTGAACAAACAATTTTAATTCAAAAAGAAGAGCCCCTGCTGAGATTCTACGCCGCAGGGGCAATTTCATGATGGAACCAGCGGATACTCTCGATGTGAGCGCTTCGCAGACTACTTCGTTGCCCTCCACATCACAGCCGCATGCGGGTTCAGGCTGACCTCCACCTTGTCTTTCTTTCCGAGATCCTTGCGTTCCCACAAATCTCGTATTGCGAGCTGCTGTCCCGGAACTCCGATCTGTTCCCAACTGACCGACAACGTCTCCGGTTGTTCGCCGACGTTGAAGATAGCCACGTACTTGTCCGTGCTGTTCGGGACATCGGCCACCCAAGCGATGAAGTTCCCCTTGCGGTACGACTCACGGTTCTTGCTGCTGCTCTGGTTGACCGAAATGATCTCTGGATTCGTGATCAGCGACAGCGCGAATTCGTCGCTCGACGGCAGGTCTCCGCCAAAGATCAGCGGCGAACGGAAGATCGACCACAGCGTCATCACTGTCCGCTGCTCGTCAGGCGTGAACTTGGAGGGTGCGCCTTTGTGCTCCTTATCCGTGACTCTCAGTCTGCCCATGGGCAGCATGTCGGCATCCGGCCAAGTGTTATTCTTGCCGATCTCCCGCTGCCACTCGTGCATGTAGTCAAACTGCTTTCGCAGCAATCTCCAGTCATCCCAGAAGTCGTCCGAGATGCGCCACATCGTGGCGTACTTCTGGAAGAAGGCCGCCTCGGACGCGGGTGCTGGACCCGGCGAAATGCTTAGTACCATCGGACGCCCCGTCTTCTTCATTGCGAGACTCAGCGCCCGCATCTCCGCCGGTTGATACAGATGACTTCCCATGTCGTCGGCCTTCACGAAGTCTACGCCCCACGACGCATACAACTCCGCGATCGAGTCGTAGTAGGCCTGCGAACCCGGCTTAGTCGTGTCCACACCTACCATGTCCGGATTCCACCGGCATCCGTTCTCCATGTCCGCGATGTCAGCCGCGTGATAAGGCGTGCCTTTGATAGGGACATTCTTCACGACCGCCTGCTTCGGAATTCCGCGCATGATATGGATTCCGAACTTCAGTCCCTTCGAGTGAACGTAATCGGCGAGTGCCTTGAAGCCAACACCATTAGCGGCGGAAGGGAAGCGGTTCACCGCTGGCGTCAACCGTCCGTACTCATCCATCGTCAGCGGTGCACCCGGTTTGTAATCGTGACCCTGCGCGGTGGGCTCATACCACTGAATGTCGACCACGATGTATTGCCAGCCATACTTTGCCAGCTTGCTTGCCATGAAGTCGGCATTGGCCTTGACGTCAGCCTCAGTGACGCTGGTGCCGTACGAATCCCAACTGTTCCAACCCATGGGAGGCGTCGGCGTAACGGGCGCGTCAGCAGCGGCACAAATAGACATAAGGCAGAAAAGAACGAGAACGGCAAAGATGAACTTTGGCACGATGGGCCTCCGGGATGTGGCTGAAAACGATTACAAATCTACACAACCGCTTCTCTCCTGACAACATGCTTCGGCACGGTAGCGCCCGGCGCACATTCGGTTATCTGGAGGAACGATAATATGATCTGAGTATGCCGACCAAACAGGCTGCGGTTGAGATCATCCGGGAGCTGCGCGCGAAGGGATACGAGGCGTATCTGGCAGGCGGCTGTGTGCGCGATCTGCTGCTGGGGCGCGAGCCGGCGGATTATGACGTAGCCACTAGCGCAAAGCCGGATGAGGTTATGCGTATCTTCCCGCGGACGTTTGCAGTGGGAGCGCAGTTTGGGGTCGTGTTGGTGCCCGTCAGGGGTGAGATGCAGGTCTCTGCGGATGATGATCTTCCGCTGAGTGTGGAGCAGCTTCCGAGCCCTCACGCGAAGGTTGTGGAGGTTGCGACCTTTCGAAGCGATGGGCTGTATACGGATGGGAGACATCCGGATGAAGTGAAATTTTCCAGCAGTCCTAAAGAGGATGTGCAGCGGCGAGATTTCACGATCAACGGGCTGCTGCTAGACCCGCTGGACGACAATCGCATTCTGGACTTCGTGGGCGGACGAGCGGACATCGAAGCGCGCGTTGTGCGCACGATCGGAGATCCAGAAAAGCGGTTCAACGAAGATAAGTTGCGGCTACTGCGAGCGGTACGGTTTGCGGCGCGATTCGATTACGAGATCGAAACCAGCACTTTCGAGGTTATGCGGAGGTTGGCACCGCAGATACATCAGGTAAGCCGCGAGCGCGTGCGGGACGAGCTTAGCAAGATGCTGATCGAAGGATCAGCGCGGCGAGCGTTCGAGCTTCTTGATGCGTCCGCGCTTCTGCATGAAGTATTGCCGGAAGTCGAGCGGATGAAAGGCGTGGCGCAGCCTCCGCAGTTCCATCCAGAGGGCGATGTATGGGTGCACACGCTGATGCTGCTGGAGATGCTACCCAAGCCTACGTCGAAGACACTGGCGTGGGGCGCGCTTTTGCATGATGTGGGCAAGCCGCCTACTTTTCGAGTGGCGCCTGATCGAATCCGGTTTGACGGGCACGTTGAAGTTGGCGTCGCGATCGCGGCTGAGATCTGCAGACGACTGCGCTTTTCGAATGACGAGACGGAGCAGATCAAGGCGCTCGTCGAGAACCACATGAAATTCGCAGATGTGATGCGAATGCGGGAATCGACATTGAAGCGTTTCTTGCGCCTGCCGAAATTTGACGAGCATCTGGCGCTGCACCGCATCGATTGCTTAGGTAGTCATGCGAACCTGGAGCTTTACGAGTTTGCGCGGGAGAAGTACGAACAGACTCCGGTGGAAGTTGTTCGTCCAAAGCCGCTAGTCAATGGCAGAGACCTGATCGCAATGGGACTGAAGCCCAGCTCGGCGTTCAAGGAAATCCTCATTGCAACTGAAGACGCACAACTCGAAGGTGCGCTTCGCAGCAAGGAAGAAGCCTTTAATTTTGTACGGCAGTTGCTGATGAGCAACCCCGAGTTGAACGGCTAACACTTTCTTCCAGGCTTAAGACCGCCTGATCAGCCAAACGCCTTGGTATTACGCCATGGGCTTGAGCATGCTCGCGGCTTCGTCGTGAGGATCGATGCTGTACTGCCGAATTTTGTAGAGGAGCGCTTTGTAGCTGATGTTCAACATGCGGGCCGCTTCCTTGCGGTTCCACCGGGCATGTTCGAGGGCTTCGCTGATGGCCTGCATCTCGGCTTCATCCTTCAAGCCACGGACGAGGGACTTGAGGTCAGGCGTCTCATTGGGGCGTTTCACGAACGGGGCGCCCGGCATGGAAGAGTTCTGCGGATCGAGTTCACTAATGATGAGCTTCTCGTCGCCGAGAATAATGTAACGCTTTACGAGGTTTTCCAACTCGCGCAAGTTTCCGGGCCAATGGTAGTGGCAGCAAGCGTCGAGCAGTTCTTGCGAGATATCGAGCGGAGGTCTCGAGAATCGTTCCGACAACATCGACATGAAATGTTTCAGCAGCAGAGGTATTTCTTCACGCCGCTCGCGGAGTGGAGGCAGGTGCATCGTGAATGCGTTGAGGCGATAGTAGAGGTCCTCGCGGAGACGCTTAGAGGCAATCGCCTGCTGGATGTTGATGTTGGTCGCCGCCAGAATACGGACGTCCACGGATATTGTCTTTCGCCCACCCAAACGGGAGAACTCCTGATCCTGCAAGACCTGAAGCAGCTTTGCCTGAAGCGAGGTCGGCATCTCGCCGATTTCATCGAGGAGGATTGTGCCGTGATTGCACAGTTCGAATTTGCCGGGCTTGGGCTTATTGGCTCCGGTGAAGGCGCCTGGCTCATAGCCGAACAGTTCGCTTTCGAGGAGATCCGAAGGCAGGGCAGCACAGTTGACCTTGAGGAACGTGCGATGAGCGCGGGGCGAAAGTTTGTGGATTAGCCTGGCGACGACTTCTTTTCCTGTTCCGCTTTCTCCCAACATGAGTACAGGGACGTTGATTTTGGCGATCTGAGCGGCTTGCGCGCGCACTTTGCGCATGGCAGGGCTGGCGGCGACAAAGAAGAGGTCGGGAGAAAGCTCTTCCTGGTCTGGCGCGAGAGATGTTCTTGCAGGCTGTCTCTTTTCGAGGCAGCGTGAAAGAGCGGATTGAAGCTCGGCTTCCTGAAAGGGCTTTGTCAAATAGTCTCGCGCACCCAAGTGAATGGCATCGACAATCTTGCGGGTGGCGCTGATGCAAGAGAGCATGATGACCTTGATTCCGGGACGCAGGTGCTGAAGGCGGCCGAGAGTTTCAAGACCGTCCATCCCGGGCATGAGGAGGTCGAGGAGGACGACCTCCGGCGCTGGGCCACGAATTACGGCATCAAGCGCGTCAGTGCCGTTGCTAACGGTTTCAACTTCGTAGGAGTTCAACTCGAGCAGGGTGCGCAGGTATGCGAGCATTCCTGGTTCGTCATCAACAACGAGAATTCGTGCCTGGCCCATTTCCCCTCTGTTGCGGATTCTCAAAAAGGCTTTAACGGTAAAAAGAAACAGAATTTACTGCCCGAACCGAGCTCACTCTCTACCCAGATCTTCCCACGCTGCACCTGCACGAGCCGCTTTGCGATTGCGAGGCCCAACCCAGTACCTACCGCGTTATTATCCGAGGGCCGGAAGCTGACGAAGTCTTCGAAGATCTCATGATGAAACTCGGCAGGTATTCCGGGGCCGGTGTCGGCGACACAGATCTTAACGGCGTTGGGGGCCGACTCGGATAAACGGCGCTGTTCGATTACGCTGCTGGGAAGCTGACGTGAGCGGCGTTCCCAGATGTGGAGGTCGGCAGTGAGCCAAACGGTACCTCCAGGCGGAGTGGAAAGGAATGCGTTTTCGATCAAACTGGAGACGATGCGTTGAACCTTGTGATAGTCAAATTCGAACTCGATAGATACATCCGCCCCTGCAAAGTAGAGTGCGACACCCTTGTCCTGGAAGCGGGCCAACCAGATGCTGTAAACGTCCCTGAGGCACTCAATCAGGTTTCCGGGAACAAACTCCGCAGCAAGGGCCCCGGTTTCGAAGGAACTGAATGTAAGGAAGTTCTGGATAAAGTCTTGAAGGCGCAAGCTGTTTGAGTGCATTGCGCGAAGGACCTGTAGCTGCTTTTCACTTACGGGCCCAAGACGACTGCTAAGCAGCAGTTCCAGATAGCCGGTCATAATGGCCAGCTGCGTTTTCATCTCGTGGGCGGCAGAAGCGAGTGCCACTGTGCGGCGCTGGTTATCCTCTCGAAGACGCGTATAGCTCTCAATTAACTCCTGAAAACTGAGCTGCGCTACCTCATCGGAGACGCCTGACATGCATAGCGCTGGGTGCTTGCCCTCCTGCGGACGAGATTCGAGTGCGTGTTGTGCGGAAGACTGAGGCATGGCGCGCATAGCATTCCCGCGAAGGCTCGGCGCGACGGTAACCTTCTACGGGAACACTCGTCTGCACCATTGGACACGGATTGTATGCAGCTGGTTGCCAGAAGCATTACAAGTGTGCAAGGAAGGTCATCGCCGAGAGAGCGGGAGGCACGCAACGAAGACAACAAGGATTAAGAGGGAGATACTAGAACGCGCCGAGTTATCGAGCTGTAATTGTGCTTCTGCTGAATCTGAGAGCATGTGTCGAAAATGGCGGTGAAAATGCAGAGCTGGAATAGGTATGGCGCAGGCTCAGGGAATCGAGATCAATAGACGGCAATGGGAGAGACGGCAATGGGAGCGCATACCAGTGCCCGTGCCGGTCTTCGTGCGCGGACTGGATGAAAACGGTGGTGCGTTTCAGGAATTTACGACGGCACTAAACATCAGCGCAGGGGGAGTGGCGTTCATGTTGCGGCACCGGCCTGCAAAATTTGACGCACCGTTGGTGGTGGAGATCCCGGCCGCGCCGGGCCCACATGCGAAGGAAGCAGTTCGGCGAATCGAGGGAGTATTGACGCGGATTGACGTGGTTCTCGGATGGTATCTGTGCGGTCTGCAATATGGGCAGCCGCTGCTACCAGAGAGTCAGTGCCGACCTAAAGAGTGAAAACATCTTCACACGGGCTGAGCCAAGCCGGGCCCGGTTACTAGCTTCCTGGTTGATTATTTCCGTTTCCGAGTTGGGCGCCTAAGTCGATCAAATACAGACACATGCGTCCAGCAAAGGTGGTTCAAGCTTTGCTGGGGATAGTGGTTGAACAGAGATTTGGCTGTTCAGGTGCAATGATTTACAGATGGCGAAGTCTAGCTTCGAGTGGGTTGAAAGAATATGGCTTCTTTAGCAACAGGAAATACGCCGTTTAGACTGCCTCCGGACAACGTGATATTCGGGACGTCCGAGGCGATGAAGTCGGTCTGTTCAAAACTTGAGAGAGTGGCAGCGGCCAATCTGCCGATTCTTATACAGGGAGAGAGCGGAACCGGTAAGGAGATAATTGCGCGGATCATACATGCGCGGTCGCCGTGGCAAGCGGGACCTTTCGTAAAAGTGAATTGTCCTGCAATACCCGGGACTTTGCTTGAGAGCGAGTTGTTCGGATATGAACAGGGCGCGTTTACGGGGGCATCTGGATCAAAGCCGGGTCGAGTTGAGTTTGCACATCGCGGGACCCTTTTTCTTGACGAGATCGCCGAGATGGATCCGACGCTGCAGGCGAAGTTGCTTCAATTGCTCCAGGATGGGCAGTTCTGCAGGATCGGTGCGCAGGAAGACAAGAAGGTAGAAGTCCGGGTGGTGTGCTCGACGAATCGGAACCTGCAAGACGAGATCGATGTGGGGAATTTTCGGCAGGATCTCTTCTATCGAATTAATGTTCTGCAGATACAATTGCCGCCGCTTCGGGAAAGGAAAGAGGACATCCCACTGCTCGTAGGGTATCTGTTGGACTTGTACAACGAGAAATACAACTGCCAGGTGCGGCCTCTATCGGCACAGTTGATCCGGATGTTGCAGGAGTACCACTGGCCCGGCAATATTCGCGAGTTGGAAAACCTTGTGAAAAGATACGTGATCCTCGGGACTGACGATGCGATCACGACGGAGCTATTGAGTCGTGAACAGACGCATTTCAAACCGGAGATCCCACTCGATGGCGCTGTTTCGCTCAAGAAGTTGACTCGACAGGCGGTAAGAGAACTTGAGCGACAAGTAATTTTGCGATCACTGCAAGCAAACAACTGGAACCGCAAGCGCGTGGCTCGGGCGCTGAGCATCAGCTATCGTGCACTGCTGTACAAGATCCGTGATGCAGGCCTGTCGTCGAATCGGGGGTCTCGGCGCGCCGCGGCGGCGGGTGCTGAAAATGACAGGGCCGCATGAACGAACCTTCGGAATAGAAGAGCATGGGGGTATGCGACGGATCCCATGAACTGGGGTCCGTTTTCTCTTTCCTCCTCTTTCCTTATCTCTTTGCTTCTTCTTCTTCTCTTTCCTTGACTATCCCTGCGAGACAGTATGAGCAGTTTCTTCTCAAAGTAGGTGTCGCAGTACCCAAAAAGAGTTCATCTGCATGAAATTGATTTGCGCAGTAAGGAAAGTTTTGCGTTTTTGTGCTTCTGGAAACCGCAGAGCGCTAATGAGGGCCTAATACCTACGCGACGAGCGGGTTACAGGCGGGTCTACAGCGATTCGAATGGGAAACAATGTGGACCGCTGTGCGCTGATTTGCAGCTATTGCGGGTTCTATCGGTAGTCGAGAAACAGGGCGTTGCCGTGTCAAAACAGTGTGCTACTCGCTGTATTTCAGCTGGTTACGCCGTCTCGCCGATTTGCCGCAAATTGGCCTGCAATGGTAGTGCTCGTGCACGGCAACTCTGGGCAGGTGGTCAACGCTCCAATACACGAAGCCGGAGCGCGATATCAACTTGTGAATGTGGGGGCGACGAATGCAGGAAGGCACTATTCAGCTGGTCAGGAACGATGCGTTGCAGGCTGGCGAAATGTTGCAGGAGTTGATCGCTGTGCCCCGGTGGTACGCGGTTTACACGTTTCCGAGGCATGAGAAGGCAGTAGCCGGACAACTGAAGATGAAGTCGGTGGAAGCCTATCTTCCGTTGTTCGAGCGCTTGAACCGATGGAAAGATCGAATGGCCCGCGTGCAGTTGCCGTTGTTTCCGGGATATGTGTTTGCTCGAATCCCGCTGAAGGATCGAGTGAAAGTACTGGAGTCGCAGGGAGTGCTTCGGCTGGTTGGCTTCAATGGGCATCCAACTCCGCTGCCCGAAGGTGAAATCGAAGCCTTGAGGAGCTTTCTTTCTTGCAGGAAGGCGGAGCCGTTTCCGTATCTGACCGTGGGGAAGCGGATTGAAGTGAAGGTTGGCCCACTTGCCGGATTGGAAGGGGTCGTAGTAAGACGCAAAGGGAAAATGAGAATAGTGGTTTCAATTGATTCGATCCAGCGTTCTATCGCCTTGGAACTGGAAGCGGCGGACGTGAGATTGATTGCGTGACTTAAACTTTTTTGAACCAGTCCAGATTGTTAGGGCGGCGATGTTTCGATTTTCAGGAAAGCAACACAAGGACCCAGTATTGGTCGGGAAACATGCATCAGGCATACTCGGCTATCGCAGGTTGATCATCGTTCTCTCGCAAGTTTTTCTGGTGATCGGGACCTACTATTTCAGTTTTCTGCTTGCGCAGCACTTTAGCCTGGACGCGGAAACGCGCCGTGCGATCACGATGTCGCTCCCGCTGCTTGTGCTGATAAAGCTTGGATTCTTTTGCAAGTACGGATTGCTGAGCGGCTGGTGGCGCTATGTCGGGATGAGCGACCTAGTGGATATCACGAAGGCTGCGGTGGCAAGTACGTGGCTGTTCTACCTATTGGGTATCTTCATCCTTCGAATTCCGGGACTCTCGTCTTCGGCAATCATTATCGATCTCTTGCTCACGATCCTTGTGATCGGAGGCGCTCGCTTTGCGGTACGCGCGTACACGGAAGGCGCGTACAAGAACTTCGCGGCGGAAAAGAACGCGCTCATCGTAGGGGCGGGCGCGGCCGGAAGCACGATTGTTCGCGAGCTTAAGCAGAATCCTGCGCTCGATTTCAACCCTATTGGTTTTGTAGATGACGATGGAAGCAAGCGTGGCGTGAAGATTCATGGTGTCAGAGTTCTGGGCAGCATCGACGATCTGCAGCGTATCGTCGAGAAACACGAAGTGCAGTGCGTCATGATAGCCATTCCGTCGAGGAACGGATCCCTTGTCGAGCGGGTGGTGAGCAAATGCAGGGAGTGCAAAGTCGAATTCAAGATCCTGCCGCCAGTGAATCAGCGTCTGCATGGCACCGCTACATCCGTAAAGCAGCTCCGCACTGTCAGCGTTGAGGATGTCTTGGGACGGAAGCCAGTACGGCTGGCTCTGGATGAAATACGAAACAAGCTGGAGGACAAGGTCGCGCTAGTGACCGGCGCGGGAGGTTCGATCGGTTCGGAACTGGTGAGACAGTGCGCAATATTCGGGCCGAGAAAACTGGTGCTGTTCGAAAGATCGGAGAACGACTTATTCAGGCTTTGTATGGAGTTGAACCAGAAGTTCCCGAACTTGAACTATGTGCCAGCTGTTGGCGACATTCTCGATGTTGGCGTGCTGAGAGAAGTGTTTTCGCTGCACAGACCGCACTCGGTTTTTCACGCGGCCGCCTACAAGCACGTTCCAATGATGGAAAGCAATTGCTTCCAAGCGGTCACGAACAACGTTTTTGGAACGTATAACGTGGCACTGGTTTCGACGCAGTACGAAGTGAACGATTTCGTGATGATCTCGTCGGACAAAGCGGTGAATCCGACAAACATCATGGGCGTTACGAAGCGCGTGGCGGAACTGATCATCCTGGGATTGCAGCGGCAGAAGACGCGATTCATGGCGGTACGGTTTGGGAACGTGTTGGGAAGCAACGGCAGCGTGTTACCTACCTTCAAGGAGCAGATCGCCAACGGCGGGCCTGTTACCGTTACTCACCCGGGCGCAACACGGTATTTCATGACGATTCCCGAGGCGGTTCAGTTGGTGTTGCAGGCCTCGAGCATGGGAAGGGGTGGTGAGATTTTCGTGCTCGATATGGGCGAGCCGGTTCGAATCGTGGATCTGGCGCAGAACCTTATCAGGCTCTCCGGTTTCGAGCCGGATCGAGAAATCAAAATCACGTTTACGGGATTGCGACCGGGCGAAAAGCTTTTCGAGGAACTGCAACTGGAAGGCGAGGGGATGAAACACACCTCGCACGAAAAGATCAGGGTGCTCGATGGTGGCGAGCCGGACTTTATCCAGGTCCGAATGTGGCTGGACGACCTTTCGGCGCTGGTCGAGGCCAAGAACGTAAGTGGTCTGATCCTGAAGCTGAAGCAGATAGTGCCGGAGTATCGGCCCAGTCGCGAAATCCTGGCGCTGTGCGAATTTGATCGTCACGATCTGGCGTGGAGATACAAGCGCGAGAGCGCGGGTCTTGCGGTAACCAACTTGAGCGACGTGGCATGACTTGTCGGCAGGGATTCGCAACGTTGAAGATCGGGCTCGCATCTAGTTCTGCAGCCCAGCTTTCGGAAGGTACATGTTTCTAGAGTTCTACGGATTACGTGAGCAGCCCTTTGGCGTGACGCCCAACCCGCGCTACTTGTATCACAGCGCGATGCATCGGGAGGCGCTCGCTTCCCTCATCTACGGTATCGAATCAGACTTAGGCTTTGCTGCACTGATCGCCGATCCCGGAATGGGGAAGACCACCCTGCTGTTCTATTTGCTGGAGAAGTTTCGGAATACCGCGCGGACCGCGCTGATTTTTCAAACGCTCTGTTCGCCTGTAGAACTGCTGAGGTATCTCGCCAACGAATTGGAAATCAAGGCGGGCGAAACGGACGCAGTCTCGCTTAACGAACGTATCAAAGATGTACTGGTGAAGGAAGCGCGCGCGAAAAGGCGAGTGATCGTAATCATCGACGAAGCGCAGAATCTGGACGAGTCGGTGTTGGAGACCATTCGGCTGCTGTCGGATTTCGAAACCCAGAACACAAAGCTAATGCACATCATCCTTGCGGGGCAGCTGCAATTGGCCGAAAAGCTGGCGCGCCCGGCGATGGCGCAACTGCTGCAGCGAGTTTCAATGCTGAATCGGCTCAGCGCGCTTAACGCTGAGGAAGCCAAGAACTACGTCGAGTACCGGCTGGGAGTTGCAGGGTATCGTGGCGCAACTCTCTTCAGTAACGAGGCATTTGAGCGCATAACGGCGATGAGCGGTGGCGTTCCGCGCAAGATCAATCGTATCTGCTTCAATGCTCTTTCACTTGGGTGCGCCCTGGGAAAGCGAAGGATTGACGAGTCCGTGATTGCGGAAGTTGGCAACGATTTGGATATTGGCGATCTTCTATTTCAGAAGGGAGCAATAACCAACGAAACGACCGAGCCGAAACAAGTTGTCACGCGGGGTGTTTCGGATAGAGTTCAGGTGCCGGCAACGGCACGAAGAGCTGAGCCTATTCCGATCGTAGATCGAAGCGCGGTTTCAGCTCAGGTCCAAATCAAGACGGGAACTACTGGCGGAAGAGAATCAAGCAGGAGACTAGCCACGGCTGCGGAAGCTGCTCCGCGGACAGATTTCGTCCTGCGATCACAAACGACCGCGCGAATGCCAGGAATTCCAGCGACAACCGGTGGCGCGACAACGATTTCGGATTACAAGAGGCCGTTTGTGGCGCCTGCTGTGCAGGGAGGCGGGATTGCGCGACCTCAGCCCAAGCCGGTTCCAGCGCCAGTGTTGTCGCAGCGGAAGGACTCGACAACTTCCACGGCGGCAAAGCCGGACCTGGTTCGCACGAGCAAACCCAGGGGACGTTCAACGGCAGCGATTTTTGCGAGTAGCAGCGTGCTGGTCGGAGTCATCGCTTTTGCTGGCTGGACGATGTGGGGCAATGCCAGGGCATACGAGAAGAATGCTGCTAAAAGCAATTCGGCGTTGCCTCAGACCCTGGGACAGGAGATCGAGAGTCCCGTTGGTGACAAAGCGACGACTGCCATCCACGAAGCAATTGAACGGGGACGAGCAGCGGCAAAAGCATCGGTGCCGAACGGTTCACGAGAGGAAGTTGTGGCAGTATCGACCGGAGCCTCCAACTCGCAGGCTCAGAAACAGGTGAGCGGCGGCGCATTCCATAGGGCATCGCAGGGCGCTTACCATAGCGCGTCACAGAACGCCGGGAACGACATTTCTGCTGCACTAATCAGGAAGGTGCAACCTGTCTACCCAGCCGAGGCGAGGCGGACGGGGTTGGAGGGGTCCGTGACGGTTACAGCGGTGATCGGTACTGACGGAAAGCCCAAGAGAGTGCGTGCACTCACTGGAAACCCGATACTGGCAAAGGCCGCCACTGATGCTGTGAGCCAGTGGGTCTATCAACCCTATTCAGTAAACGGTCGTCCAGTAGAAATCGAAACGGAAGTGGTAGTCGATTTCGCGCTGAGGTAATGGTGGCCGTCTGGAATCCAGTCAAATGCGATGTCAGCGCAAAGGGAGCAGCAGGACTTCTTGTTCCCAGTGCATGGTGCCAGTCAGCGACGAAGCGATTGTTCGATCTAGTTGGAGCTAGTGTCCTGCTGATACTTGTGGCACCGGTCATGGTGATCGCGTCAATCGCGGTGAAACTCAGTTCGACCGGGCCCGTCATTTTCAGGCATAGGCGGTGCGGAAGGAACGGCCGTTGTTTCGACGTGCTGAAATTCAGAACGATGTCCTCCAGCGGGACGGGGCCAAGCGTCACCAGGTCTGGTGACTCGCGAGTAACGAACGTGGGGCGGATTCTTCGTGCATGGAAGATCGACGAACTTCCTCAGCTCGTAAATGTTATTCGTGGGGAGATGAGCCTGGTCGGGCCCCGACCTGACGTTGCCGAGTTCTTCGAGAAGACGACGGAAGAGGCACGGAGGGTGTTAGTTGTGCGTCCTGGGATCACCGGTTGGGCGAGCGTGAAGTTTCGAAATGAGGAGGAGTTGCTAGCGGGCGTCGCACCGGAGCAACTGCAGGAGTTCTATACGGGAGTTCTCCTTCCGAAGAAAGCCGCGCTTGATCTAGAGTACGCTGCCGGGGCGAGCCTGAGGTCAGATATCGGAGTGTTGGTGCGAACGGTGACTGCCGTTCTTCCTATCAGGTCAAGCGATGTTTCAAGTGGCGACTAGTCCAGCGAGAACGGTGCTGCACAATGTGGGTTCCGCAGTTCTCATTGTGGACCGCAGAATTGACCTTCATTGCACGCAGAAAAAGTCTTCCCTTCTTATTTTCCGAAGCTCGGTCGTGCATCTCACGGTAAGTCGAAGAAATGAGTTCGATGAACGCACCTTTGTAGCGCCTGGAGTTCAGCACGTTGCAGGGACTTGCGATTGTGAGCGACACCAGTGGTAGCCACCGTGCTTCCAGAATTGACGGTAACAGTTGCGAGAGTGGGCGAAGGACGGATTATGACACCGTTCTGCTGGTGAGAAGAAGAGCACGAGACAGCGCTCAAGTCATTCAACAGATGAATATCTGGGCCCTCTGAGACTGTAGCTCAGACTGGCGAAGCCATGCCTCGATAGCAACACTGGCGTGTGCTGCCGCATCGTACTGCACACGTTCGAGACTTACACACCCCGTTGAGCAACGGGCCAACTGCCGATGACCTTTCTGTAGCAACCGCTTGGTGAAGATGAAATGAGTAGGAACTTCGAGTTATTGCGTCGTTTTGACAAGCAGCCTGATGCCATTGATGTTGCCCCTCCCGCGACAACTCCGTCGAGAGTGGTGGTGCAACGGGAATTGCCGAGAGTGGAGTCACCTCAAACCGAGTCTGATTGGTTGCTGGCTCTAGAGCCACTGAGAAAACACTGGCGAACAGCGGCACTGTTCGCGGTGACTGCATTTGTGCTGACCGCAATAGCAACGTTCGTAATGAAGCCGGTGTACGAGCCGGAAGCCCGGGCCGAAATCGATCCACCCGGAGCGGAGCTATTCTCACTGGCGGGCGGTGGCGGCTCGAGTACTGGCGAGGCCGAGTATCTGGAAACTCAATCGAAGAATCTGGAGAGCGACCAGCTGGCAATCAATGTCATACGCAAGCTGCATCTCGACGACAACCCGGAGTTCTTTCGAGCGAAGAAAGGCAATGGCGGCCAGAACGCGACGGCTGAAAACCCAGACGCGCTTTCTCCGGCTGAAGGCTCGGCTTTACGCGTATTTCACGACGGCCTTACGGTGAAGCGTGACACTGGCAGTCGCCTGGTGACGGTGAAGTATGCGAGCCATGATCCTGTTTTGGCCGCGCGGGTGGTGAACACGCTCTTTGACGAGTTCGTGAACATGAACTACGAGACTCGTCACAAGGCGATTATGCAGTCGTCGGAATGGCTGGCGAAACAGCTGGACGACATTAAGGCGCGAATGGACCGAGCCAATCAGGCACTCGCGGACTTCCAGAGGAGCTCCGGAATTGCTGCGATCAGTGAAGGCGAGAGCACATTTGGTGCGCAGATGGCGGAGTTGAGTCGTCAACTGACAACCGCTCAGTCGGACAGGATTCAGCTTCAGGCT
Source organism: Acidobacteriota bacterium (assembly GCA_023410055.1). Taxonomy (GTDB): domain Bacteria; phylum Acidobacteriota; class Terriglobia; order Terriglobales; family Acidobacteriaceae; genus JAEZPW01. Next base: position 20,123 of record JAEYQK010000007.1, read on the forward strand.
CTGCTGGAAAAAGTTCAGGGACGATCCGATAGTTCTGCCCCTCAGATCACAAGTGATCCGGTGTTGCAGGAGTTAACGAAGAGACTGGGAGCAGCTCGCGCAGATCTTTCAACGGCGCTGGCAGTTTACGGCAAGAATAATCCGAACGCCAAGAAGTTGCAGAACCAGGTTGATGAACTCGAAGGTCAAGTAGTGAAGCAGCGCGAGGCCATTCTCAGCGGACTAAAGACAAGTTACGCGGCGGCGCAGGCCCGCGAGAACCTGATGCAGTCTCAGACCAAGGCCACGTCGAAAGAGATGAATCAGTTGGCCCAGTACGAGGCGTTGAAGAAGGAAGCTGACGCGAACGTGGCTCTGTACAACAGCCTGTACGGGAAGATTAAAGAAGCAGGCATTGCGGCGGAGTCAAAGTCGAGCAACATCAGGGTCATCGATAGCGCGAGGGTTTTGACGAAACCAACGCGGCCTAACATTCCTTTGAATCTGGCATTGGGATTGTTTGGAGGCGTATTCGGAGGAGTGCTGCTGGCTTTTGTTCGGGAGCGGCTCGATCGAAACGTTTACACCGCGGAAGACATGCGGAAGTATACGGGCATCTCCAGCGTGTCGATTCTTCCGCTATCAGCCGGTATTGGCCGGAAGTTCCTCTCGCAGCGTGGCTCCCGGTTGTTTGGTGACAATGATCGGGCTGCAGCACAGACGTTCCTGTTGAACGATCCTCACTCTCCCGAGTCAGAGGCTTTGCGTGGGCTGTACACGTCGGTTCGACTGTCGAGTCCGGGAAGTCCGCCGCAAGCTTTGTTGGTTGCTTCGTGTTTCCCAGCGGAAGGCAAGACGACAGTAGCGGTCAATCTGGCGATTGCACTGGCTCAACACGGCACGACGTGCCTGGTGGATGGCGACCTGCGCAGACCGGGGGTGGCGAGAGCTTTCGGTATCACGTGCCATCAGGGGCTTGGCGACGTTCTGGTAGGAACCGCACAGTTGGCGGACGTACTTGTTTCGGTCGAAGCAGTGCCAAACCTGACAATTCTAGCTTCCAGCCCGACTGCGCCGGCGCATCCGGGTGAACTGGTGAGCTCCGAGTCGATGTCGGAGTTGTTGCGTACCTTGCGACAGCAATTCGAATTCGTTCTGGTGGACTCGCCGCCAATTATTCCATACGCCGACGGCAGGGCTCTATCCCCGCTTGTTGATGGCGTGATTCTTGTTGGCCGTGCCGGATACACGAACCGCCAGGCGCTATCACACAGCATGGAACTGCTGACAGAAGTTCATTCGGCGCCGGTACTGGAAGTGGTACTGAACGGGGCGGATTTTGTTGCCTCCGACTACCGCTACTACGGCTACGGAACGAGCGCGAAGAGGCGCGGGGCGTAACACAGATTTGACCCATTGGAGTAACAAGATGTCAGGAGTTCTAGGACCCTCTTCGTCTTCCAGGCGGAGAGGGGGTACCATGTTCGTCCCGCTCAACGCAGAACCGGGTTTCAATCGGGCACCGTCGGAGAAACCAGCCGGAGACACGATCAGCGTGTCAGTAATCATTCCGATGAGGAATGAGGAGAAGTACATCGGAAAGTGCCTGCAGAGCATTCTCGCGAACAACTTCTCCAAGCACGATTACGAAGTTCTTGTTGTGGATGGGGCCTCGACCGACCGGTCGCGGCAGATTGTGGAAGAGATGAAGCCGTGGTTCCACCGACTGGAGCTAATCCACAACCCGAAAGGGATCGTGCCGACCGGGATGAATGCTGCGATCAGAATTGCTCGCGGCAAATACATCGTGCGGATGGATGCGCACACCGAGTATCCATCTGATTACATTTCGGCGTGTGTAAGCGAGTTGGAGAAGGGAACGGCGGACGTTGTGGGCGGACGATTGATCACGTGTCCGGGGGCGGAGACGGTCACGGCGAAAGGGATTGCATTGATGACGCAGCATCCCTTCGGTGTCGGCAACTCGGCGTTTCGAATCAACTCATCGGCGCGCGAGGTTGACACAGTTCCGTTCGGTGCGTTCCGGCGCGAGGTTTTCGAAAAGGTCGGTCTTTTTCGTGAGTCGCTGGTGCGACATCAAGACTTCGAGATGAATGCACGGATTCGAGCTGCGGGTGGAAAGATCCTGTTGAACCCGAGTATCCAGCCGACGTACTACAACGTGCCTACGTTCAGGAAATTCATGCGCCAGGCTTATCTGAATGGCGCCTGGTTGGGAAGGGCGTGGACGCGGTATCCGGTGTGCTTTTGCTGGAGACATGCGGCGCCGTTGACCTTCGTGTGCTCGCTGATTGTGCCGCTGATTGCCAGCGAAGTATGGAGTAAGGCATCTCTTCTGAGCGTGGCTATTCTGGCAATTTATCTGGCTGGGGCCCTTGGGTCTTCCGCGCAGATTTCTTCCAAGCACGGCTCGCGTTATCTGGCGGTGATGCCTGCTTTGTTCCTGTCGTATCACGTCGTGTATGGGCTGAGTACGATCTGGGGCTTCGTGACTTTCTTCACCGTTCCGCGCGAGAAATACATCGGAGTGGCAGGCGTGAACAGCGCCGCATCCTAAATCCTGTGAATCTAGCAAAACCAGAGTCGGTTGTGAGGCAGGCGTCGGTGTGGGCCGCGATCATGTTTGGGGCGGCCTGCTTTGCCGGCGGACTTGTGCTGCAGAAGTGGGTGATCGTAGCCTTAGTCCCGCTAGTAGCGCTTGTGTTTCTGTGGCCAGTCGAAATCTCACTTGGATTGTTCGCTCTTCTGGTTCCATTCGATTCGATCGCAACCATCGGTTCGGAGAGCGGCGGTCCGACGTTGACGCGCGCTGTAGGTGCGGCCGCAGGAATGATCCTGCTTATGGCAGCATTCGGACAACGACGGCTACAACGACCTCCGAAAGCGGCATTGTGGTGGGGATTGTTTATCGCGTGGGGAGCGATAACCGTACTGTGGGCCGTCGATACACAGACGGCAATTGAGAGATTACCGACGGCAGCATCGCTCTTCTTCCTGTATTTAGTGGCGGTTTCCATCCGGATGACGGAGAAGGAAGTCTCGCGAGTCGTCATGATGGCGATTGCTGGCGCAGTCGGAGCGTCGCTGATTTCCATTCACACGTTCATCTCTGGCGGCGGGGTTAGAAGCACGCTGATGTCGGGTTCGGCCGAGGCGGATCCGAATTTTCTTGCGAGTGCGCTGCTGCTACCGTTCTGCCTGGCTGTGGGAGAAGTGCTGAGTGAACGGGGTGGGCTAAGAAAGCTGGTAATGCTTGTGGCTGCCGGCATTATTGCGCTGGGCATTCTCTTCACGATGTCGCGGGGTGCGCTGCTTGCGGTCGCGGTAATGGTGATTGTGTACTTCTGGCAGGCCGAGAAGAAGTGGCGCATCTTCGTTCCGGCATTCCTTGTGGGTGGCGCGGTGATATTTATGCCTGACCGCTTCTTCTCCCGAATCAGCGGCGTGGTTACCGATCGTGGCGCAGGCCGACTGGATATCTGGATTGCGGGCTTGCATACTCTGAAGCACTACTTCCTGCAAGGAGCCGGAATCAACAATTTCGCCAACGCATATCAATTCTACGCGGGCGAGGCTCCGGTCTTCCGTGGCTATAATCGGGCCTCTCACGATATCTATCTCGGCACCGCGGTGGAACTGGGTGCGCTCGGCTTTGTGTGCCTGGTGATGGCCTTCAAGACGCAATTGAAGATGCCAAGTGGCGTGCCTGGCGAACGTGGTTATTCCCGATTGCTGCCTTACAGGGTCGCGTGCTGGGGGATTCTTGCGGCGGGAATGTTTGTGGACTTGCTTTGGAGTAAACAATTCTGGCTTTCATGGATGTTGCTTGCTATCGCAGTGCGTGCAACCAGTGAAGCGCGAGTTTCGGACTCGGTGCTGTCATCGGTTCAGCCTGAGACTGAACCGATGACAGCCATGCCCTACTGGAAAGTACAGGGATTGAGATAGAAGATGAGTGCACTGCCAGTACCGATGTACGGTTCACAGTTCGAGGCTGAGTCGCTGAGCAAGCTAGGGTCATCCGCGAAGCTCCGGGTGGGGCTAGTGGTTCCTTCGACCGATGCTCCGAGATGGGTGGCACATCTGGTGCAACAGATCGCCACTTCAACGTATGCGGACTTGGTGCTGGTCGCGATCGACAGCTCTCATGATGAGAGAGGAAATGCACAGGGGTCATTGTCGTTTCGGTTGTGGAACAAGTTCGACGCAGTGCTCAATGGCCGACCAGACGACGCGTTTTCATTATGCGATCTGAAGACCCTGATTAAGAACGTTCCGACAGTCCAGTTGTCGGCCGAGCAGGGTGAAATCCCAGAACCATTGCGGTCAGCACAACTTGATGTGCTTCTGGCGATTGACGGTTCAGCGGCCAGAGAGCGTATGAAGGACTGGGCAAAGTACGGGGTGTGGTTTCTGTCGGGGAATAGATCGCATCGCGATTCTCCATCGAATTCGCTGAAGGCGGCATGGCAAGGCAGTGAGGTAGCTGCAACAACGCTCGAAGTCGTAGACGCGCAGGGGCGCGTTGAAACGATTTGTCGCTCCTACTCGGCAACGAACGAGATTTCGCCTTACCTGGGTGACACGACAGATGCGTGGAAGAGCGCGGATATGGTTCTGCGAGCACTGAGGGATGTTCATTGTTTCGGTTGGGAACACGTACGAAATTGCAGCAGCAAGAAATTGCCGTTCGCATCTTCGCAGTCTCGAAATAGTTCAGGTATCCGCTTTCTTGTGCGCTGGTTCGACAAGACAGCACGTTACAAGCTGAATCGCACGCTGCGGAAAGAGCATTGGTTTGTTGCCTACCGAAAGAATGATGGCAAGATTCCGTTGTCTGCTGCCGAGATGCGAGGCTTCCGGGTGATTGTCCCTCCCGCTGACCGGTTTTATGCAGACCCATTTCTGTTTGAGCGGAACGGTCGCCATTACCTGTTTTTCGAGGACTATCGCTACGAACTGAAAAGAGGATTGATCGCGTGTTTGGAACTGAATGATGACGGCAGGCCGGGCGAACCCGAAGTCATCCTCGACCTTCCATACCATCTTTCGTATCCCACGATTATTGAGTACCAGGGGGAATGCTTTCTGATCGTGGAGAGTGCGGCGAACAGAACAGTCGAGATGTACAGGGCCTTGGACTTCCCGCGGAGATGGACGCTGGAGAAGGTGTTGTTGAAGGATGTTCCGGCCATTGATCCGACAATCTTCGAATACGAAGATCGCACCTGGCTGTTTGTGGGCGGAATGGTTGACCGCGGGTCTACGAACGACGAACTGTTCCTCTACTCAGCGGAGAATCTGTTCGGCGACTGGGTGCCACATCCACGCAATCCGGTGGTTTCCGATGTTCGCCGGGCTCGACCAGCAGGACGGGTGTTTGCACATGGCGGCAAGTTGATCAGGCCCTCGCAGGACTGTTCGATTCGCTATGGCCGCGCGGTGGTGCTTAACCGAATCGATACGCTTTCCGCGACTGAGTACCTCGAGACGCCGATCGGCAGAATCGCGCCGGAGTGGTATCCCCATAATCTCGGAACTCACACTTTCAATCAAACGGAACGATTTCAGGTTGTGGATGGCCGAGTTCTGGCTTTCAGATAGGCGAGAGAACGACTTTGATAATGGTCAATAAGTGCCAATCATGAGCGGCGTTCCCAATTTTGGATCGGGCAAAATGAAAATGCTCTGGCTGTGCCCGGAAATACCCTATCCATTGACGACGGGCTTGTTGCGAGTGTATTCGCTGTTGCGGGAGCTCGGGCAGCGACACGAGATAACCTTCGTCTCGATCACCAGAAGAAGGGAAGTGCAGCCGGAGAGTTTACAGGCACTTGCCCCTTTCACAAAGAGGGTGATCGTACACAGTGAGTGGGACAGCCCCGAGCCTTTTCTCCTGAGAGTTCTCAAGAAGATCCCGTATGTAGGGGCAAGAGTCGAGGACGGCTGGCGCAAGAGGCAAGTGTCACGAAAAGCGAGCCGGACACTGAGGGATTTGGTTCGCGAGGAAGAGTTTGATGTGTTGCTCTTCGGTGGCAGATACAAGATCCCAGGACTTAAAGAGCTGGGTCTTCCGATTGTTGTCGACTGCTGCGATGCTCACTGTGCGCGGTTTCTGGGAGAGATGCAGTGCGCCCCTCTGCTCAGGCGCCCGCCGATCTATCTCCGCTACCTACTCATGAAGCGGAGCGAGACAAAGATGGCTCGCATGAGTCGTTACGTGTCATTCATCTCGGATCGCGATCGAAAAGCGTTGGCGCGATCGGCAGCCCATACGCAAATCCTGCCTCAAGGGGTCGATTTCAATTTTTGGAAGCGGTCTAGCCGGGAGCGCGAGCGGGGATTGCTCGTGTTCACGGGTGGGTTGGACTACTCTCCTAACGATGATGCGGCCCGATTCCTTATGCGAGAAATCCTGCCACTTGTGAAGCGGGCGGTTCCAGGCGTGCGCACGGTCATCGTAGGTCGAGATCCAATGCCGCAGGTTCTAGATGCTGCCGCGAATGACCCAGATATTACTGTGACTGGTTTTGTGCCGGACGTGAGGCCTTATCTGGAACGAGCCGAAATCTATGTCGCACCATTGCGCTTCTCGTCGGGAGTACAGAACAAAGTTCTCGAGGCGATGGCGATGGAGTTGCCGGTCGTAACAACGCCGGCGGTGGCAGATGCGTTGGTCTGGGACGGCGAGCACGCTCCTGTCCTGGTTGCGGCGGGAGCACGGGAGATTGCTGAAACGGTTATCGGCTTATTGCACGACGAAGAGAAAAGAGAAGAACTTGGAAGAAGAGGGCGGGAGTTTGTGGTCGAGCACTGCCGCTGGTCTCACAGTGCAAGTATCTTCGAGTCAATGTGCGCTGCCGCGGTGTCTGATAGATACTCTGCCGGGCTGGACCCTTCAGTTCACTTAGAACAATGTGCGTGAGAAACCTCGTTTATCTGAGAGATAGACAATAGATGGCGACTGATCGCATTCAACAACCGATCACCCTGGCTCCCGAGACCCAGGTGAACGACGCGGCAAAGGCGGCGACTCGCTCGCACATTCGCGGATCGAGTTTGCTTGTCGCGGGAAACGTAATATCCCTGGGCCTGAACTTCGTTCCTCATATTCTCCTCGTCCGTTATCTGACGATGGAGAGTTATGGACTATGGAGCTACGCTCTTTCCGTAGAGGCGGTGTGCCGCAACCTATCGATTGGGCTCAATGAGCCGATGAGCAGGTTTGTCGCGATCTATCACGAGAAGCGCGAGCCGAAAAAGCTACTAGGCACCATTGCGATTGCATTTGGGGTGACGCTGTTTCTGGCGTTTACCATCGTGGCCGCGTTCTTTGTCGCACCCCATGAAATCGCGCGTTTTCTTACGAACGGTCGCGAACCAGTTGCCCTGTTACTGATCGTCATTTTTCTGGTGCCGCTTGAAGCGATAGACGTACTGCTGATGAATCTGTTCGCCTGCTTTGGCAGAGCGCGAATGATTTTCATAGGCAGACACGTTGTCGGACCTGGATTGCGAGTCATCGTGATCCTGTCTGTGGTGTTCTTCCATCGAGGGCTGAACTTCCTGGCCTTTGGTTCTCTATTGGGCCAGTTCGTTGCGATTACTGCTTACAGCGTTGTCATGGTGGCGCACCTCAAGAACGACAAATTGTTGCAAGGAATCCGTCTCCGGGACATCAAACTGCCTGTTCGCGAGATGTTCACCTACAGCGCCCCCCTTCTTGTCTCGAATGCGATTACGCTGATCGATACAACAGCAGTGGTCATGTTCGTAGGCTTCTTCCACGCCATGACCACGGTAGCTCAATACCGCGTTGTTGTGCCTGCAGCCTCGCTGAACAACATTGTCGCGGCAGCTTTCGCTTCGCTATACATTCCATCCGCAACTAGACTGTTCGCGAAAGGGGATGGAAAAGGGCTGAACCAGCTGTATTGGCGAACAGCGGTCTGGATCTCCGTGTTTACGTTTCCGATCTTTGCGCTGACTTGCTGCTTCGCCCGCCCCGTGACCGTGTTCCTGTACGGGGCTCGCTATGAAGAGTCGGCTGTGATTCTGTCGATCTTGGCACTGGTGTTCTACTTCAACGTTGCACTCGGGTTCAACGGACTTACGCTGAAGATCACCGGGAAGGTCTGGTACGTTGCGAAGATTGCGGCGCTCGCTGCGGCGACTGGCGTTGTGCTGAACCTTCTCCTCATACCTAAGTACGGAGCACTTGGCGCGGCCATAGCCACGTCGCTCACCTTCATTCTTCACAACGTCTACAAGCAGGTCGGATTGAGATTGGCTTCAGGGGTAAGCGTCTTCGAGCGCAGGTACGTTTACTTCTATGGCGTGATTGGCGCCATGGCATCGATTCTGTTCCTGGTCGCCAGGTTCTGCCACTGCAATATTTATGTTGCGGTTGTGCTAGTCGGGCTGGCAACTCTGGGAGTGGTGTTGCTGGTCAAAAGAGAGTTGAACATTTCGGAAACGTTCCCCGAAATTCAACGAATTCCTTTTGTTGGGAAGTTTTTCTGGACGGAAGAAGTGTGAAGCTGTCGATTGCTGATACGGCCGATACGGGTGCCACGATACGTGTATCGCTGGCACATTCAGTTGCGACTGGGACGTCGTTGGGCCTCGATATGTCGAGTGGCGCATTGAGTCTCTGGAGACGATTGGATTGGCGCTTTCTTCTGCCCGATCCGAACCTGCAGCGCGTCGGATATTTCGGGCCTCCCTGCGATCTTTTGACGGCGCTACAGACGTACAGCAAGTCGGTGCTGGTGTTTTCGAACGGAGAACTTCATCCTGCTTACCCCCGGTTCGACGTTGCCGTTCTTCGCCATCCTTCGTGGAGCGCGGTGAAACAGGCTGCTCGGATGGTGAAACCTGGGGGGAGTCTCTACATGGAATTGTCTGGGTCGCTTCGGGGGATTGGTAGGGGATCGATACTGAGCCGCGAGAACACAGGTGTAGTGGGCTATGTCCGCGCACTGTGGCGCGCCGGTTATGCCGGGATTCAGGCTTACTGGCATCGTCCAAGTTTTGAGGATTGCCGAGAAATTATTCCTCTATTTGACCGAGTGGCAATGCGTTACGTCTTATCGCGTCGAGGGCCCGCTCACCTAACACGAGAAGCGATGCTGTTGGCTTCACGGTGTCTGCTCGAAGCGGGACTGCTGACGCACATCGTTCCCTGCTACAGTATCCTGGCCCACAAGAAGGACTGAAGTGAACATGGCGGCGGCATTCTTGGGAGCGCACTGGGAGGAACTGGAGCTCTCTCGAATAGCTTCGCCGGACCGATTGTCCTGGTATTTGCTGACCCCCAGCTTTCCCGCATCAAGTCACGTGGTCTTCATCGTTCTCTCCGGGAGCAGTTCAGAGCCGGTTCTCGTGATGAAGATTTCGCGAATTCCCGGTGAGGATCCGGCACTCTTTCGGGAAGCCGCAAACTTGCGAGCCGTACATGCAGCCACCGGAAACGTGCACAGCTCGATTCCGCGGGTCATAGTTTTGGGAAGGTATCATGAGACCTCAATTCTGATCGAGACAGCGCTCGTGGGCGTGCCGATGGATCCAGCTTTTGTACGCCGTTCAATGAACTGGTCGGTTGACACAACGCTGCAGTGGATTGCGACTCTGAATGAACAGACAAGCGTCATGAGCTATGAGCGACCGGGATGGTGTGCCACATTAATAGATTCCTCGCTCGAGCGGATTGAGTCCGCTGTTCGGCTTTCAGCCGAGGAGAAAGAACAGCTAGCGAAAGTACGTGAACTGACTAGTGTGCTGCGGAATGCGGCATTCCCACTCGTTTTCTCGCATGGCGACTTGAGCGATCCCAACATACTGGCATTCCGCAAAGGTGGGATCGGTGTGGTCGATTGGGAAATGGCCGAACCAGAGGGTCTTCCGGCCTCAGACTTGTTTTTCTTTTTGAATTACGTTGCCACAGTGCGAACGCCTTGGGCGAGAGTCGATGATCTTAGGGGCTTTCGGAACGCATTCTTCAGAGAGAATTCGTGGACCAGAGAGTACATCGCGCGCTACTCCCAACAGTTCAGATTGGACAAGCAACTTCTTAGGCCACTTTTTGTTTTGTGCTTCACCCGCTACCTGAGTGGACTGATCGGGCGATTGCAGGGGCCAAGCGGAAGCCTGGATGCTGAAACCTCGGCTTTCCTGCGAACAGACCGGGCTTATGTGCTATGGCGGGAAGCCGTACGGAATTTTGACGGTTTAGCTCTGGCTTGATCAGTAACCCAATGCTGTCAGAACAAGCCGCTCCAGCAACGGAACACGCGGACCGCGAAGAGATCCGAAATAAGCGACGGGCGATAAGTGTATCGGCGTCGGTGATGATTTTGTTGCTGGTTGTCGCGACCGCACTGGCCCCGCTCGTACTCGTCGAAGATACGAGCCGGGACTTTTCATATGGAACAGCCTGCGTTGCCTCTGCGACCGGAGAGAAACCCGAAAGCAAACTGTGGTGGAACGACGGCTTGTGGTGGGCAGTGCTCTTCAACAGCGAAGCGAATGCGTATCACATTTATCGGCTTGGAACTAACGATACCTGGGATGACATAGGGACGGCAGTTGATGATCGTCCGGGCACCAAGAGCGATGTGCTGTGGGACGGGAGTGCTGGGAAGCTATACATCGTTTCTCACGTCTTTGAGGACACCGGTAAACCGATGGCGGATTCGGGGCAATGGGCGCGACTGTACCGATTCAGTTACAGCCAGCCGGCTCGATCCTACACGCTTGACCGTGGATTCCCTGTAATGGTTTCGCAAGGAGTCTCGGAGACGATGACACTGGCGAAAGCTTTGTCGGGGAAGCTATGGATAACATACGTCGAGAATGCCAGGGTGATGATTAATCACAGTACCGACGATGATACGAGATGGGGTGTGCCGACGGTCTTGCCGGTGAGCGAGCAGTCAACTGCGTTAACTACGGACGACATCTCGTCCGTGATCGCATTTGGTGATGACAGCGTCGGGGTGATGTGGAGCAATCAAACGACAATGAAGATGCACTTCGCCGTCCATCACGAGCGCGATGCTGACGATGTCTGGGGGGCGGAAGAGGTCGCATATTCAGAAAGCGCCGACGATCACATCAATCTGAAAGCAGACGGATCGGGAAGAGTATATGCGGCTGTGAAGACATCTTTCCTGAAGCGGAACGAACCTCTAGTGCTGTTGCTGGTAAGAGAGCAGGGAGGGGAATGGTCGAATTACGTATTCGGAAAGGTTGGCGATCATCACACGCGACCGATTGTTCTGCTCGATGAGACTGCGCGACGCCTCTATATGTTTGCGACGAGCGGAGGCAAGAATCCCAGCGCAGAGGCTGGCGGGAGCATCTACTACAAAGAGACGAGCATCGATCGGATCAACTTCGCTCCGGGGCTCGGAGATGTGTTTATCGAAAGCCCTGCCGATCCACTGATCAACAACGCAACCTCGACGAAGCAGAACGTCCAGTCGAGAACGGGACTCGTTGTTCTGGCGAGCGACTCGAGCACGCGGCACTATCTGCACCGCGCAATGAAGATCAGCCACGTTTCGGGACCCCAACATTGATGAACAGGAATATGGATGTGAATAGTCATTCGATTCTCGATCCGGTGAAGAGACTTGTGCTGTCCAGCATGCCGGAGTCGGCGCTAACCCCGATCAAACGGGCCTACTACGGGCGACTTCTTCGGCGTAGTGACGGAAAGCAAGAGCCAGAACTGGTTTTACTTGCCGATTTGGTGCGGTCCGGGGATACGGTTCTCGATATCGGTGCCAACATCGGAGTTTATACAAAGAGGCTTTCGGAACTGGTCGGGCCGACGGGCAGAGTCATCAGCATGGAGCCGCTCCCCAGCACGTTCGACATTCTGTCATCTAATGTGCATGCGCTGAAGCTGGCGAATGTGAAATGCATGAACGTTGCCGTCTCGGATCGTATGGGTATGGTGCGGATGGAAGTGCCGAGGTACGAGACCGGATGGCAGAACATCTACCGCGCTCATGTTGTCGCCGAAAACGGTGGAAACGTGCAGGCAGTGGCGCTGGATGACGTCTTTGCTTCGCTTGATCACGTGGGCTTCATCAAGTGTGACGTAGAAGGACACGAATTGGCGGTTCTGCAAGGTGCGACAGGCCTGATTCAGAAGCACCATCCAAAGTGGCTCATTGAGATTGATGGTGATCCTGATTCACCCGACACCAAAGCATGTCGGACATTTCAGTTGATGACCGACGCGGGATACCGTCCGTATATCGCGCAGGGGAGCGGATTAGTGCCGCGTCAGCACGGTATGACAGCCATCAACTACTTCTTCCTGTGATGAAAAAGAGTTCATTCAGATGCCTGCCCTAAGAAGGGAACCAGCGCAGATAGAACTAACCCCTGGCGACTATCTGCGCTTTCAACGACAGCAGGCCAACCGCAGGATCGGCGTGTGTCATATCGCATCGGGAGATGCTTGGGGTGGGGCTGAGGTCCAGATAGCGACGTTACTGAAGTCGCTCGCATTACGAAATGATTTGCGAGTGTGCGCAATCGTCTTGAATGACCTTCGTCTGGCCAAGGAGCTGCGCGACGCCGGCATCGATACGGAGGTTATTCCCGAGAAGCAAGTCTCGTTTGGACGAATCGTAATGACAGCTGCAGAGTATCTGCGAGGCAGGGGTGTTGAACTTATACATTCGCATCGTTACAAGGAGAATCTCCTTGGAGTGCTCCTTGCGCTGAGATATCCGGTGCGACTGGTGCGGACGCAGCACGGGCAACCGGAGCCGTACCCGGGCTTTAGTGGAGTTAAGCAGCGCTTTGTACATGCCGTGGATAGGCAACTCGGGAGACACACCGCAGACCGCGTTGTAAGCGTGAGCGCCGATCTGGCGGAGTATTTGCGAGGGCATATTGCGCCATCTAAGGTCGCAATTATCAGGAATGGTATAGCGCTGGACAGAGTCGAGTCGAAGTTGTCGAAGGCGGAGGCCAAGCGTAGGTTGTTCATTGACGCGGACGCTCCGGTAATCGGCACTGCGACTCGGCTTACGGCGATCAAGCGCCTGGACCTATTTGTCTCGACCGCGGCTTGCATTGCGAAGGCGCTGCCGGGTGCGCGGTTTGTGATTGCGGGCGGAGGTGCGGAAGAAAGCCGGGTTCGGGAGTGGATCAGCCAGGCTGGTCTCCAACACGAGGTGTTGTTGCTGGGCCCGCGCACGGATGTCTATGACGTTATGAGAGCCATGGACGTGGTACTGCTCACATCGGATCACGAGGGACTACCGATGGCGCTGCTTGAGTCTATGGCGCTTGGCGTTCCCGTGGTCTCGCGAAAGGTGGGCGGAATCCCCGAGGTGATTGAGTCTGGTCGAACCGGCTTGCTGGTGGACTCCGCAGAGCCAGAGCAGTTGGCGCGCGCCTGCATCGCTCTGCTTGCGGACGACGTATCTAGGAGCCTCATCATCGAGTGTGCACGTCAACTCGTGCAGGAGCGATATTCTGCCGACAAGAATGCCGCGGATATTGTGGGGATCTATCGTTCGTTGGTGGTGGGAAAGGGCTGATGCAGCACTTGACGGCAGAACATGGACGGGCAGATCAGGCCAAGAAAGCTGACCAATCCCCTTCTGTGATGATGGTGGATGCGTCAAACTTCAGTCTGTCCTACGACCACTGTTTGTGCGACGCGTTACAGCGAATGGGCTGCGAGGTGACCTTGGCGAGAAGCGAGGACATCCACGGGAGTTGGGATGTGCCGACTTGCTTCGAGGTGTGGAACAAGTTCTATCCCCGGACACATGCTTACGCGAGATCTCATGCGCGAGGCCGCTTCTGGAAGGTGGCAAAGCTCGGGGAGCATTTGGCCAGCATGAAAGAGCTTTTGGGGCAGGTAGAGCGTTCAAATCCCGACGTAGTTCATTTTCAATGGCTGCCAGTTCCTGCGTTTGACACTCTCTTTCTTTCTCGGCTGCGTCGTGTTGCACCGCTTGTTCTCACCCTTCACAACACGACCGTATTCCATGGGACAGCAGGCAGACTGCATGGCGTAGGGCTTCGTTCGGCGCTGAAGCAATTTGACGCGATCGTGGTTCACACGGAGTACAGCAGACGACAGGCTATTGAGCGGGGGATTGAACCTAGGCGCCTTCACGTGATTCCCCACGGTGCTCTCACGCATTACCGCGAACTCAGCGACATTAAGCCAAAGGCGCGCGCCGATCGAGTAGTCCTGTTTTTTGGGAACCTGAAGGAGTACAAGGGCGTCGATGTGCTTGTGCGCGCGTTTGCGAACTTACCGGCGGAAGTGAAGCAGACGACCATCCTGCAAATCGTAGGGAAGCCGTCGATGGACGTAGGTCCACTGCAGGCCCTTTCGAAGGAGCTTGGTGTCGCCCATCGAATCAAGTGGGAGTTGCGTTTCGTTGAGGAGCACGAGGTTCCCGGCATTTTTCGTGAAGCGAGCGTTGTCTGCCTGCCATACCGCGAGATCGACCAGAGCGGCGTGCTGCTGACTGCCATCGCCTTTGATCGAGCCGTCGTGGCCAGTAACGTGGGCGGGATCGCAGAGACGATTCAAGATGGTGTTCATGGATGGCTAGTAGCACCCGGCGATGTCGGATCACTTTCGATAGCGCTTGAACGAGCACTGCAAGATCCAGGCCAGCTTCGGACGATGGAGAGTGCAGTCAGTTCATTGCGGCAGGAGTTAGCCTGGGAGAAAATTGCGCAGAAAACGGTCGAGCTCTATCGAACACTCGACCGACGGACAGTGCAGAAACGTGCGGCGTGAGATGAACGTTAGTTGTTGTCGAGTTGCGAAGGTTCTGTTGCTCGCCGGAGCGGTCGCTTTCACGGTGTGTTCTGCGTTCGGGGCCGAGCCTGCTGGCCATTCAAGAAGCAAAGAACCTAAAGCCACGACCGAGTACTATGTTTCTCCTACGGGCAGTGATCGAAACGACGGCTCGCGCAGACACCCCTGGGGAAGCCTTGCGGCGGCAGAGGGGCGGATTGAACCAGGCGCCGTAGTCCATGTTGCGCCCGGAACTTATACGAGTTCCTCGGAGATTAAGCTCACAAGCAGTGGGATTCCAGGTGCGCGAATCACCTACGTGTCGGATGCGCCATGGGGCGCGAAACTGATTGGAAATGCATCCGGCAATTCAACCGTGGTTTGGATACAGGGTTCGTACGTCGACTTCAGGGGCTTCGATATGACCGGCGCCGGCACGATGGGTATTTACGTAACGGGGTCGAATGACCGAATCATCGGAAATCATGTGCACAATATTCCGGCGACAGGATGCAAAGCAGGCGCCGGCATTCTGAACGGGAACTATAAAGATGGTCATGACGTGGACATCGTGAACAATGTGGTCCACGATATCGGCGACTACGGTAGGCCGTGCGCGCTCGTGCATGGTATCTATTCCGCCAATCAGGGCGGACACATTCTGAATAATGTCGTGTTCCGGAACCAAGGTTGGGGTATTCATACCTGGCATGCGGCAAGCAATGTCGTGATCGCAAACAATACGGTATTCAACAATGCGTATGGCGGAATCATTGTCGGTGCGGGCGATGGTAACTGGACGAATGACAATTCTCTGGTGGCAAACAATATCGTGTACCGAAACGGACTTGTGCCGGGGGCTAAAGGGAACGGCATCGAGGAGTACGGGAGAACTGGCAAGCACAACCAGTATCTGAACAATCTCGTGTTTAACAATGGGCCCAGTGACTGGCGTCTTCAGAACGGGAACGCACAGAGAGGCGGAATTTCGGCCGAACCTCAGTTCATCAACTACACGGGCGACGAGAAGGGCGACTACCGGCTGAAAGACAGCAGTCCGGCGAAAAAGGCGGCTGCGCCAGCGGTTCATGGCCGCTGGTTCGAGGAGGGGATTCTTCCCGAATCCGTTCGTGTGCAACTGGGCGCAGAACTTCCGGTTACGCCTTCAGAGAGCCAAGGTGGTCGCAAACCAAAGGCAAGCAAGTAGGCCAACTTCCACACTGAGCATATCCAAATACTGGCGAACGGCTGGCCCGCTTGCCGCATCCTATTGGGCGAGAGCTGTTGGTTCAGGTGGGCTAAGCGGCCATCTGGAGGATTTTTGATGTCAGCAAGAATAATTGTCGTGATGATTGTTGTTATTGGCTTGTGTGGTGCAGTCGCATTCGGCCAAGCCACAAGCAAACTGCCGGGCACAACTACGGAGATGCCGACGGCGCGGCCGCAGATTAACACCGGTGCCAGTACGGGGACACCAGCAACAACCGTCTACGGAACCATCCCGGTGACACCGGCACCGGTCGCGGACGAAAAGCCGAAAGACGCTGACGACAAGGAGTCCGCGGACACGCCAACTGGTCCGACGCCGATGGGAGGCACTGAGCCTGGATCGGAGATCCTGATTGGCGGCGGCGATTTGCTGGAGGTCAGTGTCTACGGTGCCCCAGACTTCAGCAAGATTGGCGTGCGAGTGAGCACTGACGGTGTCATCACCTTGCCGATGATCAATCAGGTAAAGGTGGGAGGCTTGAACTTCAGGGACGCGGAAGCGCTTGTCGCCAAGAAGTTGAGCGAGGGTGGCTTCTTCAACGATCCGCAAGTCTCGATCTTTGCCAAGGAATACGGGACGCAGGGAGTCTCTGTTTTGGGCGAAGTTGCGAAACCGGGGATTTATCCAATGCTTGGTCCACGGCGTCTTTTTGACGCGATATCGGCCGCTGGAGGCACGACAGCGGTGGCGGGGCAGAGCGTTACCATCACCCACCGCGGACATCCTGATGCACCCGAGACCGTGAAGCTTTCTTACTCGGCAGATGGCACCCCGAAGAGCAACGTGACCGTTTTTCCGGGAGATACGGTAGTGGTGTCGCGAGCAGGCGTTGTATACGTCGTTGGCGATGTAAAGCTCCCGAGTGGAATCGTCATGCAACAGCCACGACTGACGGTTCTTCAGGCGCTTGCAATGGCACAAGGGGCAAACACAACGGCTAAACTGAGCGAATCCAAGTTGATCCGCCGTGGACCCGATGGACCGCAGGAAACACCGCTCGATCTGAAAAAGATACTCAACGCCAAAGCCCCGGATCCGCTGCTTGAGGCGGAAGACATTGTCTTCGTGCCGAGCAGTACTGGGAAGAAAGCGTTGACGCGTAGCCTGGAAGCCATAATCAGCACCGCAACCGGAATGGCGGTCTACCGACGCCCGTAAGTAGAGATGCTGCGCAAGCTGCGAATTCTTTGACCCTCGTTGATGTCATTGGGCTCTTCACAGAACGCGATTCTTGAGACGGCTCCGGTCCTCGACGCCAAGCTGGTTGGCATACTGGGTGCGATGGATGAAGCTGGGATCACGTATTGCTTATTGCGCGGGTATGAACTGCTGTGGACGGAAGGCAGCAAAGAGGTGGATATCCTCGTCTTGCCTGAGCATATTCCAGCTTTGGCAAGACTACTCCGGGAACGCGAGTTTGCGACACTGCCATCGTGGGGACATGCACCACATCGATTTTTTGTTTCATACGATCGAACCAGCGACACGTGGTTGAAGCTCGACCTAGTGGATGCGGTCCGCTACGGAGAACCGATCAGGGCCCTAAAAGTAGACATAACTCCAGACTTGCTGAAGAAGCGACGACGATATCCATATACTTACCTTCCTGCTCCGGAAGACGAGTTCCTAAAGCTGCTGCTCCATTGCGTTCTTCACAAAGGCGAGTTTTCGAGAGAAAAGTCCCAGCGCCTGCGTGAGCTCGCGGAAGAAATTGCAGCAAGACCGGCATCAGCCGAGAACCTTGCGAGCCACGTTAACGAGCATTTGTCCCCAGCCATCACTAACTCCATGCTGGCGTTGATGGCGATTACGGGTAACTACCAGCGCCTGCTCGACACGTGGGACAAAGTGCGACAGCGCCTTTTCTGGGAGGCTCCGTTTGGAAACGCATGGAGGTATGCCTCGACCAAGATCCTTCTGGTGTTGCGACCAGCCTTAGTTGCTCTATTTCGAAAAGGAGTCATGATCGCGCTGCTTGCTCCCGATGGTGCGGGAAAATCGACGCTCGCCACCAAGCTTGCTGCGGACCCCTTCATTAAAGCACAAGTCATCTACATGGGCACAAACGGTGAGTCGCAGTCGGTTTCGCTTCCTTTAGCAAAGTGGCTACGGTTTCGTTTTCCTGGAGTTTTCGGCAACAAACCGCGCAAGAACCGTCCCTGTACGTTCCGATTGTTGAACTACCTGCTCTCAGTTGTGGAGCATTGGTATCGGCTGGGCATCGGTTTGTATCACAAGACACGCGGCAGATTTGTTGTCTTTGATCGCTATATGTACGACTCGTGGGTGGGCGGGCATGTGGTCAAGCCTCTCCGAGATCGAGTTCTTGATTTACCCTGGCCAAAACCTGACCTTGTTATCGTGTTGGACGCTCCTGGGGATATTCTTTACCGGCGTAAAGGCGAGCATTCGCCGGAGTGGCTTGAGTCCAGGCGTCACGAGTATCTGCGAATGCGCGACCGTCTCCCCAACAGCGTTTTCGTTGATGCATCACGTCCGCAAGCTGAAGTTCACAGAGAAGTAATCTCGGTAATCTGGAAGAAGTACGCGTCGCAGGAGTGACCGAAAATGTCGTCCACGCAGACACAAAAACTGGTAGACGAGCACTTTGCGAGAGTAGCTCCACAGTGGCACGAGCTATATTCGCAAAACGATGTGTTCGCGGTCATACACCAGTATCGCCGGGACGTCGCTCTTGGTCTGATACAGAAACAGAATCTGAGCGGTGGCTGCCCTATTCTCGATATCGGGTGTGGGGCCGGGGTGTTGACGGTTGAGCTTGCTCGCCGTGGTTACAGGGTTAATGCGATCGACGCCGTTCCTGCGATGGTGGCACTTACAAAGAAGAACGCCGTGGAAGCGGGTATTTCCGATCATGTATCCGCAGAGACTGGCGATGCCCATAACCTGGCATTCAAGAGTGCGGCGTTCGACTGTGTCGTTGCGATGGGCATTACACCTTTTCTTCACTCACTCCCTGAAGCGCTCAAAGAGATATCACGCGTGATCAAGTCTGGTGGGCTACTTGTGATCAATTCTGATAATCGGTGGCGTCTCACGCGCGTACTTGATCCGCTGCTGAGTCCATTGACCGCCTGGCTCAGAAAGTCTTTGAAACGGATCTTGGCGTTGTTGCGGTTGCGGGAACCGAAGCAGGAGCCGCGCCTTGTTCACATGTACTCAAACAGGGAATTCATCTCGCTTCTGCGAGATGCTGGACTTGAAGTGATGGAGGCCAGAGCAATTGGATTCGGTCCTTTCAGCTTCTGTGAGCGCAGGTTGTTTTCAGATCGTATGGGGGTGAAGATCCATTGGTTATTGCAGTCATGGGCTGAACGATTTTCCGTTCTCCGGGCGGTAGGGTCGCAAACCATCGTTCTGGCACAGAAGCGACCGCTGGTATCGGGGAGATAGTTGTGAACGAGCGCGACAACAGGCAAATGCGAACAGGCGCCTGGTACGGTGACGAGCCGCTAATGCTTCGTTTCCCGTCAGAGTGGCGCGTTGTTACGCATTGGCCGTCTACTCCGGAACCTCTGGCACAGCAGCAAATCGTCACAGCGCTCGAAAACCCAGTTGGACAACCACCGGTGCGAGTGCTCTGCCAAGGTAAGAAACGGCCGCTGATTATTGTTGATGACCTGAATCGCCCGACGCCAGCCGCGGAAGTGTTGCGAGTCATCTTGCGGCAGATGGAGGAAGCAGGCATTTCTCAAGAGCAAGTACGGGTTCTGGTTGCGACCGGAACTCACGGAGCCCCGACCAGGGCTGGCGTGATCGAAAAAGTTGGAGCGGATATAGTAGCTCGGTGTCGCGTACTGGTCCACGATTGCCGCGCGAAGACGGTAGCAGTCGGCAGAACCAGCGCGGCGACACCGGTGTACGTGAACCCGGAGGTGCCGAACAGTGATTTCGTCATCGGAATTGGTGGGGTCTATCCGAACTATACGGCTGGCTTCGGTGGCGGACCCAAACTGGCACTTGGTGTTTTAGGACGACGATCGATTCTGCATCTGCACTATGCGCACCGCAGCATGGGAGGCGCTTACGACGCGGAGAATTCGTTCCGGCGCGACCTTCTGGAGATTGCCGACATCATCGGGCTGACGACGACCGTATCCGTTCACGTCGACGAGGCGCGCAAGATCGTGCGGCTGCAATGCGGTGATCATCGTCGATACTACGCAGAGGCCGTTGAATACTCGCGTAATAGCTACGACGCTCCCGGACCGGGTGGCGCGGATGTTGTGATCTCGAATACCTATCCAGAAGACCTGTCTCTTCTTTTTGCCCGGATGAAAGGGTTTGTTCCTCTGAGGCGGGCGAAATCATCAGCTTCTCTTGTAGCCATCGCTCGTTGCGGAGAAGGCTTAGGCACTCATGGACTCTTTCCGGAGCTGGAACGCACTCGGACGACGGCGGTGAGGGATTTCGTACGACGACTGAAAGTATTGTCTTTCGGCGAAGTCGTCGGGAAGGTCGCGACGAAGATGAAGCGCACCTCGGGATCGCCTATGGTCAGTGGTCGTCCGGTTCTGCATGATCATCGTAATCCGATATGGGTCTACGTATCGGGAGAGTTCCCGGGCAAGATTCCGCAGGTTGCAGGCATAAGGATTTCGAGATCGTGGGACGAAATTCTGAGTGCCATTAACGATGAACAAAATGGACGGAGAGATTTGAACGTCGTCGTCTATCCGTGCTCACCTCTGCAATGCATTGGGGATGATCAAAACTTGCATACCAGGAACAATGAGGCGGAGGTCGCAACCGCAACATGATGGCCGCCATCGATAACTCGATTCCGGTAGTAGTCCTCGGACTGGAAACGCACGGCAGCATTGGCATTATGCGGAGCCTGGGGCGTTTAGGGGTACGGGTATATGGGATTCATTTCAATCGCCGGAGTGCGGCATCTGCGTCCCGATACTGCCGGGGGACATTTCTCCGGGATCTCGGTGCAGCTTCCAACGGAGAGACGCTGGACTTTTTGCACAACGTCGCTCGAAGGATTGGGACATGTCCGGTTCTGATGCCGACCGCTGACGAAGGCGCGGCATTCGTGGCGGAGAATGCGGCATCGCTTCGTGGATCTTTCATTTTCCCTGAGAATAGCCCGGAACTGGTGCGTGCGCTTATCAGCAAGAAGTGCATGTACTATCTTGCGAAAGATTGTTCGATCCCCACCGCTGAGACTGCGTTTCCCCATTCTCGCAAGGAAGTTATTGAGTTCGCTCGAACAGCAACGTTTCCTGTAATGCTCAAGGGCATTGATGGGAATTCGTTGAAGCGTCGTGCCGGGATAAAGATGGTGATAGCTCAGGCGGCCTCCGAACTTCTCGCCAAGTACGATCAGTTGGAAGATCCCGATAATCCCAATCTCATGCTGCAGGAGTACATTCCGGGTGGGGAAGACACGGTCTGGATGTTCAATGGATATTTCAATGCGCAATCAGACTGCCTCGCGGCGTTTACCGGGAAGAAGATAAGGCAGAGCCCTGTTTATACCGGCGCGACAAGCCTCGGTATCTGTCTTGCGAACCCGGTCGTGGAACAGACGACGCGAGACTTCATGAAGTCTGTCGGTTACAAAGGAATACTGGACATCGGCTACCGTTACGACGCACGCGATGGGCGCTACAAAGTGCTCGATATCAATCCGCGAATCGGGGCGACCTTCAGGCTTTTTACGGACTCACGCGGCTATGACGTTGCTCGGGCCATGTACCTCGACATGACCGGGCAGAACGTCCCCGAGATGCGTGGAGTGGAAGGACGGAAATGGGCGGTCGAGTTTAACGACCTGAGGTCTTGTATTCAGTATAGAAACGACGGCCGGCTAAAGTTCGGCGAATGGATAAAATCTTACCGTGGAGTTCAGGAAACGGCGTACTTTGCGGTGGATGACCCGAGACCGTTCTTCAAGGAATGCGCCGACACGGTCGCACGAAACTGTGCAAAATTCGCCGGTTTCCTGCGGCGAAGTTCAGATCAGTCTACGCCGAAGCCGGATATCTCGCCTCCAGTATCACAAACGCAAGACTCGCCCGAGTTGTCGAAATCGCCGGTGAAGTAGCAATCCCCTTCCGAGCTTGCGCAACTTTCTGCACACTCATTTTTGTAATCTGAGGCGCATCTTAAGCGCCCTTGAGAGCTGCTCGATGGCATCTTATATCGTGAGCATTTGTCCGGAGAGGCTCTTGTGCATTCGCTTGATGTGCATGCCTCATTCGGTGCGGGGAGTATTGCGATGAATCGTATTGGTTTCTCAAGGGATCACGCGGGCGCCGGGCATGTACACACCGGCGATTACCTGAAGTCAATCGGAGTGCCTTCAATTGCGCCTGCCACTTGCCCTTTTGATCCTGGTTACGATCCTTACAGCTTCGAGGGGCACCTGCTTCAGAGCAGCCATTTGATGGAGACGATGAAGATCTCCATGGCGTGCTGGCAGGTGTGTAACGAAGAGGTGACACGCTGGAAGGTTGCGGCTTGCAAGCACTACAGGGTTCCGACCGCTACCGGAGGCGGGCCGTTCGAGGTCGCAGTTCAGCAGGGGCAACTGCCGCTGTACTTGGACCTTGTTGCGGACATTGGCTTCACCCGGATCGAAGCAGGCGAAGGGTTTACGGAACTAACGCTTAGTCCTGCTGAAGTGGTCAAGATGGCTAAGGATCGCGGTCTGGATGTGCAGTTCGAATTGGGCAAGAAACATGAAGGCGCATTTACCGGAGACGTCGTCAATGAATTGATCGAGCAGGGGCGCCGCTGGCTGGACGCAGGAGCACTGCAACTTGTGGTTGAAGCCAGAGAAAGTGCGCAGGGTGTCGGATTGTTCGACGAAGAAGGCGCCTTCAACTCAAGCTATGCCGATCGATTCTCTGAAGCGTTTGGATTCAGCGTCTGCATTTTCGAAGCTCCGAACAAACCTAGCCAGTTCGCCTTGCTAAATCATTTCGGACGCGAAGTCCACCTCTGCAACGTTCGGTTGGAGGAGATACTTCGGGTTGAGATATATCGAAGGGGTCTGCACTCGGATGCATTTGAGCATGAGAATCTGCGACCTCAACTGAAGAATGCGGTTCCAACCGCAGCTTAAGGAGACCTTAGTTCGTGAGCAACACTGTAGCCATAGATTGCTTTCCTTCGGGCGTGAAACGATACTCTGCCGATCACGTAATCGTTGCGATTGACGTGATCCGCGCCACGACCCTTGCGGTTACAGCGGCAGACAGTGGCCGTAGATGCTTCGTCGCACGTGACACCAAGCATGCGTTTGAGCTCCGGAAACAGTTGGGTGAAGCACTGCTTGCGGGTGAATTGGCCGGAGATATGCCGGATGGATTCAATATGAACAATAGCCCGGCAGATCTCGTACTGCGAACTGACATCTACCTGCCTCTCGTTATGCTGTCCTCGTCGGGCACTGAATTGATGCTGGAGGCAGCTAAGTCGAGGCATGGTGCGTATGTTGCGTGTTTCAGAAACTACGATGCGGTGGCGCAACACGTTGCCAGACTCGGCAAAGACGTTGCGGTTATAGGGGCGGGCAGCCGCAACCAGTTTCGAGAAGAAGACCAAATCTGTTGTGCCTGGGTGGCTGGTGCACTGGTCCGCAACGGCTTCGATGTGGAGAATTCAGCTACCGCCGAGGTGATTCGGCGCTGGGCGGGTGCGCCAGCAATGGCTTGTGCGGTGAGTAAAAGCGTAAGCTACCTTCGGACTTCTGGGCAGGTGCGTGACCTGGATTTCATAATGTCGCACGTGAACGAGATTTCAACGGTGGTGCAGATCGTTGGCCACGAAGTTATGGACTGGAAAAGGTCGAGTCATTCCGACCAATACTGCGCGGCCGAGGCGGCCTGATCGAGCGTCTTAGCTGCTAGGTGCTTTGCATATTCGTCCAGGGGAACGGAAGCGCATCGCTCCTCGGGCGTTAGCCCGGTGAACAGTTGAAACACAAGTCAACCGTCCACAGCCTGCGTGCGGTGAGAGCTGTGCGCAGGCTGAGCAGTCTCTAGACGACAGTGCAGACCTACTAGACAGAGCACGGCCTTCGCCGTGCTCTTCGTGTTTCACATATCAGAGAGGACTGCTAATCCTCGGCTTCGGGTTCTTCGATCTCTTCCGTTTCCTCGAACTCGGAAACGTCGCAGGCGTCGTCTTTATCACAGTTGTGAGTGGCAACGCAGCCGTGAGCGTGGCAATGGGCCAGACGGCCCTCCTCGCGGTCGTGTTCAATCGTAGCTTCGTCGAGTGGATACTTCGTTCTCATAAAAGAGTGTCCCGATCAAATCTGATCGTGCAGTCTAAATGGTACCCTATTCAGCTTGCACATAATGTGATGCACAGCACAAGAGCGAAGGTGCATCAACTTAGTTTCAGGGAACTTTGCTACGGAACAGGGATAAGTTCTTGAGGCCCAAGGGCTTATTCCTGTATCAAGTTGAGACGCGCACGCTTGTCCCTGCATAAAAGGCCGAGGCTCTGCACCCTGCGAAGCCCTATTTGGCGCTGATCGCACTCTAGATGGCCCGATCGCCCGATGGCTCGATGCTTCTTGCTTGTCGGTTGACAAAGCCCCCGTTGAATCGTCAAATCAGAGTCAACAATTCTGAAAACTTTGTCTTGGGGGCCCAAGTGAACCACTCCGTTCCTCGGCAGTTTGTTGCCAAATTCCTGATTCTTATCTTATTTCTTGCCCTGATACCGGCCTCGACGTGGGCCGCCAGTTCTGAGTCGGTCGATCTGGACGTTATCGGCCAGATCCGCAGCGAGGGATACCACAATTCGCAGGTGATGGAGATACTCGGAGAACTGACCGACCGCATTGGTCCACGCGTCACCGGATCACCGCAGATGAAGATTGCCAACGATTGGACCCGCGACAAACTCGCAGAGTGGGGACTGGCAAACGCGCATCTCGAGGGCTACGACTTTGGCCGCGGTTGGACAAACGAGTTTACGTCCGTCCGGTTGTTGACGCCTGAGACCACAATGCTCATCGCAATACCCCGCGCGTGGTCGCCGGGCACAAATGGCGTGGTTCGCGGGAAGGTGGTAAAAGTCTCAATCAAGTCAAAAGAGGATTTCGAACAATATCGCGGAAAGCTGGCCGGAGCGATCGTGCTTTCGGGTAATTCCAGAGAAGTGAAGCCGCATACCGATCCGGAAGCGACTCGCTACAGCGATGAGAAGCTGCAAGAGATCGCCCAGTTCAACATTTCCAGTCGAAGTGGAGCAACGGGTGCCCGTGATGACGTTCGCAAAGCGTTGCAGCTACGTCGCGAAATCACCAAGTTCCTTGCCGATGAGAAGGTGCTGGCCGTAATCGAACCCAGTAGCTACGACCTCGGACTGGTCACCTTGTCGGGCCTTGAATACGCGAAGAATGCCACCAATCCGTATCCCGTGCTGAACATGGTTACCGAGCACTATGGTCGAATCACGCGTCTGCTCGAACGCAAGGTGCCCGTGGAACTCGAACTCAACGTTCAGAACAAGTACTTCGACGACGACAACAAGGCCTACAACACCATTGCCGAACTCCCCGGCAGTGACAAAAAGCTTGCGGAAGAAGTGATCATCATCGGCGGGCACCTTGACTCATGGCACGGCGGAACCGGTGCGACCGATAATGCAACCGGAGCGGCCGCGGCAATGGAAGCAATCCGTATCTTGAAGGCGCTTGATCTGAAACCCCGTCGCACGATTCGCGTTGCACTCTGGAGCGGGGAAGAGCAGGGACTTCTTGGTTCGCGTGCTTACGTCTCAGAACATCTCGCCGTCCGCCCGGAGTCGAATGATCCCAAGGAGAAAGAACTACCTGAGTACTTCAGGCAGGCGGGGCCTGGCCCGCTTAACCTTAAGCCCGAGTACAAGAAGGTGGTCGCCTATTTCAACATCGACAACGGCGGCGGCAAGCTGCGCGGCATCTACACGCAGGAGAACACCGCGGTCGCGCCGATTTTTGCCTCTTGGATCGAGCCTCTGAAAGACCTAGGTTGCACGACGATAACGCAGCGCAATACGAGCGGAACCGATCATCTTTCGTTCGATGCGGTTGGTGTACCTGGGTTCCAGTTCATTCAGGACCCTCTGGATTACATGACGCGCACGCACCATACCAACATGGACGTCTACGAGCGTTTGCAACGTGAGGACGTGATCCAGCAGGCGATTGTTCTGGCGTCATTCGCCTACAATGCAGCCATGCGCGATCAGCCACTCCCCCGCAAGTCGCTGCCGAAAGACTTGCTCCCGAAGCCGGGTTCAACGCCAACTGCGAGCAGTTCGGCCAAGTAGCTGGAGGTTGTCTCGTATTCGATAGAGGGCGGGCTTGGCCTGCCCTTTGTTTATGTCCTTCTGTTACTTGGGTTTGCGGGCTGCCTGTGACGACGATCACCGCAGCAACCCTGCTCTGTGATAAAGTACGTGACCGGGTTCACAGGTCGTCCCCGTGGGCTTTCAACAGCGAAGCGGCGCTTGGGCTCGAAGTATGAGGGACGTCCGCCCTTGAAGGGGCTTCTGATCGCACCGCTCTCCCATTTTGCAAAACTGAATAGCGTAGCGTCTGCGCGATGCTCGCATTCTTGCGTGGCGGAGGATGGGATTGTGCGTTCGGGGCTAGGTGTATCGCATGAAGCGAATCATCATCATAGGAGCAGCCGGTAGAGACTTTCACAACTTCAATGTAGCTTACAGAAACAATCCGGATTACGAAGTCGTTGCATTCACCGCAACGCAGATCCCCGACATAGCCGGGCGCAAGTATCCCACCGAACTTGCCGGTCACCGCTACCCGAACGGCATCCCAATCGTCGACGAAAAAGAGCTGGAAGCACTGATCCGCGAAAAGAGCGTGGACCAGGTAGTCTTCTCGTATAGCGATGTTTCGCATCAGCACGTCATGAGCGTTGGATCGCGCGCAATGGCTGCCGGAGCCGACTTCGCGCTGCTCTCGGCTGAGCACACGATGATCAAGTCGACCAGGCCTGTCGTTTCGGTCTGCGCCGTGCGCACAGGTTGCGGCAAGAGCCCAGTATCCCGCCACGTCGCCGAGAGCCTGCGAGTGCTTGGCTGGACGCCCGTCGCGATCCGCCACCCAATGCCGTACGGCAATCTGGCGGAGCAAGCTGTCCAGCGATTTGGAACGCTCGCCGATCTCTCGAAACACAAATGCACAATCGAAGAGTGCGAGGAATACGAACCCCACATCGTAAAGGGCACCGTCATCTACTCCGGGGTCGACTACGAGGCCATCGTTCGCCAGGCAGAGAAAGAGGGAAACATCATTCTTTGGGATGGCGGCAACAACGACACGCCGTTCTACAAGTCCGACCTTGAGATCGTTGTCGTCGATCCGCACAGGCCGGGGCATGAACTCACCTACTATCCAGGATTCGTGAACTTGCTCCGGGCCGACGTGATCGTCATTAACAAGGTCGACACGGCCGACCCGAAGAACCTCGACATAGTTCGCGCGAACGTCGCGAAATACAACCCGCGCGCGCGTGTCATCGAGACGGCATGCCGTGTGACTGTCCCCGATGTTGAAGCCGTGAAAGGCAAGCGCGTTCTCGTGGTCGAAGACGGACCGACCCTTACGCACGGCGAGATGGCCTACGGAGCGGGTGTCGTAGCAGCACGTCATTACGGTGCGTCGGAGATGATTGATCCGCGTCCGTTCGCGCAGGGTTCGATTCGCGGCACGTTCGAGAAGTTCACGCACCTGCACAACCTGCTGCCCGCGATGGGCTACGGCGCTACCCAGCGCCACGAACTCGAAGAGACTATCAACATGGTTCCTTGCGATCTCGTGCTGGTGGCTACGCCGATCGATCTGGCGCGCATCATCAACATCAAAAAGCCGACGCTTCGCGCCAGCTACGAAGTGGAAGAGCAGTCGAAGCCGACGCTGAGGCAAGTGTTGGCTGAATTCACAGACGCACAGCGCAAATCGGCTGCGAAAGGTGTTGCCTAATGAGCGCAAAAGCTGAGGCAAAGAAAGCTGTCCCGAACCCCGCTCAAGCCAAAGGCAGGCTTGAACGGGGCACCGCGATTGGGAGCGATTTCCTTAGCATCAAGGACTTCACTCCCGAGCAGATCCGGCACTTGCTCGACCTCGCTCGCGAGATCAAGGCCAAGCCGGCGAAGTTCAGCGAATCGCTGAAGGGCAAGGCGCTGGCCATGATCTTCGAGAAGCCCTCCTTGCGCACGCGCGTGACGTTTGATGTGGGAATCCACCAGCTCGGTGGATTCTCCGTCTATCTCTCACCCGCGGAGATCAACCTGGGTAAGCGCGAGTCCGTTTACGACGTCGCCAAGAATCTCGAGCGCATGGTCCAGGGAATCATGATTCGCACCTTCGCGCACGAAATCGTGGAGAGCATGGCCGAGCACGCGTCCGTGCCCGTTATCAACGGTCTCACGGACTACAGCCATCCGTGCCAGGCGATGGCGGACTACCTGACCATTCTTGAAGTCAAGCGCAAGGTCGCCGGACTCAAGGTCGTCTACGTCGGCGATGGCAACAACGTCGCGCACTCGCTCATGTTCACCGGCGCGCAGTTGGGCGCGAACGTCTGGGTGGCCACTCCGAAAGGCTATGAGCCGAAGGAAGAAGCCATCGAGTGGACGCGCAAGCGTGCGGCGCAGACCGGCGGTTCATGTCATGTCACGAACGATGCCGTCGAGGCCGCAACCGGCGCCGACGTCATCTACACGGATGTATGGACCAGCATGGGGCAGGAAGCCGAGGCCGCACAGCGCAAGGATATCTTCAGACCGTACCAGGTCAACTCGGCGCTGTTCGCTCACGCTAAACCTGACGCCATCTTTATGCACTGTCTCCCCGCTCACCGCGGCGACGAAGTCACAGACGAGGTCATCGACTCGTTACACTCCGTCGTTTTTCAGGAAGCGGAGAACCGGCTGCATGCGCAGAAGGCGATCATGCTGGAGTTAATGAAGTAGAGAAGCGGGGTGTTGGGATTCAGGCATTAGCTGTTAGGAAAACCAGAGCGCCAAACCTCAGAGCTGCCATGACGCAGACTCAACCGGGCCCTGAGATTTCGCTGGCATCTACTCCTGAATCCTTTGCCCCTGTTGTTGAGGACTCGCTATGTCAAAGACTGCACTCATTGCGGTCGGCGGCAATTCGCTAATCCGTGCGGGCGAGAAGGGAACCGTCGCCGAGCAGATGGCCAATGCTCGTCGCACGGCAGCGGCCATCGTTGGCGTCATTCGCGCCGGATACCGCGTTGTTGTTACGCACGGCAACGGCCCCCAAGTCGGCGCGCAGTTGTTGCGCTCCGAACGCGGATCAGACCAGGTTCCCAGCCAGACTCTCGACGTCTGCGGCGCAGCCAGCCAAGGTGAGATTGGATATCTCATCGCGCAGTCTCTGCGGCTTGAACTGGCTGCCTCGCAAATGAACGTTCCCGTCGTCGCGATCATCACTCAGACCATCGTGTCGCGCGATGATCCCGCCATGAAGCGCCCGAGCAAACCGATCGGACCATTCTATTCGCGCGCCGAAGCCGAGGAGAAACAGCGGCAGTTCGGTTGGCAGATTGTTGAAGATGCCGCGAGAGGATACCGGCGAGTGGTTGCATCGCCAGAGCCGGTCGAGATCGCCGAGTATCCGATCATCCGTTTGCTGGTGGATCAGGGAACTCTCGTTATCGCGTGTGGAGGAGGCGGGATTCCTGTGGTGCGGAACAACGGCGGCATCGAGGGCGTCGAAGCGGTCATCGACAAGGATCGCGCCTCGGCGCTGCTGGCCTCTGAACTCGGCGTTGAGCTATTCATCATCTCTACTGACGCAGATTCCGTCTATCTCGACTACAAGAAACCGACTCAGCGCCGCATTGCGCGCGCTACTGTCGCCGACATGGAACGCTACTACGCCGAAGGACAGTTCCCGCCCGGCAACATGGGGCCGAAGGTCGAGTCGGCATTGCGCTTCCTGAAGAACGGAGGGCGTGAGGTCATCATCACGTCTTACGAGCATCTGAGCGAGGCTGTTGCAGGCATAGCAGGTACGCACATATCGCCCAACGAGAATTCAGATTCTGAACTGGCCACAAGTTGTGGAGCCGGGCTGAGGAATGCGAGCTAGGAGGAGCGATGGCCAGCGCCTTACAATCGCGAAACGATACAATCAATGTTCTGGAACGTCCGCCCATGAAACTGAGGCACGTTGTCGAAGCACAACAATTCACGGTTCCGCTGCTGATGGAGCTCTTCGAGCGCACCCGGCAGATGGAGAAAATTGTCGCGCGCGGAGGTACGCTCGACTACCAGAACAGGATCATGGCGACGTTGTTCTACGAGCCGTCGGTGCGTACACGGCTGTCGTTTGAGGCCGCGATGCACCGCCTCGGTGGACGCGTGATATCGACTGAACACGCCAGCGCATTTTCGTCCGGCATCGAAGGCGAGCAGCTTGAAGATACGATCCGCATCATCGGCGGGCATTGCGACCTTATCGTCATCCGACACAACGAAGTCGGCGGCGCAAAACGTGCCGCGCAGGTGTCGCCCGTGCCAGTCATCAACGCCGGTGATGGCAGCTTCGGCCAGCATCCGACGCAGGCATTGCTGGATCTTTACACGATCTATCGCGAACGTCCCATCAACGGCCTGAGCATCGCCTTCATCGGCGAACTCGACAAAGGGCGCACCGCGCGTTCGCTGGCATACCTGCTAGCCAAGTTCGAGCGCATCAAGATCTTTTTCGTCAGCCCTCCGGAACTACGAATTCACGCCGACATTCTTTCGTATCTCGATCGCCACGGCGTTCACTACGAACTTGCGACGGACATCAATCGCGTCGTCGGCGAAGTCGATGTCGTCTACCAGACGCGCATTCGTCCCGAACGCGTCCTGGACAAACCAGCCCTGAAGCACTTCTCAATCGACTCGACCGTGCTCGAACACATGAAGCGCGACGCGATGATTCTTCATCCACTACCGCGAACGGTTGAACTCGACACAACCGTGGACAACGATCCACGCGCAATGTACTTCCGCCAGGCCACCAACGGACTTTACGTCCGCATGGCCCTGCTGACGATGGTGATGGAGTAGGTATTAGGTTTTAGGTTCTTAGGTCTTCGGTTGGGATGGGCTTAGGTTTTGGTTTACCCAATACCTAACACCCAATTCCCAATACCCAAGTTTGGAGCACACATGGCCACGATTACCGATCAGAAACTAAGCACTCACGATTACGTTGATTTAGAGAATCAGTACGGCGCGCACAACTATCATCCGCTCGATGTCGTGATCGATCGTGCCGAGGGCTGCTGGGTCTACGACGTCGATGGCAAGAAGTACCTCGACTGTCTGGCCGCCTACTCGGCCGTCAACCAAGGACACTGCCATCCGGCGATCATGAAGACTGCCATAGAGCAGCTTCACAAGGTGACGCTGACCTCGCGCGCGTTCCGTAATGAGCAACTGCCTCTGCTTTATAAGCAGCTGCACGAGATGACCGGCTTCGACATGGCGCTGCCGATGAACTCAGGAGCCGAGGCGGTCGAAACCGCCATCAAGACCGCCCGCAAGTGGGGATACAAGGTGAAGGGCATTCCCGAGGGCAAAGCCGAGATCATCTGCTGCGCCAACAACTTTCACGGACGCACCGTCACTGTCGTTAGCTTCTCGACAGACGAGCAGTATCGTGACGGCTTCGGGCCGTTCACGCCCGGCTTCAAGATGATCCCGTTCGGTGACGCCAAAACTCTGCGCGACGCCATCACCCCGAACACATGCGCGTTCCTCGTCGAACCCATCCAAGGCGAAGCCGGCATCGTCATCCCGCCTAAGGGCTTCCTGAAAGAAGCTCGCGAGATTTGCACTGAAAACAACGTGCTGCTCATGACCGACGAGATCCAGTCCGGTCTGGGGCGAACGGGCAAGCTGTTCGCCTTCATGCACGAAGGCATCCGTCCAGATGTACTCATTGTCGGCAAAGCTCTCGCTGGCGGCTTCTATCCCGTTTCCGCTGTCCTCTCCTCGAAAGAAATATTGGGAGTCTTCAAGCCTGGCGACCACGGCAGCACCTTCGGCGGCAACCCTCTGGGATGCGCCGTCGCGCGTAGCGCTCTGCAAGTTCTTGTCGATGAGAAGTTGGTCGAGAAGTCAGCGGAGAACGGCGCGTATTTTTTGGAGAAGCTCAAGACTCTCCGCAGCCCCGAGCTAAAAGAAGTTCGCGGCGTGGGCCTCTGGATCGGCGTCGAGCTCAAAGGCAAGGCGCGTCCCTACTGCGAGGCGCTGAAGGAACTCGGCATTCTTTGCAAGGAGACACACGATCATGTGATTCGAATTGCGCCGCCGCTGACGATCACGCGGGAGGAGATCGACTGGGCGTTCGAGCGAATCAAGAAGGTTATAGAAAAGTCTTAGTGATCGCGCAAAAAAAGGACGGGGCGCCAGCCCCGTCCCCAGACTAAAGTATGTTGTTTACCAACCCACCTTCACGCCGTTCTTGGCGTTCTGTTCGTCGAGCCAGCTCTTGAGAGGAGCGAAGTACTCGATCATGGCGCCGCCGTCCATCTGGCGTTCGCCGGTCATCTCGAACAGAGCATCTTGCCAGGGCTTGGACTGGCCCATCTCAAGCATCTTGCGCAGCTTCTCGCCCGCGGCCTTGTTGTTGTAAATCGAACAGCGGTTCAGCGGACCTTGATATCCCGCCTCGCGGCAGAGTGCTCGATGGAACTGGAACTGAAGCACGGCCGCCAGGAAGTATCGCGTGTACGGTACATTTGCCGGCACGTGGTACTTGGCACCCGGATCGAAGTCAGCTTCGGTGCGTGCCACTGGAGCGGCAACGCCCTGGTACTTGTTACGCATTTCCCACCAGGTCTTGTTGTAATCGGCTGGCTTGATCTCGCCATTGAAGACCTTCCACCGCCACTGATCGATCAGCAACCCGAATGGCAGAAACGCGACCTTCTCCAACGCCTTGTCGAGCAGCAGTGGGACATCGGCGTTGGCGTCCGGCACGTTCTGTAGCAATCCAATCTGCTTCAGGTATTCCGGCGTGACGGAAAGCGCGATCGTGTCGCCGATGGCCTCATGGAAACCGTCGTTCGCGCTGTTTTCGAAGAGGAACGGCTGGTTCTTGTACGCGCGCTGATAAAAGTTGTGTCCGAGTTCGTGGTGGATCGTGCGGAAGTCCTCGCCCGTGCGCTGAATGCACATCTTCAGGCGCAGATCATCCTGGTTGTCGATGTCCCATGCGCTGGCGTGGCAAACAACATCACGGTCGCGCGGCTTCAGGAACAGCGAACGGTCCCAGAAGGTTTTGGGCAGCGGTTCGAATCCCAGAGAGGTGAAGAAGCGCTCACCGTCGCGGACCATCTCCATCTCGTCGACGTTCTTTTCTTTTAGAAGTTCGGTGAGATCGAACGTTGGAGCCTGATTCGGCGGTGCGACGACGTCGTAGATGTTCTCCCACGACTGTGCCCACATGTTGCCGGTCAGGTGCGCGGGGATCATCCCGTTCGGAGGCACAACGTTCGGCCCGTACTTCTTCACCAGCTGCGAGCGTACGTAGGCGTGCAGTGAAAGATACAGCGGACGCACCTGCTGCCATATGCGCTCAATATCTGCCGCGAACGCATCAGGAGGCATGTCGTAGTTCGACCGCCACATCGCGCCCGTGTCCTTGAAGCCCATCTCCTGCGCGCCTTTGTTCGAGAGCTGAACGAACCGCGTATAGCGCTCGCGCATCGGCTTGTTGCCCTGTTGAACGATCGAGTGCCAGCCGGTCCACAGGTCAAGCAGTTGCTGCGGATCACGGCTCGTGCGCATGATCTTCTCCGCCGCCGTCAGGTCGTAGCACTTATCTTTGTCGTTGTTGACGCAGAACTTGCCTTTGCCGTAGTCGGCTTCCAGGCTTGCCGCGATGACGGTCAGCTCTTTGCGCTCCGCGTCGTTGTTCGGCGCAGGCATCGGCAGCGCGAGCTTCAACAACGTGAGCTTGCGGCTGAGCTCCGGAGACAGTTTCAAACCGTCAAAGCGGCGTGCACCCAGAGCGTACTTCGTCGTCGCCCCGATGAGCTGTTCGTTAGCCGCCGACGACAGAGCTTCCGTGTCGTCCGTAATGAAGTTCGACTGCACCCACTGGGCGCGGGCAGCCTTCACGCCGATCTCGTTGAGGTGCTGTTCAACGTCTTTGATGTACGCGGCTGCCTCGGCGGGAGTCGCAGCGGCCTTCTTGGGAGCAGTCTTGTCGGCTGGCTTGGCCTGCGAGAAAACCAGCGGACATGCAAAGACCAAAAGGAGCAGCAGTGGTGCGCCTTTCGTTGCGCGATTGAGGAACATAGAGCCTCCGATTGTGCAGTTCCGAACCAGATATTGTAGGCGGTGGCGAACAATCGGGCTACTGGGATGATGCACCGTGCCGTTGGAGGGCTGGCCTCCGGCCGGCTGTCGCGAGGACGTCTCGTCCTCGCCCTCGTTCGAGATACCGAAGCCGCTGGCCGAATTCTTCCTGCACCAGATCGACCAGTACGCCGGCGCGTCGAACACGGCATTGTAGCGCCTGCGCTACCTGCGCGAGGGCGTCTTCGCCGGCACATGGACACCCGAGCATGCCGCCAACGCCGCACTCAAGATGCGCGTTTACTTCATTGCCGGAGCGACCGGATGCGCTGCAGAATCTCAGTTCTGTCTTTGTGTGAGGGGTTGCGTCGGAGGACCTCTTCATACCATCGAGCCGCGTCGAGATAGTACCCTAGGCGGACGTAGCACACGGCCACGTTGTATGCACTTATATCGTCCTTTGGTTGTAGCTCGGCAGCTTTCTCGAAGCTTTGGCGCGCAAAATCCCAATTCTCGGTTTGAAAATAGGCAGAAGCCAAGGTGAAATGCATCGATGCGTACTTGCCATCGGAAAGTCGGATTGCCTGATTTGCAGAATTTATGGCTTCCTGATATCGATGCAAACTGAGCAGAGCGTCCGCCATGTTGCTGTATGCAAACGCATCAGATGGAATAAGGTTAGCGGCTTCTTTGGCGTGGCTTAGTGCTTCGGAGTAGACGCCTCTCTCGTTCAGCATGGCTGCAATCAGGCGATGTGCGAACCCGAGCCGCGACTCAGAATCTTTGCGCGTGGCACCTAGCTCGATGCACTTTCGCTCCGCTGGCAATGCTACATCGAAATTGGCAGCAAGGAACGCATTCCGTCCACATTCGCACCAGTCGGTGTAATATCCAAGCTCGCTACTTGCAGCTTTGTGGTACGCAACCGCCGCGTCCGAGTATCTTTCTCTATCGGACAGCCATTCGCCTCGTTGTCTCCAGTCGAAAATGTCGGGAGTATCCATCTGCTGGAGTGAGCTGAACAACCTATCCGCTTCACTCTCGTCGCTGACTTGTCGCAACAGGCCGCGCAAGGCTTTCGCCTTTGCGCTGGAGTCTGGTGCTACGCTCAAAGCAAGCCGATAGTATTTTAGCGACTCAAGAGCGGAAAGCTCGTCCTCCAGAACATCCGCCAACTGGTAGTACAAACCGAATGTGGGTTGTTTGACCCCTTCCAGTGCCGACCTCGCCAATTTTTCTGCTCTTGCCAGTGATGCTTTGCGAGTAGGCGAGTTCCGGTCTTCCCAGAAAACGCTAGAGGACAAGGCCGACGATAACAGTAATTTGGTCTCCGAATCCGGTCGTAGTTGGTTCGCTGTCTCCGCAGCCTTTATCGCAACGTCCCAAGTACCGTATGTACTCGCCTGTCCCGCAATTTCCAACAAGTCAGCAACGTTCCGATTGGCCTTCTCTAGTGCTTGTTGCAGGATTCGAGTCTTCTCAGCTTCCTTTTGCTGGTAAGGCGAGTCAGCATCGTCGGAATACTTATCTGCTTGCTGAGCTTTGTTTATTTGCTCGCTGGCAGCCAACAGTTCTTTGACAGTCTGAACCGGGCTCGATGATTCCGAACGCAGGAAATTGTTCAAGTTCGATACCGGTACCGCGAAATTCAAGTTCTGGCCGGACTGTAAAATCCCAACCGCAACGCCGATGACCTCTCCATGCGTGTTCAGAATCGGACCACCTGAAGAACCGTGTGAAATTGCGCTCGTGATTTGCAGCAGCTTGCGACCTTCGACACTCCTCTCGGCAGCTACAAGGCCTTGACTTATGCTTCTTTCCAATCCTTCAGGATTCCCAATGGCGTAGATCGTGTCGCCGGGCTTAGCGTCCTCTGCGGCTAGTTTCAGGGGGGTTAAACTCAACTCTGTTTCAATCGCGAGCAGCGCAAGATCGATCTGAGAATCACTTTTTGTCACTCGGGCAGGAATTCTGACTGGACCAATCTCGACCAGTATCTTTCCGCCACTGGCAACGTGAGCATTTGTGACAATTTGTCCCTTGTTGACCAAGAATCCCGAACCGAGCGCGATTTCCTCACCAGAACTGGAAACCACTTTCAATAGCAGCACGCTCTTTGAGACCTTGGCATACAGTTCACGCCCTGCATCTGGGCTTTGTGCCAGGCACGCGATTGAAAGCAGTAAGGCAACAGCTTTGCAGCGGATGAGTTTCATTGCTTATTCTGTCGCTCGTCAATTTTGGCAAGTTGATCAATCATCTCAGTCCGTCGTTCGAGAATAAGGTTCTCTTGCTGCCTTATCGGGTCCACCTCTCGAGAAACACTGTCATACTGTTTCCATACTGGCTCCCCGCTTATTCTCGCAGCCGTTTCCACTTCGCGCTTGTACTCTTCGTAGAGTTCGAGATCCTTGCCGACAACTTGTTCCAGTTTCTCTACATAATGCCGATTCTTATGATCCTGTGGCAGGCGGCTTAAGAGTACCTCACAACGGTCGTGAGTTGCCGTTATGTTCGCGATCTCGACCGTTAGCAGAGGCTGAAGTTGGCGGCACCTTTCGAAGTACTCGGGCAGCGTCTTCTGCTCACCCGGCCATCGCAACAAACGAATCATCCCCGAAGCCCGCTGAGCTCTCTTACCTATCAAATCCGCAGTTTGTTGGTCAACGCTGGCAATCTCACTTGTCAAAGCCTCTTCCTTTCGTGCTGCGGCGCTGAGCAGGAGAGCTGCAACTGAGAGGAGAACGTATGCCAACGCCGAGGAAAGGGCAACCGTTCTGAATCGACTCTTCGAAGCGTTTAGGTCTGTTCCTCTGATACTTGACGAATTTGCTACCCTGCTCTCGTTTCCAGCATTCTGAGCAACACCGTCGATTTGTGCGGGAATTGCAGATGAAGCATCGTCGCGCTGTACAGATCCTACGTTGGGCCGTACGGCCACTTGTCCACATTGAGAGCAGAAATTTGAGCCGTCCGAAATCTTAGTCCCACAAAAGACGCAGAAATATTCCATGATGCCGCCTTGGCTATGCCGTCAACGTCGGAGCTGTGTGCCAATTATGGGTGTTAAATACAGACACTACTCGTGTGGACCGGACAAAATACACCAGCCAAATCAGTGAGACGAAACCACTCCAAACATCGAAGACAAGATTGTCGGGGAAGTGCACGGTATCAATCGCCAATCCCAGAATAGCGAATCCGACTTCCAGGGCAAGAATCAGTCGAAGATACAACACCCATTCCCATTGTCGCTTCTTCAGAAGCACCGACGAAACGACTACATTCAAGAGGAGCATCAGGACGGAAGGGATTACGGAAATCAAGAACAGCCAGTACAGCGGGATGTTGCGCCACTCAGAGGGGTCGTAGTTCTTGATTGAGAAACAGACGAGAACAAGACTGACGAGTGTTCCAACGTAGAGTTGAATGTAGTAATACAGCAACCATCCACCGATTGGCTTGTCCTTCTGCTTGGAGCATATCAGCCACATGACGATTACACCCGGAATACCAGTCACGGGTGCACGGCTTTGTTGAGTACTATCAGCCAGCAGAGCTGCTGAGAACAACAAGATCAGGCACGCTGTCAGGAAAATCCTATTGCGCATCTTCGCTCCCGTTGTGAGAAGGCAAACATCATTGCACCATCGGGCTCGAATGTACAGTGACGATTGTAATTCCCGAGATGAAGGCCCAATGCGTTCTCGTGTCAAGAGTGGAAATCGGTTCAACCTCCCGCATCTCTCTCATTCCACTCGCAAAATAGTCCTCGCCAGTGTGTCGGATTTCCACCCCTCCATCTGCTACGCTTGAAGTAAGGCAGCGTGTACGCAACACGCTTCGGACGCTAAGTTCTTTGTTTCTCGTATTTTGCGTATAACTCCTTTAGATCGTCAGTGATAGCAGCAAAAAGTGGCTAAATACCTTTGTTTGCAACAAATCACTGACCGGAGGGGGAGGGGCGCCCGGTACTAGTTAGTCACTGGCACGCGACTCCGATCGGGATGACGGACGTTCTTTCTGAGTACTGACTACTGACTACTGACTACTGAGTACCGAGTACTGAGTACTACGCCGGTGGCGCGGTCTTGACCGGGGCGGGAGTGGGCTTGTCCTGGCTGCCGAAGTCGGAGAGGACTTTCCAACTGCCGTCGGGTTGCTTTTGCCAGATCGTTACGTAGCTGCCGGTTTGAGTGACGGTGGCGCCTTGGAAATTGGTGAAGCTCATCGTGTAGCGTCCGCTGGTGTAGCCCATGATGCCGGAGGCGAAGACTTCGGCGTGGTCGGGTGCCCACTCGAATTTCAGGTCGCGACGCGCGAAGAGTCCTTGATAGAACTTGCGCAAATCTTCCTTGCCTCGGACAGTTGGCTTGGTGCCCGCGTAAGCGTCGTCGGCGAAGAAGGACATCCAGCCTTCGAGTCCGCGCTCTTTTGTGGCCTGCGCGAAGGCGATGTCGGCGGCCTTCACGGGATTGTTCGCCGATTGGGCGAAAGACGGGACAGCCGCAAGCAGAAGCAAGAGAGCCAATCGTAACGTGCGCATCGTGTGCTCCGAAGTAAGTCAGATGCAGTTTACAACGAAAGCCATAGGGCCATCGGGTGATCGGGTGATTGAAACAGCAAAATCGCCGGACTGGAGTCCGGCGCTACAGTTTCAGTACTGCGGCACCGTCAGTCGGCAATGATTCCGGCGTGCACGCGTAGGATCACGAACCCGACCAGGGCCGCGGCGGAGAGCAGGAGTACGCGGAAGTGATTGGCGAAGTGCATCGGCGGATCGCCAAAGACCGAGCGCAGCAGTCCAAACGATGCGCTGCTGGCGCAGAGGGCGAAGTAGAGTCGCTCGATCATCGCGCGTGAGATGGCAAAGAGCACGAGTAGAACCGTGGTCACGATGAAGTAGATCGAGACCATGATTGCGCTGCTGACCGTACTGTGCGCATGAAGCATGAAGCGCGGCGTCGAGTGCGACAGCGCGAGTTGAATGACGGCGATCGCAAGGAACAATACCGTGTGTGCGAGAGCAATGATAGTGCGACGTCGGTTTGTCAGAATGCGAAAGCCATCCATGGGTTGAGAATAGTGTAGCGGAAAAAGCCCCACGTTAGCTGCGCGAACGTGGGGCACCAATAGTCTCTGAAACGCCAAACTATTCGGCAGGAGGACGCATTCCGCCGAGGCCCTTCATCATGTTGGTCATGTCAAACTTCTGATAACCAGCAGGAACCTGGAACAACGACGCAGGCTGCGGGCCGGTCTTGATGTTCGTCAGTTCCATGGTGCTGCCGTCGGAGGTGACGGTCTTAACCGGGATGCTGGACTTCTGCGAGATCCAGGTGGTCAGGTTGGGGCCGTTGCCCTTGCTGACGAATTGCCACTTCGTGCACAGTTCGCCGTTCATCATCTCGGTGCCGACCTTCGTGCAAGTGGTGTTGGGCAGGCCTTCGCAAGGATTGGCCGGGTTGTAACTGCGATAGCTCGCACCCTTCTTCTCGGCGTTCGCTGTGCTCATCTCCATGTACATCTTCTGCGCGGGCATGATCATCCAGGCCAGCTTCTTCGTGTTGTCGGCGATGGTGATGCTCTGTTGTCCGCGCGCGTTCATTTCCATGCGGACCTTATTGCCGTCGGAGTAGAGCTTTCCGTCGGCGGTGATGCCCTTGCCGGTCATCTTCATGTCGGCCGAAAACGATGGTGCACCGGTTTGAGCCATCACTGGCAGAACGACTGCGGCTACGAGTACCAGGACAAAACAGCAGAGTAGGGTTCTACGAGTCACTTTACGCTCCTTAGTTTTCGCGAGCTGCGGCAGTACTGCTACTGCAACATCGACAACAGGGGCCCTGATCTGCGCAGCATTGTTTACGGCGCGTATCTTAACATCCGAAGGAGCATTCCCCAAGCACAGTGTTTTGTTGCAGTTGGGCCAAGAAATCGCGCTGTGACAGAAGTCATATTGCTGGCAGGGACTGGCCTGTAACGTGGGTGTCTGGTGAGGCTATGGCAGTGCACGAAGTACTGAGCGAAAGCCGTGTCCAGGCGAAACAGCAGACGGCTGCGAAGAAGAAACTGGTCAGGCGAACGGATGTCGACTATTCGCAGCGGTTGCGGCGGTCCGTGCAGTTGGCGTTTCTGGCGCTGAATGTCTGGATTGGAATTCAGTTCTACTTCTTCGTGCGCTATTTCGAGAACGGAGCCCAAGGGACGTGGATGTCACGACCAGCGGGAGTCGAGGGCTGGCTTCCGATCGCGGCTCTGATGAACCTGAAAGCCACGCTGATGACAGGCACGCTGCCGTCGGTGCATCCGGCGGGACTGTTCTTGCTGCTGGCGTTTCTGGGAATGTCGTTTCTGCTGCGTAAGGCGTTCTGCGGATGGCTTTGTCCGGTGGGAACGGTGTCGGAGTATCTGTGGCGGGTCGGTCGCAGGCTGTTTGGGAAGAATTTCAAGCTCCCACGCGTACTTGATACTGGTCTGCGTGGGCTGAAGTATCTGCTGCTCGGGCTCTTCTTATATGCCGTCATTCACATGCCGCTGGATAGTCTGATTACGTTTTTGCATGGACCCTACGGGCTGATTGCCGACGTGAAGATGCTGAATTTCTTCCGGTTCATGGGGACAACGGCGCTGGTGGTGGTCGGGCTTCTGGTTGTCGCGTCGGTACTGGTTCAGAACTTCTGGTGCAGGTATTTGTGTCCATACGGCGCGCTGATGGGGCTGGCTGCGTTGTTGAGCCCGGTGCGAATCAGGCGCGAAGAGAGTGCGTGCATCGACTGTGGGAAGTGCGCGAAGGCGTGTCCGTCGGCATTGCCGGTGGACAAGCTAGTGACGATCAAGTCGGCGGAGTGCATGGCGTGCATGGAGTGCATTGCGGTGTGCCCGGCGAAAGATGCGCTGAGCCTTGCGACGATGGTGCCAAAGCGGCGCGTGCCTGCTTGGGCAATGGCCGCGGGAATCACGATCATATTCTTTGGACTGCTGGGATACGCGCGCGCCACCGGGCACTGGGAGAGCAACATCCCCCCGCACACGTATCTTAAGTTGATTCCACATGCACAGGAACTTAGTCACCCCTGATTCAAGCCGCGATGGCCCCAGGTTTCTCCGCCGGCAAGTTGGAAGCGATAGGGATGACCGGCGGAGGCGGTGGCATCAGCGTTGTGCCGGCCGGGAAGGCCCCCCAGGTGGGGCGCACGCGACCCAAGCGAGATCGCAACGAGTACATCTTGGGACGTCGATGCCAATCGAAGGTCCGTAAGTATTGCCTAATGATCTGGGGCATGGTCATGCGCATCGCGGCGTGAAAATTCTGCTCAGCCATGTTGTGCTGTAGATCGAGATCCTGCAAGAGCGAAGCGAGCGTCTGAACGAGGCTGTCGTGGTCGCCACGACGGTAGAACTCCATCGCGATGTGCTCTTCGGCGGCCATGTCGTGGAATTCGGGGATGTCGGCACACAGGATTGGTACTCCGAACTGGCAGGCCTGATGAGCGACGCCGCTGGAGCCGGTCGCCGAGTTGTAAGGCATTACCAGGACGCTGGCCGTACTGAACAACTCGGGGATGTCCTCTTCTTCAACGTAACCATGCACGGTGATGCGTGGGTCATGTTTTACGCGCTCCGCGATTCCTTCGACGTAACCGGGAGTCGATGGATGATTCTCCCCAGCGATGATCAGGCGGGCGTCGGGAACCTGCTTTGCGATGCGGTCGAACGTTTCCAGAAGAATTTCAAGCCGTTTGTAAGTCCCCCATTTGCCGAAGGCCAGAACGCGGCGTTCGGGATTATTGCGACGAGAAAAGTCGGGGTACTGCGGTGAGCCGGCGAATACGCCGTGAGCCCGCAGATGTACATTCTTGCCGCGGTACTTGTGAATGAGGGTGCGGCGGTAAGCGGGCAGCAGCACCGTAAGGGAGTTGGACATCAGCAATAGCCGGGTTGCGATAGCGCCTCCCAGTCGATAAAGGTTGGGGTGGCGAATGCCGCCATCGGCCAGATCAAGATTCTCCATCAGGTGATGAAGGGTTACGTGGGTCGAAAAACCGGCCCCTCGAATGAGAGCGGGAGCGCATAGGCCAAGAAAGGCCGGCAATGGAGTGGTGCCAAAACTTGAAAATACACTGTTGAACCAAACGATATCGGGACGGGTCTCGCGGATGTTTTTGAGCAGGCGTATGGGAGTCTTCGGATCGTTTGGCTTCCAGCAGCGGACAACGTTGAAGTCCGGTAATTCGGCATGGCATTCGAACTCATCGGCGAGGACTGTAAGGCTGAGAAAAGGATCGCGCTGGAGCTCAGTAGCAAGGTGAAAACCATACTCATTCAGCCGCTCGTGACTAGGCGGAAAACTAGTAACCAGGCAGATTCTCATTGGGCCCCGGGGCGGGTGTTGCCAAAAAGCGCACCTGTCCCCTGGCGCTTATCGACCTCCCGCACGAATTGAATTTAGCTGTTCGCTGTTGTAGGAGATGGCTTCAAGTGCGGCGGAGTTGGCGGCATCAAGGAAATACGCATGCTGGACGAAGTGTCAGCACTCCGAAGCAGGATGACGGGTATTCACCTGCTCTCGGAAGATTCCGATGCCTTTGTTGCTGCATCTAACTAGATATTGAACCGCTGGTTGCCTTCGATGTATATCGCGTTAAAGGTCCTTTAACAATCAGGCGATAACTTGGGCGCTGGGTTATCCTTATGGTTCTTCGTGATGGCAAGGCGAACTCTCGACAATCCGGCTTATTACCTTAATCGTGAAAGCTCCTGGCTCGACTTCGACTTCAGAGTGCTCGAAGAAGCTGAGGACGAAGGGAACCCGTTGCTGGAGCGGGTGAAGTTTCTCGCGATCTCGGCCAGCAACCTGGACGAGTTTTTTGAAGTTCGAGTAGCTGGACTACTGCAGCGGATTGAAGACGGACTCAGCGATACTGGTCCTGACGGCCTCTCTGCTACAGAGGAGTTGAACCTAATCTCCGAGAAGTGTCACGAACTGGTGGATGCTCAGTATCGCTGCTGGAATGAGCAACTGCGCCCGGCACTCTCGGAGAATGGCATTCGCGTGCTCGGGTTGAAGGAACTCAGCACTGGCGCGCGCCAGTACGTGACCGAGTACCGCGAAAAAGAGCTCGATCCACTGCTTACGCCGGTGACTGTGGATCCGGCTCACCCGTTCCCGCGTGTTCTGAACAAGGCTTTGTGCCAGGCGTTGCTGCTGAAGCGGCGGCGCAGGTCAGCAATGACGTACAT
Source organism: Acidobacteriota bacterium (assembly GCA_023410055.1). Lineage (GTDB taxonomy): Bacteria > Acidobacteriota > Terriglobia > Terriglobales > Acidobacteriaceae > JAEZPW01. The sequence goes on from JAEYQK010000007.1 coordinate 63,766, forward strand.
GGGTGTGGTGACGGTGCCCAGGGCATTGCCGCGATTCATCCGCCTGCCGCGAACGGGCGATACGGACGATTACGTGTTTCTTGCTGATATCGTCGCTGCACACGCGGCGGAAATGTATCGCGGTTACGACATCATTTCGGAAGCGGCGTTCCGAATAACTCGAAACAGCAATCTGTATTTTCTGGAAGAAGAAGCAAGAAGCCTGCTCGAATCGGTTCGGGCCGAGTTGCACAACCGTCGCAAGGGTGATGCCGTTCGTCTTGAAATCGAGGCGGATGCGAATGAGGACGTCGTTGATCGATTGCGGAACAACTTCGGGCTGAATCCCTGGCAGGTATTTCGAACCGATGGCCCTGTAAACCTGTCGCGACTGATGTTTCTGTACAAGGAAACGGATCGGCCGGACCTCAAATATAAACCATTCACGTCGCGCGAATTACATCTGCCGAGGAGTTCGAAGGATATCTTCGACAGCCTGCGCAGACGTGACATACTGCTGCATCACCCGTTTGATTCGTACAAACCTGTGGTTTCGTTCATTGCGTCGGCAGCGACCGACCCGCAGGTGCTTTCGATCAAGCAAACGCTGTATCGAACGGATGAAGACTCCCCGATCGTGCAGGCGCTGATCGATGCCGCCGCGGCTGGGAAAGAAGTGACCGTTGTCGTCGAACTGAAGGCGCGTTTCGACGAGGGTCCCAATATACGCTGGGCGAGATCGCTGGAAGATGCCGGAGTACAGGTCTTTCACGGACTTGTGGGTCTGAAGACGCACTGCAAACTTGCGCTGCTTGCGCGAAAGGATCCGGACAACACGATCCGGCAGTACGCGCACCTCGGAACTGGCAATTACAGTCCTACGACGGCGAAGCTGTACACGGACTTGAGTCTGCTGACGTGCGATCCTGAGATCACCATCGCGGTGCACGACGTCTTTAATTTCCTGACTGCCTATTCGGAGTATCCGAATTACGATCCGCTGGCCGTGGCGCCGGTCGATCTTGCCGAGAAGACGATGGCACTGATCGCAAGAGAAGCGGAACACGCGCGCAAGGGGCGTCCTGCACATATCATCGCGAAGATGAATTCGCTGCTGGATGCGGGCGTGATTCGAGAGCTGTACCGCGCATCTCAGGCGGGAGTAAAAGTCGACCTGATCGTGCGCGGAATGTGCGGGTTGCGTCCGGGAGTGCCGGGAGTGAGTAGCCGTATCCAGGTGAGGAGTGTCGTGGGGCGATTCCTGGAGCATAGCCGCGTCTTCTATTTCGCTAACGGAGGCGAGGAGGAAGTCTGGCTAGGGAGCGGTGATTGGAGAGCCAGAAACCTGTACGCGCGGGTTGAAGTACAATTCCCGGTTAGGGACCCGATCCTTCGCCAAAGGATCAAAGACGAAATCATGCACGCCTATTTAGCCGATTCCTGCAAAGCCAGAATTCTCAGGTCGGACGGAACCTATGTGCGTCCGGCCAGGAAGGGAAGATGCGGATTTTCGGCACAGAACTTTCTGATTGCCATTGCAGAAGGGAAGAAGGACTTGGGCGCTATCCCGACGGTAAAAGGGCCGACCCCCAGGCGAGCGAAGCGTACAGCATCTGCCAGCAGGTAAAATAGTCTCGAATGATCGTTTACTTCCTTAGACACGCAAGCGCGGGGCAGAGCAAAGCCAATCCGACAGCAGACGCAAAAAGGCCTCTGGACAAAGAAGGAATCGAACAGTCCGGACAGATGGGCCGCGCACTGGCGGCGCTTGATGTTCAAGTAGATGCCGTCATATCCAGTCCGCTCAAGCGCGCGTCACAAACCGCAGCATTGGTCGGCAATGAGATTGGTTTCGATTCAAAGATAACGTTCAGTCCGGCACTTCAGCCGGATGCTTCTTTCGAGAGCTTTCGGGACTTGCTTGGGAAGCACGCCAAGCAGGAAGCGATCATGGTTGTTGGGCATAATCCATCGTTGAGCCGGTTCCTTAGTATGCTGGTGAGCGCCGGTGCAAACGATCGCGCGGTTGACCTGAAGAAGGGTGCCGTTGCCAAGCTTGAGTTCAGTAATCGACACACGGCGGAATTGATGTGGTGCATAACTCCGAAACTGGTACGAGCCTTTTACGACAGTTCGGCGGACAATTCACGCCCGAAAACTTCGCGGAAATAGGCACTCTCTTTTTCCAACGCCCATAATTCCAGGTCCGCGCTTCCGCGTTTGGTCGTAAGCAAAAAAGTTACCTGCCCTGCCTTTATGCGGTACCTGATATTGTTTACGATCCCATGCCGGCTTTGATCGAGTGCACGGGCAAGGCGAAGGAGCATTACCGCCCTTGGCACAAGTGATTGTTCTTCCGCTTTCAGCGGACGCATCGGGCGGCTTTCAGGATCGGGCCGCGATCGACCTACGTAGCGCGTTATGGCCGCAATAACCTGCCGCTGATAGACGCTGTAGCCGAAGATCTCCGAGTTGGAGATTATGTAGTACGCATGACGGCGGCGTCCTGAGCGGTTGATGTAGGAACCCACTTCCTGGAGCATGGCGGCCGCAGCAAGCCAATCTTTGTATTCAGACGGCAGTTGATGAATGCGCTGGAGGCCTTCAAACAAGCTCATACAAAGCCCGTGAATGCGCTCGGCATATTTCAGATCCACACCGAAATGGCGGCCCATATCAACGAGGGCACTTTGCCGCTGGGAAACGATTTGTGAGTGGAAGCGCGTTTCGCTGTCGTAGTCGGATGCCATCTGGGCGATGAGGCCATCGCGAAGACCGAGCGGAGAAAAACGAAAGCGAGTAAGTTCAAGACGAGAGAGCAGTTCGGCGTAAACACAAGCGCCGGCGACAATGATCTCGGCGCGTCGAGGGCCAATACCATGAAGTGTTGCGCGCTGCTGCATATCGAGCTTCGAGATATCTCGCGCGATTCTCAAAACGGCTTGGCGTGGCACGAGGCTGGAGCCAGTGCGTGCCAATGATGCAAGAGCTGCCGCTGTTCCGGATGTTGCAATAACGTCGGTTCGGCGTGACTCCTGGATGCTACTGCTGACGCGGTCTAGTTCTTTGGCAATGTAATCGCGAAGGCGTTCTACCTGTTTCTTTTTTGGCGGATCACTCTGGAGAAATTCTTGTGTCAGGCGAACTGCTCCTAGTGGCAGGCTGAACATATTGCGGATCTGGCCATCGTCCGAAACTGTCAATTCACAACTACCGCCGCCAAGGTCAATTAGCAGAGCGCGATCATGCGCGATGCGCATGTTGGAGATCACGGCCAGGTGAATGAGGCGACCTTCCTCGAGTCCACTAATGATTTCAACGTTCCATCCTACGGCGGACTTGACCCAGTCAACAAAGACGGACGAATTGCGCGCATCGCGTAAAGGGCTGGTTGCGGTGATGCGCGTTGCATGAATGCCGTAGGACTGGGCTGATTTGTAGAACCGCTGAAGTACGCGGATGGTGTGAGCCATCGCGTCGGACGAAAGAATGCCGGTCTGAAAGACCGATTGGCCTAGACGCGTGACTTCGCGATCTTCGTGAAGGACCTTGAGCCGTCCTTTGCTCAGGCGAGCGATCTTAAGGCGAACCGAGTTGGCGCCAATGTCGACGGCAGCGAAGGTCGGCATGCTCTCCTTACCGCTGATAATTGTAGTTCAATTCGAAGTGGGGCCAGATCAATTCTGCGCAGGTGGTGAAGCGGCGACTTGAGGAAGTCCGATCGTTTTCAGAATTGCGACAAACTCCGCATTATGTCTGTGCGCATCCAGCTTGGGATCCACAGCGAGGAGCACCCTCCAGCCGCAACGTTCATCCACGGCAGTGCGCAGCCATTCCAGTCCGTTCTCGACTTCTCCCAGCCCCATATAGATAGCCGCTATCCAGTAACCCGGAACGTAGGCCGTTGCGCGGATAGCAAGGATTCTATCTAGCAAGGAACGGGCTTCGTCTTTTTGACCCGCGACGCCCAGGCCGTGAGCAAGATTTGCCATGAGCACCGCACCGTCTGGAGCGCAGGCAAGGGCGTCTCTGTAACTTGCAACGGCATCGTCGTAGTGGCCCATCGCTTCGTAAATTTGCCCGAGAATGGCGCGGATAACGGAGAAGTTCGGTTCCATTTCAATGCATTCGATACACGGTTTGATCGCTTCCTCGAACCTGCGAGCGAAATAGTATGCGTTCGCGAGCGCCGCGTAGGGGTAAGGCGATGTCGGCATAAGCTCGCGAGAATGCAACGCGGCCCTGATGGAGTCGTCGCGACGTCCGATTGCGCAGAGCAGTCTTGCATAGGATTGGTACGCGTATGCTGAGCCTGGACTTATCTGTAAAGCGCGCTGGAAACTTCGTTCAGCCGCTGTCCAATCAGCCTCGTAAAAGAAATGCGCGCATCCGAGGGCGACGATGGCGTCCGGGAGATCAGGGCAAAGTTCGAGAGCAATGGATGCTTCTTGACGTAGTCGCTCGACATTAACGGAGGGCTGCAGGATTCCATAATGCATCATGCTCGCATGAGTCCTTGCGAGCGCGGCATGAGCCCTGGCAAACTCGGGATCTTCTTTTATGGCGTGCTCGAGGAAGCCAATGGCGCGCCAGAATGATGGTTCACTCCATTGCCTTGCAAAGTGACTGGCTTTCAATGCCTTTCCATAGGCACTCGGGCTGGTTCCGTGTTCGGCAGAGATGGCGCCGGGGATTACCTGCAAGATAGAACAGGCGACTTGAAGAGTCAGCGCATCCTGAACACGAAACGGGTCCGAGACTTGGCGCGAATAAGTCTCAGACCAGACACATTCACGGTTTTCATCTCTTAAGAGTTTCACGGACACGCGAACGTGATCGTTCGTTCTGATCATGCTGCCGCAGAGGAAGTAGTCGGCATCAATGTTCCATTCTGCCAACGATTCAATCGACGAATCTCCGCGGTGAGCCGGTTTCAGCACTGGAATGACTACCTTGATGTTGGAATGGGGGTCGGCCAATTGAACGATCATCTGTTCCGTTAGCCAGTCAGCGAAGTAGTCGTGCTCGGCGGTGCTGAGGTTTTGAAACGGCAGCACAGCTATACGGATGGAGTCGCCCGGTTGGGGAGAAAGGACTGGTTTTGGTTCTACCAGCAACCGATAGCCGCTGCTTCCGACTGTCTCGATGAGCCTAGGGTGCCGGGGTGTGTCTCCGAGCGACTGGCGCAGCTTGCGAATGGCAGTGTTCAGGCCCGCCTCTGCGTCGCTGTCGCTTTCGGACCAGACGGAAGCACATAGCTCTTGGCGGGTCACGAGCTGTCCGGGGCGTTGCAACAGAATGGCAAGTATCTGAAACGGCTTTTCCTGGATTCGGACCCTTTCGCCATTGTGGAACAACTCGCCGGAAACTAGGTCAGCAGTCCAGTCGAGAAACTGAACTCTCGTACATTCGTCCGCTGATGCTGCTTCTCGAGTTGTGTTCGCCGAGTTAGGGCTGCTCATATCGGGTTATCCCGACAAATCAAGAACCTGGGCTGAGGATTGCCCAGAATCGATTCTAAACCGCTTGCTAAGGTTACTCCACCATCTCGGGAGATCAGTTCAACAGATTACAGGTAATGTATAAATTCCTCATGGGCCTTCCAGAATCTCTTCAGCGAGCGGTCGATGAGACGAGCGCGGCTGGCAACTCCAAGGCGCTTCCTGGCGCGGTGACGAAACTGACGGAGCGCTACAAATGCGGCGATTACGCCCAGGCACCGCTGGATTCCCACGCCGCACGAGTTGCGTACCTCCAGGTGAGAATGCCGGCCACATTCGCGGCGAACGCACACGTATTCAGTAAGGTTGCGGGGC
>JAEYQK010000040.1 GCA_023410055.1 Acidobacteriota bacterium
CTTCTGCTGCGTTCTCGGAGGAACGATCGTATGCGTCCGGTCAGTCTTCTTCGCGTCCCTAGCTGGAATGGGAATGGCTTTCGGCTCCGGCTGTTCTTCTTGTCTCGGCAGCGATTCCGTCAGCCCCTTCGATTCGTTCGCCAGAATATTCGTGCCCTCGGGATTTGTATTCGGCAGCGGAATCGTACTCACCAGCGTCGCGCTCATCGCTCCGCCGCCCCCGCCAGCGCCACCCCACCCTTCTCCGGTGAAGTGCCCCAACACGACAGCATAAAGCAACACGCCGCCGAACAAGGCCACGTGCAGTCCCAACGAAATCACGACTGGTTTCGAAAACTGGTCGCGTTCGGAATAGATATCAGTGCTTGCTGCCATTCTGATCCATAGGCTGCGTCACGATACTGACGTTCGTGATGCCTGACTGCTTCACCGCATCCATCACGGTTGCAAACGCACCAAAGGGCACGTCCTGATCGGCGCGGATAAATATCGACTGCCGTTCGGGGTCGCGTACCTTCTGCTTCAACGTATCGGCAATTTCGTTGATATTGATTGGGTCGTTTCCCATAAAGACGCGCTGCTTGCGGTCAATGCTGATGACCAGGCGCTCTTCAGTGATTTCCTTCACCGTCTTGGTCTTGGGAACTTCGACCTCAATACCGCTTTGCAGAATCGGGGCGGTTAGCATGAATATGATCAGCAGCACCAGCACGACATCGACAAATGGCGTAACGTTAATGTCCGCCAGTGCTCGATGGCCGCGTCCGCCGCCACTGCCGCCAGTCTCTGTGCTCATTCCCATCTCAGCCTCGATACTCCGGCTCTGCTACTGCGGGCCGCGGGGCTGGCGTCCCTTGTGGAGTGCGCTCCATCACATTCAGCAACTCCAGCGAGAAGTCGTCCATGCGCGAGCCGAACTCGCGAATCTGGTTGTTCAGCAGATTGTAGGCAATCACGGCCGGAATAGCCGCGAACAACCCCATGGCCGTCGTGATCAGCGCCTCAGAGATGCCGGGCGCAACCGCTCGCAACGTCGCAGCACCAGCCGTTCCCAACCCATGAAACGCGTCAATAATGCCCCATACCGTACCGAACAACCCGATAAAGGGCGTCACTGCGCCTGTCGTCGCGAGCCAGGGAAGCCGCCGCTCCAGACGGGTAAGTTCTTCGGAGGTCGCAATCTGGCTTGCGCGCTGGACGGCCACAATCTTGCGATCCGGCGCCGTCGCCGCGCCCAACTGCCGACGGTACTCCTGGAACCCATTTTCGAAAACCGTAACCAGCGGCGATGGCTTGAACTGCTCCGCAACGGTCGCGATGTCCTGCAGTCGCTGCGCCTTTCGAAAGGCGCGCACGAATCTTGCGCTCTGAGTGTTAGCGCGACGGAACATTCCCCACTTGGACACAATTATTGCCCAAGAAAAAATGCTGAAAGCCAGCAAAAGGACCAGGACAGCCTTTGCCACCGGGCCGCTATCCCAAATCAGATTGAGTACCTCACCACCAATTGCAGCGGAAAACAAATAAGCGTTTGCCATCTTCTACTTAGAGCTACTCTCCCGCGCCACTCTCAATTCATCAGAGCGACGCGTTTGTTGCAAATATTCAGTTCACGTCAAAGCGGAATTATAGTCCCACTGATAACTGATTTCTAATCGAGCGTTGGCCTTAACCCGTAACCAACAGACGACTTTCGATTTCCAGTGATAATGTTGCACGTCCGGCGAACGAATGCGACAATTGCCCCTTCGAGTACGTTCTGCTCCCCTGAATCGGTGCCACGTGGATAGCCTTGTGCCGAACAACTCGCCTCTGCTGGCCTCATCATGGAGAGGTCTGATCAGGGACATCGGCATCGTCGCGGGCTGCGGTGTTGTCTATTTTTGCCTCGCTCTGCTGGCGCTTGCCTTCTTTGCCACGCACGAATCTCCCGCTGCAATATGGCTGTCGACCGGCTTTCTGGTGGCGATGGTCATCATATTCCCGAAGCGACTCTGGCCCGGTATCCTTATTGCTGCCTTCTTGGCCGGTACCATCGGCAATTATCTAACTGGCAAGCCACTCGTTCTATCTCTCGGGTTGGGCGTAATGGATGCCGTCGAAGGCATACTCTCGGGAATCCTGCTTTCTGCGTTCTTGGGATCTTCCATCAAGTTCTCTCGCCTTCGCGATCTCACGGGTCTTTTGTTCCTCTCAGCTGTACTCGGTAATGGACTGTCCGCTCTTGGGGGAGCTGGATTCTTCTCGCTGCTGGCCGGATCGCCATTCTGGTATTCCTGTCGCCTTTGGTGGCTTTCCAACGCAATCGGCATTCTGACCGTTACCCCACTCCTGGTCTCTTGGGCGAATGCTCGTGACCTGACAGCATGGAAGCGCGGAAACTCCTTAGTGCGTGCTGTGGAGGCCATTCTCTTGCTGATCGTTCTTCTTGCGCTCTCGGTCAGTGTTTTCGGAAGCCTTTCTGGCGAGTCAATGTCGTTGCCTTACCTCGTGTTCCCGGTTCTCATCTGGGCGGCACTGCGTTTCGGCGTCCCGGGAGCGTCCACTGCCGCGATGGTAGTCTCCGTCGTCGCTGTTTTTTATACCGATCATGGATGCGGTCCTTTCGCGATTACGTCTAGAGCGGCTGCGGAGTCTCTGCTCCACGTTCAGTCGTTTATCGCTGCTGCTTTGGCTTGCTCGCTCGTACCTGCAACCGTTATTGCCGAGCGAAAGGGCGCGGAAGAGAGATTGCGCAGGAGCGAATCCAGACTAGGCATCGCCCAAGAGATCGCCGGCGTTGGCAGCTTCGTTCTGGATCCGCAAGGTCACCAGTCCAAATGGTCCGAACAAACGTTCCGAATCATGGGGCGCGACAGGGACGCAAAAGAACCCAGCTTTCGCGAGTTCATTATGTGGGTCCATCCCGACGATCGTGAAAACGTGCAATCCGGTCACGACGAGATGTTCGCTAACGGCAAGCCGTTGGAGCTTGATTTTCGCTACATCTGCCCCGACGGCTCCTGGAAATACATTCACGCAATTGCACGGCTTGAAAAGGACCAAGCGACCAA
>JAEYQK010000088.1 GCA_023410055.1 Acidobacteriota bacterium
TCGCCTGGTGGACATCCATCCCGATATACTTCACGCTGCTTTGCATGAAACGGTGCTCCTTTTGTAGGCTGAGCTGCGATGCTCATAACCTACTCCAGAGGGGCGCCCTTCCATAATGCGTGATTTATCGCCACCTACAGACCGTATTCCGCCCAGAGCGTGATCTCCTTCGCCCGTAAACGATGCGAAACAGGTCACCTTTCTGTCCGTCTCGGGAACTCTGTGCTTGTAGCCAGTACTCCAATCCAGACGTATCGCTATACACGTCGAACTGAACGCCGATTTCAGACTTGGAGCTGTCGAGGCAGTGGTCGAATGTCGCGGGGAACCGCACACTTCGCATCGGAATGACACCGTCCGGTACAATCTCGATCTCTCCCAACCTGCCCTTGTTGTTCATGTAGAAAGATGGGGTGAGTCTCCAACCGTTTCGCTTTACCGCCCTGGTGTCTCCGAGCACTTCACGAACAGCACCACTACTCGAAACACCGGGGCGAAGCGGAGCCAAATACTTGGCGTAGAACTTGAAGCCTTGCAACTCGTTGGGGTAGCGACTCTGTGTCCCTCTAGACGGTGCTGCGTTGATAGGCAGACAGCACAAGACAACAAGCAACGCTGCGCGCAGGCCAGTATTTATGGTTGTTCTGGCGATTCCCATAATGAGGAATCTACGCCGAATCTTCGCGTTTTTACAGATAGTTGACGGTATCAGGCCATGTATACACTTATCCCGTTTCGGGAATTCTGCAGGAAACTGAAGGGTTACGCCTTCTCCAGCGCCTGTTCGACATCGGCCACAAGATCGGCTGCATGCTCAATCCCGACTGAGAGGCGCACGGTTGCGGCGGAGACTCCCAGCAGGTTCAGGCGCTCTTTGCTGAGTCCGACGTGCGACGTAAGAAGAGGATAGGACACCGTTGACTCGACACCACCGAGCGACGGCGCGAGATAGAGCATCTGCAGGCGATCGATGAAACGCTCGGCGGCGCGCCCACCGCCTTTCAAATCGAACGAGACCATCATGCCGAAGTCTCGCATCTGGCGCGCGGCGATCTCGTGGCCTTCGTTCTCGGGCAGGCCGGGATAAAACACACGCGCGACTTTCTTGTGCTCGCTCAGGACCTGCGCGAGGATAGTGGCGTTTCCGCAGGCGCGTTCGACACGGACTTCGAGGGTCTTCATGCCACGGATCATCAGGTAAGACGCGTTCGGATCGAGGCACCCGCCGGAGAGCTTCATCATCTCGCGGACTTGCGCCATGAGTTCGCGAGAGCCGCAGACCGCACCGGCCGTAACGTCGCTGTGTCCGCCGAGATACTTCGTGCCCGAGTGGACGACGATGTCGGCCCCGAGCGCCAGCGGCTTTTGCAGGATTGGTGTAGCAAAGGTGTTATCAACAACGCTGATCGCGCCGTGCGATGTAGCTATCGCCGCCAGCTTGGCAATGTCGACGCAACGGAGCGTCGGATTGGTTGGCGTCTCGATGAACAACATGCGCGTACGCTTGTTGAAGTAGCGCTCGATGCGGTCGATGTCCTGATACGGTACGAAGCGGGTCTTCACGCCGAATTTGTCGAAGACCTTTTCGAAAAGCGACAGAGTGCCACCGTAGACGTCGAGCATGGAGACGATCTCGTCCCCGGCTTTGCAAACGGCGAGCGCGGCGCACATCTCGGCGGCCATGCCGCTGGAGGTCACAACGCAATCTTCGGCGCCTTCGAGCGCGGCGATCTTCTCTTCGGCGGCGCGCGTTGTCGGGTTCGCGAAGCGCGTGTACATGTAGGCCGACGACTTCTTGTCCTTGATCTTGCGCAGTTCATCGACGCCATCGATGACGAACACCGCCGAGTTCACCACGTCGGTGGTGATCGAGCCGTTGCGCCCGTGATGATTCTCGCCGGCGTGAATGCAGAGTGTGTCGTCTTCGTGATGAATGCGCTTTGCCAAGATAGCCCTCCGTGGGTAAAGAGCGATTCTACAGCAGAAATGTAGCGCCGGACTCCAGTCCGGCACGTGCCGACCTAGAGGTCGGCGCTACTTCATCTCCGCCGATGATCTCCAGTCGCCCAATGGCCAGATCACTCGATGGCCCGATTCTTTTCTCTCTGCTATTATTCTTCGTTTGCCTTAGGGGTGCTCGAATTGGCTGATCCGGTTCTTCTCGTACATGGCGGCGCGTGGGCAATTCCCGACGACGCAGTTGCAGCTCATCTCGCAGGTGTACGCAATGCAGTAACGGCGGGCTGGGCCGTGCTCCAGCGCGGCGGCAGTGCCGTCGAGGCGGTCGAGGCCGCCGTGCTCGTCCTGGAAGACGATGAAACATTTGATGCCGGTCGCGGTAGCTTTCTTAACAGCGACGGCGTTGCACAACTCGACGCCATGATGATGGAAGGCCACACGCTTCGCGCCGGAGGCGTCGGTTGCGTTGAGCGAATCAAAAACCCGATCCGCGCGGCACGTAAGGTTCTCGAAGACAGCCCTCATCTTTATTTCGTTGGCCCGTGTGCCGAACGCTTCGCTGCCGAACACGGCGTTCCGCTCTGCGACAACACCGATCTGGTCACTGATCGCGAACGCGAACGGCTAAAGCACGCCAAGGCACAGGTTCAGCTGAACGTTCCGGCGGAGTTCGTTGGCGCCGATGCAACTTCGAAGTCGCATGACACGGTGGGTGCCGTTGCTCTCGATGTTCACGGGCACATCGCTGCGGCGACCTCCACTGGCGGCACGCTGAACAAGACTCCGGGCCGCGTCGGCGATTCTTCACTGATCGGCTGCGGCTGTTATGCCGATAACGAAAGCGCAGCCGTCTCGACCACCGGCTGGGGCGAAGCCATGATGAAGCTCGTGCTCGGGAAGTGGGCGTGCGATCGCGTGCGCACAGGCGAAACACCCGACGCCGCTGCCCGCGAGGCACTCGACTACATGAAACGTCGCCTCAATGGCAACGGTGGCATGATCCTGCTCGATCCGCATGGGAACTACGGTATTGCCCATAACACTCCGCGCATGGCATGGGCGATGAAGTCGACTAAAGAAGAAGGATCCGGTATCGATCGGAATTGAGCGCACCCTCCCTGCGGGCAGGGTCCGGCACCCGGTGCCTCTCCCACGAAAACGCCCGATTCTCTGTATGAATCGCCCTCCCACGTGACCGCCATCACAGAGGCCTGGGTCGCTCGTCGGAGACAATACTGATAAGTACCCCGAAGGGCAGGACTGAACGTGTTTCGTATCGTCAACGCTCGTTTTTTGGCATCGACAGTTAAGCGTTTCACCATAGAAGCGCCTCGCATTGCGCGTAAACAGAAACCAGGGCAGTTTGTAATCCTTCGTCTCGATGAACACGGCGAACGCATTCCTTTGACGATCGCGTGTTCCGACCCTGAAAAGGGCACGATCGACATCATTGTCCAGTCGATCGGCAAGACCACGTACCAACTGAACTCGCTGGAAACCGGGGACGCTATCCTCGACGTTGTCGGCCCGCTCGGAAAACCGAGCGAAGTGCGGAAGTTTGGCACCGTTGTAGTGATCGGCGGTGGAGTCGGCACGGCGATCGCGCTGCCCACGGCGGCCGCCATGAAGAAGGCCGGCAACAAGGTGATCTCGATCATCGGAGCGCGCACGAAAGAACTGCTCATCCTCGAAGACGAAGTGAAAGAGGTCAGCGACGTCACACTGGCCGCGACGGACGATGGCAGCTACGGCACCAAGGGTCTCGTCACCGATGTCCTGAAGGGCTTGATCCAGAACGGCACGAAGATTGACGAAGTGCTGGCTATCGGGCCGATTCCGATGATGAAGGCCGTCGCCAACTGCACGCGCGAAGAACACATTCACACCGTCGTTAGCCTGAACTCGATCATGGTGGACGGCACGGGCATGTGTGGCGGATGCCGCGTTCAGGTGGACGGACATAGCGAGTTTGCCTGCGTCGATGGCCCCGAGTTCGATGCCCACAAAGTGGACTTCGACATTCTCGCCAATCGCAATCGCATGTACCGCGAACAGGAACAGGCGGCGCTCAAGGCATTTCTCGAAAACCACGCGACGGCAGCGGCACAGAAATAACGAGGCCCACGGAACAAGATCATGGCAGACGGCAAGCATAACCCGGTCCCGATGAAAGATCGCATGAAGATCGCGCGTGGGCACATGCCCGAACGCGATCCGAAGGTGCGCGCAACCAATTTCCAGGAAGTAAACCTCGGCTTCAACGTCGAACTCGCCAAGTGTGAGGCGACGCGCTGCATCGAATGCGCCAAGCCGGCGTGCGTACAGCAGTGCCCCGTCGGCGTGAAGATCCGCGAATTCGTGGACCTGGTAAACGCCGGCGATTATCTCGGCGCAATGGCGAAGATTCGCGAGGACAACGCACTGCCAGCAGTCACCGGTCGCGTGTGTCCGCAAGATGATCAGTGCGAAGGCGGCTGTGTGCTCGGCAAAAAGGGGCAATCTCTCGCGATCGGCCATCTTGAGCGCTTCGTCGCTGATTTCGAGCGCGCCAGCGGCAAGCTATCTCTTCCCCAGAATGCTGCGCCCACAGGCAAGAAAGTCGCCATCGTCGGCAGCGGTCCCGCCGGGCTCAGCGCCGCAGGCGATCTGATTCAGAAGGGCCACCAAGTTCACGTTTTCGAAGCTCTTCACGAGCTCGGCGGCGTGCTCGTGTACGGTATCCCTGAATTCCGTCTGCCCAAAGAAATCGTGCGCCAGGAGATCGATAACCTGCGCAAGATGGGCGTCGAGTTCGAGACCAACGTCGTCATTGGCAAGACCGTGACTATCGACGAACTCATGCACGAAGAAGGTTACGACGCCATCTTCGTCGCAACCGGCGCCGGACTGCCGCAGTTCATGGGCGTGCCGGGCGAGCACCTTAACGGCGTCTACTCGGCCAACGAGTTCCTGACCCGCGTGAACCTGATGCGCGCGTATCGTTTCCCTGAATTCGACGAGCCTGTCTACGACGTGCGCGGCAAAGACGTTGCCGTCATCGGCGGCGGAAATACCGCCATGGACGCCGTTCGCACTTCGCTCCGTCTGGGCGCGCGCAACGCGTTCCTGGTCTATCGACGCGAGGAAGCCGATATGCCCGCCCGCACCGAAGAGATCAAGCACGCGAAACAAGAGGGCGTACAGATACAGACGCTCACCGCTCCGGTCGAACTGCTCGGCGATCAGCAGGGCTGGCTCAGGGCGATGAAGTGCGTGCGAATGAAGCCCGGCGAACCAGATGCTTCCGGACGCCGTCGTCCGGTTCCGGTCGAAGGCTCGGAATACGAACTGCCAGTCAGCGTCGTGATCGTCGCCATCGGCACCACGGCCAATCCGCTGATCCAGTCGACCACGCCCGATCTTAAGACCAACAAGAGGGGCTACATCGACGTCGCGGACCAGGAGAACTTGCGCACCTCGAAGAAGGGCGTATTCGCCGGAGGCGACATCGTCACCGGTGCCGCTACGGTCATCCTCGCCATGGGCGCAGGCCGCAAAGCCGCGAAGTCCATGCACGAGTATCTAACGACGGGTGTTTGGGAAGCGACTGCTGCAACTACGGCATCGTAACTGTTTGTGTAGGGACGGGGCTGTGCCCCGTCCGAGATTTGTTACTCCACTCGGTAGATCTGGCTACTTTACTGAATGGATTGTAGCGGCAACTCCAGACCAAACGTTGAGTTTGCGAATCTCAGGCTCATAAGTGAGCGGCACGTCATAACTAACGATCAAGGTATCACCGATGTCGAAGGATACAGTTCTACCGCCGAATCCACGTTCATCGAATGAACTACACAGGTTGAATCCACACCAATTGCCTTCGTTGATGTTGAGCGTCCGCTGAACATGACCGCCTACCGCGAGTTCACTAGAGTTCGGCAGATTCCTTGTGAACTTGCGGCGAGGGTTCTCGAAGAACGTTTCGACTTTTCCATTTCTGACCAAGAAAACGCGCCAATGAGCAGCACCCCAACTGTTGTCTTCATCCCAAATCCGAACCGGTGCCGTTGAGGAGTTGGCGATGTCCACTTTGATGCTTCCCGTACGTGATACTTCCACAACAGATAACGTCAGCTCTGCTGTCGAAGATTGAGTTGAGCTCTTCAACGGCAAAGGGATGCTAACGAGCGCAAGCAGTATGGTAAGAAGCACTCTCATAATCCAACCTCACCAGTCGAGCTGTTGGGCCGCTCAAGTCATATTCTTACTCGATGACCAGCGTCAACACTGTCGAGCGTTTCGCATCGTAGTGGCCGTGGACCTTAACGCCCTTCAGATCGCAGGATAGGTATTCACCGCTTACTTTACCGGTGACTATCATTTCGTCTGTATCGCCGCTCAGAACGAGTTTCTCCTTGCCAGTCACGGTGATAACGATCTTTGTGGGTGACTGGCAGTCGATCTTCTCCAGAGTTCCCGAAAAACTTTCCGGAACGCCTTGGTCATCATCAGACTGGACCCTAGTCACGAGCCGGACAGGCTGGCCTGATTGGCCACCGTATTCCGCCATGGTTTTTCTGATCTTCTCAACATCGTCCAGCATCGAGCGCGCCTGGGCCGCGATCCGCTGATCGGGATTCTGTAACAGCTGTTTTAGCAACTGCGCTGCGTCATCGAACTTGCCCCGGTTCATATACAGAGTCGCCGCATTGAGATAGTTCTCGGGCCTCCGTGGATCCAGCGTTATGGCGGTCTTCATGGACTTCATTGCTGCATCGAAATCCGTCGGCGCCACAACGAATGCCAGCAAGCTGTGAGCACGGGAAATTTGAGGGTCCAGCGCGATAGCTTTTTCAAGGGCCTTCCGCAGCTCCTCCCGAGTGTCCTGGTCGTAGGCTCCCTGGCTTTGTACAGCCATCGCCCAATACACATACACGCGAGGATCCTGAGGCCCCAGTTTCATCGCGCGCTCAAAGTAGCTCTCGGCTTTCTTCATGTCTCCGTCGCGAAGGGCCGCGTAACCGAGTGCTCGAAGCGCGACTGGTTGGTCCGGCTTCTTCTGCAGGATGGACTCAAGTTCGGCACGAGCTTGGGCGACGTGGTCCTGCTCGTTGATTCGCAGTTCGGCAACCGTTGCCTGGGCATCGACATCGTCAAGTGTCGTTGCCGTCATCTGAATCGCATCCATCGCCGGAGGCTTCTTGTATGTCGTTGTCGTGGCCTTGCCTTCGCGGAAGAACTTCTCGAAATCCTTGTCGAGCTGCGCTGGGTCTTTGCCGAATGCGCGCTTCATGGCTTCAGGCACTGGCATCTGCTTGCTCAGATTGAGGTAGTCCAAGAGCTGTTTTTGCCGGCCTGGGTCGGTGAACCAGAAGTATTCAACTGCCAACCACGACTCGGCGTAGAAGATCGATACGTGGTTGCCTTCGTTGTAGAGCGGAGAATCGTGCCCCGCACTGAACAGCTGTGACAATGGAATGAACTTGCTTTGATTCAACAACTGAGGCGCGTACTCCGGCAGCTGTCCAATCACCCACTCGTTCTTGCCGATCTCAGTCGTCGAGTAGAACTCGGCGAACCCTTCGTCGAACCATACTGGCGTGTCCTGTACGTTTGAGTTCAGCAGCAGGTGAGCGAACTCGTGAAAGACAACCGTCCAGCCCTGTGGAGATGAGAGATCCAGAGCCACAAAGGCCACCGAGTCACCGGCCAGATAGTAGCCCGACAGGTTCTCCCTTGCTTTGCCCTTCCACAGAGGGGTCACTGTCCTGAATCCCTTTGAATTGCGGAACGCGATCACGCGAACGGGAGCGCCCGTCTGAACTTTCGCCTTCTTAAAGAGAGTTCCAAAGGCGAAGCGCATCTGTTCGAAACGCAAGGCGATCTCTCGCCCACGCTTCTCTCCAGAATCAGTGTAGACACTAAAGTTCGGGGATTTGATCTCCACCCACTGCGGTTCAGCAGCGAAGACGGGAGAGACGAACGCGAGACAAAGGAACACAGTCAGCGGTAGGAAGCGTACAGAACAGGGCGTTTTCATGTGCGCACCAGAGTACATCAGGAACATCGCTGCTCCAATCAGAATGTGCGTTTAACTCGGCCCGGGAGGTTTGGCGAAAATAAACTTCGTGCCTGTACTTAGTTTGCCTGTGGAAATCTGCCGCAGCCGTTGTTGTATTCAACATCGGCGCTGAAAAACTCAACATCGCGCGTGTGGTGCTAAGTTATTGATTCTTCGGAAGTGCGCCTGAAAATGGGGCGGTTCGGTGCAAGAATCGCTGTTGAATTCATCAACAGCGGTGCATAAGCGACTTCAGCCAGTAAAGTTGCACATGGCCGTAACCAACCGCACTGCAATCATTTAGCGCGTGGGCGGAATCCTTTCTCAGTTTGGCGCGACGATTGCCTTTAGAAGAAGTGGCTCGCGAGGTTTGCGAGAGACGGCATTCATAAAGGGTTACGAACCGGGAGGCGTCATCATGACAGTCATATTAGTTCTTCTTACTTTCGTTGCGTTTCTGCTGCTCGATCATTTCTATGGCAAGTACAAAGGAGTACAGCCGGTGCTGGCTACGGCGGCGGCGCGAAAGGCTGCGCGTCCGGCGGTCGAGGCGGCTGCTCCTCGCATCATGCCCAGCCTGGTGAACGGCTTCAAGGTGCCCGACAACGTTCGCTATCATCCGGGACACACCTGGGCGCTGAGCGAGAGTCCGAATCTGGTGCGAGTTGGCATGGACGACTTTGCCGGAAAGCTGGCGGGCAAGATCGAGGCCATCAGCCTGCCGCAGCGAGGCCAGTGGATCCGCCAGGGGCAGAAGATATGGAGCGTCACGCGTGACGGCCAGAAGGTCGACATGCTTTCGCCAATCGAGGGCAGCGTCTCCGACGTTAACGACGCGCTTGTAACTGACCCGAACCTCGCTCGCCGCGATCCATTCGGAGAGGGCTGGCTGGTAAAGGTCCAGGCGCCGGATGCCAAGACCAACTTCCGCAATCTGCTCGGCGGATTGCTCGCGAAGAGCTGGATGGAAGAAGCTGCGATGCGCTTGCAGCGGCGCGTTCCGGCAATGGCCGGTGCGCTCATGCAGGATGGTGGCGAAGCGGTCGATGATCTGACAGCGCAGCTGCCCGACGCGGAGTGGGCGTCAGTAACGAAGGAGTTCTTCCTAAGCTAGCTTGTGAAGCAACGCCTCCTGAGGATGTGAAAACGGGCGCGTCGAAAGGCGCGCCCGTTTTCTTGTGTCCAGCTCAGTGTTGAGTTTTGGAATTACGCAGCGGGCTCTCGAGCTTGTTCAGCTCATCCGGCGTCATCGAAGGAGCCGCCTGACGCACCATTTTGATGAACCAATCGACCTCTTCAGGCGCGACTGGAAAACCGACGTTCCCGGCCTTCGGAGCCCTCGAATCGACAATGACCTTACCGCTCTCACCGAGGAAAGCGAAAAACGGTACCGAGTCACCGCCACCCAGTTTCTTCAGCAGCTTGGTGGATCCGGGATTGTTCCGCTCTGGATGCTTGCCGAGTTCTTCTAGGGCGTTGATGCGCGAGATCACAAAGTACTTGTCGAAGATTGGGCGGACGTCAGGAGAACCTAGATAGGTTTCGAACTGGCGGCACAAGCTGCACCAGGACGCGGTGAAAAGAACCATCACGACCTTGTGCTGCTGCGTGGCTGTTGTTTGCGCCTGAGACAAGAGCTTGTCCGCGGAATCTGGGGACTGCGCACTTACTGCCAGCGGAATCATGAGCATTGCGAGTACTAGCAACAGCGATAGTTTTTGCATGAGGGTCATCCCACGCAGTTACCTCAGTGCCTAAAGGCACATTGATTTCCAACGACTTGCGGCACCGCTAAAGCGGTGCCCTTCCCTAAAAACTCTTTTTCAGCAGCCTGTAAAGCCATGCCCTTTCCAAGCGCTTCAAACGTACAGCACACTGGTTCCCCTACGCTTCGTCCTTCATCCACACCTGCGAAACAACGGTATGATCGCGCCGGATATCTTCCGGCTTGCGCTTGTCGCGGTTCATGCGGGCGTAGTTCGGAATCGCCAACATAGGTGAGCCGTCTTTCCACTTGCCCTTCAGCGTCAGGACGCCGCTGAGCAGATCGTCGCGCCATTCTGGTTTCAGCGGTGCGGAGCTGAGCGGCTTGGTGATGTCAGGCTGATCGGCGACTTCGACGCTGTAAAGCAATGGCCCATAGCGCAGAGCGATGAGGCCATCATCCGCCTTGATCCGCGAATCGGCCTTGATGCGCTGCGGTTCCATCGGGAACTCGACGCTGATCTTGTCACCCGCCTGCCATTCGCGCGTGATGATGGCGTAGCCTCTCTCCATGCGCGCCTTCACGGCCTCGCCATTGACGGTAAAGCTCTTCAATCCGCTGACGGTCGGCGTCGGTGTGTAGAGCTTGCTGGTAGTGCGATTGGGAACGCGGACGAAAACGGAGAACGATCTGGTTTCCTTAGGATTGACGGTAATCTCGACCGAGCCTTCCCAAGGATAGTTCGTCTTCTGCACCATCTCGACTTCGGTGCCCGCGATCTTGCCGACATTCACGCGGCTGCCGACGAACATGTTGACGAACACCGCATTCCTGCTCTTCACGTAGCTCCAGGTTGGAATCATCAGCAGCGTGCGCGGAATGTTGCCGACGCAGCACGGGCAGTTGTGCCACGGAGCGCGCCACGTGTTGACCAGCGGATTCTCGTAGGCGAAGTTCTTTCCTTCGAGATCGATGCCACCGAGCAGCGCGTTGTACATCGTCTCTTCGTAGAGGTCGACGAACTTGGCGTCGTGGTAGGCCAGGTTGTTCTTGTACTGGAAGAAGATCAGGCCGCAGCTGGAACAAGACTCGCAGTAGGCTTCGTTGCGTAGCGAGTAGTTGGGGCCGAAGCCTTCGGAGGTCTCACCGCTACCGATGCCGCCTGTGACGTAGTACTTGCGGTTGACCATGTTGTCCCACAGCGACATGACGGCGCTCTGGTAATCGATGTCGCCGGTTTCGGCGGCGATATCGGCCATGGCCGAGTAGAAGTAAGAAGCGCGAACAGCGTGACCTACGGCTTCGTACTGCTGCTCGGGCGGCAGGTGGCTCTGGTCGTATTCTTCTCCGCCACGGCGCGATTCGAGCAGGAAGCGCGCGAGGTTTATGTAGGCGTTGCCCCGGCCGTTGCCTTCCATGTCGTTGACGAAGCGTCCGAAGCGGACCAGCGCCTGCTCCATCTCCTGATGTCCGTCGTACCACTCCTTCTTGCCCGGACCGATGTTATCGACCCAGCAATCGGCAAGCTTCTTGGCGGCGTTGTAGAGGCGCAGATCTTTGCCATCGGTGAGAGTGTAGTGGTTAATTGCCGACTCGATGAAGTATCCAGAAACGTAACCTTCGTGATCTCCACGATGCTCGGGCGACCAGCGCTCGGGCCACTTGTTGCGGTCTTCAAGAGTGTAGGCCGTTTGCAGGTAGCCGTCGGGATGCTGTGCCGCGAGAATGATCGGTATCCACTTGTCCAGCGTCGCCCGCATCTTCTCCTGCGCGGCGATGATGTCGCGGTCGCCCTGTGGATCGACCATCAGGGCAATACACATGGACTCGACGGTCTGGTGCACCCAGGCGTTGGAGAATACGAAGCCCTTGTGCCGCGCGTGCGGTTCGCCTCGGAGGGCCTTCGCGGCTTCAATGAAGTTGTCGATGCCACCATCGCCTTCGTTCGGCTTGATGTCGGTGCGCTCGCATTGCGCGATGCAATGAGGAATCCAACTGGTGATGAGCGTCTTCGCGCGCTTGTTCCAGAAAGGACTGTCGATCGCGTACCTAGTGGTGTAGACAACGTCGAGACGATCTCTTGGCGGGCCAGGTTGGGCTTGAACGACCAGCGTTGAAGCCTTCTCTTGCTTTCCTCGGCTGGCCTTAAGTTCAAGCACGTATTCGCCCGGCGCGGAGAACGTAGCTGTTGTGTCGGGCTCGTTGGGATCGCCGAAGGTCACCTCGCCGGGTCCGGAGACCTTACTCCATTGCACGCGATTGGTGGAGGAAGAGAGCAGGAACATGGCTTTGCCGGCGAGATATGTTTTTCCGCCCATCACAACGACGCGATCAATGCCAGCTTCGGCAACCGGAGCGAAATCGGGAACAGTCCCTGAGCTGATGACTCGCCACTCAAGAATGCCGGTGGACCTCTTGCCATCGGAGGCGATCTCGATGCGCAATTTGTCGGTGGTTACCGCGTCGAAGGTGGTGGTGTTGAACTTGTCGGGAGCGATGGCAAGTCCTTGTGCGTTCCTCACGGGAACGAAGTCTTTGCCGTCAAAGTAGAGGACGCGATAGGAAGCCGGCGCGCCGATGCCCCAGCCGCCGATCCACCAGTAGACTTCGACCTTGTTGGTCGTGACCGGCTTGCTCCACTCATACTGCACCCATTGCGTGTCGCGCTTGGGGACGTTGCCGTAGGAACCGTGAACGCGGTCACGGGAGTTCGCAGGCGTGTAGCCGTCATTCATCGCCGAGAGTTTTGAGTCGCCTGACGCGAAGGAGGTCGAAGGCGTGGCGACGATGGCAAGATTCACCGGACCGCCGCTCGCGAGTTCTTCGGCCCAGGCACTGCTGGCGAATGGGCCTGCCGCCGTTACAACTGCCATTCCGGCGGCCCCAACCAAGAACGTGCGGCGATTGACTGAGTACTGTGAATCGGATGTTGAACGATTTTGGTTTTCGGCGGAAGTCTTCCCGGACATGCGCATTCCCTTGAAAAACGGCAGTTGTGTCGAACTCTGCTCTTTGTATGCTCCTCATTGTCCCAGCGGATAACCCAATAATCAACGGGAGAAACACCGCATCATCTTCACTTTCACGGACGGCTGTGCAAGAATGGGCGACGATTTCC
Source organism: Acidobacteriota bacterium (assembly GCA_023410055.1). Classification (GTDB taxonomy): domain Bacteria; phylum Acidobacteriota; class Terriglobia; order Terriglobales; family Acidobacteriaceae; genus JAEZPW01. The sequence goes on from JAEYQK010000088.1 coordinate 12,823, forward strand.
AGAGAAGCTGTTGCGCCCGGTTATGGAGCTTGCCCTTGAGAAAGCTGAAGCGGTGGGTGATTGCCGTCGTGGTTGTTGCCATTCTCGGCTATGCCTACTGGAAATTTGTGATTCCGATTCATCGTGTTCCGGCCAGATCTGAGTTGGTCATGCTCGGTGATCTCGATGGTGACAACCGTTGGACGTCGCGTGATCTCGACGTGGCCGATGCTTTCGTGAGCGATCCCTTTGGTGTCTCCGACGCGGTCGCGTGCCGAATGGACATCAACCAGAATGGCCTGATCGACGAAGACGACGTGAGCATTCTGCGCGCACTGGTAGCGTCCGACGGTGATCCGTATGCTGCCGAGGAGGCCGCACGCGCGAAGCACACGATATTTCCGCGCCCGCGGGAGCTTTATCGTTATGTCTCGCTGGGGGAATATCGCCCGCGCCCTCTTTATGCCCTGGACTATCCGCTGGCCAAAGACTCGGTTCTCGACTGGCTCAAGCAGATGCACCGGACGACCAGTCGCGGCACTTATTCCGACTCGCTGAATTCGGCTGTCTATGCCGAAGCCGTTCGACTCGACCAGGGATGGCGGAACCGCGAAGCTGGGCTGTTGCCTATCGAGCGGGATTACGCTAATCAAAAACTAGTAAGGGCGAAGGCACTCTACGATGCCGGCGAACAACATGAATTGCTGCTCGCACTGATGGAACTGGTCGAGGATGCGGAGACGCTCACGGTACGCGATCAGCTCGACTTCACGCTAAAGCTCCTAACGTTTCGTGATCACCTGCGCGACACGATGAAGTCTCCGGTGTACGACGACTTTCAGCATGGGAAACAGGACTGGCGCGCCGTGCTCAAGGTCGTTTCCGTCCGTGCGAAGAACGACCTGGGCATGACGTATGACTTCGAGACCCTTGAGAAGCCGAGAAATCTCACGCACCTGCAGAACTATCTCCAGCGCGCCGAGTGGCAGTACTACAAGAGCACAACGCATGATCGCGACTTCCTGGCGCTCATTAACTACGCGCAGCACGATCCACGATATCTGTATGCGGTGGCACGAACCAATCGGAAGCTACAGGACCCGGATGTCGTTAATCACAACCTTCCGATGACTTTGTTATTCCGCGAGGCCATGCGCATCGCGGGCGGAGACAAGAAGAAAGCCGTCGGACTGCTCGACGAGGCAATCCGAATCCCTTACGCGTGGATCAAATCCATTCCTCGCGAGTCGCTGCCGAGTTCGCTCGCGCTCGACAACTTCCTCCTGCCAGGCAATAAAGAAGATGGCGCAGACAAGAGTCGGCACTGGAACGTGTTCGGCGGCATTTGTCTGTACAAGTCGCCGCAGGAGGCCGTCGATCTCGCGTTGAAGCGTGAGATGCAGGACCTCCGCGACGACAACTACTCGCAAGAAGCCATGCGCGAGTTCTTCCGCGATATGATCGCCGACCTGAACGGGATGTACGAGGTGATGAGCGTCAATCCGGAACTACTGAACAACAGAAAATGAAGGAACTCAAGTCGAGTTCCTTCAGCTTCTAGCTCTCAGTTTTTGTTCCTGCTACTTGGCTACTTTCGCCGGCGCCTTCGGCTCGATGATGCGGAAGTTGCCGCTGGCGTGCAACATGCTCATCAGGTACAGCATGCCGTCGAAGTAGCGTTGCTCGCCTGCGGGTACCGGGGTATTCCACAGCTCCTCGACGAAGGCCTTGGAGATGTCGCCGGGGGTGGCCGCGAGACTACCCACCGCCGTGGTGGAGAGCATGCCTTCGGAGTGACGGGTCGAAAGCGGCTTGCCGTCGAGCGTGTAGCGATCGGGGAACTTGCTGATTCCTTCGCTATGCAGGAACTTCTGGATGCGATCGCTCAGCTCGATCTGGCGCTTGTCCTTCTGCCACCAGGAGTAGTCGACTGCCCAGTTGCTGACGCTGCGCCAGGAATCGTAGCCGAAGGGCGTTGGCGTGCCGTTGCGGCTGACGATCTGCGTCTCGTCGAAGTTGCAGGTATCGGGCGTCAGGCCGGTGTTCGGTCCGGTTATCTTCCAGAAGAGGTCGCGACTGACGTCGGCTGCCTTGGCCCAGAAGGCGCGGTCTTCCTGTGGCCCCCAGCGGGCCCACAGCTCGTAGTAGCCGGGCAGGTGATACGAGGGATCGGTCATGTCGCGGCCACCGATCTCGGGCACGAACTTGATCATGAAGTGCTCTTCGTCGACCATCGGCCCGACTGTGGTCTCGCGAGGCTGGCGGAAGAATGACGCGGGGAACGTGGGAGGCTTGATGCCTTTCTCTGCCATCTCGCGCTCGCGGGCCTTGTTGTTCGGGCTCGGCCAGGGCTTCATCGAGAACTCGAATGGCGGGTCGTTGGGATGAATGCGGAACGGGCCGGTTCCCTTCAGCACCGGATGGTGGCGCATGCCGCGCAGAATCTTATCGGCTTCAGCCTTGTAGTTGTAAATGCCTTTGCCGTTGCCCCAGCGGTTCGCGGCGAAGTAGAGCGCCATCACGTAGTACTCTTCGCCATCGGGCGCCGCGCCGACCGAACGCGCCGAACCGTCGGTTGCCATCGACCAGGCGAAGTATCCGATCGAAGGATTCTTCGGGTCGGTGACGAGCATGTAGGTCTTCGACCAGTTCCATAGGGCGTCGAACTCGCGCTTCTTGTCCATCTGGACGGCGATCATCATGCCGTAGCTCATGCCTTCGGTGCGCGCGTCATTGTTGGCCCAATCGGTGATGTAGGCCAGCGTACCGTTCTCATTGGCGCCGACTTCGAAGTAGACGCGCTCTTCCTGACCGTCGCCGTAGAAGAGTTGCTTGAATGCCTTGTCCAGCTTGGCGCGGGTCTCGGCGGGCGAGTGTCCCTGCTCGGCGAAGAGGTCGCGATACTTCTTGGTTTTGTAAGCGCCGTTTCCGTCACCAGGGAACGCGGGAATGTCGCCCAACGGAGCGTTCTTGTGCGGCGCAGGCGGCTGGAACATCGGTGGAGCCTCCGCCGGAGGTTTCGCCGGCGTGGCTTGAGCGGGAGCTTGCGCCGCAGGAGCCTGCGCAAACGCTATCGAAGCAAAGAAGAGCAAGACAACAGTGAAAATCAAACGACTATATCGTAAAGACAAAGGCGCAACCTCATTTCTTTCCTGTGTTCGGCCCGAAGCTGTGTTTTAGCTTGGTCGATTCACATTGCACTACAAGGTTGCGGACCATTCAAGCCAATCTTTTGGGATGGCTTGAGCACGGTGCGTTTTCACGGAGTCGCGCGGTAGGGAGTTTGCAAGTCGGTTACGGGGTACCCCCTCCCCCTGAGGTTCACCGTACAGCTGATGATCTAAACGAGTTAGCTTCAAAAATCTGACTGACGATGACTGACGTTCGACTGACAGTCGACTGAGGAGTTGTCCCTGCAGTTTCGCGCAACCCCGCTCAAGCCAGAACCGGGCTTGAACGGGCCACCACGGCGTCTTCGATTACGAATTCACTGTAGCAGCGATTTGCGTGAAGAGAACAGAGGGCTGTGGAAATTCCGGAAAGTGGAACAAGGAGGAGCCCACATCTGCCCAACCTTGGGCAGATGTGGGTGTCTGTCTCATTCTCTGAAAGAAGTAATCGCGCAAGCTTCCGTCGAAAGCGGCCTGACTTGAGGCAGCATTTGTTCCGCGGCGTCCGAACTCATGACGTTCTGCGCTCACGTCGAAGATTCCGAAGAGTAAGGAATATGGCGACCGTTCCGACGAATACGAATAACAACGCTGAAAGCACCCACTCTGGATACAGGTACGGTGGGTCAGTCAGCGACACCGCGAGAAAGAAGAATGGGTTCGCGAGTATCGGAGCCTTGGCACGGAGCGGCAAGTTATACCACGGTGCGTTGTGAGATTCGCTTAGTTGTGCGAAGAAAAGAATTGCCGTAACTGCGCTAAGCACAATCACCGTACCGTAGGTGACTGCCGTGGCCGGAACGCTGCGCCTGAATACGGATGACCAGTACAATCCCACGGCGCTGAAGCACGCCAGAATGATCACCGTGGTTACGGTGACCATAAACATTTCCCAAATTCCGATCCCGCCAAAAGCAAAGGTCAACGCAATAACGGGGAGACCGGCAACAAGGAGCAACAACACGAACATAAGGGAAGACAGAAACTTTCCCCACCAGATCTGAGCATCGGTCAACAATGAAGTAAACAGGCCGGGAAGGGTGCGCTGCTCCTTCTCAATGGTGAAAGAACCTGCGCTGAATACCGGGACCAGCAGCAACAAGACCGAAAGTTGCGCGAACACTACGGTCAGAAACACCGGGATGCCGATGTCCGGGCCTTCCAGCAACACGGTACCGTTCTCGCGCCGCATGGACTCGAAATAGGCGAACATAGCCAGAGCGCCGAGAGCGACAAGATAGAGCGACGGCAGTACCCAGCCGCGACGCTCTCGCATCAAGAGACGCAATTCCTTCCGGATCATTGGGTTCATCGGGGGATTCATCGGGCACCTCCGAAAGCAAGGCGATAGCGTTGCTCCAAATCCATCGTTTGTCTATCAAAGCGAATCACCGGAAGCCCAAGAGTAACCAGTGCCCTCAGAACTTCGGCTGCATCTTTGTCATTCCCGCTTATGGCCAACAGAAAACGAGTAGCGCCCGCTTCCACAATCTTGACGTTTGCCAAGTGAGCAATCGACGCAGCCGCTCCTTTGTTGTCCCGAAGTAATTCGAGTTCAAACATTTGCGTATTCTGCTCGGAACTTCGCATCGGAAGCACGCCGTTGTCCGAATCGCCCGAGACGTTCTGGCCTTTGGAAATCAGAGCAACGTGTGTACAGATGTCTTCGAGGTCCGCGAGGATATGCGACGAGATAAGAATCGTCATTCCCTGCGAATTGAGCTCTTTCAGGAATTCTCTTAGTTCAGTACGCGCCAGCGGATCGAGGCCGGTCGCTGGCTCGTCCAGCAACAAGACGCTGGGCCGGTGCAACAGGGTCTTGGCCAGCATCAGTCGCTGTTTTGTGCCGAATGACAAGGACTCAACATAGTCGTTGCTGCGCTCTTCAAGCCGCGCGCGAGACAGCGCACTGCTGATCGCCTCTTCCCTATTCGTGCCGGAAAGATGGAATGCATCTGCGAAGAACTCCAGAAACTCACGCACCCTCATCTCCTGGTAAAGGCCGGATTGATCGGCAAGGTATCCAACCATGCTTCTGACTGCGAACGGCTCACTCACGACGCTCTTTCCATCGATGCGTGCCGCGCCGCTGTTCGGCAGCAACAGCGTGGACAAGATCTTTATCAGGGTGGTCTTCCCCGCTCCGTTGGGGCCTACCAAGCCGACGAGTTCGCCCTTGCCAACTCTCAGCGAGAAGCCGTCGAGAGCATGAACTCCATTGAAGGACTTCCGGATTTGTTCGACCTGAATCATTGGTACACCACCACGATCAAAGCATGTTCGTTCGCAATGTAATCGGAGTTCGGCAATTCTACTGGCCGTGCGGGTCCGTCGCTCAACCCGCATAGCAACCGGACTTGTTCATAGCCGAATGTCAAAGGTCCTTGCACCCGAAAACAGTAGTTTGGCGATACGAGCTTGTACGGTCCGGAATAGAATGGAGGAGCATCACTGAGAACATCAGGTGTCGGTATTTTGGACTTCTCCCAGATAGCGAAACGCCCGACTTGCGCCAGGTTGAATTCGCCACCGGGTGCCACGTTTCCAATCATCCAGAGGCTGTTCTGAGCTGTATCAACGTAAATGACATTGCTTAGGGTGCGCCCCGTGTCATTGCGGAAGCGACCCGGCGACAACTCCGGCACACTTCCAGCGAACTCATGATGCCCCGTAAAGTGCAGCTTGCTGCTGGTCCAGCGCGCCATGGGCAACTTGATTTCTGCTCCCGGCACCGGACTGAGCCGTACAGGCGCGTCTGCCGTCCATTCCCTGGTGATCTCTTTGCCAATGCGGACATTTTCGAGCCGGTGGATTTCGACCTCTTCGCTCACTCTCGGGAGAAGAAGCCCGCCCGGAGTCGTTCGCAAGATGAACTCTCCCTTCCGCGGAACGGACATCCTTGTTCCGTAATCGCCGACGGCAAGGCCGCTGTGAGAATCAAGGAAGTGTATGGCGACGTTGTCCAGGGTGACCTTTCGCGGCTTCTGGCGGGACGCAAACCAGTACAAACCGGCAACGAATAGGACCGCCACCGCAGTTACTGTGACCCAACCCCACTCCTGGCGGCGCAACCGGCGAAGCAGGGAGAAGTTTACGACCCCAACAACAATGATGTATGCCGCAACCCATAGGACAAGCGTCCACAAGCTCGGAAAATGAAACCTGGTCGCATATCGAGTCTGAAGAGCTACAGAATCGGGAACCATCGACGTAATCGGCTTCGCGTCCACGATCTCGCGCAACAAGTAGCCGCTGCACAGCTTTTCCAGCATGCGGCTTTTCAGCTTCGGGACTCTGTAGAGGTGCCCGGTTCCGATCCGCACTCCTTCCGGGTTCGGAGTGCCCGTCCTGTACGCCGACAAGAACGCCGGATCTGCGACTTTATCTTCCACAAGGATCAACCTGCCGCCGTGGCGTGCAAATAGCTCCAAGGCGAGCCGTTGCTCTCCGGTAAGCGCTGAAGTTGGCATTGCCACGACGATTGCAGATGCGGAGTATGCCCACCAGTTGTAGCGTGGATGGGTCCGTAGCCGAACTTCGGGCCTGCTCCCATATGCTTCCATCCACGCGCTCAGTTGTATCTTGGAGGCCACCCTCTTGCAGACCGGTTCTTTGTCGCACAAGACGCTGATGAAAACATCACTGCCTAGCCATCCTTGAGAATCACCCGAAACCTGGTGGCCAACAATGTTCCCGTCTGCATCCTTTGCGGTGATGTCGACTCCAACCAGCCAGTTCGGGGTTTGGACGGGAAGTTCGAGTTGCCGCTCTTCGCCGGGCGCAAGGCTCACGCGATGCACATAAACGCTATCGGGGAAGACGGCTTGGCGATCCGACTGCCGAAGCAACCCCACATGTAGTTCGAAGCTCTGGTCCTTCGCTTTTGGATTCGATAAAGTCACAAGAACCGAGCAAGGCTTGCCGAACAGGCAGTGGCCGCCGAATCCAAGCTCGTCAATACGAACATTGCCATCAGCCCAAACGAATTGGGCCACAAAGACGACGAAACAGCACACCACCAGGAATCGTTTCATTGCGGTGATAGCCTTTTAAACACTGTCAGGCCAAAATGCAACCTGAATTCAATGGCGTATCTGGTTAGACACCAGAGAAGATGAAATTGGTCCCGCCTTGGGCGGGAACCGGGCGGGAGTGGTCGTCGTGCCGAGGAATGCATAGATCGATCCTTCGTCATTGCACTCCTCAGGATGACCGGATACGGGCGGTGTGGGCAAAGGTATGCGAGTGGTGCAGAGACCCACATCTGCCAACACCGGGCAGATGTGGGGCACCAAGCCGGGTGGGGGCAGTATTGACCTGCAAGCCTTTGCGCGTTATCGTCGCTTGAATCTTCCAAACTGAGTTCTGTGTCGTTAGCGGTCGCGTGAAACAGCGCAAAGGAGTTGGTATGAAGGTACGGGTGTGTGTAGGTCTATCTGTCTTCTTGTTTATTGGTGCTGTTTTGGCAAGGGCAAAAGAGGGAGAGCCGTTCGGTACGATTTCTCAAGAAGAACTCAAGATGACGAGTGAACCGCTCGCGCCGGGGGCACCGGCCATTATTCTGTACCGGCAAGTCGATCGCGACGACACGCAAGCACAAAGCTGGGAACGCAATTATCGCCGAATCAAGATTCTGACCGAGGCAGGACTGAAGTACGCCAACGTCGAAATTCCGTACATAAAAGGGAACGGCAGAGGTATCAAGGCCATCAAAGCGCGGACCGTAAAACCCGATGGCACAATCGTCAACTTCGACGAGAAGGTTCTTACCAAGGAGACTGTAAGCTCGAAGGGCGTGAAACAGATTGTCAAGACTTTCACACTGCCTGACGTTCAAGTGGGAAGCATCATTGAGTATTCCTACATAGAAAACTTCGCAGAGCAAAGTTCTAAGGGCGTGGACGTTGCGGGTCATTCCATCATCACGCGAACCGACAAAGCAATTGGAACCATGCTGCAGTATTCGTTCGCAAAGGGACCTGTTGAAGGTTCGCGCTGGATACTGAGTGACGAACTCTTCACGAAACTGGCCAGGTTCTCCCTGATGCCACTCCAATCGCCGAATCACGTTCTTCGCTGGTCAACCAGCCGTCTGCCCGAGGGAACAAAACCTCCCAAGGCCACCGGTAGCGACATGATTCGCATGGAAGCGAAGAACATCCCGGCTTTTTCGATTGAGGACTTTATGCCACCCGCCAACGAGCTGAAGTCGCGAGTCGATTTCATCTATGGCGAGAAACTCGTAGAAATCGAACCCGATAGATACTGGAGGAGCAAGACTCGAATCTGGAACTCAGGACTGGATACATTCATCGGAAAACGTAAAGCGATGGAAGAGGCGGTCCGCCAGATTGTCTCGCCAGACGATTCAAAGGAAGTAAAGCTGCAGAAGATATACGCCCGCGTTCAGCAGCTTCGCAATACATCGTACGAGGTTGAGAAGTCGGAGAAAGAGCAGGAAAAGGAGCGTGAGCAGGAGAAGCTCAAAGACATCGATAACGTGGAGGATATCTGGAATCGCGGTTCTGGCGACGAAATACAGCTCAACTGGCTATTCCTGGGACTTGTGCGCGCGGCTGGCTTTGATGCTTACGGCGTGTGGACCGCCAGCAGAAAGGAATACTTCTTTGATAAGGGTGCGCTGGACGAAAAGAAATTGAACGCCAACGTCGTACTGGTGAAACTCGACGGCAAAGACCTCTATTTCGACCCGGGCTCTGCTTTCACACCCTATGGCATGCTGCCCTGGGAAGAGACCGCAGTTCCTGGGCGGCTAATGGATAAAGAAGGTGGTACCTGGGTCAGCACGTCTATCCCGGACGCTTCCCTGTCTCGTATAGAACGCAAGGGAGACTTTCGCGTAAACAAAGCGGGCGATCTAGAAGGCACATTGACCATGACTTTGACAGGTCTCGAAGCTGCGCGAGCGCGTCAGGATAAGCGGCAGGACGACGATGCGGATCGCAAGAAGTTTCTGGAAGACATGCTAAAGGAGCAGATCCCGTCCCCCGGTGAAGTACAGTTGACGAACAAGCCTGAGTGGCGCAGTTCTTCGCCATCAATGATCGCGGAGTTTAGCGTGAGAATTCCGGGATGGATGTCGGTGAATACGAACAGATTCTCTCTTCCGGTAGGCATCTTCGCGAGCGGCGAGAAGAACGTATTCGTTGCCAACACGCGCAAGCACCCAATCTATTTCGAGTATCCATCTTCGAAGCAGGACGACGTACAAATCACGCTGCCTACGGAGTGGGAGGTGGGCAAGTTGCCTGAACCTCAGAACGTGGGTGATAGTTCGATGCTGTACACCTTCAAAGCTGAAAAGGACGGATCGACAGTACATCTGAAGCGCACGTTGAAAATCGGCCGCGTTCTTTGGGACAAAGGATACTATTCGGCTCTGCGAAGTTTCTTTCAGAGCGTCAGGATAGGCGATGAACAGCAGGTTATTCTGCAGCCTGTCGGGCTGAGCAGCAGTGCCACCGGATCGGGAGACTAGGGTCGCTTGCCTAGACTGCGGATGTAGAGCACTAGCTGCCAGCGCTGGCCTTCAGGTATTGAACTGAACGACGGCATTCCGGTTCGCGAGTTGCCGTTGCCTATTTTCCAGAAGAGGGCGCCGTCAGTTTGACTCTGCACGGTTTCGGACGCGAGCACCGGTTCTTTCTGCCCGGGGCCAGCGGCGTCACATTGGCTGCAATTGCACACGAACATCTTCTTCTGTCCGTTTATCGAGCGCTATCTCTGCTGAAGAGACACGGCCTGGTCGACGAACTGGATCCGATGCACGTCAGGGGCGAGGGACACTACTACGAGCAGCGCCCGAAGCGCGATCATCTTCACATCACCTGTCTTCGCTGCGCGGCCGTTGTGGAATTCGAGAGCCCGCTTTTCGAGCGCTTGCAGGCACAGGTGAAGAAAGAGTGCAATTTCCACGTGGTAGTGTCGCGATTGGAAATCGGCGGCTACTGCAACAAGTGCCGCCGGATGTAGAACGCCGGCTCGCGTCTATTCGTTAGGTGTCGCGTGTGACTCCAGGTATGCGCATCTGGGGCAGCGGAATGTGGTCACCAACAAGGGTCTGAAATATCAGATAGGCGCACCCTCCCCTGCCGGGGAAGGGTGCGGCCCCCCTTCTTGTTTGCCTTCGCCATGAGATGGAGATAAGCCCTTCACGCGAGCTCGTGCAGCCTGTAGGTGGCCGAGCCTAGACCTGTGCTCTCCGCATAGCGGAACATCTTGGAGCCTCTGAAAGTTTTGCCCCGTTGCTTTGCCATGTCCCAACATGCTTTGTCGACTGCGACCGGGTCGGTCGAGATGAAGACGCCGAAGTCGTCCATCAGCGGTTTCATCTTGCGCGGCTCGCAGTCGCAGCCGGCGGTGATCTTCATGGCGTAGTTGAGGTAGATGTTCTTCTTCCCAAGCTGCGCGGCATAGGCGCCTTCAACGAGCTTTTCGAGAAACGGATTTCCTATCCCCAAGAACTTCGCGATGCCTGTTACGGAAAAGATCGAAATTGCTTTGTTGGGACAGATCGCCATACAGGCGCCGCAGCCGACGCATTTCGCATGATCGATTTTTGATTTATCGCCGATGATCAAGGCGTCTTCATTGCATCGGGTTTTGCAGAGATTGCATTTCTTGCACTTGCGGCTCACGATGTGCGGCTTCTCTCCCATGTGCATCGCTAGTTTGCCGCCCTTTGCGGCGTGGCCCATGGAGAGCTGCTTGATCGCGCCGCCGAATCCGGCGAGCCGGTGGCCTTTGAAATGGGCGATCACAATGAGCTGGTCATAGTCGAGGAAGGCCTTGCCGATCTTGAATGACTTGAAATGCTTCTTGTTGATCTCGACGTCGTGGAAGTTTTCGCCGTGTTCGCCGTCGGCAAAGACGATGGGAAGTTGCGTGAAGCCGTGGGCCTGGGCCGTTTTCTCGTGAAGCTCTTTCTTGTAGCGCTGGCCACCGTACAAGACGCTGGTCTCCATGTAGCAGGAATGGATGCCGCGTTCCTGCAAGTAACCAATAACGCCGAGGTAGTACTCGGGGCGAAGGAACGTGGCATTCTTGTGCTCACCGAAATGGACCTTGAGAGGAACTCGAGCGCGCAGGCTGATGTTTTCCTTCTCCAGCACCGTGGCAAGCAGTTGTTTGGTTATTTCCTGAATTCGGTCCGCGCTTGTGGTTGAGTCGATCTTCTTGAAGTAGACGTTCGGAGTCATACGTTCGCTTGGCGCTCCGGTCGAGGGTGGTTCACCGCATTTCGTAGGATAGCGAATCGGGGCGGGTAATCACCAGCAGATATCAGAAGGAAGTCGTCCACATCACAGAAACATTGAGTCGTCACGCACCTTGCGCTGGCGGTTCCTGAGATAAACTCCATCAACCCGCTTCCAGTCGTCGTCGTTTTGAATGCGGAAGAGTATCCCTTGCCTCGCTCGATCCTTGTACTCTGGGTCACTCTTCCGAGGCGATCCATAGAGATCGTAGCAGCCAGCTCGCGAGACGAGGCTTTCTACTTCCTGGCGCACACGTCCATTTGTGTCGTCCTCGGGGATGTATTCGAGGAAGACATTCGGACGCGCGGAAAGAAGAGTCTGCATGGCTCCGCGAATTACGAGGTGTTCGCTTCCTTCGACGTCTAGTTTGATGAAATCGGGAGGCGGAATTTCGCCTTTTGAAACGAGGTCATCAATGGCCACCATCCGTTGCGGAGTCGAGTGCGTCGCATTACGACCGGAATCGGTAACGGCACTGGCATGAATAGAGGACTTGGAGAGGAAGACTTCCGCCATTCGCGATTCGTCACCAACCAAGACATGAACAACGCTGACGTTCTTCATCTCGTTAAGTTGGATTGAGGCTTCGATGGCGCGGACGAGCGGCGTTTGCGGCTCAAAGCCCACGACGCGAACCGATCCCTTGGTAACGTGGGCCATCTCAATCGTGAAATATCCGACGTTTGCTCCAATGTCGTAAAACGTGTAACCATCGACGAGGCTGCGCAGACAGATCAGGAAATCCCAATAGTCCCAGGAGTTGCCGTTCAGCCTCATGGTCGCGTAGACGTCGAGGCTGTTGGTGGATAGAACAAGCTTTGCACCGTTCCTGGTAGTGAGGAATCGGCAGTCACGGCGGTTCAAGAGCCTTCCCATCAAACGGGGCACAAAACCTTTTCCCCGGGGCAAGTAGCGCTGGAGTTTGGCTGCGAGAGATAGCCAAGCTCCGGCTTCCCGGCAATCGGCTAGAGTAGGAGGGCAGTCAACCGTCATGGGGTACCTTCGATGATAACTGAGCGTAAGTTATAGTACGACACTTGTGGCACACCGGCGAATGAAACCGATGACATGATGGTGCGGGCAAGTGGACTTGTTCGCGGTCGAAAAGAAGCGAGTCGAAACTTGAGGTCAGCCGTCCAATCAGGCCCAGAGAGATGCCCGCTCCCGAGTAGAGCCGCTGATTAAAGGCTACTAGCAACGTCACAACCGGGGTGAGGCGAGTCACCCCAAATAGTGACAAATGTCACCGTCCTTTTGCCTGCCGTCATAAGAAGATTGCACGTTTTGGATTAGGATTCTGAACGCGGTTCAGGGGCCTAAGGTCCTGGGTCTACGCAACGGAGGTAGGGCTTATGTTGCTCGCATATCGGCTGGTCAAGCTGATTGAGGCCCATGCAGACCAGTTGGCGGCAGGGGTCTTCGAGAGACTGCAAAGTTGTTCTAAAACCAGCGCTTTCCGCAATGTTCCCGCGGACGAGTTTAAGCAACGCGTTTACGAGATTTATCACTGCCTGGGAGATTGGCTGCTGGGCAAGGCCGAGTCTGAAATCGAAAAGCGCTATACGGAGATAGGGCGCAGGCGTGCCGAGCAGGGAGTGCCACTGAGCCAGGTGATATGGGCCATCAATCTGGCCAAGCGGTACCTCCTTGAGTTTCTCGCCGAGCAAGTAGGACCAGAGAAGACGGCGGAGATCTTCGGGGAGTTGGAAGTCTTGCAGTTGCTGGAGCAGTTTTTTGATCGTGCGAGTTATTACGCGGCAATAGGTTACGAGAGCACCCACGCGCCTCTCGTGGCCAGAGCGGCAGGGCAGTAATTTAAGAACCCGCTCAAGCCAACATCGGGCTTGAACGGGCCACCGATAACGTCGCTACGCTGGCAAAGTCGTATTGGGAATCCTAAATAGCTGTTGCGTGGGTGGAGAGCAATGAGTGAATGGCCTGGAATGACGATTACAAGCGCAAAGTGACGACGGCTGCCGACGCGGTGCGCTGCATCGAGTCCGGCATGAGGGTCTGGATTCACGCAAACAGCGCCTACCCGCAGGTGCTGGTGGACGCCATGACCGAGCGTGCGCCTTTCCTGCGCGATGTGGAAGTCGCACACCTGCTTACCTCTGGGAACGCCAGCTACACGGAACCACAGTTTGCAAAAAGCTTTCGGCACAACGCGCTGTTCATGGGCGCCGGTATTCGCGAAGCCGTAAATAGTGGGCGCGCGGATTGCATTCCGATTCACCTGAGCGAGATCGAGGACCTGTTTCTCTCAGGCCAGATGCCGATCGACGTTTGCATGATCCAGGTGTCGCCGCCGGACTCGCACGGATTCTGTTCGCTAGGTGTAGCCGTTGAGACGACGCTGACGGCTGCGAAGTGTGCGCACTACGTTATCGCGCAGGTCAACGACCAGATGCCGCGGACCTACGGCAACAGCTTCATCCATGTGAACGAGATCGATGCATTCGTCGAGACTTCGGTCCCGCTGGTGGAGGCGCACAAGGTAGAAACGACCGATGTTTGCCGCGCGATCGCCAAGCACGCAGCTTCACTCATCGACGACGGGTGCACTCTACAGACCGGTATCGGCGGGATTCCGGACGCGATCCTACCTTATTTAATGGACCGCAAGGACCTGGGGGTTCATACCGAAACGCTCGGGGATGGGGCAATCCCGCTGATTGAGGCCGGGGTAATAAACGGCCGCAGAAAAACTTTTCATCCCAACAAGATACTTCTGGGCTTCGTTCTAGGTACGCGGAAGCTTTACAATTTTGTAGATAACAATCCGCTGTTTGAGTTCCAGCCGAACGCGTACATCAACGATCCGTTCAACGTCGCACGGAACGACAACATGATCGCTATCAACTCGGCGGTGGAGATCGACATCACCGGGCAGGTTTGCGCCGATTCGGTCGGCACAAAGTTCCTGAGCGGCTTTGGCGGACAGGTAGACTTTATTTACGGGGCGTCGCGGTCAAAGGGCGGCAAAGCGATTATTGCACTGCCATCGACAGCGAAGAACGATACGGTATCGCGCATTGTTCCCATGCTGCGCCAGGGGTCGGGCGTGGTGACGTCACGCGCGCACGTTCATTATGTGATCACCGAATACGGCATCGCGTACCTGCACGGACGAAGTATCCGGCAGCGGGCCGAGGCGCTGATTCAGATCGCTCATCCGAAGTTCCGCAACGAGTTGTACGAATATTGCGAACGCAACAACTGGCTGCCGGCGCGTCCGGGATCGAAGGAAGCGAAGGCGGCCGAAGAAGCGTTTGCAGCGAGTGTGAGGTAACAATGGCCGGTCCATCACGGGGTAACATCAAGGTCAATACGGACGAGTGTAAAGGCTGCGGGTTGTGCGTTGAATCCTGCCCGCCCAAGGTCCTCGAGCTAGAGCACACCCTCAACCCATTTGGCGTCCACCCGGCGCACTACAAGGGTGAGGGCTGCACGGGATGCGGAATCTGTTTCTATTGCTGTCCGGAGCCGGGAGCGATCACGGTGTATCGACTGGTCGCGCAGAAGGCCAATAATAAGGAGGCAGTGCATGCGGCAACTGTGTAAGGGAAACGTCGCCGTGGTGAAGGGCGCCGTGCTCGCCGGATGCAAGTCCTACTACGGATATCCGATCACGCCGGCCAGCGAAATCGCGGAGTATGCGGCGCTCTATCTGCCGCAGGTTGGCGGAACGTTCGTGCAGGCCGAGAGCGAAGTTGCGGCGATCAACATGTGCTACGGCGCGGCGGGCGCGGGCGAACGCACGATGACCGCTTCTTCCGGACCGGGCATGAGCTTGATGATGGAAGGCATGTCGTATATTGCTACGGCTGAGCTGCCGGTTGTGGTTGCCGACATCATGCGCGCCGGACCGGGGCTGGGCAACATTGGCCCTGAACAGGGCGACTACTTCCAGATCGTCAAGGGCGGCGGCCACGGGTGCTATCGCAATATTGTGCTCGCTCCGGCGTCGGTGCAGGAGATGTGCGATCTGACCAAGCTCGCGTTCGAGTTAGCGGACAAGTACCGTAACCCTGTGGTCGTGCTGGCAGACGGTGCGCTCGGCCAGATGATGGAACCACTGGAGATCGAAGACGTCGAACTGACCGCTCCCGACAAGCCGTGGGCGGTGAAGGGCACGGTAGATACACGCGACAACCTGATCTGCTCCATCGACCTCGTCCCCGAAGAGATGGAAGAGCGCGTGACGAAGATCCACGCCAAGTACAAGAAGTGCGAAGAGAACGAAATTCGATTCGAAACGTATCTGGCTGACGATGCGGAAATACTGCTGATCGGTTACGGCGTCGTCTCGCGCGTGCTGCGCTCGGCGGTTGACGAAGCGCGCGCGCAGGGCATGAAAGTTGGTTTGTTCCGTCCGATTACGCTGTGGCCGTATCCGTCGAAGGCGCTGGCGCAGGTCGCGTCGAAAGTGCGCTCGGTGCTGGTGGTCGAGATGAGCACCGGCCAGATGGTCGAGGACGTTCGTCTGGCCATCAACGGCAAAGTGCCGGTCGATTTCTATGGGCGATGGGGTGGCGTGGTCCCCTCGGTCGCTGAGATTCAAGCTGAGTTGCTCAACCGCATGGTCGCGACGGTGTAAGGGAGAGACTGTGATCGAATACGAAGTGGTAAATTCCAGAGCCGAGTGTTTTTACGATAAATTCGAGCGCAAGGCCGACCTCCAGCACCAGACGCACTATTGTCCCGGTTGCGGACACGGTGTCGTTCACAAGTTGATTGCCGAGGCGATCGACGAGCTCGGGTTGAAGAACGACACGATTTTCGTTTCGCCGGTCGGTTGCTCGGTCTTCGCCTACTACTACTTTCAGACGAGCAACGTTCAGGCCGCTCACGGACGCGCACCAGCCGTGGCAACGGGCGTGAACCGTGCGCACCCGGACAAGGTCGTTATCGCTTATCAGGGTGACGGCGATCTGGCTGCCATCGGTACCGCCGAGATCGTTCACGCGGCGAATCGCGGTGAGAAGATCGCAGTGTTCTTCGTGAACAATGCCATCTACGGCATGACCGGCGGGCAGCTGGCTCCGACCACGCTTGTTGGACAGACGTCGACGACGAGCCCATGGGGACGCAACCCCGGCAACGAAGGCTTCCCGGTTCACGTGAGCGAAATGCTCGCGCAGTTGAAGGCGCCCGTTTACATCGAACGCGTTGCGCTGTCGGATAACAAGAACATTATCAAGGCGCGCAAGGCTGTGCGAAAAGCGCTGGAACTGCAGAAACAGCGCGCCGGATTCACGCTGGTCGAAATACTTTCGCCGTGCCCGACGATCTGGAAGAAGGATCCGGTGAAAGCGCGTGAGTGGGTGGCCGAGAAGATGATCCCGGTTTTCCCGCTGGGCGTTTACCGCGACCAGAAGGCAGAACTGCCCGACGTTCCGAAGCCGCCGCAGCGGTCGATTCCCGAGGTCCTGGGTATCAAGAAAGAAGCTGAGCCTCTGACGGCGACGGATCGCGCTGCCGCGAAACATCAGACCAAGCCGATCAGCGCCAAGATCGCCGGCTTCGGTGGACAAGGTGTGCTGCTGCTGGGCCAGATCATGGCCGAGATGGGCATGCGCGAGCACATGGAAGTCAGCTGGCTGCCATCGTACGGACCAGAGATGCGCAGCGGTTCGGCGCACTGCCACGTCTGCCTCGAACACGATCGCATCGGCTCGCCGTTTGTTGCGAATCCGGACGCGCTGATCGCCATGAACGAGATTTCGATCCGCAAGTTTGGCCCCGAGGTCAAACAGGGCGGCGTCATTCTTTATAACCGCGACACCGTACCCGAGGGCTTCACGGCACCTCAAGCGCGTGTCATCTGCATACCGGCCGCGGAAATTGCCGATCTGCTCGGCTCCGCCAAGGTCACGAACATCGTGCTGCTCGGCGCGCTTCTGGAAGAAACCGGCGCGCTGCCCATGGAGACCGCCGTCAAAGTCCTCGAAGCGATGGTCAAGAACAAGACCATTCTGGAGCTGGACAAGAAGGCACTCGAAGCGGGAGCCGATTACGTCCGCAAGAATGTCCGCGTCGGCGCGGTATCGCAGCCGGACGGGTGCGGATACTAGAAGCAATCAGCAATAGCAGTTAGCAATCAGTTTGTACGTCCATTGGTGAAAACGCCCCGGCAGAAATGCCGGGGCCTTTTTTGCACGAGACATTTGCGTAATGCCGCGTAACATATGTTCGTGCGTGCCGGAGGCGTTTATGTCATCTGCGAATCGAACTACCGGGCTGCTTCTAGTTCTCGTGTTGCTGTCCTCCTGCATGGCCTTTGCCTGCTCGGTGGTGGTCATTCGCGAAACCGCGAAAGTGTCTCGTCACGTGGTCGTCGGCTTGTCTTACGAAGGAACGCCGGTAAAGGACATCGAGCTTTCTGTCGTCGAGAAGAGTACAGGCAAGCTTGTGCAGAAGGTGACGACCGACGCGCATGGCTCGACGCACATCGAGAATCTTGTGCCCGGCGCATATACGATCAAATCGCCAGTTTCGGACGACAAGGAAATCATTGTCAGCGACGAAGAAGAAGCATCCACTTTGCAGATATCTGCCTTCCTTGAGCGGCGGCCAATGAGACTTGCCTCGTTCAAAGCAATAATCACGGATCCAACTGGCGCAGTGGTTCCAGGTGCGGTAGTGGTCCTTGAAACGTTGGATGGCGTTACGCCGATCGCGGCGGGAACGACCGACTCCGCCGGCAGAATTAAGCTCGATTTAAGACCGGGCACGTACCGGATGCGCGTCGGAGTGCAAGGCTTTAAGACGCCCAGCGTACCAGTTCAAATCGCGAATGATGGCTGGCCCAGTTTCCGGCTTCAGTTAGTGCTCGGCGGCTGTCCTTCGGGCGACCCAAACCAGGAATGGCTTTTCAAGCCGGGAGAATGAGTCGCTTCTGTGTTAGCTTTTTCCTTACGTGGAAAATAACTCTTACTTCAATTACTTCACGGAAATCGAAGAGCATTTCTGCCGGCGGCGCGGGTCGGTGCTGATGGTGTCGACGCTCGACTGGGCGCTGATGGAGACGTGGAAGGATGCGGGGATTCCGCTGGAGGCCGTGCTGCGCGGGATCGACGCGGCTTTCGACAAGTACGACGCGCGTCCGCGGAAGACGCAGAAGATCAATGGGCTGGCCTATTGTTCGCAGGCGGTGCTGACCGCGGCCGAAGAGATGAAGGAGGCCGCCGTTGGCGCGACGCGTCCGGAACCGACCGAGACGGGCTTCGAGGAGCCGAACGTTGCCGAGTATCTGAAGCGAAATGCAGAGGCATTGCAAAAGCTGCTTGGCCCTGAGTCGAAATCGACGCCGCTGCCTGAGGGAGCGCGAGGAGTGGTTGAAGATGCGTCACGGACGCTGAGGGAACTTTCCCAACCCACATCTGCCAACAGCGGGCAGATGTGGGGCACTTTTGAAGATTTGGAGCGGCGATTGACCGTCATGGAGGAGAAGCTCTACGCGGCGCTGTTGGCGGCGACACCGGACGAGCAGATCGTCACGGTGAAGGCCGAAGCTGACCGTGAGTTGGCGCCGTACCGGAGAAAGATGAGTGGCCCGCAGATTGAGCAGTTGCACAAGCAGTATGTGCAGAAGCGGTTGCTGGAACGATATGGGCTGCCGAGGTTGAGTTTGTTCTACATGTGATCGAGCGGACTACTTGTGCGCGACGATCGCCTCGACAATTTGATCGATCGTTTGTAGCGCCCGTCTCGAGGTGAGATTGTGGTTGTTCGCAATGATGGAGAATGCCAGGCGTTCGCCCTTCACGGTCGTAACGAATCCTGAAAGCGCGTTTACGTGCCCAAGCGAACCAGTTTTTCCCTGCAGACGGCTGGCAACTTCCGAACTCTTGAACCGCTCACCGAGAGAACCATCCACGCCCGCTACCGGCAACGTGCTCTGATAGAATTCGCCCCACGGCTGCGTGGTCGAATACAGGAGTAGCTTGACGATTGCGTGCGGGGTGACCAGGTTCTGGCGCGAGAGGCCGGAGCCATCGAAGAACACAAACTCATCCTGCTTGATGCCAGCATGGCCGAGGAACTGACGCTCGACCTCCAGCCCGCCTTCGATCGTGCCGGAGTTGCCGCGCTCGCGCCCAAGCAGGCGCAGCATCAGCTCAGCATGAAGATTCTGGCTGACCTTGTTGATCACGCGCAGGTCTTCCGACAGCGGCTGCGACTCATAACTTGCCAATACCGAAGGGACCGGCTTCATCATCGAGAGCGGCGGCTTCTCGTCGCCACCGCCTGACGAGGCTGTCGTCGTCACCGTAAGCGTGTTGAGGTTCGCCAGTTCGTTATGTTTCGTGCGGTTCTCGCCGTAGATGATGATGCCGCGCTTCTCCAGCATGGCACGAAACGCCTGTGCGGCGAAGTCAGCCGAATCTTCGATAGCCAGCGCTTCGTTGGCTCCGGGATCGTCCAGCGGGATATTGCCCCACAGCGTCAGTTTGCTCGAACCCGGTTCGCGGTTGATGTATACCTTGCGCGGCCCCGTTCCCGGCGGCGTCGTGTAGATGCGGTTATCGACGCGATAGTAGTCAGCGTAAGGAATAATGCTGACGAAGGCGCGCTCGCCTTGCCGGTCTGCCGGCATGATCGTTACGAAGATCACGTTGTCGTTGATCGTCAGTGCCGAAACCGGAGCTCCCCACTCCCATACCAGATCGTCTTGCGCCCAGCCTTCACCGTAGCGCTCAAACGCGAAGTAGGAATCGTCGGCGACGATGTTTCCGTCGATGAACTTGATGCCCTTCTGGGCCACCTGGTCGGCGAGCATCTCAAGCGCCGCCAACGCCGGCAGCTTACGTTCGGTACGCACGTTGTAGGGCAGCACGCGCCCGGACAAGTTCGGATCGCCGCGACCCACGAGCACAATGTCTCCGTTCAGCCGCCCATAGCGGTCGACCGTGCCCGTACTCTCCACCGTGGTGTGGAATTTGTAGTCTGGCCCGATGAGCGCGATCGCCGTCGCAGTCGTGAACAGCTTCGTGTTCGACGCGGGCGTGAACAGTTTCTCCGCATTCTGCTGATAGAGCACTTCTCCCGTGCCAACCGACACTACGTCAATGCCCCACGTGCCGCGAGATACATCGGGTTGCGAGAGAATCTTGTCGATCTTTGCAGCCAGAACCTTGTCGGTTTTCGGCTTTTCAGAGAACGCAGGAGCAGCCTTCTCCTCGGCCGCCGCCAGTTGGGCCAACAGCAAGAGAAGGTAAACGAACCAATGTTTAGCGAGAGTGCGGCGCATAACGTCAGTGTAACTAGCTGGATTTTACCATTGAATCAATAACCGAAGAGAAAATCACGAAGGGAGAAGGCTGGAGGGACGGGGGCTGTGCCCCGTCCAGGCGGGGGTGTCGCACCCTTCCCCGTTAGAGGAGGGTGCGTTCCACAACTTTACTACTGCTTGATTTCTAGCGGCTGCGTCAGCTTGAACGTGAGCGCTGTCTCGGCCGGGAGCACGATGTTCTTGTTGCCCGTATAGGCCGCTCCTGCGGTTCCAGCACCAGCACCAGCCAGCGCGCCAATTGCCGCACCCTTGCCGCCGCCCGCCAGTCCGCCGATGAGCGCGCCAACACCTGCGCCACCGCCGACCATGACGCCCGTGCGCTTGCCTTTGCCCTTCTGCGAACGCGAAACGCCGGTTGTCGAGATGTCGTAGCGCTTGCCCTTGATGGTGATCGAATCAAGTACCAGTCTGAGCCTTGCGCCGCCCTTGAAGCGTCCCAACGGAGCCGCATCCGCCACGGTTCCGGTCGCTTCCGCGCCGGCTGGTATCAGCACGACGCCGTCTTTTTCGACAGGCTGCGCCAGCGATGCGGCAAACGTATCGCCGCTATTGCTGATCTTCGATCCGACCGACTGTCCTAGCCTTACGGTCAGCACCGTCCCCTCGGGAACCGTCTTGACCTCGGCCTTCTTGCTGCCGAACAGTCCTGACTTCTCGCCCTTCTGGTCGGTCTGGCTCTGCTCGTCACCGGCTTGGCTCTGTTGATCAGGCGACTTGCTACACGCGGTAGCAAACACAATCGCAAAAACAATAAGCACGAGGCCCAATCCGCGTAGGCGCATGAACACCTCCCTCAACGAGCGTTGTACCAGATGCACTGCCCAGGCGCAATCAGGAATAGGTTCGTAGTACCTTCGGGGATTTCTCGTACTCATCGCATACTTCCTTTGTATACTTGTGCGACTCTGAAAAGTAGGTGCCGGATGCGCTCATTTCGATTGTCAGTGTTCGTGTGGATTGCGGCACTGCTTGCCCCGACCACGCTGGCACAGACGACCACACCCACAATCATCGGCAAGTGGCGAAGCACCAAGATTCAAGCAGATAAGAACGATGATACCGCTCCGAAGGCATGGCAGATCGAGTTCAAACCTGATGGCAGCTATACCGAAATCATGGACGACGGCTTTGGTATAGCCGCAGACCACAGCGGGACCTACCAGATCAAGGGCTCGATTCTCACGACACAGGAATCCTGGCAGCGAGAAGGGTATCCTCTGACGGTCTTTCTAAAAGGAGACGTGCTTTCCCTTCAATCCGAAGCTAAGCCTAGGTGGAAAGTCTTCTTCGAACGGAGCAACGAGCCGCAGCCCGAGTTGGCGAAATTGCCGAAAACGCCGAGAACTCTCGAAGAAGCCGTTACAGTTCTTCGCCAAGTGCTAAAGAAGAAGGACCTGGAGAACATTCGAGACAAGAAGGAGGCTGACCTCATCATGTTGCACCATGGACTGGGAACGTACATCAGGAACGGTTTTGGCCTCTGGCGCGACAACCAGCAGCTGAGAGAAGCCTGTGGCGGACCGACTCTACACCCTGATAGTGCGTCCATGGTGATCATCAAGGCGTTATGGCGCGATCTTAAGAAGAATCCATAGCTTCGGCCATCACCGCAACCAATCCGCCTCTTCCGGGTTAGAGTCCCTCCAGAGCAGCACCTGAATTGAGATTCAAGGGCGGAGGCAGAATCGTCCCATGAACCGCAGCTGTAAGCACAACCTCGCATTCATCTGTATTTTTGCGACGCTAGTCCTCGGCACTTCTCTCTCTGCCACAGCCCAGCAGGCGGTCGCCTCTCCGCGTGCGGACGGACAGACCACGCCCATGCTTCTCTACAAGGCTGTTGGTTCGACGGGCAGTTGTGCGCCGCTGGCCATCATCTCGCATGGCGCGGGCGGATCGGAGAGAGGCTATCGCTATCTGGCGGATGCCATGTCGCAGAACGGTTTCACAACTGTTGTTATGGGACACCGCGAAAGTGGGCTCGACGCGCTGAAGTCCGACATTCGCGCCGAGGGAATCAGAAAAGGCATTGAGGCTCTGGTCACCGATCCGCAGGCCGAACAAGCGCGATTGCTCGACGTTGGTGCTGCGCTACGCTGGGCTGACGCGCAGTGCAAAGCGCCATTCCGCGTGCTGATGGGACACTCGATGGGAGCCATCACGACGATGCTCGAAGCGGGAGCTCGCAACATGATCGGCATCAAGAACCCGTCCGCCGGACAAGACCGCTTCGACGCCTACGTTGCTCTCTCGCCAGAAGGCCCCGGAGTCGTGTTCACCGAGCACGCCTGGACCGGCATTCACAAACCGATGCTGATCCTGACCGGCACTCGCGACCAGTCGCTCAAAGGCGGACCTAAAGCCCGCCTTGTCCCCTGGCAAGACTTGCCCGGCGATCCCAAATGCAGGTGCCAATGGTTGGGCGTCATCGATGGCGCCACCCACATGAACTTCGGCGGAAACGGCTTTGGCGCTGGCCAAGTCACGCCTCTGGTCACGAGCACAATTGCCAGCTTCTTGAGCGGCGTCCGCAAGTCGGCGTGCAGTTTGCCGTCTCTAGAACAGAGGATAACGCTGCAGGCGAAGTAATCTCGGGGCTGCTTCTTCGATTACCCGATCACCCGGTGGCCAGATCGCCCGATGCCGTGTTGCTGTCGTTTGCACCCATCCGTTCTTCTGCTGCATCCTACACTCCCGTGGCCCCGCCCGAGTTGCCGCGATAGCATGTCGCTGTAGGAGTTAGTTCAAAATGATTGCCCAGCATATTCTCCAGAAGTTTCCTGATCTCTTTGGCACCAAGCGCGTGAACGGTCGGGACATCGACGTCGACCAGACCATCGCGACGCTCACCCGCGAGCTTGAGCCCGAGATCGCCGCAGCGCTGACCGCCCGTCGCGAACTGCTGGAATCCAAAGAACCGGTACGCCAGAAGTACGCCTGGCCACGTTGGGACGAGAGCTATCGCGATCCCGTGACCAATCGCTTGTGGACCTTCCGCCAGATCACGCAGGGCCTCATCGACAACTTCCTCGGACGCGACAGCGAGTGGCGCTGGCGCCTCAACGACACCGTTCCAATCCCGAAAGACGCGCACCCGCTGTGGAATCCTGGGCTTGAGCTGACTGGACCGTGGTCTCCGCTGGATATGGCGTTCAATGCGCTGAATTCGCCGGCACCGATGAACATGCCCGACTTCGAGGACGCATCTCCGCCGCACTTCCAGCCCGACGGCACGCCCAGTAACCAGCCCGTGGGTACCTTCGCAGCGCTGCAGAACGCAAAAGAGATTCTCGAAGGCCAGTGGACCAATAAGCCATACGAAGTAACGAAGAAGGACAAGAAGCGCGCCTACAAGATCAGCAAGCCGCAAGGCGAATGGCCGACGCGCTTCGTGCGTCCGCCGAGCATTCACGTGCGCTATGACCACATCACGGTGGACGGCAAACCCGCGCCGGGACTGATCGCGATTGCCGTGCTCTGGGCGTTGAACAACTACGAATCGCTGCGCAACGCCGGCACCGGAGTCTACTACTACATCCCGAAGCTGCAAACGCCGCGCGAAGCGCTGATCGTCGAACAGCTTCTCTCGCACATCGAGGGCATCATCGGCGTTGATCCCGGCACAATCAAGATCAAGATGCTCTACGAAGAAGGCAATGCCGGACGCACGCTTGCCGCGATAGCGTGGGTGCTGCGCCGCCGTTTGCTCGGCACGAACGTCGGCCGGTGGGACTATCTCGGCAGCATCATCGAGATGTGGAAGGACGATCCCGCGGGTGTCTTCCCTGATCCGCAGACGGTGGGCATGGCGTCGCCTAACATGATCGCCTATCAGCGCTACAACGCGCTGATGATGTTGATGGCCGGGATGAAGAACGGCGAGCTCAGCCAGGGCGCGCCCATCGGCGGCATGGCGGCCGTGATGATCTACCAGCCAAGCGACACCTACGGACGCTCGCGCTACAATCCGCTCGCCCTGCGCGCGATGGTCACGGACAAATTGCGCGAACGCCTGCTTGGATTGATCTTCGTTCCGGATTCTCCGCTGAAAGACGGCACGCCGACGCTCGAAGACATTCTTGCCAAACGCGTGAAGGGGCGTCTATACGACGCGTATCGCCAGAGCTGGGTGGCGAGTCCTGAACCCGCGTATGTCGCCGCCGGAAACGCGCCGCTGCGCACTGATGTCAGCAAACTACAATCCGTGCTCGACGCTCCGACCAGCACCGAAAACGTCAACGGGAAGCCGGTCGCGACCGTCGATAGCGGTCTCACCGACGTCGAACGCAGCATTTTCCAATCGCGGGGACTGCTCAATGGTGAAGGCAAGATTACGCCGTGGGTCGTCACGAAAGACGCCTTCGACACGCCCGAGAAACTCTTCTCGCAGAGGCTCTGGGACGACATCTACGGCGTGCCCAAAGGCGACGTCACGATCGAGCACATTCAGCATGCGTTCTACATGGCAGCCAATTACGGCTTCCAGATATTGAACGGCAACTTCGCCGCCGCGATCGACGATTACGAACTCAAGCTGCGCTTTATGAACGACCTCGCGACGTATCGCATCAACGTCTCGTGGCTGTGGACGCTCTGCCGTCACCAGGCGACCATCACCAAGGACGGCTACCTGCGCCGCCCGAAGCTCACCGAAGACGGCGTGGTGCTCGAAACGCAAGCCGAGCCAATCAAGGCCGGAACACGCTTCACTCGCGACCTCTTCACGAAAGTCTGGGAGTACCACAACGAGTGGACCTCAGCCTTTTTCGCCGAGCAGGACCGCCGCCACGAACGGGGCCGTTTCGACCGCACGAAGGCAGCGACGATCATGGAATTGCTCATGCGCCAGTTGCTCTCGCCGCACTACATCCAGCACAGCGCCCGCGTTCTGTTCGTTGTCGGCGAAGCCAGCGCGCAGGAGCGTACCCAGATACTCGACGCTATTTTCGAATTCCCCCGCGAGGAGGTCTTTTCACGCGTGAAGGCAGGAACCATGAGCAAAGCCGCGCTTGCCGCTCACGATTACGTCTACGACATTTTTCCCAGTGAAGAGGTCGAACGTGGCAGAGAGATGTTGAACGAAAGCCCGGTAGCGCGAGTGTAGGTCGCATCGTGGTGCCCCGTTCAAGCCTGATCTCCGAGAGCGTGTAGCGCCGACCTCCAGGTCGGACCTGTGCCGGACTGGAGTCCGGCGCTACGAACCCCTCGCCAGATCAGCCTAGTTCCAGCGGAACCACTTGAGCGCGAGCACAAACGATATTCCACCCCAGAGCAGCAACACAAGCAACTGACTCCACTGCGATGCCAGTGACGCGCCTTGCAGAATGATCGCGCGCAGGGCGTCGTTGAGCGCCGTCAGTGGCAGTGCCTTGATCAGCGGTTGGATCATGCGAGGGAAGCGCTCGTAAGAGAAGAAGACGCCGGAGAATATCCACATCGGCATCATCACAAGATTGATCAAGCCGCTGACGCTCTCGATCTTCTGCGCGCGGCTGGCCGTCAGCAGGCCGAGCCCACCGAACGATACCGCGCCGATTGCGCCCAGCAGCAGAATCGCGAGCAACGATCCTTCGACGCGCATGTGAAACGCGATTACTCCGAAGCCCAGCAGCAGTCCGACTTCGATCAGCATCAGGATCAATCGGCTGCTCGTCAGTGCCGCAAGGAAGTCGGTACGCCGCATGGGCGTCGCAACAAATCGTTTGAGCAGCTTGCGCTGGCGCATCTCGACCAAGGCGAAGCCGATGCCCCACATGCCCGAGTTCATCAGGTTCATGCCGAGCAATCCGGGAATGAGAAAGTCGATATATCTTGCGCCGGGCTCGCTTGACTGTGTCGACGTGGTCGCGATCGCGTCTTTTCGTCCGGCCGCCGTTTGCAGTGCGTTGTCCACCTGCGTCTTGGCCAGCACGCTCTCCGGACGCGAAGGATCGAAACGATACTGCACGCCGCCGTCCTGCGGTACGATCACCAGCGCGTACTTACCCAAACGGAATTCGTCCTGAGCTTTTGCCGCGTCGGCGACATCGACATGCAAAGTGCCCTGCTGCGACCCACCCTTCAGCAGATCGGAAATCTTCTGCGATTCCGGTCCGGCGACCACCACGATGGGCGTAACATCCGTCGGCTTGTTGCGAAAAGCAATGCCCAGTCCCAGCGCCAGCAGCAGTGGAAAAATGAACACCCAGAAGATCACTTCGGGCTCACGCCACAGTTCCTTCATGCGTGCTGCGAGCAGGTGCGTATAGCCGGCCCAGCGTGGATTCGTAATCTGCGGCTCCGGCTGCTTCGTCTTCATTGGTTCGATCGCGCTGCTCATTTACGCTTCCCTCAGGTGACGCCCAGTCAGATGAACGAACAGATCCTCGAGACTCGCCTGTCGCGTCGTCAGGTGAACCAGTTTTTCGCCCTGCTTCTGCACCGAGGCCAGCAGTGCCGGAATGGTCTCATGCGGCTCGTTGACTTGCAGGCAAAACATGCCGTCTTCGGCACGCACCGATTGCACGCCGGGCAGTTTCTCCCACTCCGCACGTCGCGCCACACCGTCGCCACCGGCGACCGCAAACTCCACAACGTGATGGCCGGTCAGCCGCGCAATCAACTCGGCCGGACTGCCTTCGGCAATGATCTGTCCGTGATCGATAATCGCGATTTGATCGCAAAGCTTCTCTGCTTCGTCCATGTAGTGCGTCGTCAGCAGGATCGTTCCGCCCTTCTGCTGAAACTGGCGCACGATGTCCCACAACTGGCGCCGGCTCTGCGGATCAAGGCCCGTGGTTGGTTCATCGAGGAACAGTATCTTCGGATTGCCTACCAGCGCCGTTGCCACTGCGAGTCTCTGTCGCTGGCCGCCGGACAGCTTGCCGACCCACGAGTCGGCCTTCTCCACCAGCGCAAGCTCTTCCAGCACATCGTCGATCGAGTGCGGGAACTGATAGAAACTGGCAAATAACTGAACCGTCTCGCGCACGGTCAGCTTTTCAGAGAGCCGCGTTTCCTGCAGCGAGATGCCGAGCCACTCGCGCAACTCGCGCTCATGCGCGGCCCAGGTCATTCCCAGGATTTCAACCTTACCGGAAGTAGGTTGCAGCAATCCTTCGAGGATTTCGATCGTCGTAGTCTTACCTGCGCCGTTCGGACCGAGCAGACCAAAGCACTCTCCAGCCTGAATCGTGAGGTCCAGCCCACGCACGGCCTCAACCTTGCCGTCGTAAGTCTTGCGCAGCCCTTCGCATCGGATAGCAACGTCCATAGAAAGATGATAAAGGATTCGGGGAATCTTCTGTTGCAAGTGAGCGGCGTTGAGT
This sequence comes from Acidobacteriota bacterium, assembly GCA_023410055.1. Taxonomy (GTDB): domain Bacteria; phylum Acidobacteriota; class Terriglobia; order Terriglobales; family Acidobacteriaceae; genus JAEZPW01. The sequence continues at coordinate 40,853 of JAEYQK010000088.1, forward strand.
GAAGATCCCTACCCTTCAGGGCGAAGGGTAGGGTGAGAGCGGCTACTCTACCGCGAAATGAAATACGTTCCAGTCGTTTACGAATCCATATTCGCCGGGCTTTATGTTTTTGACGCTCAGCTTGTAAGACATCTCGCCGTACTTGGAAACATCAACCGTGACCTGCTGGCCAACGTTCTGCGAACTTACACCTCCGAAGAAACCGGCCTTCGCTGAAGAAATCAACGCCTCGCGGTTCTTCCCCTTCACTTCGAACAAGTACAGCTTGAAACTCTCTGGATTCGTGGTTTTCACGACAAACACGAGCTCTTGCCCGGCCTTCAAATGGTATGTCGAAGCCGCGCCTGGAATCTGAATGCTTCCCGTGGCACCTCCGAACCCCTTGTGGTGCGTTACGATCTTCCCTCTTTCTTGTGGCAGCGTTTTCAGCGGCTGCCCAGGGGATTCCAGTTGGTACACCACGCTCATCACCTCTGGATCGGCGGGCTTAGCGGCCACTGCGTCTCCCGGTTTGGCCGTCGTCGTGGTATCGGCAGGCTTGTTCTCCTCCGCAATCATTGGGACAACTAGTAGAACGATGCATAACAAAAACAACGCTATTCGGCCCTTTCGCACAGGTGTGCTCCTTTCAAGTGACACGAATTTTTTGCTTGAACCTAAGTTATTCCGTAATTCTTAATATCGAGGAGGGCGTTTACAATCGCGCAAACGTGCGCATAAGGCAGGTGTACTCTCGAACACTTCCGGATTACTTTCTCTCCACTCTCGCCAGTTTGAAGTTCAGCGTTCCCCAGAAGGCGCGGGCGCGCATTTGTACAGGAACGCGGGTACCCTCGGCGTACCAAATCCACGCACTGCCACGATTCTTCATGGCTCCCGAGGCGTCCTCGGCTCGAACACGCAGGGTGCTGAACGTTCCGGCATCGGTCTTGACCTGTTCGCGGCCTTCAACCGTGGCTTTCACGTCGATGGTCTTGTTTCCGTCGTTCAACGGGAAGGTATAGCTGGCTCCAACCTGAAGCGGCAACGAGGCCAGATAGTAGATACCTGAGATGACATCCAAAGTGCAGGCGGGAATGTCCTGCGTGGTGTGTTTCATCTCGTTGTTCTTCAGATTCTTCTCGTCCAGGATCGCCTTTCGCTGGGCATAGTCGAAGCGGATGTTGGTTTCCTTTTTATGGAAGCCCTCTTCCGTGTGCTTGAAGATTCCCTGTGAGCAAAAGGTGCGCGGATCGAATCGCGCTTCAAAACGGTCATGCACCGTGTATAGAAGAGCGACGACTCCGGTTGAATCAGCCGCGCCGCTGACCTTCTGCATGTTGCCTTCGGATTCAATGCGCAGGCTCGTGGTGCCGGCAGTCCACAACCGCCACTCGGCGTTGTAGACATAGGTTTGTCCGTCGGGGTAGCGATAATTCGGCGGCGGAGGCTGGACATGAGCAAGGGAGCCGATCGCATCAACAACGGCCGTTTGCGAATGCGAAGCTTGCGGCGTGGTTGCAGGGTTGTGCTGCGCACCGGCGAACGATGTCAGTGCCAGCAGTGCTATCGCGAATTTGTGGTCGATATGAATCAAAACAACTCCAGGGCTACCGCCTCATCAGCCACAACAGTTTCGCGGCCAACACCAGCAACATTGCAAGGGTACCTAGAGCTGCATTGTACTCGCGATGCTGCAAATACAGCCCACGCGAAAATGCTCCCTGCCCATGACCCTCTTGGTTCCCGTCGGTTACCTTCGTGCGGTGGACGATTCCAACAAAACGCGGTACTCGGCGGCAATACTCGTCGAACCCGGGGAACTTCGAGCGAAGGAACGCCTCTTCCGACCGAATTACCGGAATGTAGATCGCCAGGAAGAGCACGGCGAGTCCCAGCGCGATCCACCAACTGAGAGCTGCCACTCCGAATCCAATGCCAATCACGATCGATCCCACGTAGAGCGGATTTCGCGAGTAAGCGTACGGACCGGTCATCGTCAGCTCGGCGTTCTTCTTGACGTGGCCCGAAGCCAGGGCGCGAATCAGCACGCCGAGTGCGGCGACCACGCCGCCCATAATAATCGATATCACGGTCGGCCGCGCCAGCCAGACGTACAAAACGGCAAAAACGAAGCCGAGGGGTACGCGGATGCGCCGGGCTATGCGTGACCAGCTAGGCATTGGGGGCTCCTGATGCGGAATTCTGTAACAGTTCACGCGCGGCAGAGAGAACTTCATCGGATGTGATCGAGAGCATGGCTTCGTCCGGTGCAGCGCGTCGCGAATGATTGGTAACGCTTTCAGCACGGCGGAGCACGATGGCCCTTGTGCCGAACGGTCCGTTGCGCGCCGGATCCGTCGGCCCGAAAATGCCAACTACAGGAACCCGCAGCGCGGCAGCCAGATGCATCGGCCCCGTGTCGCCTCCGACGAACAGGCTTGCCCGCCGTGTGATCGCGATCAGTTCCGAGATCGAGCACGGAACCGCCACCGCAGCTCCATCGCTCGCACCGACCACGGCGTTCGCCAACGATTCTTCCGCCGGACCGAAGTTGATAACCGAGCGCAGTCCCAGCTCGCGCAATCCGCGCGACACCGCAGCGTAGCTCTCGGTCGGCCAGCACTTCGCTCCCCATCCCGCGCCGGGATTGATGATCGCGAAGCGCTCAATCGCTTGCTGTCTCAAAACGTTGTCGGCCCACTTCTCGGCAGTCGCATCAATCGGCAGAAGCTGCGCCGACTCCGACACCCTCTGAGCTCCTGCCGCAGCAGCCAACTCCAGATTCTGCTCGATGACGTGAGTGCGCGTCGTCAGAATCTTTTTCGTGTAGAACAGCGTCGCTCCACTCTCGCGCGTCTTCCGGAAGCCGAGGCGCGTTGATGCACCACTCAGTTGCGCAAGCAAGCCCGACTTCCATGCTCCCTGGAAATCGATGGCAACATCGTATTGCGCTTCTCGGATCGATTTCAGCGCTGCCCGCGCTTCCTTGCGTGTCTCACCCGAAAGCGGTGCCTTCCGCCAGGCTCGCGTGTTCACCGTGTGAATCGCATCCACAACAGTGTAGGGACGGGGCTGTGCCCCGTCCGCCTTCCGCGCGGAAAGCAACTCCACCCAGCGCTCTTCAATTGCCCAGCCGATGGTCGCCTCAGGATGTGCGGCACGCAACGCGGCAACGGCAGGAAGCGCATGGATCACGTCGCCCATGGCGCCGAGGCGCACGATCAGGATACGCAGGTTGGGGCCCGGGGTCAGCGCTGCGACTCCAGGGCGCGGCTGCGCTCTTTCAGAAACTCCGTTGTCGAGTGGTCTTTCGGATCGCCGACGATGGCGACACGCCCGCCATACGAACGTACAAGGTCGCCCTCGGGGACGCTGGCCTCTGTGTAGTCAGTTCCCTTGGCTTGAACGTCCGGACGTATCTCGCTGATCAGCGCGCGGGGATCAGGCTCTCCGAAGATCACGACGGCATCAACGTCAGCCAGCGCCGCGATGATTTCGGCGCGTTCGTTCTCGGGCATAGCGGGCCGCCCCTCGCCCTTCAGCCTACGAACCGATTCATCTGAATTGACCGCCACAACGAGTCGCCCACCGAGCGACTTTGCTCCGTGCAGATAGCGAACGTGCCCCACGTGCAGCATGTCAAAACACCCATTCGCGAGCGTGACGGACTCTCCTGCCCCGCGCCACGCGGCGACGCGGTCGCGCAACTCGGCGCGAGTGACGATTTTGTCGATGTAGGTCAAAGCTGGATTGTATCAAGAAGAGGGGGTGGGAGGGCGTCCGGAGGTAACCTGAGAACATGCCCCCGGCGAAACCGGTCTGTTACGGAACTCTGCAACAGACCGGTGATGCCGGCGGCAGCAATTGCACTACTTTGCTGCGCTCGCGTCTTTGGCGTTCACGCTCTTGTAGACCCACTCCGTGAACTGCGGCATTTTGACGAAGCCGTTCAGCTTTTCGTATTTGGCCAGCACGTTCTCGGACTTCATCTGGTCGAGTGTCTTGCCCTGCTTCATAGCGGCGCGAACGAGTTCTGCCGTGTCACGCAGGAAGGCAGTGTATTCCTTCATCTGCGCCGCGGTATACATCGGGCCGTGTCCGGCGATGAATTTTGTGTCAGGCGGAACCATGGCAACAACCTTGTCGACAGCGTCGGCCAATGCCAGAACGTTTCCTCCACCGTCCATGTCGATCACCGGGAACATGCCGGAGAAGAGCTCGTCGCCCATGTGCACCACGTTCTCTTTCACGAACCATACGACGCCATCGCCATCGGTGTGCCCACTCGCGGATGGATGAACGAAGCGCACCTCTTCACCGCCCATATACAGACACATTCCGTTATCGAATGTAACGATCGGCCATGCCTCGGGAGCCATGGCTTTGACTTGGCGCCCGAGCACTGTCGATTCCGCCGAAAGATGTTTGCGTACATTCTGTTGGGCAATGATCGTGGCTTCCTTCGAGAGTCCCTCGTTCGAGCCAACGTGGTCGTAGTGATGATGCGTGATTAACACGTACTTGATCGGCTTGTCGGTCACCGACTTGATGGCGGCGCGGATCTCAGCGGCAATGGGCTGTGTTCCCGTGTCGACTAGCAGTACGCCTTCGCCCGTTACGAGAAAGGCCATGTTGCCGCCGCTTCCGGTAAGCGTGTAGAGATTATCGGCAACCTTGGTTGTGGTCAGCTCGACCGGCTTTGGCGCGGCCTGCTGGGCGATTGCAAATCCGGCGATGAATAGAATGAGGGAGAGAACAAAGACTTTCTTCAACATGATGCCTCGCAAAACGAGATTTAGAGACTTGGATCCGCGAAGAACTCAATAGTACACCGGAACTCCCCTATCTCAATGGCCCGATGACCCGATCACCCAATGGCTCGATAGTGTTTACTCATCCCGCAATTGCTTCCTGCCGCAATGCGCGATATTCTTCGACGCAGTTCGATGTTGTGAGCCATGGCCAATCTCTTTGAAGCACCGCGCTATATAGCCCTCGAAGGACCGATCCGCGTCGGCAAAAGCACGCTCACGCGCATCATTGCCGACCGGTTGCACGCCCAACAAATCATCGAACCGGACGACAACCCTTTCCTGAAGCCCTTCTACGACGGCGAACCCGGCTCGGCGTTCCAGGCGCAGTTCTGGTTCCTTGTGCGACGATTCGAGCAACTCAGAGCCCTCGACATGAACGGTCAGGCTCGTCGCGCCATCGTCGCCGACTATATTTTCGAGAAAGACAAGCTCTTCGCCTACCTGAATCTCAACGACGCCGAACTCGACGTCTACAACCGCTACTACGAGATGTTCCAAAAGCAGGTACCCACGCCCGATCTTGTCATCTACTTGCAGGCGACGCCCGAGGTGCTGAAGAAGCGGCTAAAGAAGAAGAAGGCGCCGGGCGAAGCCGCCATCAACGAGGACTACCTGGAAGAAGTCGTGAAGGCCTACGAACACTTCTTCTTCCACTACTCGGCCTCCGACCTGCTCGTGGTCAACACCTCCGAAATCGATTTCGTCGACCACAACCAGGACCTGCAAGAGCTGTTGAAGAAGCTCGACGAACCTATCCGCGGAACACAGTACTTCCTGCCACTCGGCGGAGGGGCAGTGGAAGGAAAGTAGGCGCAAACGACCTGATGAACACAGACCCCTCTCCGAGCCTGCTAAAAGAATCTGCTGTTTACGCTACGAAGCGCTTGCTGATGGCTGCTGGCGTCTTGCTCGGGGCTTGTTGTGTGCTGGTTGGGATCTTCTATTTCATCTCCCGCGACATGTGTGGCAATGACGTGGTACGCGAGGTGGTATCGCCAGACGGCAAACAGAAAGTGGTGGTTTTTGAGCGGAGTTGCGGAGCTACTACTGGATTCAGCACACAAATGTCCATCGTCCAGGCTCGTAAGAAGCTGGATAACGAGGGAGGAAACGCCTTCGTGGCAGATTCAAGTCACGGTGCTGTCGAGGTGAACAGCAGAGGCGTCATCGATGCCGATGTCCATTGGATCGACAACAACACGGTCGAAATCAGTTATCCTGTCGGGGCGCGTATCTTTAGGAACAATTCACAGGTGGGGAGCGTTAGTGTGAGATATACAGCTAAGTAGCTGAGGGGTGCAAGGCCTTGCTATCGAACCTACATCTTTGCCTGTTGCTCGTTGCCCTCTTTGCCTTTCCAGCCTTGGCTCAGACACCTTCTCGTGCAGACAAAAATGCTGCGCTCCGCTATCGCAGTGCATTCTCGCTGATGAGCACCAGCACAGTCAGCGATGCTGAAATTGGCCGCATGGAATCCGTGGCCAACGGCAAAGCACAATGGGACGAAGCGACACTCGGAAAGATCGTTGACGCCAACGAACAAGCGGTGGAGATGATGGTGCGCGGGGCGTCAATGCCGTATTGCGAGTGGGGCGTTGACCGCGAAAATGGCTGGACGGGAAACGCTTCAATGATCATGCCTGCCCGATCGCTTGCCCGACTTAATGCCCTGACTGCACACAGGCTTGCGGCGCGCGGGGACAGCAAAGGCGCAACACGCCACTTGCTTGCTGGCATACGATTTACGCGCGATCTTGCGCAAAACACGCCTTTGATTAACGCCTTGGTTGCAAGGGCCATTCTGCCTTACGACTTGAATTCGGCAGTTGTACTATTTCAGTCCGGGCGGATCACGGCAGCGGACAAGGCGTCCCTTGTAAAGGTCGTACGGGCGCTGCCTCCCGATGTATTCGACTGGAGCCGGACTGTATACGTCGAAATGGATGGCATTCGCAATGGGCAAGCCCTACTAAAGAAGTCGAGCGATCCCAAGAAGCTCATTGCGGATCTCGGCAAGGATCCGAACCTATATGGAAGCGATCCGCGTCCGACCGAAAAGGACCTCTTGGAGTTTGATTCGACTATGCGCGAGGCTGTCAGGGTCTTTGCGATGCCTTCAGCGCAGGCTGAGGACGGGATTCGCTTGTTGAATGCCAGGGTGCAGAAGCTGAGCCCCATTACTCGCGATGCTTTGCGCTGGTTCGATACAGCACACAAGGCCCGCAAAGAAGTGGAGGAGCTTCGGAGCGCATTCTTGAAGAAAGCGTCAAGCTGACTTCGGAGCAGAACCGTGAGGACAGCCCGCTTCTATCCTGGCAGCGGGAACGAGCTTGCGGCAACTAATAGCCTAACAGTCAGAAAAACACTTCCGGCGACACGTGAAAGCGTTCGCTGAGGCGGCGAATCTGCTCTTTGTTCAGCTCTCTCTTGCCGTTCATGATCTCCGAGACAATGCTCGGAGTCCCGAAAACGTCCACTAAGTCGCGCTGCTTCAGGCCGTGCTGTTCCATCAGGAATGACAGTACATCGCGTGGCGATGCTTTCGGCAGTTTGTAAGCGCGCTCCTCATAGTCTTCGATTAGCAATGTGAGGAGGTCGGCAAGATCCTTTTCCTCAGGAGTGAGTTGTCCGCTGCGCTGGTCGAGATCGCTCAAAACCTGAAGGAAGTACTCGTTCTCCTCGTCCGTGCGAATCACCCTGGGAGAAACCTTCGCCAGCAAAGCAGCATATGCCGAGTTGTGGGTTTGTTTCACCTCTACATTATGCACGGACGCTGCCTCGTCCAACTCTCATCCCAGACGCAAGTTGGCTTGTCGGTTTTTCCACTCCCTCTGTCCTCCCTGCATCCAAAGGACTACAATGGATTGGTAACAGGCTCTATCCGCCTGCTGCGGAAGGGCACTGGAGGCAAATGTGAGCGTTGTACCCATCCGGCATCAGTCGAAAGTCACGACCTCGTCCATTCAAGAGAAGAAACTCAATCACCAGCCCATCACGTGCCTGACTGCGTACGATTACGCCAGTGCGCGCCTGGTGGACGAAGCCGGCATCGACCTGATCCTGGTCGGCGACTCGCTCGCCCAGGTCATGCTCGGCTATGACAACACCCTGCCCGTCACGATGGAAGAGATGCTGCACCACGCGCGTGCCGTCCGCCGCGGGGTGAAGCGTGCCCTCATTGTTGGGGACATGCCCTTTTCCTCCTATCACATCGACTGCAAGGAAGCCCTGCGCAATGCAGCCAGATTCGTGAAGGAAGCTGGCGCCGAGGCCGTTAAGATCGAGGGCGGCGAGAAGCGCTCGCACATGATCAGCAAGATCGTGGACGCCGAAATCCCCGTGATGGGGCACATCGGATTGACGCCGCAGTCGGTGAACGCCATGGGCGGATACAAGGTGCAGGGCAAGACGCTGAACGCCATTGAACAACTCATGCGCGATGCCAAGGCGCTGGAGCGGGCGGGAGCGTTCTCGGTCGTGCTCGAAGGTATTCCGCGTGAAGTCGCGACCATGATCACCGAAGAGCTGAAGATTCCCACGATCGGCATCGGCGCCGGTCCGGATTGCGACGGCCAGATCCTTGTCTATCACGACCTGCTCGGGTACTCGTTCGGACAACCAGCTAAGTTCGTTCGCCGCTACGCCGACCTGAATAGCATCGTGACGACCGCGCTTCAGGCTTATAAGAACGACGTCGAAGGCGGCAGCTATCCGGCAGATGCCGAGTCGTATCATCTACCAAAGGACACGGCTGCTGGACTCGACACCGTTCTGACGCGCAAGCGGGCGATGAAGCGCGACTACGTCGGAGACTAAACATTTGATGATTTGTTGATTTGATGACTTGATGATCTATGATCGTGTTTCAGATCAACAAATCATCAAGTCAACAGATCAACAAATTGCATGCGAATCCTTCATACAATCCCCGAAACCCAAGCTGTCTGCCGCCAGGCGCGCCGTGATGGCAAGCGCATCGGGCTCGTGCCCACGATGGGCGCGCTTCACGAGGGGCACATATCGCTCGTGAAGGCCGCACGCGCGCAGACCGAGTTTGTCATCGCTTCGATCTTCGTCAATCCGCTTCAGTTCGGGCCCAACGAAGACTTCGCCAAGTATCCACGCACGTTCGAGCACGATTGCCAACTGCTCGAGTCTGAGGGCGTGGCAGCAGTGTTCGCGCCGACGCCAGAGGAGATGTATCCGAAAGACGCGGCTACGTTCGTCGAGGTGGAAGGTCTACCGCAGAAGCTTGAAGGGCGCACGCGCCCCACGCACTTTCGTGGCGTGACCACCGTCGTCAACAAGCTATTCAACATCGTGCAACCTGACCGCGCCTTCTTTGGACAGAAAGATGCGCAGCAGGTCGTCATCATCCAAAAGATGGTGAGCGATCTCAACATGGACCTCGACGTCGTTGTCTGCCCCATCGTGCGCGAACGCGACGGGCTCGCCTTGAGTTCGCGCAACCGCTATCTCAGCGACGAGCAGCGCCGACAAGCGCTGGTCCTCAACCGCGCCCTCATGCGTATTCAGAACGATGCCGACCGCGGCGAGAGCTGTGCAGCCAAGCTGATTGAGTCCGGCAAGTCGGTTGTCGCGGAAGAACCGCAAGTTCGCCTGGACTATCTAGAGATTGTCGATCGCGAATCGCTCGATCCCGTGGACGACATTTCACGCGGAGCGCTGGTCGCTGTCGCGGCGTTCGTTGGCCCTACGCGCCTGATCGACAACATCGTCCTGCACGGCGCCGGTGTTGGCAGACGCTAGGAACTCGGCTAATATCTCCGGTGTCTATACGTATGTAAGCTGATGGAAATACTGTCGATCAGAGACGAGCTGCACACGGGCGAGGACGGGACGTCCTCGCGACAGCCGGCCGGAGGCCAGCGCTCCAATCGCACGTGGCGCATCACACGCTGGAGCCTCCGCATTGCGCTCTGGGCTGTCATCTTCTATTGCATCTTCTTCGTATACCGCGCGGTGCACATGCCGCTTAAATCCTACGCGAGCGAGCTCAAGCCGCTGACTGGCGACGAGGTCCAGCTGCGCGACCGCATGTCCGCCCACGTCAGTCAACTTGCGAGCGTGATCGGCGAGCGCAATCTCGACAAGTACGACAGGCTTCAAAAGAGCATCGCCTACATTCAGACGCAACTCGAACAGATGGGTTATCAGGTAGCGAAGCAGGACTACACGATTCAGGGCCCCACGTTCACGAACCTCGAAGTCGTCGTGCCCGGCAACAAGCTGTCGGGCGAGAACGTCGTCATCGGGGCGCACTATGATTCCGTAGTCGGAACACCTGGTGCGAACGACAACGCCAGCGGTGTGGCTGCCGTGCTTGAACTCGCTCGCGTGATGAAGTCGAGTAAGCCTGAGCGGACGGTTCGCTTCGTATTCTTCGCCAACGAAGAGCCGCCGTATTTCCAGACTCCGCAGATGGGCAGCTACGTTTACGCCGCGAAACTGAAGGAGCAGAGCATACGCGTCACCTCGATGATGGCGATCGAGACGATCGGTGCCTACTACGATCAGCCCGGGTCGCAGCATTATCCGGCAGGGCTTGCCGCGCTCTATCCTGATAAGGGCAACTTCATCGGCTTCGTCGGGAATACCGAATCGCGCCCGCTCGTTGAACATGCGATTAGCACGTTTCGCGAGACAACGCAGTTTCCCTCCGAGGCACTTTCAGCGCCGGGCGGCATTACGGGCGTTGGCTGGTCCGATCAGTGGTCGTTCTGGCGGTTCGGATACCAGGGCATCATGGTCACCGACACCGCGCCTTTTCGCTACGCTCATTATCACCAGCGGACGGATACTCCGGAGAAGCTAGACTACGACCGCATGGCGCGGGTCGTCGCGGGACTGGAGCGGGTGGTTAACTCGTTGGCGAATGCGAAGTAAGCTTCGCTCTGTTCTTTTCGATCCGTGTGAATCCGTGGCTAGCTCTTCTTCCCCGACACGAACTCGCTCCCAGCGATCACGTATCTGTACAGATGCTCTGCCGCCTTGGTAATCCCCACCCGCGGTGTGCTGACGACTTTTGCCGGAACGAAACCGTCATCCATCATCTGCAAGTCTGACGTTGCATCCAGCAGGTCTTTGCCGTTGTCGCGTTCGCGGGTGATTCCCAGCGCCTGCGCTAACCGCCCCGGTCCGGATGTAAGCAACCGAAGCTCCCGGTGCCCCACGTTCGCGAAGCTAACGTGGGGAAGTCCCCGCGCCCGTGCCATCTGTTCGATTCCCGCCAGCGGCTCCAGTGCGCGGATCAGCACGCATCCTGCATCGCCCTCGGGGAGGCACGAAACATTCAGACAGTAATGATTGCCGTAAATGAAGTAGACGTATGCGAATCCCGGTGGGCCAAACAGAACTGCGTTACGCGCAGTGCGGCCAGCTGCCGCATGGGCAGCTGGGTCCCCTGTACCCATGTAAGCTTCGGTCTCGACGATGCGTGCTGCAATAATGGTGCGTCGCTCGCGACGTATGAGGATCTTACCCAACAGCTCGCGCGCGACCACACGCGGATCGCGGTCAAAGAATTCGCGCACGATGGAATTCAGGTGCGCGACCGAGAACTCGTCAGTCCTCGAAGCGGCTTTGATGACTCTGTTTGTGAGCTTCGGCATTGTAGTTGCAGCTAGATCACCCAAGTTATCTGAAAAGGGCTCATTCGGGCAAAAATGACCAGGAGATCAGCAATGAAACGAAAAATGTTCTTAGCGTCCGTGCTTGCGCTGGCGTTGACGATCGTGGCCGCCGCGCAGAGCATCCCCGCAGGGACGCACATCCCCGTGCGCATCGGAAGCGAGCTCAGCTCGGGCACGGCCAGAGCCGGACAAACATGGGAAGGCACTGTCGCGCGTGACGTTGTCGTAAACGGTAGGACAGTTGCCAAATCAGGCGATCTCGCAAGGGGCGTCGTCAGTGCAGTTGAGTCTAGCGGACGGCTGCATCACCCCGGTGTCCTGAAAGTCAGGCTTACATCTGTTTCGGGCAGGTCCGTCCGAACTGCGCTTGTTTCGCGGCAAGGCCAGAGTCACACCAAGAGCAACGTTACCAAGATGGGCGGCGGAGCGGCTGCCGGAGCCGTTATTGGCGCGCTAGCGGGTGGTGGGAAGGGCGCAGCTATCGGGAGTCTGGCCGGCGGTGCTGCCGGAACCGGAGTCGCCGCCGCGACTGGCAAGAAGGAAGCCATAATTCCAGCAGAAGCTACGCTGACCTTCACGACAACGGCAGCCAGTGCCAACGCGGCTCGAACCAGGAAATAGTAGGAAGGATGATTGTCATTCCGAGCGCAGCCAGGAATCCCTACCCTGAGCACGAAGCCTCGTGTCGACAGGGATTCCTCGTCGCTGGCGCTCCTCGGAATGACAATGAAACCTAGTCCCCCGCGAGAGTTCCCCTCAATTCCGCCAGCACCTCTTCCGCGTGGCCGTCAGCTTTTACCTTGTGGAAGACGTGTTTGATCTTGCCGTCGGGACCGATCAGGAACGTTGTCCGCTCAATGCCAAGGGTCGTCTTGCCGTACATGTTCTTTTCTTTGATCACGTCGTAAGCCATGCAGACCTTCTTATCGATGTCGGCCAGCAGCGTGAATGGTATGTCGTACTTCTCTTTGAACTTCTTCTGTTTCTCAGGCGAGTCGGCGGAAACGCCGAGGATAACGGCCTTGATCTTCTCGAACTTGGGCAAGTGCTCGCCGAATTGGCAAGCCTCGATGGTACAGCCAGGCGTATCGGCTTTGGGATAGAAGTAAAGAACAACGTCCTTGCCCCTATAATCTTTGAGGGACACTCTTTTGCCGTCCTCGTCTGGCAAAGTGAAATCAGGAGCCTTGTCGTTGGCTTCAGGCATCTTTTAATTGCCTCCTTATGAAGGGCCGCAATGCCGCGCGGGCAACTTGCGGCTGACAGGATAGAGATGTTGTACCGAACTAATTCGTTGATGAAAATCGCAACCGCCTTCGTCCTTGCGATGGCATTTCTTGGCAACACTGCCGTCGGCCAGATTCGTCCGCAGATGAACGGTCCCGAAGAGAACCAGCCACCCAAGCCCCAGCGCAAGAAAGAAAAAGGTCCGCGCGCGGTTGGCGTGCTCGAGATCACCGCCAACGGCAAAGCCCGCCTGATCCCGATCACCATCCTCGTAGGCGACAAGTGGTTCGACGCCGGACTCTACATGGCAACGCCGCGTCCGATGGCGCTTGAACCCGAAACGGTCTACGAAGGATTCGCCGCCGGTGAGTCGCAAGGACTGTTTACCGTTACGGCCGCGCAGGAAGTTGGCGAGAACTGGTACGGACTTGGCAAATGGAAGCCGAAAGGTGTAGAGATCGCGAAGAAGCCCAAACTTGAGACGCCTCCGCCGAGTCCAGATGACGAGCGCCCTGTTCTGAAACGTTCCAAACCCGCAAGCTCGCAGAGCGATACAACTCAGGCCAAGGCTCAGCAGACTCCCGCGCCCGCACCTGCTCCGAAAGAGACGGCACCTGCAACGCCCGCCCCTGCTCCCGATAAGAAGACGACTGAAGCTGCCGCCGCACCGAAACCCACACCCAAGCAGAGCGACGACGTCCCGAATCGCCCGGTCCTGCGTCGTGGCGCGCCGGGTGTCGAGCAGGCCGAAGGCATCTCGGTCTCCTCGGCCGGCGACTTCGCCGGCCCGGCCACAGCGAAGAACGCATCCGCCAAGCCAGTTGCCACAGCTTCCGCCGTCACGAAGACGCTTGCCGCTATCTCCGACGAAGGTGGGGCTGAGCCGCGTTCATATGCATTCTTTGTGCAGCCGGGCGAACGCGAGGATTACATCGTGAAGATCACCAGAATAGCCAGCGAGTCGCTGCAGAAGTTCATATCAAGCCGCTTCAAAGGCGCTATGGCACCTGCGGTGACCGAGGCAAACTCTCGTCTGGAGATCTTCGATCTGACGACCAGCAACAGTCCTGTTCTGGTACTGACGGCGAAGGTGCCCGCCTCGGCCGCGACCATGACGGCTACGAAGAGGGCGCCGGTCGCGAAGCGAGCATCGCAACCCGCGGCTCCGGTTGCGGCGCCTGTCCCGAGCGCCCTCGAATACTACGTGACCGTGGTCGCCCGCGTGAACTACGACGGCGACTTACGCAAGGTGTTCGACTCAGTAACCGACAGCACGCGCCTTGATGCGTATCCAAAGATGGATCTTATCGATGCCGTCGATGCCAATGGCGATGGCGCCGGCGAACTGTTGTTCCGCGAGACCTATGATCGAAGCCGTGCCTACGTCGTCTACCGCGTCGGCATGGACCAGCTCTGGCCGCTATTCGAAGGAGCGCAAAGGTAGTCTGGGTAGGGCACGGCTTCAGCCGTGCCAAATCAGCTGCGCACAAGTGGGGCTTTAGCCCCTGAGGTCTGGTTTATCATCACTGATTCATGCTCGCACTCTGGCTAACTTCGGCTTCGGCAGCACTGGCGTTCGCCGCCGGATGGCACTCGATGGTGCCGCGCTCGCAGCTCTACGGACGCACGTTCATCGGCCTGGACCGCAAGTCGCGTTTGCTTGCGCTCACCTACGACGACGGCCCGAATGCCAGATGCACACCCGCGCTGCTCGATGTGCTTGCCAAACACGACGTTCGCGCAACGTTCTTCATAATGGGCAGCCACGCCGCGGCGCAACCAGATATTGCTCGCGCCGTCGCCGCCGCTGGACACGACATTGGTAATCACACGCAAACACATCCCAACCTGATCTTCTGCTCGCCGACGCAGGTCGTTTCGCAGCTCGACCAGTGCCATCGTGTCTTGACCGATGTGGTCGGCGAACACTCAAGGCTGTTTCGTCCACCGTTTGGCGGACGCCGGCCTGACGTCCTTCGCACTGCGCGCAGAAAAGGCTACATTCCCGTGATGTGGTCTGTGACGGCCTACGACTGGAAGCCATATCCACCCGAGAAGATCGAGGCCAACGTCGTTCGCCGAGTCCGTGGCGGAGAAGTTATTCTCCTTCATGATGGCGGACATCTCTCGCTCGACGCCGACCGTTCCGCCACCGTCGCTGCAACCGATCGCCTGATAACGCGATTCAAAGGCGATGGGTATCGCTTCGTGACAATAACGGAAATGATGACAGCTGATGAGGCTTGTGCGTTGACCACTGGCCGCTAACCACTGGCTCACCGCCCGCAAAAAAGCAAACCGGCTGCGGCGGTCGCACGCCTTGCAGCCGGTTTATGGCATCGCCTCTGCCGCTTCTTCCGGGAGCGGCTCGATCCTGGGTGGCCGGGTCCCTCGACCGGCCTTCACCCCGTTACCGCGCATAGTGCCCCAGTTCAGGCACACGGGTCTGTGACGATCGTCACACACCAACTAACTGCACAAGAACGGTCACATTCTGATAGCGTTGGACCTGTCACCAGAACGGTGTCTCACGTTCGCGATGCTGACGCGGGAAGTTCGTCCCTAGCACTGGAAACGGCTTAAGGGTTTCGCCTGGGGAAGAACGCGTCCGCCCTTGGTGAGGCCCGACAGCAGATCCTTCATCTCGTTCTGAGCTGCCTGCTCAGCCTGTTCCTGCGATGGGGCGTATCCCCAGGAAATCATCTCGTCGGAGTTCTGCGACTTGCAGATAACCCAGTGATATCGAATTCCTTTGTGGAAATGCTCTTTTTGGTAAGAGACGACGTACGAGGCCGGCTTCATCGGTACTCCCTGTTTAAGCCCTTTACCGCACATCGATGTAAGGCTATTTACAATATTTTACATTCGGTCCGGCTACCCTGCAAATCGGAGCAGCCTTATTCCGAGGGCACGATCCGATGCTCAGCCGCGAACTTGCGGAATTTGGAGAAGGTGGTCACGTTATCGTTGGATTCAGAATAATGAATGCTGCACGCTTGGTACGGCAGCTCGGATCTTGCCGCAGAAAATTCAAGGTCGTTGCGCGATGTCCTGACTCCCGCCCTCGCCGATCGTCACTTTGCCATTCGCCGTTCCCATCAGTCCCGTGCGCTCGTCCCGTACGGCGAATCGGAGCCAATAATTCCCTGCGGGAAGTTCCAGTTCAACCGTGCAGGGAAGGGCCGTCTTCATCACTTGCTGGTAGACCTCTGGCTTTAGCGCGATGGTGGGCAGCTTGCGCTCAGTTTTGACTGGCTTCCCGTCCTGGCTGAACGCCTGCACGTAACAACCTACTGTTGGGTGTCGCAATCCATCGGCTCCCTGTTCGAAATTGATGGCATGAGCATCGAGGTGGTAATTCACGCCCAACTTGTTGCCCGTCCGTGCGGAAGGTGGCGTGAGCGACGCGGTGAAATAGAGCATCGTCGAAGGCGGATTGGAAAGGTCCAATGCATCAGCCAGATCCTTGTCGCGAGCGGTTGAGCCTTGCGCCTCAACCTGAGAATCGATTGCGTAGTAGCCAGGCCGGTAACGCAAATTGATTCCAGAACGTTTTACTTTTACCTGTATTTTCCGGAACTCTCCGTCCCAGTTTTTGTCGGACGGGTAATAGCCGATCAGGTAGTAAGTCGATCCGTCGTTAATTCCTTTTTGAATTGCTGTTCCGAGATCGTTGCGATTGTAGAATGCCTTTCCACCGGTGCGCGAGGCCAGTTCTTCCATAGAGAGGTGGAGGGCGGCGAACTGGTCGTATTGCGCACTGATGGCGTTCGGGGGTCCGGGATGGGCTTCGAAGGTGCCTACCGAGTCGTAGCTTGCGTCCTGAGCGGTGAGTCCAACTACGACGAGACCGTTGGCATCCACCGGATACACTGCGATGTGGTTATCGGCTAACACACTGTATGTGCGTAGCATTTTACGGCAGTTCTCTCCGCAACTATCCCGCTGCCGCCCGTTCTGGGGAACGAAGCGCAGAGGAAATCCTCCAGAGATCCAGATGATGTTCTTGCGTCCAGAATAGGCGCCTAGCGTACGCGTGATCACCTGGAATGCCTGGATAGTGAGTTCGAGCTGAATGTCATAGTTATATTGGGCCTTGTTGGCCAGGAACCTCAGCATACTCTCCTGAAATCCGCCGGCAAGAGGATTGTCCCAAAGAGCGCCAGGAGAAAGAAACTCATCCTTCGCTCCGCCCGTTGCACCGTCGGGCACCGCCGAGCGTTCCGGACGGAAGTTTCTGGCGACCTGTCTGAGTACGCGGGGATCGCTAGTGAAATCTTGCAGCAGATGTAGGTTCCTATTGAGCACATATACGGCCGTAAGCTGGCCGGCCGGCATTGTGTCCAGAAACTTGATCATCTGCTGACGGATAAACGACTGGTTCGGCATGGTGGTGTTCAGCGCGTCCAGCAGAACGACGTTCAGGGTTTTCGGTTCTTGAGTGAACTTGATGTTGCTGAAGACGTTGGGGGGAAACTTCATCGCGGACGGGAAAGCGGACTGTTGTCCCGGTGCCGATGCGGACTGCTCAAACGAGAAGGACCTGATTGTCTGTTCCTTGTCCTTTTCCAGCACCGTGAAATCACCTGCCTTCAGGTCAGTAACTGGATTGCCGTGCTTATCGGTGGCGACTACGTCGAGCACCACCATGCGAGTCGTCGCTCTGAGTACGGTGGCCGGCGCTTCGGGTTGAGATCCGCCCGGTTCGGATACTGGCTTCGCTTCCTGTGCGAACGCCGGCGTAAAAACTGCGAGGCCCATGACAACAAGCAACATCATCAGGCTGCGCATAAATTCGCCTTTCTCAAATCGGCGAAATTGTAGCAGCTTCGGCGGGATTGTTGTACAGAAGCGGTTTTACTAATCCGCCCAGATGTATCAGCTAACGAAATTCTGCCACCTCCGGCATGGTAGCTGAATCTGTTAAACGGAGAGTTCAAGAATTGGAGAATCGATGAAGCGAGTTGTTCTGTTGTTGGCCACACTCTTGGTCTCCGCGTCGCTGGCGCTGGCCGCTGACTATCAGATTGACGGAGCCCACTCTTCGGCTAACTTCACCGTAAGGCATCTGGGGATATCGAAAGTGCACGGACGCTTCAGCGCCGTCACTGGAACAATAACCTTCGACGACAAGACTCCGGATAAGAGTGCCGTGACTGCGGTGATCAAGGCAACATCCGTGAGCACGGACAATTCCATGCGCGACCGCCACCTGAACTCGCCGGATTTTCTCGATACTGCCAAGTTCCCCGAGATGAAGTTCCAGAGCACCAGCGTCCGGCATGTGAGTGATGATGATTACATTGCGGTCGGCAATCTCACAATCAAGGATGTAACCAAGCAGGTCGAGATCCCCTTTACCCTTTCGCGGGGCAAAGGGCCGAGAGGTGAGCCTCGCCTTGGCATCGACGCGGCAATCACCATCAATCGATTCGATTACAACGTGAACTACGACAAGACCGGCGTTACCGTCGGCAAAGAAGTAAAGATCGAACTGAGCGTCGAGGCCTTCACGACAACGTAGGGGCTTCTAACCCGTAGCGCCGGACTCCAGTCCGGCTATAGAAGAAGAGGGATTCTGGAACTAGTTGCGCCGCTTTGAGCTATGCACCCAGCTGTGCAGGCGCATGCGATCGAGCCGAGGGGACGCAACGAACTTGAGTCCAGCGCGGCCAGAGGGATCTGACCACACCACTTTTCCAAGGCTCTGCACGTTGCAATCGGTGTTCGGTAAAGAAAAGTTCAAAGAAAAGATGCATCCGGGTTGGAGCACTTCTCCTGCCTGAATCGCCATGCCCCCGATTCCCAGGTTCAATATGAACGCCGGACCACCGAACATGGTCACGTTCACCAATTGATCGACTTCAACACGTGGAGCGCGCAGCTGCGAGTTGAGTCCCGTCATAGGAGTGGCGCCGGTCATCAAGTCGATGATAAAGCGATTTACTGAGATTCGCAACCAATATCACTGGACCATCGTAACTCGCCAGATTCCCCGGAATGACTTAAGTAAACAGGTGAAATCGAAGGACTGCGATATGATCAGCTGATCCGACTCACAAAGACGTGTATCCGCGTGTCGGCTGACCGTCGCGCCAAGGATTTCGTCTGGAGCAGATCATGCGCAACCTGTTCGTGATCGTCGCTTGCCTCTTCGTCCTCGCTCTTTCTCCAGCTTGGGCGCAGTCCGAACGCATTCTCGACTATCACAGCGATATCGAAGTCAGCGCCAACGGCGAAATGAGGGTGCGCGAAACCATACGCGTCATCGCCGCCGGAGACCAGATTAAGCGCGGAATCTACCGCGACTTTCCCACCGACTACGAAGACCGCCTTGGCAACAAATACAAGGTCGGCTTTGACGTGATCAGTGCAACGCGCGACGGCAGTCCGGAAGAATTCCGTAGCGAGCGGCGTGACAACGGCGTTCGCGTCTATCTCGGGAATAAGAATACGTATGTAGAGCCGGGCGAGCATACGTACACAATCGGTTACACGACGAACCGTCAGTTGGGGTACTTCAAGGATCACGACGAACTCTACTGGAATGTCACCGGCAACGGCTGGGTGTTCCCGATCGAAACCGCCTCCGCAACAGTGACGCTGCCATCCGGAATTCAACGATCTGAGATTCGTCCTGAAGGCTACACCGGACCGCAGGGCTCGAAAGCTCGCGATCTGCAATCACGCGTCAATCCTGATGGGACTGTCGATTTCCAGACAACTCGCGTGTTGGGCGAGCACGAAGGTCTGACGATCGTCGCGTCGTTTCCCAAGGGATACGTGGCAGAGCCGAGGGCCAGCGACAAGGCAGGGTATTTCCTGAAAGACAACGCGCAGGCTCTGGTTGGCTTAATTGGACTTGCGGTCGTGCTCGGCTACTACCTGTTCGTCTGGTTCGCCGTCGGCAAAGACCCCGAGCGCGGAACCATCATGGTGACCTATGAGCCACCGGCAGGCTTGTCACCCGCAGGCCTTCGCTACCTCATGCGAATGGGATTCGACCAGAAGACATTTGCGTCGGCAGTGCTGGACATGGCCGTGCGCGGCTATCTCACCATCACGGACGACGACGGCACATACGTCCTGCAACGCACCAAAGCGAACGAAACAGTGCTGTTGCCGGATGAACGCGTCATTGCCGCGAAGCTCTTCGATGACCGCGACCACATCAGACTCGATAACAAGTACCGCATGCAGCTCAGCGGCGCAATGAAAGACCTGGGAAAGTCGCTTTCAAAGACTGAAGAGAAGATCTACTTCGTCACCAACCGCGGCAGCTTTCTCTTCGGGTTAGCGATAAGCCTGATCGTAGCGTTGTTGCTCTACGGCACGGCAGAGGGTCAGTACAAGTTCGTCGGCGGTTTCATGACCGTCTGGCTGACCGGTTGGACTTTTGGCGTTTATGCCCTCATATCGCAAATAGTTACTCTCTGGAAAGCCCCGGCACAGAACGGACTTCCCGCCGCCGCCACCAAAGCCGGTGCAGGCGGGATGATGATTTTTGCCATCCCCTTCGTTGCCGGCGAGATCTTCGGACTGACAATGTTCGCCAAGGCCGTGTCCGTACCCGGGGCACTCGCTATCGCCGGACTTGCGGGAATGGCAGTCCTCTTTCATCACCTGCTGAAAGCCCCGACCCGCCTCGGTCGCAAGATGATGGACCAGGTCGAGGGCTTCAAAATGTTCTTGAGCGCAGTCGAAGGTGACCGGTTGAACCGGATGAATCCGCCGGACAAGACGCCTGCGCTCTTCGAGAAGTATCTTCCGTACGCACTCGCGCTTGATGTCGAGCAGGCCTGGGCCGACCAGTTCGCCAGCGTTCTGGCGCAAGCAGCCAGAGAGTCCGGCGGTACCTACTCGCCAGTGTGGTTCACGGGCGGAACACTTGCCGGATTGGCTGCGGGCGACTTCGCGTCATCGTTTGCGGGCAGCTTCTCCAGCGCGATTGCCGCATCGGCCAGCGCTCCCGGCAGCAGTTCGGGCAGCGGCGGCGGAGGATCTTCAGGCGGAGGGGGTGGCGGGGGAGGCGGCGGAGGCTGGTAAGAACATCGGGGGGTTGCGTGATCGGGTGATCGGGTGATTTGAAAACCCAAAACCGTTCAACGCAAAGGACGCTAAGGACTCGAAGGGAGAGCAAGGACGGGCTGTCCGGTCACCACACGATACCGTGGCCTGTTCAAGCCTGTTATTGGCTTGAGTGGGTTCCTATTGCCCAAGGATAGTATGCGGCCCGGCTTCTTCTTTGATCAGCATGGCCGGAATGGTACCAGACTACTCGAAGGCACGATAGTTGTCCGAGCACTTGAGCGTGCAGACTAGCCAGTTCAGCGGGTGAGGGTCAGAGTCGCGTTTCAACCCGATCTGATCTCTCGCATCGAGAATTTCATCTCCGGCTTCCACGACAATTCAGAGTACAATGGGTCGCCGATTTTTTCGTGCTAATTCATCTCTTCAGCGGAACGGGACATGCGACTCGTTACAATTTCTTTGGTCTTCTTATCTCTCGGACTCGCCTCGATCTCTGCCACAGCACAGTCCACTTGCCCTCAATTGCCGAAGCTGGAACGTTCGCAAAGAGCGAACATCTTTTCAGAGCAGCAGGAAGTTGAGCTTGGTGAGATTGTTGCCCAACCGATGGCGCAGAGCCTGCGTATCATCGAGGACCCGGAACTGGTGGATCCGCTGCGTCGCATCGGTGAGAGGATCGTCCGCCAGATGCCACCTTCTGGCCTAAAGTTCCGCTTCTATCTCGTTGACGATCCTGACGCGAATGCCTTCGCACTGCCCGGCGGACGCGTCTACGTGACTCGGAAATTGATTGCTTCCACAAAGACCGAGGACGAACTTGCCGGCGTGGTCGCCCACGAAATGGGCCATCAGCTCAATCACGATAGCGCAGTTACGATCACGAAGTATTTCAAGGTCCTCATCAATGTGACATCGGTAGGGGATCGCGAGGACATCGAGAACAAATATCACCACTTGCTCGACAGTTATCGCAAGCACGAGGCTCGGATCGAAGTCGATATGGACAAGGCCCAGCTCGGCGCCGATGAGCTGGCCGTATTCGCGACGGCACGGGCAGGCTACGATCCCAAGGGCGTGGTGGAGTTCTGGGATCGCTTCACGGAACGCAAAGGACGCAAGGGAGGATGGCTCTCCGATGTTTTCAGTTCTCCTGCTCCCGAAACGAAACGACTGCGCGAGTTCGCTCACGTCGCATCTGGGTTGCCGCGGTCGTGCGTCGAGGCTGTGCAGCCGACATCACAGGCCGACTACGACAAGTGGAAAAATGCTCTTCTGCATTTCTCAGGTTTTGGAAAACAGGAATCAGTGCCAGGGTTGGCGACCAAGAAGCCACTCGATCCTCCGCTCCGCGGCGAACTGAAGCACTTCCGGTTCAGCCCGGATGGCCGTCTTCTGCTGGCGCAGGACGATACAAACGTCTTCGTGCTTCAACGAGAGCCATTGCAGTTCCTGTTCCGAATCGATGCACCTAACAGCGAACCGGCCCACTTCACTCCTGATTCGCAGTTTGTCGTGTTCAACAACGAAGCCTTGCGCGTGTACAAGTGGAGCGTGGCTGAAAAGCGGGAAGTGAACGTCAACGATGTGTACGTATTCCGGGGCTGCCTGCGAACCCTGCTGTCACCCGACGGTTCTGTGTTGGCTTGCTTCAAGCCTGATGCGGATGAATTTCTTCCGATTGGAATACGCCTGATCGATGTCGCGACGGACCAGGTCATCTTCGATAAGAAGAACTTCCTCGACGCGTCGGTCAACGACGGGCGGGGATGGGCTGTGTACAAGTACCTGATCTTAAAAGGTGGCCCTGCCTTCACCATGGATTTCTCGAGTGACGGACGCTACTTCCTGGCGGGCATATCACATTTCACCTTCGGTTACGACCTAAAGGAAAAGCAGGAGCTGAAGTTGCCGGGATCGCTGAAGACGATCATGGAGACCGCCTTTGCGTTCATGGGACCGGATCGCGTCCTGGGCGTCGATGGCGATCAAGGTTACGATTCGAAGATCGTTCGAATTCCGTCCGGTGAGGTGATCCAGTCAGGGCTTCATATCGGGCCATTGGCAATTCAGGCTCCCAGCGCTGGCGAGTTTGCGATCGTCCGTCCGCTGATCGAGACTCCCGCCGGACTGATGGACTTGAAGCTGAACAAGATCTTTCTAGCGAGTAAGACCGATGCGCTGGACGTTTACGACGGTACGTGGGTTAGCGAGCGCAGCACCGGGGAAGTAGCGCTGTACCGGAGACCTCAAACGACTCCGATCGCGGCGACGACACTGCCCCGCGCGCCGCTCGGATCAACACTCGCCACCGTCTTCTCGCCCGACCTTTCGATGCTTGCTGTCAGCGATCGCAGCCGCGGCAGAATATGGGACTTGAGCGGCACAGGTACATGGGGTCTTGCAGCGTTCCGCGGGACATGGCTCGAACGAAACGGTGCATTGATCGACTTCGCTGCGCCGAACCGCTTTCGGAAGCTCCGCACCAAAGGCGTGAGCGAAAAGGAACTAGTTAAAGAAGAGAACGACAAGCAAGGTGACACGATAGCGACCATTGATCTGGTCAAGCCCGCAATGGCTGAAGTCGTGAAGTACCAGAAGCGACAACGAGTGGACTCGGTGGGTTCGACCTACCTCGTTCTTAGTGCGAAAGATGCTGACGAGCATCCGGGTCGTGACGTGACGATGGAAGTGCATGACTTCCGGACGGGCCAGATGCTCTGGTCCAGACAGTTCAAGCGTATGCCGGAATACGGCTGGAATCCGACGGAGAACATCCTCATTCTCGCGTGGGACCTGTCGACGCGCGCCGCGAAAGATGAAATCAAACAGGACCCTGAAGCGGCCCGACTGGTTTCGGCGATCGATGACAAGGAACAAAGCTACTTCATCGCCGCTCTTGATGCACGCACAGGAAACCCGATCGCTCGCTTCCCGATCGACACCGGCAAGGGCTCATTCCGAATCAAGGATATGAACCCCTCCGGTAACTACCTCGTTTTTGCGGACACGAATGATCGTCTGCTCATCTACAACTTGCAGGCCAAACGCATTGGACAATTCTTTGGCAAAGCGCCAGCAGTGTCGGCCAAGGCTGGATTGCTTGCCGCCGAGCGTGAGCCCGGACGCATCACCATCTACGATTTGTCCAACATGGCGCAGCGTCAGGAGTTGACGTTCAACTGTCCTATCTTGTACGCGCAATTCTCAGCAGACGGCCGGCGTCTCGGCATCTTGACCGAGAAACAGGATGTCTACATCGTGGATGTGCCTACGCCTCCATCAGCAATCGCCAAATAATTCGTAGACCGCTGGGAGCCACTGGTACATCCCGCTCGTGACTCCCAGTGCCCTCCCGCCTTTTGGTTTTGCTGCTGCAGATGGCGGAACAAGTGACGGAGGACCTGCAGAGGACTGCCAAATGACCGCTCTTGTCCGGAGTTTCGGCATCCTCAGTGCACTTGCGCAAATTGGAAGCTTACGAGTGTGGCGGGCGGGGACGCACCGGAATCAACTAGTGCGGCGCGATTGTTGGCGAGAATTCACGCATGTATTAAGTAATCCCAAAACGGGCCTTGGTGGGGCCCAAATCTGCCAAGAACGATGAGACTTAGGCCGAGACTGGTTGCGCAATACAAAGTTTGAAGACTACCCTTCGCAATACCGGCGAAAGATGGAGCACCCCCGGTCATCGACGCTAGTTTGCCGGACGGGGTACAGCCCGTCCCTATACAAGAAACTAGACCGCAGCAAAAAGGCGCTCCGTCAAGAGCGCCTTTCGCATTGAGTTCAAATCACCCGATCACCAGATCACGCTATCACCCGATGATGTCAGTCCCGCCAACGACGGAACAACAAGCTGCCGTTGGTCCCGCCGAAGCCGAAGGAGTTCGAAAGAGCGAATTCCATCTCTTTCTTTTTGGCGACGAGCGGGGTGAAGTCCAGATCGAGACCTTCATCCGGATGATGGAGATTGATCGTCGGGGGGATGATCTGGTCACGAAGGCTGAGCACGGTAATGGCTGCTTCAATGCCACCGGCGCCACCCAGCACGTGTCCTGTCATTGACTTGGTCGAGCTGACGCTGATCCCTGTTCCGAACGCCCGCTTAATGGCTTCGCACTCAAGACGGTCGCCGATCGGAGTCGACGTGCCGTGCGCGTTGACGTAGGCGACATCCTTGGGCGAAATCTTCGCGTCGTTGATGGCGTTCATCATGACGCGATAACCGCCCTCGCCGCCTTCGGCAGGCTGTGTGATGTGGTATGCATCGGCGCTCATGCCATAGCCAACCATTTCGGCCAGCGGCTTCGCTCCACGCGACAACGCGTGCTCGAGTTCTTCGAGGATCAGAATGCCGGAACCTTCGCCGATGATGAAACCGTCGCGATCCTTGTCCCACGGGCGGCTTGCCTTTTCAGGCTCGTCGTTGCGGGTTGATAGCGCGCGCATGGCGGCGAATCCGCCAACGCCCATGGGGGTGATGGCAGCTTCGGTCCCGCCGGCGATCATGACGTCGGCATCGCAGCGCTGAATGATCTTGAAAGCGTCGCCGACTGCGTGAGCACTGGTGGTGCAAGCAGTACAGGTGGCCTCGTTAGGCCCTTTGGCGCCGTACCGGATGGAAACGTGGCCGGCAGCAAGGTTCACGATGGCTGCAGGGATGAAGAAAGGAGAAATCTTACGTGGCCCCCCGGACAACAAATTGGCGTGCTCTCGTTCGATGACATCAAAGCCGCCAATGCCGCTACCGATGTGGACGCCGACGCGGGTCGCGTTGGCCTCCGTCACCTTCAGCCCGGACATCTTCATGGCTTCATCCGCGGCGGCGAGCGCCAGGTGGATGAAGCGGCCCATCTTCTTTACTTCTTTCTTCTCGACCCAGTTCAGCGGATCGAAGTTCTTCACTTCGGCCGCGATCTGAGAGCCGAACTGTGCGGCATCAAAATGCGTGATTTTGCCAACACCACTCTTGCCGGCGAGGAGAGCTTTCCATACCTCGTCAACGTTGTTGCCAACTCCGCAAATGAGCCCGATTCCGGTAACTACGACGCGACGAGCCACTATTTCCCTTTCGCGTGCTGATCGATGTAGTCGATTGCGTCCTTAACGCTACGGATCTTCTCGGCGTCTTCATCGGGGATTTCGATGTCGAAGGCCTCTTCGAAGGCCATCACGAGTTCGACGGTGTCGAGCGAATCGGCGCCCAGGTCGTCAATGAAGTTAGCGCTGGGGGTGACTTCGCCTTCGTCAACGCCGAGTTGTTCCACGATGATCTGTTTTACGCGTTCTTCTACGGATGCCATGAAAACCTCGTTAGTACCTAGTTTGGAGTACCTAGTACCTAGTTGTTGTTGGGACATTGCCGATCGCTAGCCAACCAGGTACTAGCAACGGGTGCTACTTTTCTTGGGAAAGCCGCGCTGTTGGAGCGCGGCTCGGTCAACCTTGTGAACAATAACGGCAGAAGCCTACTTGCCCACCTTCGCGTGCTTGTCGACGTATTCGGTGGCGTCCTGCACGGTCTTAATCTTTTCGGCTTCCTCGTCGGGGATTTCGATGTCGAAGGCCTCTTCGAAGGCCATGATCAACTCGACGCGGTCGAGCGAATCGGCTCCGAGGTCGTCAACGAACGAAGCGGTAGGCGTAACCTCAGCTTCGTCCACACCCAACTGTTCCACAATGATCTGCTTTACCTTTTCTTCTACAGATGCCATCTGAATGGCGCCTCCTACCTGGCATTTTGCGGTAAACGACAGTGTACTTGCCTACCGGAACGTGTGTAAAGGAAAGACATTGCGCGCTAACCAGCGTCCAACCCCAAGCGCGTCCGTTTACTGCGGCAGAGTCACACCCCTATGTTCTTACCGAAGATTGAATCGTAACCTCTGGCGGGGCACTGGTCAACAAACAGTTGCTACTTTCGAGTGCGTTATTGCAGCCCGAAAGACTCGGTCGACCCCCGCCCGGTAGGCCGGGCCGGGGAGGACTGGAGTGTTCTCGACTAGTGCTCGTGATGATCGTGCTTGCCCGCCGGTTCGGTTTCCGGTGACGGAGCCGTATTGGTCTTGCCTTGTGCCGGGGCAAGTGGCGCTCCCACGGGCGAACTCTTCCACTCGGCATCGACGGCAGGCGGCAGCTTCTCTATGTTCTTCAGGAACGTGGTGATCTTCCAGATGTCTGTGTCGTTCATGTTCTTGCTCCAGGCGGGCATGCCGGTGCGGGCGACGCCGCGCTTGGTGATCTGGAAGATCATGGCTTCGCTCATATCGTCTGGCGGACGCTTCATGAATTGCGGCGCACGGGGGTATAGGCCTACTCCGATTTCAGCAATCGGATTCTGCGGCGAGCCGTGGCAGACGGCGCAGTCTTCTTTATAGAGCTTCACGCCATCGATCATATTCGCGTCGGTGGCCTGCACTGGATTCGCGGTCTTCGGGGCCGTGCGCTCGGCCCAGCGGTCGAGCATCCCGCGAACGTAGAACATTTCAACCTTGTTATAGGGCGCGTCGGCGCTCAGGTCCATGTGGCCATAATGGACGTAAGCGTAGGAGACGATGAATCCTACTACCAGCGTGAAAATGATCCCCGCCAAGAACTTTCCCAATTGCAGTACTCCTTTCTAAGTCACTGGTTATAGATGCGGTTCGGGGCTTTGATGTATCGCACAACGTGAGAATTGTCATTCCGACCGGAGCGAAGCGGAGCGGAGGAATCCCTTTCGCTACGACATTTTCGAAAAAGGTAGGGATCCTCGCTGCGCTCGGAATAACAAACAAACTGGCAGCTACTCTGGCAAACTTTCGCGAATGATGGCGCGGATGCGGCCTTTCGAGACGCGGGCAGTTATCTCATCATTTGCCGACAATTGCGCCGCATCCTTCACCAGGTTTCCCGAGGCATCGAACACCAGCGCGTATCCGCGTTCGAGAATCGCAACTGGAGATAGCGCGTTCAGTTGTGCCCTTAATCGTTCGAGACGATTGTATCGGAACACGATTAAGCCACCCATTACAGCCGCTAGGGTGTTCAGTTGCCCTTCAAGCACCCGCCGACTGTCGGCTAGCGTCCGCCGCACGTCGTGATAGCGCAGGCTGGATGATGCCGCATCAAGTCGCTGGCGATAGCGGCGCAGAAACTCGCGAGCATTGCCTGTCAGGCGGAACGAGAGTTCGTCGAGCCGTTGCTGCTGGCGCCGAATCAGCCCGGTCGTGCGGTCGAAAGCCCGATGACGCGTAAGCTCGACCAGCGATTGACGTGCGGTCAACAACTGAAACTTCACGGCACGTGAGAGCCGTTCGCGCAGGTGCGCCAGTCTGTCCAACAATTCGCGTTCCGTTCGAACCACCAACTCCGCTGCCGCCGATGGCGTCGGCGCGCGTAAGTCGGCGACGAAATCGCAGATCGTGAAGTCGGTCTCGTGCCCTACGGCCGAGATCACCGGAATCGCCGAGGCCGCGACCGTGCGGGCCAGGCCTTCGTCGTTGAATGCCGCGAGATCCTCAATCGATCCGCCACCGCGCGCTACTACGATGACGTCGACGTTCTTCGCGCGATTGAAGTACTTGATCCCGCTGCTCACTTCCGATGCTGCCAGGTCACCTTGCACCTGCGCCGGATAGATCAACACATGCACGCCTTGATGCCGGCGGCGAATGATGTTGACGAAATCCTGTACGGCGGCACCGCGCGGAGAGGTCACGATGCCGACGCGGTGCGGCAGCGACGGCAGCGGCTTCTTGCGCGGTTGTTCGAACAGCCCCTCTTTCGCCAGCTTGGCCTTCAGTTGCTCGAAGGCAATTTGGAGCGCGCCCGCGCCCTTCGGTTCGAGAAACTCGGCCAAAATCTGAAGCTCGCCGCGATCCTCGTAGACCGTCACGCGGCCACGGGCCATCACTTGCAGTCCGTTTTCCGGACGGAACCTGAGCAGTCGCGCCTGGGAGCGGAACATGACGACGCGAATCTGGGCACCATCTTCTTTCAGTGTGAAATAGAGGTGGCCGGAGTCGGCTGGGCGGAAGTTCGATATTTCGCCCATGACGAAGACGTCGGTGTAATCGCTCTCGACGCGGGTGCGGACGGCAGAGACAATCTCACGCACCGTCCAGACGCGGCGTGCCGGTGGCTGAAAGCTGAAACCGAGTTGGTCGGGCTGCGACACTAATCGCAGTCTAGAGCAGGTGAAGTGGATGTGGCTAGTGCCAGGCTCAGTCAGGCCCCGCTGCGGCTCCGGTTGACCACGCCCCAAATGCTACAATCAGTGTTTGTCCCCCTGTTGGAACTCCCACCAGTGGTACGCATTCCGCAGTCACCAACGTGAGTACTGTTTAGGTATTGATGGACCGGACGAAGATCAGAAATTTCGCGATCATTGCCCATATTGACCATGGGAAAACCACGCTCTCAGACCGCCTGCTTGAGCTGACTGGCTCGCTCTCTGCCCGCGAGATGGCCGGGCAGGAACAAGTCCTCGACGCAATGGATCTGGAACGTGAGCGCGGAATCACCATCAAGGCCCATGCGGTCCGCATGTTGTACAAGGCAGAGGACGGCGAAACCTATCAGCTCAACTTGCTGGACACGCCCGGACACGTCGATTTCTCATATGAAGTCTCGCGTTCGCTGGCATCGTGCGAAGGTGCGCTGCTTCTGGTTGACGCCACGCAGGGTGTAGAGGCCCAGACGCTCGCGAATGCCTACCTGGCCATCAATCACGGCCTTGAGATCATCCCGGTCATCAACAAGATCGACCTTCCCAGCTCCGACGTCGAGCGCAGCCGCGAGATGATCGAAGGTGCCGTCGGCCTCGACGCGACCGATGCGCTGCTTATCAGCGCCAAGACCGGACAGGGCGTTCACGAAGTCCTCGAAGCCATCGTCAAGCGCATCCCGCCGCCAAAGGGATCGGTCGATAACCCGCTGCAGGCGCTCATCTTTGACTCCTGGTTCGATCCGTATCGCGGCGTGATCGTGCTTGCTCGCGTGTTCCAGGGCTCGCTACGCAAGGGGCAGAAGATCCGCCTGTGGTCCAACGGCAAAGTCTTCCAGGTCGAAGGACTAGGCGTGCAATCGCCCAAGCCGATCGAAGTCGATGAACTCTCGGCGGGCGAAGTTGGGTTCATCATAGGCAACATCAAGAACGTTGCAGACGCGAAAGTTGGGGACACCATCACCGACGATGACCGTCCCTCGATCGAACCGCTGCCCGGCTTCGAAGAGATCAAGCCGATGGTGTTCGCCGGACTCTACACCGTCGATTCGCACGAACACACACTATTGCGCGATGCGCTCGAAAAGCTCCGCCTTAACGATGCTTCGTTCTTCTTCGAGCCGGAGTCATCGGCCGCGCTGGGATTCGGTTTCCGTTGCGGCTTCCTTGGCTTGCTGCACATGGAGATCGTGCAGGAGCGCCTCGAACGCGAGTTCAACATCGATCTGATCACCACGGCCCCCAGCGTGCGCTTCATGATTACGCACAGCGACGGCACGGTCGAAGAAATCGATAATCCGTCGAAATGGCCGCCGCAGGGCGAGATCCAGAAGATTCAAGAGCCGGTGATCATGGCGACCATCATCACCAAGGAAGAGTACGTCGGCCCGATCTTCAAGCTGGTTGAAGAGAAGCGCGGCAAGCAAAAGAACTTCGAATATCTCAGCGGCTCGCGCGTAATGCTGACCTACGAGTTGCCGCTGGTCGAGATCGTGCTCGACTTCTACGACAAGTTGAAATCAGTTTCGCGCGGCTACGCGTCGCTCGATTACCACATGTCCGGCTATTGGGAATCTCCGATGCTGAAGCTGGAGATTCTTGTGGCGGGCGAGCCGGTCGACGCGCTGTCGATCATCGTGCACCGCGATCTGGCCTACGAGCGCGGACGCGCCCTGGTCAGCAAAATGCGCGAACTGATTCCGCGACAGATGTTCGAAGTCGCAATTCAAGCAGCAATCGGCGCGAAAGTCATTGCCCGCGAAACCGTCGGCGCCATCCGCAAGAACGTTATCGCCAAGTGCTACGGCGGCGACATCAGCCGTAAACGCAAGCTGCTCGAAAAGCAAAAAGAAGGCAAGAAACGAATGAAGCGGATCGGCAAAGTCGACATCCCGCAAGAAGCGTTCCTGGCCGTGCTGCGCGTCGGAGAAGAGTCGTAACCCATCGGTGATCGGGTGATTTCGTGATCGGGCGATCTGGCCATCGGGCCGTTGAAACCCGAATCACAGCATTACTCTCTTTCGACGGGCTCCTCGATGAGCATCTCGCCACGGTTACCGTATAACATGCCCTTAGCGCTGTCTCGCGGCACAACGAGCCGCCAGTGGACAACATCCTTGCCCATCATGGCCGTGAATGTCATCTGGTTCCAAGGCGCTTGGACATCATAGATGAGCGACCGAGACTCTTGTTTATTAACGAAATCGTACGTTACGAGATTGCCCCCAACTTTGCCTTGATTTGCAACGATGTCGAGAACGAAGACCGATCTGCCCCGCACCACACGCGTCTTCCATTTGCCCACGAGCTGAGTTCCGGGACTGAACTCCAAGTTCATCCGTTGAAATCCACGCTCGCGAGACCACCATACAATTTGAGGGAGAGCCGCGTCTCTTTTGAGATCGCTCGATTTGGAGTTGTGGTCATAGGCCAGGAATCGCATTTCGTCCCAGCGGTTCATTCCGTATCTTTGTACTGGTGTTCCCCAGGAGAGCAACTCATCGAG
>JAEYQK010000015.1 GCA_023410055.1 Acidobacteriota bacterium
CCTGGTGGACATCCATCCCGATATACTTCACGCTGCTTTGCATGAAACGGTGCTCCTTTTGTAGGCTGAGCTGCGATGCTCATAACCTACTCCAGAGGGGCGCCCTTCCATAATGCGTGATATTTGCTCAACAACCGTTCAGTTGGCAAACCTCTAATCCCGCAATCGGCAATTTTGGCTCAGCGCCGCAGGGGATTCATTGATGCTGGTACGGAATCCATATCACCCCATAGGCAACAGCCCATCCAAGAATTCCGCTCGCAACGATTGTCCAACCGAGCAGTTTGGCCCGCCTGCTCATGCGCGAGAAGGAACCGATGGATGTTGCCAGCAGAGCCACAGGATGAGTGAGAATGCCTAAAAGAGCGAGTACGGCGGGAACTGTTTTCAAGAAATCGGTCAACTGGTCGTGAAAAGATGAATGGGAGGAATGTCCTGAAATTGCTTCTACGGCAAGTCCAGCAACAAGAAATAGAACGGTAAGACACCCAGGGGCGGAGGCTAGGCCAATGAAGAAAACGAAAGACTTCTCCCCCTTGCTTAGGAACTTCTCATTCCTTTTTGCTTCATCAACCCCATGCACTTCCACATGAGACTCCGGTCAGGATTGCAGCATTGAAGCGGCGATTGTAAACGTTCTGAGCGCAAACCAACTTGAATCTGCAACATAGCGAGATAGCTGTCGATATCAGGCCATCCCGCTCACTACCGTTCCGAATCGGGATTCTTTAATACTTGGCGATTTTCCGACAGTCATTCCCCGAAACTACTTCGTCGGTCTGACTGCAACAGCAAGTCCGGTATCAAGGTCTATGTCTACTTCAATGCCAGACCATGTGTGCGCTGAAAACTTGCCATCCTGAATTTCGGCGTTTACGTAAGCGTCAAAGGCGTTAGGCGTTGAGGATGGAAGTTCAGCCGTCCATAGGACACCGCCGCTACGTGTTCTACGCGACAAATTACGAAATCGGCGCGGCGCACCGATTGTGTCGTATGGAAATAGATAAACTCTGTCTAGAGACTCAGGAATAGCTAACACTGCCGTTCTATTCCGCTCTGAACGCTTTCGATACCACACGGCGACACCCAAGAGGAAGAGCGTTGCCGAAATGAGCAGCAGAATCGGCACAACTGTGTTCAGGTCAGCCACATCCTCAAATGTCATAGGTTCTCAGGACTTTACGCCGAAATCGAGCGTAGTTCAACGAGATAGGTGGCGATAACAGGCCATCTGTACAGTAATCTCATTTTGGGATCGTGAGGGCCGATCTCCTGTCAAGCCCCTCGCTTCCTTCCCTTGCCCGCAACTCACTGATCACAAACGAAATCCAGTATCGCCCGCCTTGTCGGGTTTGCTCTAGTAACCTGCTAACCTCGTAATAGAGCAGAGTTCCAGTTGTCTAGGCTCTGGCTGTGGTTGGTTTGCCAACGACTAACGACCGCCTCCTAACCCCTTTGTTTCACGCATTTTGCGTGTAACTCCTTTAGATTGCCGACTGTAGCGGAAAATAGTGGCTAAATACCTTTGTTTGCAACAAATCACTGACTGGAGGGGGGATGGGGGAGGAGTACCCAGATGGTCAATAGTCCCATGAGCAAAAAGCCCACATCCGCCGAATCGCCAGATGTGGGCCGTGAGGGTCAAAAGATTAGGACAAGATGATCTTGCGCGCTTCCGCATCAGGATCATTCACCATGCGGCAGTCGTTATCGAAAATCATCGTCTTGTTCGTTTCAGGATCGGTCGGCTCCCACTTCAAGCCCGGAATGCTCGGGTTCCCGGTCGCCGCGAACGCGGCCCAGGCAGAAGCCATCTTCTTCGCCAGCGCTTGCGCCTCGGGTGTATTGCCGGTTCCCTGTTCGCAGCGCTTGGTGTTGTCGAAGCAGAATTGTAGCTCGGCCGTATGCCACGCGCCCGGCAGTCCATCGAGAATCGGGGTTTGCCAGGTGAAGTAGTACGCATACGCCGGAGCGCCGCCGAGGTCGTGCTTCAGCTTTGCCATCTTCACGACGTTGTTGCGGAACGCAATGCCGTTCAATCCGAAGCTGCCGCACATGTACGACAAGGTCTGAACTTTCTTCTGCGGATATGCCTTCTTCAGCGCCGCGATCAGTGCCGTGGCTTTCTCCTCGCCATACGCCTTGGCGAGACCCGCATGCCATTCCGCTTCGGTAGGTTTCGAAGCCATGCGATTGCCTTCTTCGGTCACCGAGCCGATCAGCATGGGCACATTCTTCGAGATCTCCGGCGCTGCATCGAAGAACGAACGCATCGTGATCACCTTGCCATCGACGCACGGCGTCCAGCCAATGCGCGGCTTGCCCGGAGCCCCCGGTCCCATCATCGACGGACCCGCCGGATTGATCTTCGCAACCGCTGCATTGCCCGCCGCGTTGAGCTTCGCCCAATCCATCTTCTGCAACGCTCCGATGTCGTTCGGCGCGAGTCCAAGTTCTTTCATCAACTGCCGCGCAACTTCCTTCTGTTGTTCCTTCGTAGGAATGTTGCCGCCGCCGCCCGATTGTGCCGCGGCGCGATGAATAAGTCCCGCAGCCGAAGGCATTCCCAGCAGCGTCGTCACCTTCGATCCGCCGCCAGATTGGCCGTAAATCATCACGCGATCCGGATCTCCGCCGAAGTTCGCGATGTTCTCATGCACCCAGCGCAGCGCAGCGACCAGATCGGTCATGCCGACGTTAACCGAGTCTTCATAAGCCGCGCCGCCGATTTCGGACACATCCAGGAAACCAAGAACATTCAGGCGATGATTGACCGACACCTGCACCACATCGTGGTGCCGCGCCATCTGCGCGCCCTCGTGCGAGGGCAGTTCGTAAGAAGAACCGAAGCTGAATCCGCCGCCGTGAATGTAGAACATCACCGGGCGCTTGCCGGTCAGGCTGGGCGTCCAGATATTCAACTTCAGCATGTCCTCGCTTTGCCAGCCGTCGTCCCAATCCTGTATGAAAGTCTGCTCAGGGCTAGTCCACGTGTGCAGGTTCTGCGGACAGTTCGCGCCATACACCAGCGCCGGATACTCATCCGTCCACGGCTTAGGAGGCTTGGCCGGAAGCCAGCGATTCTCTCCCGCGGTCGTATCGCCGTAGGGGACACCCTTAAACGTGATAACGCCACCATCGACGTAGCCGCGCACTTTGCCGTACTGGGTCTTTGCGACCGCCGAACGCGGAGTCGAGCAGTTGCCCGGTCCAGTATGAGCTGCCGTCTTGACGCTGTCGGACGCGAGTGCAGACTTATCGGCCACAATGGCCACGCCTGCCGCGGCTGAAAGAACTAGCGCCTCTCGGCGGGTAAGACCATTGCGTTTTTCAGAATCAGCCATGAAGTTTGTTCTCCTTTGGACACTGCCTAATGGGCAATCAAGCACACGTTCTCGAAGTTCAGTTCTGGAGCCCTAGTCTGCCATTTCGAGAAAACGTTTTCTCGCCAACCTTATATTCAGCTTCAAGCCGTGTCAAAGGGAAACTCTCGGCTCGAACATGGTCCAATCGCCCGATGGCAAGCTGGCCGATCTCGGTTCCGCCGCTGCTCCGAAGCATGTGTCTCACGATACAATCCACACA
>JAEYQK010000090.1 GCA_023410055.1 Acidobacteriota bacterium
GAGTTGTACAGGGTAATGCTCCAGTTTCCCGTAACGCTGTTAGGATTGGCGGTCGATGAACTACTGCCACAAGAGCTAACAAGAATAGCGGTACAGACTAAGAATGCGGTTATGGTCGCACGACGAACACGAACAATGCACTTATTCATCACTCTTCCTTACCGGCAGGGGACACGATGCCAAGAACCCAATTCACTCATTGAAGTTGTTGTTCGTTTCAAAATACAGTAGCAAGTAATGGCGGATTCCAGCAAGGTAGAAGAATTCAAAGACAGCGGCTAGGTTACTCTGCATTTCCCGTCGGGGTTTACAGAGTTTTGCGCAAACGAAGGCTCGGCGGACGATTTTAGTGGGCATTATCATGCGTGTGCGTTTAGAATGACTCCAGCGAGAAGCTTAATTGGCTCAATGTGATTCCCTCGGAGTGCTGGGGTTGACGTGGTCACTCTGAGTTGCTATATTTGAACGGTTCTGCGAGCAATTTTGGCTTAACCGTGGTTAGGCCGTAGAAGTACACCCTAGAACGGTAAGCGTTTGTGAACAGGGTGCCTCGCTGACAATGAACCTGCGCTACCTCCTGCCCTAGTCGGGAGGGTATGCAGGTCGAGGCTAACGAAACGGAGCGTCTCCTACAGCAAGGCTAGACGCCACCGTCGTGGGCCCAGCCAAAGGAAACTGCAAATTCTCTCTGTGCGCTTGTGTGCCGGGGAAAGTATGGCGGGCGATAAGCCGGCCAGTCCTGTAAAGGATGAAAGCAGAAGCGCGCCGCCTGGGCAGTGGGTCTCGTGTCAAGGTGGTTGTGAGATGAGTTGATCTGGAGCGCAGGAGCGGTCCGGAAGAGTTAAGAAGGAGCGGCAAGAGTGCCTACGTTTAATCAGCTGGTTCGCAAGGGACGCACGTCGCCGAAGTACAAGACGGCCAGCCCGGCGTTGCAGGAATGCCCGCAAAAGCGCGGCGTTTGTACCCGTGTTTACACCCAGACGCCCAAGAAGCCGAATTCGGCGCTGCGTAAGGTAGCGCGCGTTCGTCTGACGAACGGCATTGAGGTGACCACCTACATTCCTGGAGTCGGCCACAACCTGCAGGAGCACTCGATAGTGCTGATCCGCGGCGGCCGTGTGAAGGATCTTCCTGGCGTGCGGTATCACGTCGTGCGCGGGACGCTGGACGCAGTTGGAGTCGCAGGACGGAAGCAGGGGCGTTCGAAATACGGCGCGAAGCGCGCGAAATAATACGAGGTAATGTTCAGTAATCGGTGCCCACGCGGGTGCCGGTGAAGCGCTAAGCCGGACGCAAGTCGCGGCTCGAGAGCAGAGAGTTAAAGAGAATGCCAAGAAAAGGACATATCGGGAAGCGCGAAGTAGCGGCTGACCCAATCTACGGCTCCACGCTGGTCACCAAGTTCGTGAACTGCATGATGTGGGGCGGCAAGAAAAGCACGGCGCAAAGCATCTTCTATGGTGCGCTGCAGCAGATGGAACAGAAGGGCGGCGACGAGGCCCTGAAGCTGTTCAAGAAAGCCATCGAGAATACCAAGCCGTTGCTGGAAGTCAAGACCCGACGCGTGGGTGGTGCGAATTATCAGGTTCCGGTTGAAGTGAATCCGGATCGGCGCGTTTCGCTCGCAATCCGCTGGATTTTGACCTATAGCCGTGCCCGCAGTGAGAGGGGCATGCAGGACAAGCTAGCGAACGAGTTGCTGGACGCGGCAAATAACCGTGGCAGCTCGATCAAGAAGAAGGAAGACGTCCACCGCATGGCGGAAGCCAACAGGGCATTTGCGCATTATCGGTGGTAAACGATGCGTTCGGACGGGCAAATCCCGTCCCCACACACGAGATTTACAGGCCTCGGAAGGGAAGTAGGTAGGAAGTGCCAAGACAGGTTCCATTAGAGCGTTGCCGCAACATCGGCATCATGGCGCACATCGACGCCGGAAAGACCACGGTGAGCGAGCGCGTACTGTTCTACACGGGCAGAACGCACCGCATTGGCGAGGTCCACGAAGGCACTGCGACCATGGACTGGATGGAGCAGGAGCAAGAGCGTGGCATTACGATTACGTCTGCTGCGACGACTTGTTCCTGGCGCGACATTCGCATCAATATCATCGATACCCCGGGTCACGTGGATTTCACGGCGGAAGTAGAGCGCTCGCTCCGAGTGCTAGATGGCGCCGTGGCCGTGTTTGATGCCGTGCACGGTGTCGAGCCGCAGTCGGAGACTGTCTGGCGTCAGGCTGATAAGTACGGAGTGCCGCGCATTTGTTTTATCAACAAAATGGATAAGATGGGTGCCGATTTCGAGCACGCCATTGACACCATTCGCAAGCGCTTAGCCGCCCGGCCCGTGGCCATCCAGCTTCCTATCGGTGCAGAAGACAAGTTTAGGGGCTCGATCAACCTATTCACGATGAAGGCCTATGTGTGGCTCGATGAGACACTGGGCGCCGAGTACGTTGAGCAGGAGATTCCCGAGAACTTGGTGAAGAAGGCGAAGGCTTTCCACAATCAGATGGTGGAAACCATCGTCGAGAACGACGACGAGTTACTTCACAAGTACATGGAAGGCGAGGAGATCACGCCGGAAGAGCTGCAGAAGTCGCTGCGCAAGAGCGTAATTGCCATGAAGCTGTTCCCGGTCATGTGCGGCTCGGCTTTCAAGAATAAAGGCGTGCAGCCGTTGCTGGATGCTGTGGTCACATTCCTTCCTTCTCCGCTGGACATTCCGGCGATTAAGGGCACGAATCCTGACACGGGGGCGGAGGTTCTCCGTCACGCGAAGGATGGTGAGCCGTTCTCGGCGCTGGCCTTCAAGATCATGACAGATCCGTTCGTCGGGCAACTGGTGTTCATCCGCGTCTACTCGGGTCAGTTGAAAACGGGTGACAGCGTGTACATCGTCAGCAAGGGTAGGTCGGAACGTATCGGCCGCCTGCTGCGCATGCATGCGAACAAGCGAGAAGAGATCACGGAAGTTTTTGCCGGTGATATCTGTGCGGTTGTTGGACTCAAGAATGTAACGACTGGCGACACGGTTTGCGACAAGAATGATCCGGTTCTCCTGGAATCAATTGAGTTCCCTGCGCCGGTGATCGATGTCGCTGTTGAGCCAAAGACGAAAGCTGACCAAGAGAAGATGGGAATCGCGCTGCAGAAGCTTGCGCAAGAGGATCCCACCTTTCGCGTGCAGACCGATCAGGAAACCGGCCAGACCATCATTCGTGGAATGGGCGAGCTGCACTTGGAAATCATCGTGGACCGCATGATGCGCGAGTTCAACGTTCAGGCGAACGTTGGCAAGCCGCAGGTCGCGTACCGCGAGACGATCCGGAAGCCCGCCGAAGCGGACGGCAAGTTCATTCGCCAGAGCGGCGGTAGGGGTCAGTACGGCCATGCCAAGATTCGCATCGAACCGAACCCGGGGAAAGATTACGAGTTCGTCAACGATATCAAAGGCGGGTCGGTGCCGAAGGAATACATCAAGCCGATCGATGAAGGTGTCAAGGAGGCTATGGAGGGCGGCTTCCTCGCTGGATACCCGATGGTGGATGTCAAGGTGACGCTGTACGATGGCAGCTACCACGAAGTTGACTCTAGCGAAATGGCATTCAAGATTGCTGGCTCGATGGCCTTCAAGGAAGCTGCTCGAAAGGCCAGTGCTGTGCTGCTGGAACCGATCATGTCGATCGAGGTGGTCGTCCCGGAAGAGTACATGAGCGCGATCATCGGCGACCTGAACTCGCGCCGCGGACGGATTGAGGGAATGGAGCACCGCGCGGGATCGCAGGTGATCCGCGGGCACGTGCCGCTTTCGGAAATGTTTGGATACGCGACGCAGATGCGCTCGAACACTCAGGGGCGGGCAACGTACTCGATGCACTTCTCGAAATACGAAGAAGTTCCACGCTCGGTCGCTGAAGAAATCATTGCTAAGGTTCAAGGCAAGACTGTAACTAAATAGGTTTTGGTACGAGTTCAACCCGGGGCGGTGACGCCCGTTAGTTAAGCGAAGAATTAATAGCTTACGGAGTGAGAAATGGCGAAAGAGAAATTTGACCGCAGCAAACCGCACGTGAACGTGGGAACGATCCCGCACATTGACCACGGGAAGACGACGTTGACGGCGGCGATCACGAAGGTGCTGGCGAAGCACAATCCGAACATCAAGTTCCGATCGTTCGATTCGATCGACAACGCGCCGGAAGAGCGGGAGCGCGGA
>JAEYQK010000094.1 GCA_023410055.1 Acidobacteriota bacterium
CTCCCGTACTGCGCAGCAGACTTGACATGTCCGCCCGCCCCGAACTCGAAACAATAATCAAGTCGGGATTCAGTCTCAAACTGCGCTCGAGATCCGATGCAACCGCCGGGTGATAACGCTGGACGTAGGGGTAAACATCACTCGTGCTCGTCTCGTACGCACTCGCGCTCACGCCAACGACGTGTTCTGGGGGCACAATCGAGTACAGGTTCTCTTCGATCGATCGCGACTGCGAAATGATTCTCGTTGCCGGATGCGGAATCTCAACCCGCACGCCATCATTGTCGAAAGCTTCTCGCGGATACTCAGGGCCACCAACATGGATCTCCGGGCTCTTGTACGCGTCGCGTTCTACATGCGCAAGTTGCAGCCCCCCAGGAGGAGACGCAAACTTGTTTACTCCAGCCGCAATCGTGACAACCATCATCGCGAGCACCAGCGGAGCCCCCAGACTCCATATACGCGTTCGAACACTCACCGGCTCACCATGCTCTCGACCATCGCGGTCCGCCCTTTGCATTCAATTTGCGGAGCGATGAATCGGCTCCAGCGCTGGCTTCCAGCTTCCTGCCGAAT
Source organism: Acidobacteriota bacterium (assembly GCA_023410055.1). Lineage (GTDB taxonomy): Bacteria > Acidobacteriota > Terriglobia > Terriglobales > Acidobacteriaceae > JAEZPW01. The sequence continues at coordinate 577 of JAEYQK010000094.1, forward strand.
AGCCATAGCAAATCGGACAGGCGATTTAAGTACGCAACCACACTCGGCTCCACCACGTCACCGGAATCCATCATTCGAACCACACAGCGTTCCGCGCGGCGGCACACGGTTCGCGCAACATCAAACGCCGCTCCCGCCGCGGACTCTCCAGGAACGGACCAATCCGACAGGATTCCGTCGACAGACTCCAACTGATGAACCTGTTCTGTAAGCCCGTCGATCATTGACTCAGTAACCGGTGATGTCCCTTTGCGGCTCTCGACCGGAGTTGCGAGTGACGAACTTATCTGGAAAAGCTGCTTCTGAATCACCTTGGCACGATCGCATAGCTCCTGATCGTCACAGATGGCGCGCGCAAAGCCCATGGACGAATTCAACTCGTCCACCGTGCCGTATGCCTCGACACGCAGCGCCGCCTTCGATACGCGAGTACCGCCTGCGAGGCCGGTCTCGCCAGCGTCGCCTTTCTTAGTGGAAATGCTTGTCATTATCTGCGTCCTCTGGAACTTGACGACGGACGTCCCACTCGAGTTTTCTGCACTCTGAGCGGGGAGACGCTAAAGGGGAATGTAGGCAGGTGCCGCATTCTTCCTGATCTCCGCAGAAAGTCAGTCGTATGGTTCCCTCTGGTAGGTCTCCTGGCTTGGAGGTAGCAGACTATCTGCGGGCCGTTTCGCCTTCCCCGAATCATCGAGTGGCTCAGTGAAACGACTCCCTCACTCACAGTGGCGGGACCGCGCCGGTCTTTCACCGGACTTCCCTTTTATGCCCATGCGGGCACCTGAGGTAAGTTAAGCTTTACACGCTAGTCTCCTTAAGTCAATAATCGGAACCTTGCGTTGATCGAACCTTCTCCGCCCCTCCCCAGGCTCGGAGTTGAGCAAGTCGTTCCTGATTGCCTTAGCTTCTTCGACCACCTAGAATTCTGGAATTCGTTCATGAAGGGAGAAATGTGTCATCTATGTCTTCCCGTTTCTTGCACGTACTCGTGGCAGTGTCCCTGATTGTTCCGGCAGTCGCCCAGACGCAGCCGACAACCCCGTCAACCCCGGAGCAGAGCAAGTCATCCACTCAAAAACAGCCCGAAGTCGATCCGCTGAAACGCCAAATCGACGACAAAACGCGCAAGAAACAACAGAAGGCACTTAAGAAGGAAGATCCATTCGCTGGTTGGCCTGATAGTGATGCCGTTAAGTGGATAATAACCGACGAGGAGCGGGACGCCTTCTCCAAATTAACCAACGACGAAGAGAAGGAGAATTTTATCGAGATGGTTTGGGCTCGCCGTGACCCAACGCCCGACACTGTCGAAAACGAGTACAAAGAAGAACATTATCGTCGCGTAGCTTACGCGAACGAACACTTCTCAGCTGGAAAAGCAGGGTGGCTTACCGATCGCGGCCACATCTACATCGCATGGGGGCCGCCCGATCAGATCGAAAGTCATCCCACTGGTGGACCGGTGGAAGGAATGACAGGTCAAAATGGTGGCGTTGCGGGCCCCTATGAAGTGTGGCGATATCGTTATCTTCAGGGAAAGAGCCTTGGGCAGGAGATCGAAATCGAATTCGTCGACACCTGCATGTGTGGCGACTACCACATTGCAGTCGATCCGCAGGAGAAGGCCGTTCTCAAAAACGTGCCTGGGCATCAGCATGATTTCGAAATCACGTCGTTCGATAAAGATTCACGGCAATTCGCTCTTGTCGAAAGAAACGCAGCAATAATTCGACCCCCTGAGATCAAGTTTAGAGATCTCGAAGCCCAGGTGGGTCACATCATCCATCTCAATCCCCTCACCTTCGACGTGCGTGCCGATTTTGTTCGGCTCACGCCAACTACTGTTCTTGTACCTCTCTCTGTTCAAATCAAGAACAACGAAGTTGTCTGGAGCGGCAAAGATGGTGTGCAGAGGATGACGGTCAACATCTTCGGGCGGGTAACGACAATTACCGGCAAGATCGTCCAGAGTTTCGAAGATACGGTCACAGACATGGTCGCCGACACCCTCCTGCCCAGGATCACTGACAACACTCACGTTTACTGGAAGGGTCTGCCGTTGCTTCCGGGACGCTATCGTTTTGATTTGGTCGTAAAGGACGTAAACAGTGATCGCGTCGGCACGTGGAGCAAAGGCTTCAAGGTACCTGAATACGAAGACGACAAGCTTGCCAGCTCGACGCTCATTCTTGCCGACGTGATGGAGCGCATTGCCAGAGATTTTGGCGGCAGCTTTGTTATTGGCGACACAAAAGTCCGCCCGCGCCTTGATTCATCTGACGGCAAGCCTGCACTGTTCAAGCGCCCAGAACAGCTGAATATGTGGATGCAGGCTTATAACCTGAACGTCAGTGAGAAAACACATAAAGCAGACGCGACGATCGATTACGAGATAGTTAACACAACAACAAAGAGATCTGTTTGGAAACAGTCCGAGAGCACCGCCCAGCTTCCGAACGCAGGTGAGCAGATCACGCTCCAGAAGACGCTTCCGCTTACGTCCTTTGAACCAGGCGTCTACGAAGTGACAATCAACGTGACCGATAAGGTCTCAACCCAAAGCACGAGGCAGTCGGCTCGATTCACCGTGCAATAGAGCGGATACGTACTCGCGTCAATAAGAAAGGGCCTCCGGTCAGGAGGCCCTTTAGATCGTGTTTAGAAAACTCAGTGCGATACGGCCGCAAACAATTCGGTGTTCATGAGCGACTGAAACTTCTTGTCGTCGGTCTTGAAGTGCAACTGCAGCTTGCTGGCACTCGAATCGACCGATACGTTGTCCAGCGCCATCTTCTCTGCCGGACTGCCAGTGCTCTTCTTGAACATCACGCCGGCCTTTACGAGCGAGGACAAAGTAGAAGCCGTAAAC
>JAEYQK010000118.1 GCA_023410055.1 Acidobacteriota bacterium
GGATTGAACGCCGCGCGCAAGCTATCCCGCTATCCCGTTGACGTTACTATCATCGACCGTAAGAACCATCACACGTTCCAGCCTTTGCTGTACCAGGTTGCGACGGCAGGACTATCGCCGGGAGATATTGCGTCGCCGGTTCGTCGTGTGCTGCGCAGAGCACGAAACGTGGAGGTTGTGCTAGGCGAAGTAACGGGCTTTGACCTTGAGAGCCGCCGCGTGTTGTTGAAGGATTTTTCGATTCCTTACGACTATCTTGTTGTTGCCGCGGGTGCTACACACTCCTATTTTGGCCACGAGGAGTGGGCGAAATATGCCCCTGGCCTGAAGACGGTCGAAGATGCAACGGAAATCCGGCGGAAGGTGCTTCTTGCGTTTGAGGCTGCCGAACGCGAGGCGCTATGCTGCGGCAGACATGAACCGATGAACATCGTAGTAATCGGCGGCGGACCGACGGGAGTCGAATTGGCGGGCACGTTAGCCGAGATCACTCGGAAGTCGATGGCGGAGGACTTCCGCCATATCGATCCACGAAAGACGCGTATTCTGCTGATCGAAGCGGGCCCCCGCGTGCTTCCCCACTATTCGGAGGACCTATCGCAATCGGCTCTTCGCCAACTTCAATCGCTTGGTGTCGAAGTAAAGCTATCGACTATGGTTACGCGCGTCGACGAATTTGGTGTGCGCTTCGGAAACGAATTTCTGCCGACGGCGGTAACGATTTGGGCAGCCGGAGTGGCTGCCAATCCCTTAGGGCGACTTCTAGGTGCTCCAGTGGACAGGCGCGGATTGGTGCAGGTCAATGCGGAGTTGACCATTCCCGGACACCCTGAGGTGTTTGTTGTCGGCGATCTGGCGTCTGCCAAAGACGACAAGGACAACCAACTACCCGGCCTCGCTCCGGTTGCGATTCAACAAGGGCGCTACGTCGCCAAAACTATCGGAGGAGAAATTGAAGGGCACAGCCGTCGAACCTTTCACTACATTGACAAGGGCAGTTTGGCTACCATCGGGCGCGCTGCAGCGGTTGGACAGATCAAGAATTGGAAGGTTTCGGGGCTGTTTGCCTGGCTGATGTGGCTTTTTGTTCACATCCTGTACCTTGTTGGTTTCCGGAACCGGTTGTTGGTGATGATCCAGTGGGCCTGGTCGTATTTCACATATGATCGTAGCGCCCGGCTGATCACCGGTTCGACCGAATCCGAACTTGAGAGAAAGGACGAGATGGAACGAAAGCCTGAAGTCCCGATCTTTCCAGCGGGTCCATCAACAGCCGCATAGTTGATAGAAGTGTCTACGCGGAACGAGAACTCCCTTTATAATCGAGACATCTTGAGACGCGTCGGCACAATCATTTCCTCTCTTTTAATTCTGGTTTCGTTTGCCACGGCGCAGACAGCCGGAAGTGGACCCATAGCCGCACAATCGCGCACGCTTCTGGTATTGCCGTTCGAAAACGCATCGAAAGCGCCTGGGCTTGATTGGATCGGCGAGGCGTTTTCCGAGATTTTGGGCCAAAGGATGAGTTCGCCATCCCTCTATACGATTGCTCGCGCCGACCGTGTTTATGCTTTCGAGCGTGCTGGCATTCCAGAGAACTTACGACCTTCGCGGGCCACCCTGTTTCGAATCGCTCAGGACATGGACGCCGATTTCGTCGTCCTCGGGAGCTATAGCTTCGATGGCCAGACGTTCAGCGGAACGGCGCAATTGCTGGACGTCAAAAGACTCCATCTATCTCCCGAACTGACCGAGTCCGGCCCTCTCGTCAAGATCCTGGAGATGCAGGAGACTCTCTCGTGGAAGTTGCTGCGCACCATCGATCCGAAATTTTCGGTACCGCGGGCGCAGTTCGCTGCTGCGTCCCCCGCAATTCGGCTCGATGCCTTCGAGAACTACATTCGCGGGATGATCGCCAACTCGCGGCAAGAGAAGATTGCGAAGCTGCGTGAAGCTGTCCGCCTGAATCCTCGGTACACGATGGCGATCATGCAACTGGGCAAGACCTATTTTGCCGCTCGCGAGTATGATTCGGCTGCTTCGTGGTTTACGAAGGTACCGTCCTCGGACGCGGCTGCTCGCGAGGCCAACTTCTATGCGGGGCTTTCCTACTACTATCTGGGGCAATTCGAGCGCGCTGAGAACGCCTTCAGCTCACTTGCGGAACAGTTCCCTCTCACCCAGGTGTACAACAATCTCGGCGTAGTTGAAGCTCGAAGAGGTCGCAAGGGGGCTCTTCAGTATTTCAAGAAGGCCGTAGATGCCGATCCGAACGATTCCGACTATCGCTTCAACCTGGGCCTTGCGCTCTACCGGACGGGTGACACTGCTGGAGCCGTCCGCGAGTTGCGTGAGTCGCTCCGGCTGCGCCCAGGCGACTCAGAAACAATTGGGCTTATCGATCAGCTTTCCAGACCCGGTGCTGGTGCTTCACGTCAGACGTACGAGCGGATCAAGCGCAACTATGACGAGAGCTCGTTCCGGCAGCTAGCGATGGAAATCCAGAACGCGACGGAAATGCGTCTGGCCAAAGCGGACGCAAAGACCCATGCAGCGTATCACCTTGAACATGGGCGCGACCTGCTGGCCCACGGCTTCAATTCCGAGGCTGCGCAGGAATTGCAAGAGGCCGCGCAGTTGGACCCGAACAATGCCGAAATCCACGCGGCGCTTGCCGGTGCGTTGGAATCGGGCAGCGACCCTACTGCTGCGCGCAGAGAAGCTGAGCAGTCTCTTAAGATCAAGCCGTCCGTAGATGCCTGTCTAGTTCTCGCACGGCTCGATTTGCGAGACAATAGGCTAGAGGCGGCCTCGCAAAGTGTGGAGCGCGCCCTGTCGCTCGACGCACAAAGCGACGACGCCTTGAAGCTTAAGCAGGCCATCGCAGCCAAGCTGGCTGAAAGGACTCAGCCGCTGCCACCACAATGAGATATGACGCGCTTCGCCGTTCGCTGTCTCTTCTGATCATCGTGCTGGCGGTTGCGCTTTTCGCCGTTATCCCCGCCAGCGCTGAAATCGTCAAGGTCACTCTGGACAACGACGAAATTCAGCCCGTCACGGACGAATACATCAGCCGAGCAATTGATCACGCTGCCCAAGTCAAAGCCTCTGCCGTTTTGATCGAACTGCGCACTCCCGGCGGACTTGAGACGAGCATGCGACATATCGTTGAGAAGATTCTAAATTCGCCTGTGCCCGTGATCGTGTATGTGGCCCCCAGCGGTGGACGGGCAGCATCGGCTGGATTCTTCATTCTGCAAGCTGCGGATGTCGCCGCTATGGCTCCCGGAACAAATACTGGTTCAGCACATCCGGTCAAGATCAGCGGAGCGGACATTCCGGGCGATATGCGAAAGAAGGTGGAAAACGACTCAGCGGCGTTTCTGCGTTCGTATGTGTCGAAGCGAGGACGTAACGTGGAACTGGCAGAGTCAGCGATTCGCGAATCGAAGGCGTGGAGCGCCGATGAAGCACTCAAAGAGAAGCTGATTGATGTCGTTGCCGCAGATCAGAGCGATCTGTTCAAGCAATTGCAGGGGCGCGCGATTACCCGGTTTAGCGGAGGCAAGGTTGAACTGAACCTAGTCGGACAGCCTGTCAGCGACTTTCAAATGACGCTCAAGCAGCGGGTGCAGAACTTCATTCTTGACCCTAATATCGCGTTTATTCTGCTTGCCGTCGGACTGCTGGCCCTCTATGCGGAGTTCAACCACCCGGGAGCGGTGATTCCGGGCGTCGTAGGCGGAATATGCATTTTGCTTGCCGTGTTCGCTCTCAATGTACTTCCGACGAGGTTGGGCGGCATCGTTCTCATCCTTGCTGCCTTCGTCTTCTTCGCGCTTGAGGCGAAATTTACGAGTCATGGGTTGCTCACTGTCGGCGGCATTGCTTGCATGGTTGTTGGAGCTTTGCTCCTTATCGACTCACCGATGCCGGAGATGCGGGTAAAGCTCATTACAGCTCTTGCGGTCAGCGTTCCACTCGGAGTGATAACGGCATTTCTCATGAGCATCGCTCTGCGGGCGCGTCGCAATAAGGTCGCGACGGGTGTGCAAGGACTGATCGGCGAAATTGGAGTCACACGTTCCCGACTCGTGCCGCAAGGAAAAGTATTCGTTCGGGGAGAGCTTTGGGATGCAATTTCCCCAGTCGAAGTGGCCGAGGGCGACCGGATTGTTATCCGCGCTGTTGAAGGCCTGACGCTACGGGTTGAGCCAATTTCCGCTGCGCAACTCAGTCAGCAACAGTTGCACGTGAAAAGCTGATAGCAAAAAGCCGCAGTTCTCGCTACAATCCGCCGCAGCTACAGTTTGAATGAATTCGTACCGGAGGCAAAATGGAACTCTCCTGGTTAACCGTCGTCCCGATTGTAATCGTGGGCCTCTACATCCTTAATTCCATCAAAATTCTGAAGGAATACGAGCGGGGTGTCATCTTCAGGCTTGGCCGTGTGCTTGGTCAGCCGAAGGGTCCCGGAATTATTCTCGTGTTCGCTCCAATCGATACGATCGTGCGTATTTCGCTTCGGCAGGAAGCGCTGGAAGTCCCGTCGCAGGACATCATCACGCGCGATAACGTCACCCTGAAGGTAAATGCCGTTATCTTTCTGCGTGTGATCGATCCACGTAGAGCCGTGATTGAAGTCTCGAATTATCTTTACCAGACTTCGCAATTTGCTCAAACGACGCTGCGCTCTGTGCTAGGCGAAGTCGATCTCGACGAACTGCTTGCGCACCGCGACAAGATCAACCTTCGACTGCAATCGATCCTCGACCAGCACACGGATCCATGGGGCGTGAAGGTCACTAACGTCGAGGTCAAGCAAGTCGATATGCCCGAGTCGATGCTGCGTGCAATGGCGAAGCAGGCTGAAGCCGAGCGCGAACGGCGGTCGAAGATCATCCACGCTGAAGGCGAATTTTCGGCCGCGCAGCGTCTGGTCGATGCCGCTCACTTGCTCTCCAGCGAACCGGCCAGCATTCAGCTTCGGTATCTGCAGACGCTGACCGAGATCGGCGTTGAGAAGAACACGACCATTGTCTTCCCGCTCCCGATCAATCTGCTGGACAGCCTGAACAAACTCGTGAGCGCCGGGTCCAGCACAACACCCGCTGTTCCATCGGAACCGGCCAAGTAGTAAGGGCTCAACGTCAACATCGTGGGACCAGAACTCCGGGCTGGTCCCACACAAAAGCAGGGATCAGTGCAATCGCTTATGTCGGATCAACAAGACGATACCGAGATTTCTTTAGGAACAGGCAAGTTACTACTTGTGTTTTTCGGACTCGCTGTTCTTTGCGGTGGATTCTTCGGGGTCGGGTACATGATTGGCAAGAACTCGGCCGCACCGCAACAAACGCTGGCGGACAGCACGACGCAGGCGCCTATGCCCGGCGCGAAGCCATCTTCTGCACTGGGCAACAATGGCGCCAACCCGGAGCCCCAGGATTGCGCTGCCCCGGGCACTTGCGAACAGCAGCCTGCTGCCGGAACCACACCGTTTTACGACAGCGTTGGCGACAAGAACGTAACGCCGAAGCTGGAACCTGCGACTGCCCCGCCGCAACCAGCGCCTTCAGAGAAGCCAGTGGGTGCCTCGCCCGAGGCAGCCAAGCCGAGTTCAGCTTCTTCCGCACCCGGTTCTGGATTCATCGTGCAAGTTGCAGCCGTCTCGAAGCAGCAGGACGCTGATTCCCTAGTGAGCGCGCTGCGAAAGAAGCAGTACCCGGTCTTTGTGACCAGAAATCCGGCCCTGGACAAACTCTTTCATGTTCAAGCCGGCCCCTTCTCGGAGTTCAAAGAAGCTGAGTCAATCAAGGCTCGGCTGATCAACGATGGGTATAGCCCGATCCTGAAACGGTAGTTTTGTGAACGCAAATGGATAGGGTCTCCGAAGTGGAGGCCCTATCAGTCTGGGACAATTCCGGTGTTACTCTGACGTGAAATAGTCAACTGCGACCGGGCTCTCAAAGAGCGAATAGTCCCTCGTAACCACTGTGATTCCGCTATCCGTAACGAAGTATCGCTGCCGGTCTGTCTCAGTATCGTAACCAATCACTGAGCCTTCCGGAATGTGAACGTCGCGATCGATGATTGCGCGCCGAATACGGCAGTGCCGACCAACATTTACATGCGAAAACATGATGCAGGATTCGACTTCCGAGTAGGAATTGATACGCACGTCAGGAGATAGGACGCTCCCCCGAACGACGCCGCCGGAAATCACGCACCCAGAGGAAACCACTGAATCGAATGCAGCTCCGGTCCTGCCTGATTCTGCAAAAACAAATTTCGCCGGCGGATACTGTCTCTGATGTGTGCGAATCGGCCAGTGCTCGTCATAGAGGTTAAACACAGGGGAGACCGACACCAGATCCATGTTGGCTTCGTAGTAGGCGTCGAGCGTTCCGACGTCGCGCCAGTAAAGCGCTTCCTTCTTATTTTCGTCGATAAAGTTGTAGGAATGAACTCTATAGTCGTTGACCATCTTCGGCAGGATGTCCTTGCCGAAGTCATGGGACGAATGCGGATCCTCGGCGTCTTTGAGCAAAACCGGTATAAGGACATCGGTATTGAACAGATAGACCCCCATTGACGCCGACACCATTCTTGGATTGTAGGGGGAACGGAGGTCCGTCACCTGAGGCTTTTCCTGGAAACCTATGACCCGCCCTTCTCGATCAATCTCGACCACGCCGAAATGACGCGTCTCAGTTGGATCGATCAGAATCGTGGCCAAGGTCACATCGGCGCCACAGTCGTTGTGCTGCTTCAGCATCAACTCGTAGTTCATTTTGTAGATGTGGTCGCCGGAAAGGATAAGTACGTGCTTAGGTTGTTCTGCCCCGATTGAGTAGATGTTCTGGTACACGGCATCCGCCGTTCCCATATACCAGTTCTCGCTCACACGCTTCATGGGCGGAAGAATCTCGATGAATTCACCGAGTTCCGTGCCCATTATGTTCCAACCTTCGCGGATGTGCCGGTTCAAAGAAAGAGCTTTGTACTGCGTTAGGATGTAAACCCTGCGCAGGTTGGAATTGATGCAGTTGGACAGCGTTACGTCGATGATCCGGTAGATGCCTCCAAAGGTTACGGCAGGCTTTGCACGATCACGAGTGAGTGGATAGAGCCGTTCGCCAGCACCGCCGGCCAGCAAAATTCCTAAAGTGTCTTTCATGGCTTCGTCCGACTATGACTTAATTGAGCGTGGATCGATAAAAGGAGACGCTTGAAATGCCTACAACTTCTTTCGATAGTAGCACATAGAACAAAAGAGCGGCTCATCGCCGCTCTCGTCAGCGTATCGATAACCAACTATGCCGCGTCGTCTATGGTTATGCGCAGGGACTTCAGGAATTTCACGTCCTGAGCGCTGACCTTCAGCTCGGGTTCGCTCTTGCCGGACTTCACGAGCGTGGGTTTGGCAGCCGTCTTCGCTTCTTCGCGCTTGTTGAACCCAATCGTAGCCTCCAGAACAAGAAAAACGTCGTAGCCGCTACCCTTAATTTTGGAGATTACTTCCGAAATCTGCTCTGATTCGGCGAGCGATTCGTTGATCGCCTCGCCAAGCTCTTTCATGAGTTGTTTCAGGCGCTGATTCACGGCTCCCCCTGCAAACGTTTGATGCGAGGCTCGGACATCAAGTTTCGTTCTAATGCGCTCCGGTGCCAGATGTGCTGATAAACTGTTGCCGTGGCAGAGCCTCCATCAAGCATCGCTGGAACGTTGGGCCGCATGGCTGGAAGTCGGAGCGCGCGACAAAAGGTATTAGGCGCATTCTGGTCAGCGACGACCTCGACCATCCGCACCTTCGGTCGCGTTCTTCACACTCTTTTTCTCGAAGTGACGGGCCTGCTCTTCACGGTTCTGATGATCGGCTTCATCAGCGTAACTCTCCGCGAGTATCACAAGTACCAAGCTGGTACTGCTCCCGCGTTTAAGGTTGCATTGGCCGGCTTCTTCGGAGTTATGTTCTTTTGGTTCGGAATCACATCCTTTTGGCGCGCAAGAAGGCGCAAGTCACGCAAGTGACTGCACACCTCAACACCTGCGCACGCCTAGCTGACTTTCCGTGGCAGAATCTGGTGATCCTGTATAACGAACCAAGCGGAACACCGATCAGAGCCGCAGAGTATGGGAACGAGACCTGCAACCTGCTTGCGGGTGACTAGTCCTAGCGTTCCGCAAGAGGGACACGCTAATACGGCCCAGTAAGGATCTTCCTTCTCGCCTTCTTCTCCGGCATTCTCGAGCACAAATAAAGTGCCTGGATGCATGAGTTCCGGTATCCATTCGTTCAGGATGTCGAGTTCCGCAACCATAGTCACCTCCGTCCGACGAAATAGAGCGTCTGGCGGGTTCACAGCATTCGTCCGCGGCGAAAAGCCACCGAGGACACAGGCCCGGTACGGGTAGCACCCCGCGCCGGCGTTGCATCAAAGACCTTCTTGCCAATGGCCTTGTCTTTCGGAACCGCGCGAGACCCGTCTCTGGATTGCCACGACTGAGGCGCAACAGGGGCTTCGGCGAGTATCTGAGGCATCACCTGGAGCACCGTGTCGCTGAGGCATATGGTCAGCATCGGCTGTCGCGAGTTCTTTAAGATGTCGATGATCTGTTTGGTCGACGTTTCCAGAAAAATGTGGGTACCGTCGGTTAACAGGTGGCAGTCTGAACCGGCAGCAACGGTCTCGACGAGTCGCTTACCGATTTCCTTCTGCAAATAGCGCATCACTTGACGGACGCGTTGCAGAGAGAATCCTCGATTTCGAAGCTCGCAAATAATCGCTACTTCCGCTAGATTTTCAGGAGAGTAGAGTCGACGATGACCTTCACGAAGAGGCACGACAATGCCACGCTCGTCCCACCATTGCAGTTGGCGCGGCGTGATGCCGGTGAGACTTACAACTTCCCCGGATGTGAACCGATGATCCGTCACCTGAGCATGGCCCCCGGGTCGAACAAATCAAACATTCCACAGAATGTTTGAAACATTCTGGCACTAAATTGTTAGATGTCAAGAAAGAAGCTGATGTCGAAGTTATGGCTAGAAATCTAGAGGGAGCCGCCGCCAACAAAATGAACGATCTCGAGACGGTCGCCTTCGTGGATGGAAGTTGATTCCCACTTGGCCCGCGGAACAATTTCACGATTGAGTTCGACGGCAACCCGGTCAGACTTGGTTCCAAGATGCTCGACGAGAGCGGCTACATTGGCCAAAGGCGGGCATTCCTTGTCTTGTCCATTGATGAGAAGTCGCATAGGTAGAACATAAACCTAGGTAGCCGAACCAGTAAAGACGTCAGGCTTTGCCGAGACGGAAACGCCGGGCGGTTGACTGTCCCGCATGAGTTGCCTGAACTGTGATGCTGATGGCGTTGGAGGCTTTCGCTGATGGAGACACTTTGAGTCTGACTTCCGCCTCTCCCTCACAGTCAGTTACGGTGCGGGCATAGGCGGACGGAACACCAGAGACTTCGAGCCGCGCAACCAACTTGGCGCCTTCCACTCCGCGTGATCCAAGAGTCAACCGATATTTCAGGACAACAGAGTCCCCTTTAAAAGCAGAGTCAGACGAGAGCCAATCCAGCTTGAGCTCGGAAGGTGCGGCAGGCGCAGGATGATGTTCCACTTTCCGTACGGGGGCAGGTTCCAGCGTCGGCTCCGGCCAGGCGTCTGCATAAGTGGATACCCCGAGAATGTCGTCGTTCGTTCGAGTAGCTACCGTCTGGCTTGCGGCCGAAACTGGGACCGCCACGGGAACAGCCTCTGCTGTAGGTTGTGCAACACCTCCGGATCTCGCCGAAGAGGATTCCTTCGTAAGAGTACCGAGCAATTCCAGTTTTCCCTCTCGAATGCAGTTCACAGCGAACTTGTGCTGCTGGGTAAGGATTTGATGAATGGCAGCTTCGGAGAAACCCGGAGCGACCGCTTCCTGTGCGTACGATGTTTGCTGCTTTTCGATGCAACGTCCACGAACGAATATCGCAGTCTGGACAGTCAGATCAGCCTCGTGCGCCTCAGTTTGCACGTGATAGACCGTATCCGCGTAACGAATATCCGTATTGAATCCGAAAACAGGTGACATACTCAATTGCGCGATCGCCAGAACGCGTGATTCTATAGTCCACCGATACTCTGACACTTTTTGACAGTATCTATCTGACAAAAAAAGTCATTAACCCTAAGCGCCATCGTTCCAAGTATCGGAAAAGCAAAGAATAACACGGTTCCCCGCCCTTCCATGCGCCTGTAGTTATGCTCGCCAATGAGTTACTGCAACTCAGCTACCACAAACATTACCTCAGTAACGTGCAGACACTGAGGGCCACACCTGCTGAAGTCCCACATGTGGCCAGCAGTGTCGAAGGTCCTAACGACCTTGAATATCAGAAGCTTGACAGGTTACGGCGCAGAAAAATATAGTCGAAGTGTTGCCTTGATGTGGCGGATAATTCATGCCCGAAAACTACTTTGCTCGTTACCTACCGCTGCTGATACATCTGCTATTTGCCCTAGGGCTGGCTGGAGCCATTGTGGTTCTTTCGCAGTTCCTCGGAAGGCATAGGTATACAAGGGCAAAGTTCCAACCATATGAGTGCGGCATGCCTCCGACCGGAGACGCCCGTGAGCGTTTCTCGGTCAAGTTCTATATGGTGGCGATGCTTTTCATCTTGTTCGATGTGGAAGCCGTATTCCTGTATCCGTGGGCTATTCTGCTGAAAAAATTGAAGATGTTCGGCTTCTGGGAAATGCTGGTCTACATGCTCATCATCCTGGTTGGCCTCTTCTATATCTGGAAGAAGGGGGTACTGGAATGGGCCGAAAACCGCATGGCAGACGTGAAGTTAGCGGACACGAAGGACTTCATTAAGGCATTCGAGGCGGTGCCGTTGACCCAACCTGATGCGGTGGCTGAAGTCGGCGTGGAGGGAATAACGAAGAGATGAGTCTCGCATCGGCGATCACTGACGTTGAACAACTTAAGGACTGGCCGGCTGTGGCACGGTTGTTGGCGTGGAATGCGGACGCTGTTGAAAGCGTCAGGTTCGACCGCGACGAACTAACGGTTTGGATCAAGCGGGATCTCATCCGCGAGGCACTCTCCTTCTTACGTGATGACACCGAGACACAGTTTAACTATCTGTCCGATATCACCGGCGTGGATTGGTATCCGAATGAGCCTCGGTTTGAGGTCGTCTACCATCTGCTCTCCCTGGCAAACAAGGCGAACCCGCTGAAACAGCGGCTACGGTTGAAGGTGAAATTGGACGGCATTGATCCACGCATCGACTCTGCAACAACGGTATTTCCCAATGCGAATTTCTACGAACGGGAAGTATTCGATCTGCTCGGAGTGCGTTTCGAGGGACATCCGTATCTGCGGCGAATCATGATGCCGGAGGATTGGGAAGGTCATCCACTGCGCAAGGACTATCCGGTGGAGGGTTATCGCTAATGGGGCATCTTGTACAGCCACCGGTTCTCGAGCCAACCGCCCAAGATCGTACGATGATCCTCAACATGGGCCCGCAGCACCCGTCTACGCACGGAGTTTTGCGGCTGTTGCTGGAGATTGATGGCGAGAACATTGTGCGAATGATGCCGGACATAGGCTATTTGCACACCGGCATTGAGAAGACCTACGAGGCGAAGTTTTACCAGCAATGCGTTCCGCTGGCGGACCGCATGGACTATCTTGCTCCGTTCTCGAACGAGTTGGGCTTTGTGCTCGCGGTTGAGAGGCTGCTGGGAATTGAAGTTCCTAAGCGCGCGGTTTGGATGCGCGTACTGCTTACCGAGTTGACGCGACTGAATTCGCACCTAGTTTGGCTCGGGACGCACGCGATGGACATCGGCGCTCTGACGGTATTTCTGTATTGTTTCCGGGAGCGAGAGGACCTGCTTCGGCTTTTCGAAGCTGTCGGCGGCCAGCGCATGTTCACGTCTTACTTCCGTGTGGGCGGCATCGCCATGGATCCGCCGTTCGGATGGCTGGATCGCGTGAAGAAGTTCGTGGACGCGTTTGACTCCAAAGTAGACGAGTACGAGAACCTGCTTACGGGCAATCCGATTTGGCAGCGTCGAATCAAAGGCGTAGGAGTGATCGGGAAAGAGGACGCTATCGCGCTTGGAGCAAGCGGCCCGACGCTGCGCGCCAGCGGAGTTGATATCGATTTCAGACGTGATGCCCCCTACTCCGGCTACGAGAATTTCCAGTTCAATGTGCCGGTGGGAACTGATGGCGACGTCTGGACGCGGTACGTTCTGCGCGTTCAAGAACTCCGCGAGGCGAACAAGATATGCAAGCAGGCGCTTGAGGGAATGCCTGAGTCGGGTCCGATCAAGGCTGATGCGCCTAAGGTCGTGCTGCCTGAGCGCGAGAAGATAAAGACGCAGATGGAATCGTTGATCTACCACTTCAAGATCATCACCGAAGGTTTCACGGTTCCCGCAGGCGAGGTTTATCAGGCAGTTGAATCGCCGCGAGGCGAGTTGGGATTCTACGTCGTGAGCGATGGAACTCCCAAGCCTTATCGAGTTCACGTGCGCGCGCCATCATTCGCGAATCTGCAAACACTACCGAAGATGTGCGAGGGGCTACTGATCGCGGACGTTGTTGCAGCGATCGGAAGCATTGATATCGTTTTGGGTGACGTGGACAGGTAAGAAAGGCATGGCTATCGCTGGGGAAAGAGTTGCTCCAGAGACTGGACGCGAGTTCTTGCGGCATACGCTGGCAACGCTGGTGTATCGCGGCGGCAAGAGTTTGCGCGACGTACCTGAAGGGTTTGCCGATTTCCGGACCAGCGACACGACGCGCACGCCACGTCAGATTCTCGCCCATATTGGCGACCTGCTCGACTGGGCTCTGTCAATGGCCAGAGACAAGCAGGAGTGGCGCGATTCGGGGCCGCGTGATTGGGACGACGAGGTAAGTAGGTTCTATGCGGGAGCCAAGGCACTGGACGAATACTTGGACTCGGGCGAACCGCTCGGAATTACGCCGGAAGAGTTGTTTCAGGGGCCAATCGCTGATGCGCTGACTCATTTCGGTCAGATCGCGATGCTGAGACGAATGGCAGGAGCGCCCGTAAGGGGCGAGAACTACTACAAGGCTGAGATTGTGAAGGGGCGAGTCGGTCCCGAGCAGGCAACACCAAGACGCGAGTTCGATTAGAGACGAGATGCAATTTTCCGAACAGTTTGAACAGCGGTTCGCCGAATGGCTGACGCACTACCCTATCAAGAGGTCAGTGCTGGTGCCGACATTGCTTTATGTCCAGGACGAGGTCGGCTACTTGAGCGACGAGGTGATCGCCGAGATCGCCAAGCGTGTCGACTTGAGCGTTCTGGAAGTCGAGAACGTCATCAGCTACTACTCCATGCTCACGCGCAAGCCGAAAGGCAAGTACAACGTTCAGGTCTGCACAAACATTTGCTGCATGTTGCGCGGAGCCGAAGACGTGTTCGAAGCAGCGAAGGAGAAGCTCGGCATCGGCCACAAGCAAGTCACGGCGGACGGTACATTCTCGCTCGAAGAAGTTGAGTGCATCGGCGCTTGCAGTTGGGGTCCGGCAATGCAGGTGAACTACGCCTTCCACGAGAATCTGACGCCGGAGAGCGTTGGGCAAGTCATTGACGAGTACGCGGAGAAGGCGAAGCAATAAGGATGCGGTCCTCTCGCGCAGCGGCGCGAATCGGATCGCCTAGATCCTTCGGCGGCAAGAATGCCGCCTCAGGATGACAAACTCAATATGGCTGATTTGGTTTCACATCCCGATGAGGTAAAGGTCGTATCGCGTCGCTTCGGCATGGGCGCGCAGGATATCGACAAGTACCTGGAGTTGGACGGCTACAAGGCCGCGCAACGGGCGCTGGAGATGGGCGCCGACGGCATCATCAACGAGGTGAAGACGTCCAACCTGCGTGGGCGCGGCGGTGCGGGGTTCCCGACCGGCATGAAGTGGTCGTTCGTCCCGAAGGAAAGCGCCAAGCCGAAATACGTGCTCTGCAACGGTGACGAATCCGAACCTGGCACGTGCAAGGACCGCCTGATTTTCGAGCATGACCCGCACTCGGTGATCGAGGGCGTGATGATCGCGGCCATGTCGATCGGCTCGCATAACGGGTACATCTACCTGCGCGGCGAATATCGCTATCTGATCGAGATCATGGAGCGCGCCGTTAAACAGGCATACGCAAAAGGGTTCCTCGGCAAGGGGATTTTCGGCTCGAATTACGACCTGGATATCGCTGTTCATAGTGGAGCGGGCGCTTACGAAGTTGGCGAAGAATCGGCCCTCATGGAGTCGCTCGAAGGCAAGCGCGGCGTGCCTCGAATTAGGCCGCCCTTCCCTGCCGTTGTCGGACTGTACGGCGGACCGACGATCATCAATAATGCCGAGACGCTCGCAAGTGTTCCGCACGTGCTCATGATGGGCGGTGAGAAGTACGCCGCGATCGGTACGCCAAAGAACGGTGGCACCCGACTTTTTTGCCTCTCTGGACACCTGAACAAGCCCGGCGTTTACGAACTGCCGCTCGGATTTCCACTGCGCAAGATTATTGAGGACGTTGGTGGCGGAGTCTGGAAAGGCCGCAAGTTAAAAGCGGTCGTCCCGGGTGGATCGTCGGTTCCGATTCTCAAGGCAGACGAAATCGACGTTGCCATGGATTTCGATTCGCTGATGAAAATCGGCACGTTCCTAGGCTCCGGCGGAGTGATTGTGCTGGACGACCATACGTGCATCGTGAAATTCCTGCAGCGCACCATCGACTTCTATCAGCACGAGAGTTGCGGCTGGTGTATTCCCTGCCGCGAAGGTACCGACTGGCTGAAGAAGACGTTGCACAGGTTCCACGGCGGAGCAGGCGAGGCCAAGGACATCGATAACCTTAAGTACCTGGCCGACAACATGCTCGGTCGAACCTTCTGTCCCTTGGGCGACGCGGCGGCAATGCCCGTCCAGGGAATGGTGAAGAAGTTCAGAGATGAATTTGAGGCCCATTTGAACGGCGCGTGCCCCTACGAACACAGGGAAGCGGTCGTTCCTGTATTGGCGTAAAACAGATTCCGATTTGATGAGTGGTGAACTGGGGATCAGAGGTCGCTATAGATCACCCGATCAGCCGATCACCAAATCCCAGATAACTAATGGCTGACGTAAACATCACGGTTGACGGCAAGAAGATCACGGTACCCGCGGGTACGCTGCTGATCGAGGCCTGCAAGCAGCACGGGATCGAGATTCCCGCGTTCTGTTACTACCCCGGTCTGTCGCTGCAAGGTGCGTGCCGCATGTGCCTGGTGCGCATCGAAAAGATGCCGAAACTGCAGACGGCGTGTACGACTGTCGTTACCGAGGGCATGATGGTGACGACCGAGAGCGACGAGGTCAAGCAGGCGCGCAAGGCGATGCTGGAACTGTTGCTGGCAAACCATCCGCTAGACTGCCCCGTTTGCGACGCTGGTGGCCAGTGCGAATTGCAGGACATGACGTATAAGTACGGTGCCGGCGAGTCGAAGTTCGTCGATATCAAGAACCACCGCGAGGAGCAGCAGTGGTCGCCGGTCGTATACTTCGATCGTCCGCGATGCATTCTGTGTTATCGCTGCGTTCGCGTCTGCGGCGAAGGCATGGACGTCTGGGCGCTTGGCATTCAGCAACGCGGGGTTCGTTCCGTCATTGCGCCGAATAAAGAAGATCATCTTGAGTGCGAAGAGTGCGGCATGTGTATCGACATATGCCCGGTCGGAGCGCTGACCAGCGGAGCCTATCGCTACAAGACCCGCCCTTGGGAAATGAAGCACGTTGGGACTACGTGCATGCACTGCGGCGATGGCTGCAAAACGACATTGGGTGTGCGGCGTGCTTCCAACGGCATGGAAATTGTGCGCGGCGACAATCGCGACAAGAGCGGCATCAACGGCGATTTCCTCTGCATCAAGGGACGCTACGCTTTCGATGTCGTGAACAGCGAGGAACGTCTTCGAGAGCCTCTCATCCGTAAGAACGGCAAGCTGATTCCGGCTTCGTGGGACGAAGCTCTGGCGCTGGTCGCGAGCAAGTTCAAAGAGGCAGGCAGTGCGGTGGGCGTGATCGGCTCGAACCGTATCACGAACGAAGAGGCCTATCTGCTACAGAAATTTGCCCGAGTGGTCGTCGGTACGAATAATATCGACCACCATCGCACGGCTGACTTCCCTGCTTTCTCCAAAGCGCTTTCGGGTAACAAGGACGCGACTGCGTCCATGCGCGATCTATTCTTCGCGCCGGCAATCCTGCTGATCGGCAACAATCCGACCGACCAGCACCCGTTGCTCGCATGGCAGATCCGCACGGACGTTCGACAACGTCGGGCACGTCTGTATGTGGTCAACTCGACCCCGATCAAGCTTCGCCGACAGGCACAAACGTTCCTGCAGATTCCGGCAGGAGCCGAACCGAAAGCCGCAGCGTTCCTGGCGGGAGATGACAGCGTACTCGATGCGTTGCTCATGGAAGGCGTGCAGCGCGAGGGGTGGGTTGCGCTTCGTGACAAGCTCAAAAGCGAAAAGGGCCTGGTTATTGTATTCGGTTCCGAAATCAAGGGCTCGGACGTGGCAGCGCTAGCCAAGTTCGGCGAGAATGTCGAGGGTGCTAAGTTCGTTTGCCTAGGCGACTACGCCAATTCTCGTGGCGCGGCCGACATGGGCCTGTACCCGAATCTGTTGCCGGGATACGTCCCGGTCGGCAGTGACGGCAAACACGCGGGCGAGTGGCTGGCGGAAGCTCCTAAGGAGCCCGGCCTCGCACTTCCCGACATGATCAAGGCCGCTCAGCAGGGCAGCCTGAAAGCTCTGTACGTCGTCGGCTCGAATCCCGTCCCCCGGTACAATGTCGATCCGTTCACTTTCCGCAAGGCTTTCACCGTCGTGCAGGATATGTTCATGACCGAGACTGCCATAGCCGCCGACGTTGTTCTGCCCGTCTCATCGCCATACGAGAAGACCGGCACGTACACGAATACGTGTGGCGATGTTCAGATGAACAAGAAAGCCGGCGATATGGAAGGCGTGAGATCGGATTTCGAGATCATCGTTCGAATCGCGGAACGGATGGGATACGACATCAAGAAGCTCGTGCCTTTCGGTCGTGGCGTTCGCGCCGACATGGGACAGTCGCGCGGCGCGCAAACCGGCGAGGCTGATCGCCACGCGATCTATTTGGTCGAACACGGCCTTGAGCCGAAGATGAGCCCGTTCGATCCGATGGCGCTGCTTGACGAGATTCAACGTTTGGTGCCTGGATACGGCGAGATTTCACGCCGCAACATCCTGACGGGCAGCGATGAACATTCGACTGCCATCGAGAGCGGTGTTGGTGTGGTAGAGAATCGACCCGAATTGATCGTTCCCTCGAACGACACGCTGTTCACTTCGGGCACGCTCGGCCGATTCTCAAACACCTTGAATTCGGTTATTGAAAACGAGCGAACCGCTCCGGCAGATAAGGTCACTCCGGTCTAGGTTTTTCTGGTTTATTCGATTGTGCTGCTGTGTGTGCAGCCAGAGTAGGAACAGAGGCTTCGTGAGTCTGAATACATTCATCATCGTAACGATCGTGAAGATCGTGATTGCGCTTGCGGTGCTGCTGACCATCGTGGCGTACACGGTGTGGTTTGAGCGAAAACTGGTCGGTCGCATTCAGAACCGTTGGGGGCCCTCCCGCGTCGGCCCCTTCGGCCTGCTGCAACCGTTGGCCGACGGCCTGAAATTCATCTTCAAAGAAGACATCACGCCGCCGTACGTGAACAAGCCGCTGTATCTATTGGCGCCGCTGCTATCGCTTTCGCTGGCTCTGACGTCGATCGCGGTGATCCCTATCGGTGGCATCGTAGACATAAAAGGTGTCAATACGCCTCTGCAGGTCACGGGCGTGATGGACAACGGGCAGGCGGCGGATATCAATATCGGATTGCTGATCATCCTTGGCATCACGTCGGTCGCCGTTTACGGTGTGGCCCTGGCAGGTTGGTCGTCTAACAGCAAGTACTCGCTGCTTGGTTCGTTGCGTGCCGGTGCGCAGATGGTCAGCTACGAAGTTGCACTTGGGCTTTCGCTCATCGGCGTACTGATGTTCGCCGGCAGTTTCAGCCTGCGCGATATTGTTCAGTCGCAATCGGGAACTTGGTACGGCTTCATTCCGAAGTGGAACTTGTTCAAGGGGCAGTTCGTCGCATTCTTTATCTATCTGTGCGCGGCCTATGCCGAGACGAACCGCGTTCCGTTCGATTTGCCTGAAGCTGAAACCGAACTCGTTGCCGGGTATCACACCGAATACAGCTCGATGAAGTTCGCCATGTTCTTCATGGCGGAATACGCGAACATGGTGACAGTCGCGTGCCTAGCCTCCCTGCTCTTTCTGGGCGGGTGGAACGGGCCGCTGTTCGGGCCGCCGATCCTGCAATACTTTTTGCCGGTATTCTGGTTCGGCTTGAGAGTGTTCTTCTTCATTTTCTTGTACGTCTGGGTGCGCGGAACGCTGCCGCGTTTCCGTTACGACCAGTTGATGGGATTCACGTGGAAGGTTCTGCTGCCACTAGCGTTGGCGAATATCGCCATCACAGGCCTGGTGGTTGCGCTGAGAAGTTAAAGAGAAGCTAATACGATGCTTCATTACATATTGTTCTTCATCTTCGCGGCATTGGCTGTAGGCGGGGCAATTAGCCTGCTCGCGCAACGGCATCCGATCGCAAGCGCGCTATCGCTGATCGTAGTGATGGGCTCGCTGGCGGGCGAATATATGCTGCTCGGCGCCGAGTTCGTAGCCGCGATTCAGGTGATCGTCTACGCCGGCGCAATCATGGTGCTGTTCGTCTTCACTATCATGTTGTTAAATGCCGGCGAAGAGGAGCACAGCCGAGGCAGCAAGGTCGCCGTGATTCTTGGTGTCCCTGCGATGGTCGTTGCTCTCGTTCTCGGCACGTGGATTCTGGTTGCTCACAATCCCACGAACGCACCGGTCGGGGTAGGGGCGCTCTACGGTTCGGCGGAGAAGATTGGCGATCTTCTGTTCAAACCGTTTCTGCTGCCGTTTGAAATTACGTCCGTGCTGATCCTGATCGCCATCATGGGTGCCGTCGTGCTGGCGCGAAGGGAGGATCGCTGATGATTCCTCTTTCGTTCTACCTCGTGCTTAGCGCGTTTCTTTTCGCCTCTGGCGTTGCTGGTTTTCTGATCAAGCGCAACATCATCACGATCTTCATGTCGATCGAGTTGATGCTCAACGCCGTGAATCTGTCGTTCGTGGCGTTCGCGGCGCATTGGCAGATGCTGAACGGTCAAGTCTTCGTGTTCTTCGTCATGGTCGTCGCTGCGGCTGAAGCGGCCGTTGGACTGGCCATCATTATTTCCGTTTATCGCACGCGCGAGACCCTTAATGTGGACCGCGTGGATTTGTTGAAACTATGAGTCTGCATCTCTGGCTAATTCCGGTTCTGTGTCTCGCAGGCGCCGCTATTAACGGCCTCTTCGGAAGGCACTTTCCAAAGCGCCTCGTGAGCGCCGTTGCACTCGCGTTTCCGGGCGCGGCACTGGCGTGGGCCATCGTCTGCGCGGCGAAGGCCAGCCTGCCCTACTCCGAATCGCACGGAACGTGGCTCGCTGTCGGCTCTTTTTCCGTTCCCTTTGGTTTCTATCTAGACCAGCTCTCGACCGTGATGCTGCTCGTCGTAACCGGCGTGGGCTTTCTGATCCACGTTTACTCGGTCGGATACATGGCGCATGAAGGCGGCTACTACAGGTTCTTCTCGTATTTGAACCTGTTCATGTTCTTCATGTTGATGCTGGTGCTCTCGGACAACTACCTGCTGATGTTCGTCGGGTGGGAAGGCGTCGGTCTCGCGTCGTACTTGCTGATAGGCTTCTTCTTCCTTCGCGATTCAGCCGCAAGCGCGGGCAAGAAGGCGTTCATCGTTAACCGCGTCGGCGACTTCGGATTCCTGATCGCGCTGTTCCTGATGATCAAACACTTCGGCTCGCTGAACTTCGATGCCGTGTTCAGCAAGGTTGCCGACTATCCAGTTGAGACTGCCGGAATCGGACTGATGACCGCCATCGGGCTGTTGCTGATGGTCGGTGCGGCTGGAAAATCCGCACAGCTGCCGCTCTACGTTTGGCTGCCGGACGCGATGGAAGGTCCGACACCCGTATCCGCTTTGATCCATGCCGCGACGATGGTCACCGCTGGCGTGTACATGGTGGCGAGATCGAACGCGATCTTCTTCCGGTCGCCTACCGCTCTGACCGTAGTAGCTATCGTCGGTACTCTGACGGCGATTTTCGCTGCCACCATCGGTATGGTCCAAACCGACATCAAGCGCGTGCTGGCGTATTCGACTATTTCGCAGCTCGGTTACATGTTCATGGCCTGCGGCGTTGCAGCGTTCTCAGCTGGCATCTTCCACCTGATGACCCACGCGTTCTTCAAGGCCCTGCTCTTCCTAGCGGCCGGTTCTGTGATTCACGCTCTCGGCGGCGAGCAGGACATGCGCAAGATGGGCGGTCTCCGAAAGCGGATACCCTGGACATTCTGGACGATGACAATGGCCACGTTCGCCATTGCCGGAATTCCGGGCTTCAGCGGCTTCTTCTCCAAAGACGAGATTCTGGCGAGTGCCTACGGCGCGTCCTGGATCTACTGGGCGGTAGGCTGCCTCACTGCCGGTCTGACTTCCTTCTACATGTTCCGCCTCTGGTTCATGACCTTCTTCGGCGACTTCCGCGGTGCGGAGACCGTCGGCGCCGAGCACAAAGGCCATGGACACGCCGAGCATCTGGAAGCCGAACACGGACACATTCACGAGAGCCCGAAGGTCATGACCATTCCACTGACGATTCTGGCTGTACTCTCGGTGGTCGGCGGATACATCGGCGTTCCGGCCATACTGGGTGGCTCCAACCACTTTGGGCATTTCGTTGAGGCCGTTTATCACCGCCCCGAAGGTGCAGAGATGGCTGCAGAGGTCGCAAACCACTCGCTCGAATGGCTACTGATGGGCGGCGCAACGGCAGCCGGTCTCATCGGACTCTTCTTCGCATGGCTGATGTACTACAAGCGCACTGACCTGCCCCGGAAGGTCGTGCAGAAACTCGGTAGCGTTTACCGAGCCGTCGTCGGCAAGTACTACGTGGACGAACTCTACCAGGCTGCCATCGTCAAACCCCTGCTGTTGGGTTCGACTGAGATTCTTTGGCATGGCGTGGACCAGACCGTCATTGACGGGACCATCAATAACACTGCCGACGCTGCCCGTGACGTATCTGATGGATTGCGCCACATGCAATCCGGCAACATTCGCTCGTACGCCGGATGGGTCGCCTTTGGCGCAGCCATCGTGCTGGCTTTCATGATTTGGATGGGAGTGAAATGAACTTCTCACCCCTGAACGACTACATATTGACAATTGTCACCTTTACCCCGCTGGCGGGAGCGATACTACTGATGTTCTTCCCGCGCCGCGACCGGGATATCCGGTGGTTCACGCTGGCGGTATCGCTGCTGACCTTCGTTCTGTCTCTGCACCTGCCTGCGCATTTCGATAGCACCAAGGGCTTTCAGTTCGAGACGAACGTCAGGTGGATAACGAGCCCCAACATCCACTACCATCTTGCTGTCGATGGCGTGTCGATGTGGCTGGTAGTGCTCACGACATTCCTTACGCCGCTTTGTGTTCTGATTTCGTGGAAGTCGGTGCATGACCGCGTCAAGGAATTCTTTATCCTGCTGCTGGTGCTGCAAACCGCCCTCATCGGCGTCTTCATTGCATTGGATCTCTTCCTGTTCTACTTCTTCTGGGAAGGCACGCTGATCCCGATGGCGCTGCTGATCGGAATGTACGGCCATGAGCGCCGAATATACGCGGCAGTCAAATTCTTCCTTTACACGATGGTTGCGTCGGTGTTCATGCTCGCCGCGATCATCTGGCTCTACGCCCAGACCAACAGCTTCGACTTCATCGACATTCAGAAGGCGATCCAGGCAGGGCAGGTGCCCGGATTCGCCGCAGCGGCGCCATGGCTGTTCCTCGGCTTCTTTATCGCATTCGCGGTGAAGGTCCCGCTATTCCCGCTGCATACGTGGCTGCCCGACGCCCACGTGGAGGCGCCAACGGCAGGTTCAGTGCTCCTCGCGGGCGTGCTCCTGAAGATGGGCACTTACGGTATGCTGCGCTTCAACCTCGGGCTCTTCCCCGAACAGGCGCGGCACAATGCGCCATGGATCATCGCACTGGCCATCATTGGTATCATCTATGGCGCACTTGTCGCGATGGTGCAGCCCAATTTGAAGAAACTGGTTGCCTACTCATCGGTCAGTCATCTCGGATTCGTCGTTCTCGGCATTTTCAGCTTCACCCAGATCGGATTGGCCGGTGCCGTCTTCGTAATGCTTGCGCACGGTGTATCGACGGGTGCGCTGTTCATGCTCTGCGGCATTCTCTACGAACGTCGTCATACGTACGACATTAAGGAATTCGGTGGACTGGCCACACCCATGCCTGTCTACGCGACCTTCTTCTTGTTCATCGTGCTCGCCTCGGTCGGCTTGCCGCTGCTGAATGGCTTCATCGGTGAATTCCTCGTTCTGAGCGGCGCCTTCCAGGCGAAGGCAATCTACGGAGTGCTGGCCGCCACAGGCGTGATCTGGAGCGCTGGATACTTGCTCTGGATGTACCAGCGCGTGTTCTACGGAAAGATCACGCACGACGTGAATTCAGCTGTGCCGGACCTTAGCGGTCGCGAGCAGGCGGCCTTGTGGCCAGTAGCAGTAGCCGCATTGGTAATGGGCGTAGTCCCCTTGCTCTGGCTCAGCGACATCAACCCGGCGGTCCAGAACGTGATTCAGCCCGTTGTACAGATGACGACGCAGGTGATGGGACGATAAATGATTCCCACAAGCATAGATTACTTAAGCATCCTTCCTGAACTCATACTCAGCGTCTTTGGGATTCTTGTGATGATCATCGAGCCGCTTCTTGGTCGCGACAATGATCGCAAGGCTCTCGGCTTCGTTGCCTTTATAGGCGCAGCGCTCGCGGTCGGGTCAACTTTCGTGCAGGCGCACATTCTCAACGCAAACGGACAAGGCCCGGTTAGCACGTTCTCCGGCATGGTCCGAATCGATGCCTTCGCGATCTTCTTTCATTTCGTTGTTACCGTTATCGCCGCCGTCGTGATTCTCGCCTCTTTCGAGTACCTGAAGGTGCAGAAGCTTCGTGCCGGAGAATATTACGGACTGATCCTGTTTAGCACCGTCGGCATGGCTCTGATGTCGTCTGCCGTCGAACTGGTGCTCGTGTTCATCGCCCTCGAGATTTCCTCGATCGCAACCTACGTCCTCGCCGGATTCCGGCGCCGTTCCGCAACCAGCATAGAGTCATCGCTGAAGTATTTTTTGCTTGGGTCCTTCGCGACCGCGTTCTTCCTCTACGGCGTTGCGCTGATGTTCGGCGCCACAGGCAAAACGAACATCTACGAGATCGCGACGCAGCTGCAGGGGCATGTCCCGACACTGGCCTACGTAGCCGTTGCGTTGATGATCGTCGGACTCGGGTTTAAGGTGGCCGCCGCTCCTTTTCACGTCTGGACGCCCGACGTTTACGAAGGCGCTCCGTCCCCTGTTGTTGCACTAATGTCGACTGGCCCGAAGGCGGCCGCCTTTGCGGTACTGCTGCGAGTACT
This sequence comes from Acidobacteriota bacterium, assembly GCA_023410055.1. GTDB lineage: Bacteria > Acidobacteriota > Terriglobia > Terriglobales > Acidobacteriaceae > JAEZPW01. The sequence goes on from JAEYQK010000118.1 coordinate 23,729, forward strand.
GTTCGCCGCATCTGCACCCGGATGGTTCTGGATTATCTGGACCACTGCTGTCCTCTCGATGTTCATTGGCAACATTGGAGCCCTAGTCCAGAACAGCGTTAAGCGTATGCTGGCGTACTCGTCGATTGCACACGCCGGTTATCTCCTTGTTGCCTTTGCAGCGCTGCCGAAGGGTGGCAACTACGACATCGGTGTTTCAGCTGCAATGTTCTACGCCGCCTCTTACGCCGCGATGAACGTCGGCGCATTCATCGTCATCAGCCACTTCGGATCTCTTGACGAGCGCTACGTCACCATCGACGACTATGCCGGACTTGGGCGACGTCAGCCGATACTTGCACTTATCCTGACCATCTTCCTGATGTCCTTGATTGGGATACCGATCACTGGTGGCTTCTTCGCCAAGTTCTACGTTTTCAGCGCGGCCCTGAAAGCCAATCTCGTCGGTCTTGTCATACTGGGCGTAATTAACAGCGCGATCGGAGCTTACTATTACCTACGGGTCATCGTTGCGATGTACATGCGCGATCCACGCGAAGGCGTGCCGGTCACCCGCATTCCGATCAGCGTTGCCTGCTCGCTTGCCGTTTCAGTTATCGCTACGATTTACCTTGGCGTTCTGCCTGGACATGTGCTGGATTTCGCCGTCAAGTCGGCCCAGCAGATGCTCAAGTAGCAATTGCCGACAACAGCAGAGAGGGACTTCTTCTTACTCGATGGCAACGGCTATGTCTCTGTAAGAAAACAGCCAAGAGGCTAGAGCCCAGAGAATCGCCGAATCTAGCAACGCCCAGAAAACGCTGCTCCAGACTGTATCCCAGCCCGTGGTGCTGCCCGCTGAGAAACTGAGAATGCCATCCATAAGGTAATAAACCGGCAGGATTTGGGACCATGCGCCTGCGGAAATGTGGGCAGCAATAGCGGGAGTCCCAAGGGCGAAGGCCGTTGCCGCAGTCGCGAACAGTGGGCTCAAGAAGGTTGAGAAGAACATCGCCACGGTCGCCGTGACCACAAAAGAGGTCATCAGTACGAGGATGACCCACCACAGTTGCGATTGTGTAAGGCCTGCGTTGCGAAACATCAGCGAGCCAGTGATGCCCATTGCGACACAGTACAGCGCGCCCGAGATGAGGACTCCAAGCAGAAGGCTGAAGATATAGTGGGGGCGACTGATGCCTTTAGACAACACTGCGAGAATCCTGCGCGATTTTCGTTCGTTATAGATGGCCGATGCCGACAGGAACGCAATGAAAGCTATTCCGTACACGGCCTGAGTCTTGAGGAAGAAGACGACATCATCGCTTACCAGCTTGTCGGTCCCGAGACCCGCGGCAAGGCTGCTGCCGATGACCCAGAGCATCAGCACGATGAGAGGCCACCGCTGTTCGCGGATGAAGTTGGTCGCAATGACGAAGGTGGGCGTCATCGGCTCGAACCTTGAGCACGAGTGCCCACGCGCGAGACTAGTCGCTGCGGGCGAGCCGGTCCGACACTCGAAGTTAGTTGGACGAACAACTCTTCCAGGGTCCGGCGCACCGGATTGACGCGAGTCACTTCTCCGCCTGCATTCCAGATTCGCTGAATCGTCCGTTGTACGTCGGAACTCGGGACGATGAAACGGTAACCCGACTCGATCGCTTCCGCCTCGGGAATCACGTCCAGATTGCAGCCGGTCGCGATGATCTCGGAGGCATTACTAGATTCGAGCAACTTACTTGTGCGACCGACGCGCACTAATCGACCGCGGTTCAAAATGGCAATTCGATCACAAATCAGCTCGATCTCGGAAAGAAGATGTGAGCTGAGAAATATCGTTTTTCCAGCGTTCCTAGCGGCCAACAGAATCTCGCGAACAGCCACCCGGTTCAGAGGATCCAGCGCAGACGTAGGTTCATCCAGAATCAGCAGTTCCGGATTGTTCACCAGTGCTTGAGCCAACCCGACGCGTTGGAGCATTCCACGCGAGAACTTGCCTATGTTTCTGCTGCCATCATTCTCAAGGTCTACTGCTTGAAGCACCTGTCGAACATTTCTTGCGAGTTGAGGATCGTGCATACCATTCAACTCGCCGTAGAGGCGAATCAGTTTGCATGCGGACCGATGATAGAGGGCTACGTGCTCGGCGAGGAATCCCACACGACGGCGAGTCCTGGCGTGTCCGAACGGTCGCCCAAGAAGGGTTCCGGCACCGCTGGTCGGTCGCATGAAGCCCATTGCGAGATGAATTGCTGTGGTCTTTCCGGCACCGTTGGGACCGAGGAAGCCAAAGATCTCCCCCTGCTCGACAGTCAGGTTGAAATCGTCTAGGGCCTGAATACTGCGCCTATTCCAGACGGAGTTGTACGTCTTTGTGACACCGACGAATTGCAGTACGGGCGCCAAGACACACTAGTTTCACTTTGGCGTGGCCGGAACGCAAGTCACGGGCGCGGTATGGCGGAGGTGGCAGCGACGGAGTTTAGGTAGTACCCCCTCCCCCTACCCTGATTTTTGTAAGTACTGGCAAACAAATAACTTAGCCAGCGTCACTGTGGCAGGTTGTGGACGTAAGTGTATGAACGACAAAGACTTACCGTCTGCGACTGACTGTTTGGCGAATGCGAGCGGCACGAACCAGCTGCTACATCCAGAGTAGCAGAGTGAAACCACCAAACCCGACATCGGCACCGTGACGGTAAGTTATTGATTTAGCAGACGAATAGCTGCTCACTCGCAACGGCGATGGGTTGACAGGATGCCAGCGCCGGGCCTGAAGCTGTGGACACGCAAGTTCACCAACAGCAAAGCCCCCGGTGTACGGGGGCTCGATTGCCGAACTGAGTTCGTCAGCTTACTTTACAACCTTCACGAAGATGATAACGAGGGTGAACAGCACGAGCGACTCGATGAAGGCGAGACCAAGAATCAGGGCAAGCTGAATTCCAGGGCGGGCGGCAGGATTGCGAGCCAAGCCTTCGCAGGCGGAGGAAGCGACCTTCGACTGCCCAAGTGCTGCTAGCGCAACGGCGAGGGCCATAGCGAAACCAGAGGTGATTGCAACCCAGTTGACTGAGCTGGCGGCTGGGGCCGCGGCCTCAGTCTGCGCCAGGGCCGGCATTGCGACTAGAATTACGACGGCCAAGAGAACGAACATCAGTTTACGCATTGTGTTTCTCCTTCTATGAATCGCGATCAGTGGGTGGTTGGCACCATCCTCTTACAGGCGCCCTCACGCTGAAAGCGGAACCTTTAGTGCGCGTGCGCGGTAGCTTCGGATAAGTACACGGTAGCCAGCAGCACGAAAATGTACGTCTGAATCAACGACACGCCGATGTGCAGTCCAAGAAAGATCACCGGGATACCGATTGGGATCAGCGATATGAAGACCAACGTCACCATGTCGCCCGCGAACATGTTCGCGAAAAGACGAACCGTAAGCGATAGAACGCGAGCAAGGTGGCTGAAAACCTCGATCGGAAACATGAGAACCGCAATACTGATTCGGACCACCAGTGGAATGGAGCTGTCATCAACGGGACCGAGAAAGTGCTTCACGTAGCCGATCCCATTTGCCCTGAGTCCCTGGCTTTGGTAATAGACCCATGTAACGAGGGCGCAACCCAATGGCACGGAGGGAACGGCAGTTGGCGACTCGAATCCAGGAATCAGGCCAAGCAAGTTGCATAACAAGATGTAGAAGCCGAGGGCGGTCAAGAAGGGGAGATACCGCTCATAGCCGTGCCCCATCATTTCGTGTGCGAGACCCGCAACAAAACCGTGAGCCCCCTCAAAGACATGCTGGATCGCGCCGGGATTCTCAACAGAAAGCCGAGTTCGAACTAACACGAATAGGGCGAAGAGCACGAGTACCACCAGCACCTGCATGGCAACATAATTAGTGATGGGAGCGGCGGGATACTGCACGTGAATGTGCATCGCCTGAAGCAAAGAAGTAACCGGACCTCCGAAGAGGCGGTTCAACAGGGCGGTAAACCAAAGTTGTTCCGGCATCGAATTGATAACCCGTTTAGAGTCCGCGCCTCAGCGCGACAAATGTTTCGTATGCAGCCTCACACGAAGTAGCAACAACCGGTAGAAACAGCGCGGTCAGCAATCCGTAGAGACTTCTCTCTGAAATTCTGAATATAGCATAAGCAACAACGGCCAATAAAGCATAGCGTAACAGGAACTTAGCGACGATTCTGCCGCCGGATTCCCTACTGCTACCGGTCACGATTCTGTCGCCCAGAGCGTTGACAGCAGTTGTGAGCGACCGGAAGTTACTGAACGACAGCCCAGCTCCAACGAACCAGCCCAAAGCGAAACGGGTCCCCCAGAATGCCCAAACGACTGGAGTTCCGACGGCGCCCAGAACCCAGATCAACCGTGTGATTCTTGAGAGGGCGGCACCGAAGAAGGATTCGCTCGCGTCAAGAGTAACGGGACTTGACTCTGGTTCAGCTTTCATCGGAATTCGACGCTCGCAAGGCGATGCGGATCATCTGCGTGAAACCAACAACGGCGCCGAAGATCAAGCCAACGATGTAGATCCACGTTGTGTGCAGATAGTGATCCAGCACCTTCCCGAGTATGAATCCTAGCAAAACGGCTGCCGGAATTATGAACCCAATCTCAGAATAGCGCGCAACGACAACCCAGGGGTTTGTCGAGTTGTCGTCTTTGCGCGGCACTGTCACTAGAAAAGGTTAACAGAAACGGCAGATGGAACGGTGCAATTCGATGTTCACATACTTCGAAGGCACTTTGCCTGCCAAGTCATGTTCTCGCAAACCAACTTTCACCTCAACCGCCGCAACACGAAGTACGGCTGGTTCATCAACTCCGGTCCTAGCCCGGGATAGAGCGACGCCTTCTTCGCTGAGTCTTTGAGCACGAAGTAGTACTGCAACGGATAGGGAGAGTCTGTGTATTCGGCCGGAATCACAGCACCGTACCTGCTTCCGCCCATTTCCATCTCCGCAAGCTGGTACCGTTCAGCCTGATTCACATGTCGATAGAGCAGTTGAACCGAGGTGTACTTCGTTCCCGCCGGAACTGTGACTTCGATGTTTACTTCACGACCGGGGCGGAAGCCCTCCGGTGGACGATGACCGCACGCGGCTGTATCGCGGACGGGTCGAGCCAGTACTGCGTTTACGGCTGCCGACACTCGCGGATCGGCACTCGGCTTGGCAGATACGACTAGACGGCGCAATTTCGCAATCTCGTCGTCAAAAGCCGGGAGGCGATCCATCCACTGTCCATGCTCCGAGATTCGGTCGCTTGCCGAGAGATCCGCTCCGTAGACGCCTTTTGCTTTCTCCGCGACCGTTGCCCAGATGGTTCGGGCTCGGCTGTACATCGCAATCGCCTCTTCCATCGCGCGCTTGTCACCAGTGCGTTCGTAAATGGTGCAAAGGACGCCGCTGCGGAACTTTGCGGCAAAGAAACGTCCCAACCCCGCCTGCATCTCGGCATCAATGAGCAACCGGGCAGCGGCGATCGACTGCGGCTTGCCCGCCTTTGCCATATCCCGTTCCGCTGCGCCAGCCAGATCGTCCAACCACTGTGCGACCTCGACGGGCGAGTACTTTCCGCTGCTCTCGCCGTTCAGTAACTCGTCGGCGAAATCGCTTATTCGCGAAAACATCTGCGGGTCCAACGGACTCACGTTCTGGAATGTTCTGGGTGCTGGCGAGTCGGTGTAGGGATTCACGGACGCTTCGCCCACCATCGGCTGGTTCCAGTACACCTCGGGCCAATACGCATCGCAAGCCGCCGACGGCAGATGCGCCGTTGTGACGATCGGCAAAATCCGACTGGCAGTAGCGAGTCCGTTTTCGAGTGCGATGCCGTTACTGTCGGCGGCGAATTCACGCTGACATACCTGCGCCTCGGTGTCGGGGTTGTACAGCAGGCGACCCCAGACGCGGTACCAATACGTGTACTTCTGCCAGTCCCAGCGCGGTTCGAGACGCTCGCTGACATATCCACTGCGCTTGCCGGATGTGGCCGTCCCGCGACGGCCGCGACAGGTCAGTGGCTCCATTAGATCGACGCCGGTCGATCCGCAGAACTGGAACATGCGCGAATAGGCTGCGGCTGACTTTGGATCACCCCACAATAGCAAGCGTTGTGTTCCTGAAAAGACGCGATGACGCACCGTGTACTTGCGATCGTCCCGCAGCAGATCTGCGTAGCCGTAACGCGTGGAGATGCGGGAGCCTTCACTGAGCGTCATCAGTCCAGCGCCGGTGCGTCCGGCAACCGGCATCTCGAGATCGCGAATGGCCGTCTGGTGATACGGCATGCCGAGATGCTCTGCCCAGTACTTGGGGGCAATGTTCACAGGCATGCCGGTGGCCAACGCGTTGCCGATCATCTTCTCGTCAACGCCCTTAGCGTGCAGATCGATTTCGACTGTACGTCCACATCGCGGCACGCCATCGAAGACGGTCTTCCAGAACTCGTAGCTGCCTTCTTTTATCCCGCTCTCGCCGTGGATCCGCAGGGCCACGGAGGATACAGCGGGGCAAGCGCGCAGCAAGGTCGTCAGGGCATCGCGACAATAAGCGGCGTGCGTTTCGGGCGTGAGTCCCTCGATGGTGTTCTGCGCGCGCGGGCTGTCTGTCCACTGGTACCCGTGCATCCAGATTCCCAATTGGAAATCGATGCCTCGCCTAACCGTTTCCTCGCTGATAAAGCGCAAGGTTTCGAGATTGCGCTCGCGCTCCGCATCTGGGAGATTCGTAGCACGCACGTTGTAGCCGGGAACCGAGATCAGAAACGGATACGGAAAGAGCAGGTATGAGTCCGCTACCTCCTTCAGCATGTCGTAACCGAGTCCAAAGGCGAGGTGAAAGCGGTTGAAACGATGTTGGGCCAACATGGCTAGATACTGCGGCCACATCTCGCGATCATAGAACCAGGGCTTGTCCAGCGTCTCGCTGGTGAACTGCCGCATAACACTGCGAACCGGATTGGCTGGCGATTCCTGGATCGCATGGTCCAGTGTCAGTGCCGTTTGCGCGTCCCTACCGTTGCGCACGCGGTCCGTGAGCTCGGAAACGGCGTAAGAGAGGCCCCGGGAATCGGTGCCGGACGCAAGTACACCCCTTACGCCCTCCCGCGAGATCGGCAGTAGAGCCAGGCTTTCGGGCTCAGTTGGCGGCGGCACTTTCGCCGTTCTCAATTCCGCAACGGTAGTCGGAGCCGCCGAACCCGACACTATAATCGTGAAATCATCTGCACCTACCTCGACTTTTGCACGACGGCGAACCACGAAGCCGGCATTCTGAAGGGAAAGTTCGAGTTCACGGCTTGAGATCTGTACGGGTGCGGACGCAGCGACCGGGTCCGACGGATCAACTACCAACGAGACGGTGCGGTTCTCGCCAAAAGCCAAGTTCTGGCACGCCAGAGCTCCACCGGCAAAAGCTGCCGTGCGCAAAAAAGTGCGCCTATCGAGAGGAAAATGATTGCTCATGATTGAGCTCTACTCTACCACTTGGATAGTGCAAAGGATAAAGTAGGCCGGGAAGAATCGTAACGACGGTAACTCTCGGGCGTCCGGTATGACCGTGCGCCAACGCAGCACGTGCGTTCTACATCCAACACACACATCGAGCCTAACGTGAAGTTGAATGCCCTTGAACGGAACCTTAGTGAAGCACGCCATATTCTGGACCACCCTAATCCTGCTGATCCCACTCGCCGCCTGCACCAAATCGAGCTATAACGTTCATCAAACGCTCAGGGCTGCGCGTTACCAGGCACCGAACGGCTCTCCTGAGCTCCTGGCGGTCTATCAGCCGTGGTTCGGATCAAAGGAACATATCGACGTCGGCTACTCGTCGGTGGACAAGGCTGTGCTTCAGAGGCAAATCACTGAGGCCGCCAACCTCGGAATCGATGGTTTTCTGGTGAACTGGTACGGTCCCCGGTTGGAGTACATGGATCGAAGCTACGCTCTTTTGCAGGATCTGGCGTCGCGAAGTAATTTCAAGACTGCGATCCTCTACGACGAAGCTGTCGACAATCCTGGCCACGAAACGGACGCCGTCATCGTAGACCTGCAATACGCCTACGACCGCTACATTTCTCCACAGGCGGGGCCCTCACGCAGTGCCTACCTGCACTACGATGGACGGCCGGTGATCTTCATTTTCCCGAAGACGACTAAGACCGACTGGAATCGCGTTCGGCAGGTAGCGGACAGTTGGCCAGAACGGCCGCTGCTGATCTACAAGGATTCAAGCGCCGAATACGCCAAGGCCTTTGATGGTTTCTATGCCTGGGTGCAACCGGGAAAGCAGGGCTGGTCTGCGAACGGTAACAACTGGGGTGAGGACTACCTCAGTGCTTTCTATAAGCGCATGCTCTCAACGTATCCCGACAAAATTGCAGTGGGAGCTGCATGGCCCGGTTTTGACGACTCGCGTGCGTCATGGAGTCTGAACCGTCGCATCAGCTCTCGGTGCGGCAAGACGCTGGAAGATTCGCTCCGCTTGTATCGCCGGTACTATTCCGATGGCCGCACGCTTCCCTTCCTCTTGATCGTCACGTGGAACGACTACGAAGAGGGCACCGCTATCGAGCGCCGGTCGGCAAGCTGCGGACAGTCCGGGACACAGTACCCACTGCAAACCAGTTCAGAGGTCAGAGCTGGCCCAGCCTATTCTTCAAATCCAGCGCGATAGCCTTGCCGTGAAAGCGGCCGTTCTCAATGAAGATTTCGTTGGTGTGCGATCCCGCGACGATCACGCCAGCCAAATAGATTCCCGGCACATTGCTCTCCAGCGTCGTCAGATCGCACACCGGGCGACAATCGCTCGCTGCTAGTTCCACCCCCAGACTGCGCAGGAAAGTGAAATCCGGATGATACCCCGTGAGCGCGAAAACGAAGTCGTTGGGAATGCTAACCTCACCGTCGGGAGTGTCCAGAACGATATCGTCCATTGTGATCTCGCGAACACGGCTGTTGAAGTACGCCTTTACTTGGCCGGCCTTGATTCGGTTCTCTACATCGGGCTTAATCCAGTACTTCACATGCTTGTGCATCTCAGGGCCGCGATGGACTAGAGTCACTCGCGCGCCGTGGCGCCAGAGTTCAAGCGCCGCTATTGCCGCCGAGTTCTTTCCGCCTACGACCACCACGTCACAGTCGTAGTAAGGATGAGGCTCTCGGTAGTAGTGAAACACCTTTGGCATGTCCTCGCCCGGGACCCCCATCATGTTCGGCAGATCATAGTAGCCGGTCGAAACTACGAGCTTCTTTGCGTGAATCTGCTTCCGGCGCGTGTGCATGTCGAACGTGTCTATGACGAAAGCGCCGTCATGACCCGTGACGCGATCCACACGCTCATACTGACGAATCACGAGCTTGTAATGCTGCGCAACCCCACGGTAGTATTCCAGCGCCTCCTGCCGGGTAGGCTTCTGGTGCGGACTCGGGAAAGGAATGTCGCCGATTTCGAGCAGTTCCGGCGTGGTAAAGAAAGTCATGTTGGCCGGATACTCGAACAGCGAGTTGACCAGACAGCCCTTGTCTATGTTCGCGACCGAGAAGCCCGCTCTCTTCGCTTCTATCGCGCAAGCGAGGCCTGTGGGGCCCGCTCCAATCACCAGAACATCATATGAGTTGGTCGATCCGTTGTTCATAAGTTCAATTGGATGATACGCCTCACGACCACGCACCTCGTTTTCAACTACTCGATTCCTGTACAATGCCGCTTGTGATGCCAGACCTTCACGGCAAGTCCGTCCTTATCACCGGAGCAGCGCGGCGCATCGGACTTTCGATTGCGCGTTCATTCGCCGACGCCGGAGCCGACGTCGCGATCACCTACAACACTTCGCAGGAACAAGCTGAAATTGCGCTTGCCGATCTCAAGTCTCGGACGAAGCGAGCGTTGGCGCTGCCCTGCGACGTTCAAGATCCCGAGTGCGTAAACGCAACCGTCTCAAAGGTGATTTCTGAGTTCGGAAGGTTGGACGTTCTTGTAAACAATGCCGCAGTTTACGAAACAACTTCTTTTGAAGATATATCCGTTCAGCAGTGGGACCGGATGTTCAACACGAACACACGCGGTCCCTTTCTGGTAACGCGGGCTGCGATGGCGGCGCTCAAGGAAAGCCGCGGGCGAGTGATCAACATTGGCTCGTTGGGCGGACTTCGCCCGTGGTCAACCCATGCCCATTATTGTGCCTCGAAGGCGGCGCTTATCATGCTAACGGAGACGATGGCGAAGGCACTAGCTCCCGAAATCGCCGTGAATTGTATCGCTCCGGGCATGATCAATCCCGACCAGAAGCCCTTGGATGACATTGGGCAGCGCATCGCAGCGCGTACTCCCATGCGGCGAGCCGGTACATCCGAGGACATCGCGGAGATCGTGCTTTTTCTCGCTACCGCCACGCACTTCCTCACTGGACAGACCATCGCAGTAGATGGTGGCCTCAGCCTCGAATAACTAAGCGGCCGCCGTCTGCCCACGTCCTTACTAACTGAGAGTGGGGGCAGGTCTGGCTGATCGATGGGTTCGAATGGGGTGTACGGAAGAGTCCATCGAATGATGTGTGCGAGGGCATGGTCGGTTATCTTGGCCCTATTCCATGCGGTAGGACTTCTTACTAGACAGTGCGAGCAGTCAACCCTCGTTTCCTCAGATACTTTTCCATATGGATGATCGGGTCTAGGCCAAGCGCAGTGCTTTTTCGCTTTTTGCCACGCCAGGTTTTGCAGTCGATGAGAGTCGGGCCGCCGCCTTTACGGGCACGAGCGATTGCCTCCTGCACGACTCGGTACACCGCAACGGCATCGTGACCGTCCACAGGAATTGCAGGGAATCCGCTCTTCGCCGCCGTCGAGTTTATCTCGTCATCCATCTTCTGAACGCCAGCGGAGGGGACGCTGTCTCCCAGATTTGTTTCAACGACGTACAGGACCGGCAACTTTCGCTCGCCGGCAAACTCCATTATTGGAGTATTCCCGCGGCCCAGCAATCCTCGATCCCCGAAGACAACCACAGCATTCGGCGAAGCCTGTGCCTTGCAGCCGAAAGCCACACCGGTAGCCACTCCCACCAGGGCCGAGGCCGAGGGCGCCTTGGATATGACTTTCGGTAAACCCTGCTCCCCCTGCTCCGGGAACAGCTCCTTCATCATGCGGGCGAGAGCACTGGTGCCGATTCGCGCGGCCGTCCACTGATTACCACTCGTTGCGATGGTGTCACCTGGTCGGATGTGCACCAGTGTTGCAACCTCGATTGCCTCGACGCCCGAAGAGCCATTCGCCTCGGCTCTGCACTGCACCATGTAGGCGTGAATCCGCCGGAGCATCTCGTTGTTCATCAGCGGATTCTCGTACGCGACCTTCCCCACAGCCGACCCCTGCCCGTTCTTCGATTTCAAGTCCCGATTCCCCAGTTATCAATAACCACTCTCATCTTACCGCACAGTGAGTTGTAATCTGCTGTGGATTGCATTCCCGCGTGTTACTCTGTGCTTTCGTGAAGGTACGCATCGACAAACTGCTCGTTGATCGCGGTCTCGTTCCCTCGCGGGAGCGTGCGCAAGCGCTGATCCTCGCCGGAAAAGTACTGGCAAATGAACAGAAGGTTGAGAAATCCGGCTTCTCCGTTCCCGAAGACTGCGCGATCCGGCTCCTCGGCGACGATCTCCGTTACGTCAGCCGTGGAGGACTGAAGCTCGAGCGCGCCCTGCAGCACTGGAGCATCGACGTCAACGGTCGTACATGCCTCGATGTCGGCGCCTCAACCGGCGGATTCACAGACTGCCTGCTTCAGCACGGCGCCGCTCATGTCATCGCCGTCGATACGGGCTATGGTCAGATTGACATGAAGCTGCGCAAGGACGCTCGTGTCCATCTGCTCGAAAGAACGAACGCCCGTTATCTTGAGCCTTCGCATCTTTCGTCCCTTTTGGCTGACTCAGAGAGAATCTCGTTCATTGCCATGGACGTCTCCTTCATCTCGGCGACACTTGTTCTACCGGCAGTAGTCGGGTCGGTCCAGACAAGGGCGTCCGACTTGCGCCTCGTATTGCTTGTAAAACCTCAATTCGAGGTCGGACGCGAGAACGTGGGAAAGGGAGGCATAGTCCGGGACAAGGCAGCCCAAGACGCAGCTGTTGAGAAGGTGAGACGTTGTGTAGTCGAGCTAGGCGCCAGCAGTGCAGACGTCATAGACTCACCGATCCTCGGGGCCGAGGGCAATCGTGAGTTTTTGCTTTACGCTGGTTTTGAAACGCAGTTAACTGAGGAGTAGTAGTTCAGCAGAACTCTATGAAGATCGCCGCCGTCATATCCAAGCCCGCGAAAGCAGAGCTTCACCACATCGCTCCCGAAGTCATCAAGTGGCTCTCGTCGCACGGCTACACGGTCGTTGTCGACGAGGAGACCACCGCCTACGCTCCGGATTACGACTCCATACCCCGCGATCAGATAGCCTCCCGTCAGCCACAGTTCGTTGTCGTGCTCGGGGGGGACGGTACGCTTTTGTCTGCCGCTCGCGCCGTTTCCAAAGCCAACATCCCAATTCTTGGCGTGAACCTGGGTTCCCTCGGATTTCTGACGGAAATCCCGTTACCCGATCTCTACAAGGTGCTCGAAGTGGTGGATCGAGGCAATTGCGCGTTCGAGAACCGAACGATGCTGCACGCCGAACTTCATCGCGGCGACACCGTCGTCGGTAGCTTCGATTGCCTCAACGACACGATCGTCAATAAGAGCGCCATAGCCCGCCTGGTCGAGTTCGACCTTTACCTCGACGGGCGCTTCGTCTCCAACTACAAAGGCGATGGGGTTATAGTCGCGACGACAACCGGCTCTACTGCGTATTCACTGGCTGCCGGAGGCCCGATTCTCGTCCCCTCCGTAGCGGCGTTCATCATCACACCTGTTTGTCCCCATTCGTTGACGCACCGTCCGCTTGTCGTGCGCGACAGTTCCGAAATTCGAATTCAAATCCGCAGCGTTGACGAAGAGGCATTCCTCAGCATTGACGGCCAGGTCGGCCTCCCAGTCGCCAACGGCGACGTGATCATATGCCGCAAGTCCGATTACAAAGTGCGATTGTTGCGTATCCGTAAGACGTTCTTCGACGTTCTTAGGACCAAGTTGAAGTGGGGTCAGTAAGCTTTTAGCAAGTGAATCTCTGACGAACTCAATTCATTGCAGCCGACTCGCTATCGTGTCCCTGACCACTGCCATCAGCGCCTCGCGGTCTTCGTAATGTGTCGGGTCCACCGGGGCGTGAAAGACTACCTTGACCGTTCCGGTCCGAGACAATGGCATTCCCTTCGGCTGAAGTTCGTGTGTGCCCGCGATTGTGACGGGCACGATCGGCACCCCCGTCTCCATGGCCAGATAGAACGGGCCCTTCTTGAACGGAAGCAGTCTGCCATCCCGCGAGCGGGTGCCCTCGACAAACACCATCATGTTAATGCCCGCGCGGAGCACGTCGCAGGCCTGCCGTAGACTCTCAATCGCCTTATCCCGATTGCTCCGATCGACCGGGACCAAAGAGGCCAGTCGCATCGCCCTGCCAAATATCGGAATGCGAAATAGTTCCTTTTTGACGAGAACTGAAGTGCGCCGAGGGATCAGCGGCAGGAGAATTGGCGGATCTAGATTTGACGCATGATTGGAAAGGAAAACATAGGTTCTCTGCGGATCGATTCTGTCTAGGCCCTCGACGTCAACCTTCACGCCTGCGATCCGAATCCCCGTCCATGCAATCCAACTGCCTGCGTGATAGAGCGGCATCACGTTGCCGGTGGCCAGCGCCCACGGAATCGCGATGAGGGCCGCAAACGGCGTTGTCACAATCCAGAAGATATGTGCCAAGAGGCTTCTAATCACGGCCTCGCCTCTGTCATACTGGGTGCCGCGGCAGACGACGACATCGGCGTCGTGCTCAGCCACTCTGCCCGAATCTTCAACTGCGCGTCCGTCGGGTGCTCGACGTCAACAATTGCATAGCGAATAACGTCCCTGGTGCCGGCCTTAAGCTTCAGTTCGCGATCCCTCGCCAGGGAATGCAGCCGGATCCGGAAAGTGTCTCTCGGCCTCAGGCTCGCTAGGGCATCGCTCACGTTGGTCTTGCCGTCTACTTCGAGAATGGTGTCCCCCGCTTTTACTCCCGCGCGCTCGGCTTCGCTCCCTCGCTCAACCGTCAACACCGTGGCAGCCGCATCAAAGTTTCGCGAGGACAGAAAACCCGGACTCGCCACAGCCACACGCTCTTCCACAATTCGCAATCCAACAACGTTCAGAAACTCGTTGTAAGGAATCTCTTCCGTTCCAGCAACATAGCGGTCAAAGAATCTTCTGAAGTCCTTACCCGTTACTGCTTCGACGGCCATCCGCACGCCTTCAGATTCTTTGAAAAACTGGCCCTTTTTCGCATAGTTCTCGTTCATCCAGAGAAATACATCGCGCAATGATTTGTTCCCCCCGGTTGCATTGCGTATAGCAAGGTCCAGCACGACGCCCAATATCTCGCCTTTGTTGTAGTACGAAATGCTTCGCTCTGGAAGCCTGTAAAACGGATACTTCTCAAACCACGCCTGAAGGCTCGACTCCTCCGCCGACTGCGTCTTGCGCGCTGGCCTCTCTTGCAGGCCATCTATGGAATTGGACAAGCGGCGGAGATACTCCTGGCTGGTAATCAGTCCGGAACGAAGGAGTACGATGTCCTCGACTGTGCTGGTGACTCCCTCGCTGAACCACAATGCCCGCGTGTCCTGCTCCTTCGTATAGTCGACCGGTTCCAGCGACTGTGGCCTGATCCGTTTAACATTCCATTGATGAAAGAACTCGTGCGCCGTCACGGCGTCGAACGCACTCATCTGTCCACTTCTCATCCGCTCCGCCGGTACGTCGATCGCCGCTGAACAAGCGTGCTCCATACCTCCGCCACCCTGACTGCGTGGGAAGTGATAGATGAAAACGTAACGCGCGCACGGCTGATCCTTCATCCAGTCGGTTTCAGCTCGCACGATGCGCTTCACCGAGCTCTCCACGAGAGCCGCGTCGTAATCAGCCGAAGCGGCGTCAATCACGATGCGGTATTGCGTGCGTCCATCCTGAAACGATACTTCGCGGAGTTTGCCGATCTCGACTGGAGAGTCAACGAGTTCGTCATACGAATCGGCGTAGAGCACATCTTGACCAGCTCCAGCGCCCGACCTACGAAGAACCGACTCGACAGTCCAGCCAGCGGGTAGCCTTTCGAAATGGACCTCTGTCCTGCTCCTTCGCCCCTGACCTGGTTCATACAGCAGTATCTGCGCCAGGTTGAGAAACGCATGATGCGCGTTCACCTCAGCCCCGAAGGACCCCGGATTATCCGCATAGATTTGGTACGACAGTACGGCGCCATTCTGTGCTCCCGAAATTCGCCACGCGGATGTTTCGGACTGTTCTAGAGGAATTGGTCGGCCGTGGAGGTCTGCCGCCGAGATCGCTTGGACGTACTGCGCAAAATCGCGCACCTGATACAGGGCATTCCACACCGGCATCCGGACGACTCGCGTATCACTTCCGCCGGGAATACGCATTTGTACGTGCAGGAGGTGGCTAGGAGCATCGCCTAGAGAGATCGTGTAGGTGAACTGAGGTATGTCAGGAGCGGAGGTCTGGGCCAGCGCACCAGCGATGAGAAGAAACAGAACAGACGCGAGTCTTGCAATGACCTTCACCGTCGCGGGCCCACCTCCCTGAGCGCACGCGGTAGCTTCTCGTATATGCCGCCAAACCCGCCATTGGAAAGGATTGCGACCACGTCTCCCGGCCTAAGCTCTGGGACAACAGATGACACAATCGCATCGACGTTTTCCATCAGGCGAGCAGGCTTACCTGACTGATTCAGTTCGGCGACAACTGCCGCCGTGTCCAACTTCTCGGCATCAGAAATCGCGTCCGTCTTCTTCTGGAATACACTTGCCAGGACCACATGATCGGCAACGCTCAGACTCGATACCAGTTCCTTCTGGAACACGCTCCGGCGCAGAGTATTCGACCGCGGCTCCAGGATCGCCCATAGCCGCCGCCCGTTATAACGCGTCCTCAGCGCCTTCAGCGTTTCTGCGATCGCAGTCGGATGATGGGCAAAATCGTCGATGACCGTCACCCCATCGATCTCGGCCTTCACCTCCTGACGCCGCTTCACGCTCTTGAAAGTCCGCAGCGCCTTCGCGATCGTCGGAGCCTCGATCCCGTAATGCGAAGCCATTGCCGCGGCAGCCGTAGCATTCAGAACGTTGAAATCCCCGGGCAAGGAAAAGCCGAACTTCCCCCACGGTTCGCCATTCTTGAGTACCGCCCAGGTGGTCTGCTCATGGCTGAACTTCACGTCGACGGCGCGCCACTGGGCGTCTGGACTGAATCCGTACCGCTCTACGGGACAAAACGCCCTCGCAGCCACCTCGGTCACATTCTCCGCTGCATCGTGTGCAATCAGAACTCCACGTCTCGGAATCAGATTCACTAACCGCTTGAAAGCCGTCTTCACCTCGTCCAGGTTCTTGTAGATATCGGCATGATCAAATTCGACAGACGTTAAGATCACCGCGTCGGGAAAATAGTGCAGGAACTTCGGCCCCTTATCGAAGAATGCCGTGTCGTATTCGTCGCCTTCAAGGATGAACTGCTGACCTTCGCCCAGCCCAAAACTTCGCCCGAAATTCTCGGCAATGCCGCCGATCAGAAACGACGGCGACTTCCCTGCCACTTCGAAAATCCAGCTCAGCATCGAAGTCGTGGTGGTCTTGCCATGGGTACCGGCAATAATGATCGGCTCACGCCCGATCAGAAATTCTTCGTACAGGAGCTGCGGCAGCGAAACGAACGGAATTCGTTCGTCCAGTACGCGCTCAAGTTCCACATTGCCGCGCGATATCGCATTACCAACGACCACCAAGTCAGGGCGTGGATCGAGATTGGCGGCCGCGTAAGGCTGGCGTATCTCGACCCCGAGCGAATTGAGAAAATCCGACATGGGCGGGTACGCCGCCGTATCAGATCCACTGACATGAAATCCACGCTGCTTCAACATTCCGGCCAGCGAAGCCATCGCCGTGCCGCAAATCCCAATAAGATAAATATGTCGCGGTTGGTTCATTCTTCGATGATTGTAAATGGAAAGAAAGGCAAGGGCGGCACGTTTGAACGGCTAACGCGGAAATTCACGAAACGACCGACATCTCCCAGCTTACCGTCACTTGATCGGCGACCCAGATTTTCGCTTGCGCTCCGATGGGCAGCGTGATGTTACCACCGCACACGTGTCCTGATCGCAGGCCGTAGGCGACCGGTACACCGAGGTCGCCGACAGCCCGCATGATGACATCCTGCAACGTGTAGCCACTGCCCTCGTCTGGATCACAGTCGCGAAAATCACCAAACAGAAGTCCTCGCACTTGATCCAGCTTTCCGGCCAGCTTGAGCTGCATCAACATGCGATCGACCTGATACGGCCGTGCAGCGATGTCTTCTATGAACAAGATGGTGCCGTCGGTCTCGATTTCGTAAGGTGTCCCCAGCGATGCGACCAGCATCGACAGACAACCCCCGTAAAGACGGCCTTGAGCCTCGCCTATCACGAGCGACTGCACGCGATCCGGTCCGAATGTCCTCTTGTAGCATCCGCCGGCTGTCGCCTTCTGCCACGACTCTGTATCTACTCCGCCGACTAGGGAGAAATCCTTTGTCACCATCGGGCCGTGAAAAGTCAGCAATCCAGTTGCGTCGTTGATGTAAGTCAGGAGAGTCGTGACGTCGCTATAACCGACGAAGATCTTTGGATTTTGCCTAATCAGTTCCAGATCGAGTCCGGGCAACAGGTAGTTGCAACCATATCCACCGCGCGCACAGATGATCGCCCGAACCTCAGGCCGTGCGAACATCTCGTGCAGTTCATTCAGACGCCGCTGCGCTGAGCCGGCGAAGTACAGCTCCCTCTGAGTGATGGATGGCAAGTGGGTCGGCTTGTAGCCCATTGCGCTGAGTGCGTTGCAGCCTGCCGCAAGGGCGTCAGGATCTATCGGCCCCGCCGGCGCAACGATCCCAACCGTGTCGCCAATGCGCAGCGCTGGAGGCCGGATTACCTGCTCTTGCTTCATCCACTCCCCACTAACCACTACAAGTAATACTCGCCTTTACACACCAGTATCGCCGGCCCGGTCAGGAACACCTCGCCATCCCACCGAACTGTCTGCAAACCGCCTTCGGTATGGATCGTAACTGGGGACTTCACCCGGCCAGTATGGATGGACGCCACGGCCGACGCGCATGAACCAGTGCCTGACGACTTCGTTTCACCCGCACCACGCTCGAAGAAGCGCACGGCAATGTTGTGCTCGTCTTTCACATTCACGAATTCGACATTGGTTCCATGCAGAAAGTCATGATGCTTGCTGATCTCGGCACCTTCCGCCTGCCAACCCGCCTTGAACTTGTCGACGAACATCACGTAATGTGGATTTCCCATCGACACCGGCGTTCCACGCGCTACGCCGAACGCCAACTTGACGCCAAACTCGTCGCCGACCTGCGGCTCGCCCATGGCGGCCTCGAACTCGAGTACGTTTCCTTTCTTCTGGATCAGTTTGCAGGTCTTCACCCCGGCATCGGTACGCACCGTGACTACCTGTTTGCCGGTTGTCGAAACAAGATGTGCAGCAACACATCTCGTTCCATTGCCAGAAACCTCCGCGTCAGAACCATCAGCATTGATCAGCCGCGCACGAATATCGGCTGGCAACACCCCTACGGCCGCGCCCGTCGGAGGCACTGCATCAGCGGACAGATACTCTGTCCCATCAGCGCCAATACCTTCGTAGCGATCGCACATCCGTTGCGTCAATTGCTTCAGATCGGTTCCTTGCGGCACGTCCGCCAGGTTTACCAAGAGAAAGTCGTTCCCGCACGCGCTTGCTTTTACAAAAGGTATTCCAGCCATTTCGTCTTACTATTCCCTTTCCGATGATCCCAATGATTGCACGTTCTTGAGCGCTGGAGCCTGTCTCAACATCCGCATCAGCTGCTGCTGCTCTCTCTCTGATGCTTCCACGGTGAACTGTACACGATAGCTGTGATCGGTCCTGCCGATCTGCACATCTTGCATCGCGTGCTCCTGTTCCTGCAGCGCCTCGTTGACCGCCGATATTATGCTCTCGGCATCTTCACCGATCACTTCGTAGGCGATTGTGAGCGGCTTCAGATGGAAACGACTCTCCAGTTTCCCTAGAATCAGCAACCCCAAAAGCAATATGACTGTGGCAAACAGTGCCAGGACGTACAGTCCTCCTCCTGTCGCCATGCCGATCGAGGCCACGACAAATATCGTCGCCGCCGTTGTGAGCCCGCTCACGGATCCGCGCGAATGCAGAATCGAACCCGCGCCGATGAATCCTATGCCCGGAATAATCTGCGCCGCGATGCGAGTGTGATCGCCGCCCCACTGCTGGGCAAAAACCTCCGACAGAATCGTGAACAGCGCCGAGCCGAAGCAGATAAACATGTTAGTACGAAGGCCCGCAGCTTTATGCCGCAGTTCGCGCTCCAGTCCGATAGCGCTGCCTAGCGCCGCGGCTACTAACAATCGTGCGAGCGAACTTACAACCACATGATGCGACAGAAAAATCGACAATTGATTAAGCGAATCCATGATTGGCGCGGATTGTAGCATTGTCGGCCACTTCGGGCCAGCTATTGCCGTTTACGATAAAGAGTCACGGTGGGCTGGTCCTTCCCTTCAAACCGTCCAATCGGCTCGAACTCCGCCGCATGTTCACGAGCTACCTTCCCGACCTGATCATCATCCGCCGCAACCAAGTAATCCACATACTTCGCTGGATCAGCTTGAGCGGCGGCCCACAACTTGTAGTCGGTCTCATTGATGGTGCGATTGAACGGTACCCCTGCGCGCAGATAGATGCCCGAGTAGTACCCAATTTGCGCCAGCATCACGGAGTTCGGAGGAAGCCTCTTCAACTCCTCCCCAACGCGCCGCTCTAAATCGATTCGTACCATCGAGTTGAACTGCGGTTCCTTGATACAGACTGGGCCCGTCTTCCAGATCATCATGTAGCTAAAGCCGACGAATGACGCTACGATGATCGCAACTACGGTTACGAACGCCCGCGCCCGCACTAGCGATGCGACAAAGAACACCAACAGAGCAATAAAGACCGCCAGCGTGGGTAGCATCTGCAACCCGTATCGAACGTTGTAGTACGAATAGGGCCACCACACCGGCATGAAGATCGGCACACCACCGTAGGCAATGGCCAGCGGATAGAACAATAGAGGTACCCACAACATCAGCAGCGGCCACAATCCACGCGCAAGGGCCAGCAGCAAGAATGCTCCCAGCAGGGCCAGCACCGGCCACGTGCGTTCGATGCGCATCGGCCAACCATATCGCGCACCTCCCCACCCGATGTTATTACCGGTCACATTTAGCTTCGCGCATTTGACGTAGTACACCGCAGCCGTCTTGACGCTGTGATATCCGGGATGATGCGGATCGCCCGGCCTTGTAGTGCGCTCCATGATAGCCCGCGCAGAATAGGGCCCGTTCATCCACTCCAGCGCATTTCCGAAATAGGTCTGGTTCCAGATCAGCCAAAAAGCCGGTGCCGCCGCCGTGATCAGCACAAACGCAAGGAATCCCGTTTTCACTTCCGGGCGCCACAAGGTTCCGCGCTGCCCGTGAACACGGCTCAATGCCAACGCGAATATCACCGCCAAGCCGAAGCATCCCGCGGCAAACCATCCGTCATACCGGCACAGAATCCCTGCAAACAGCATCACTCCGCACCAGCACAACGATCTTCGTGCGTTGCCCCAGTCCTCCTGCCGCAGTTGCTGCACGAACTCGCTCAAGAACACGGTCGCCCAGATGAAGAACGCCATGTAAAGCGACTCGCCCATCGCCGTAGCCTGCAAGTAGATCAGGTTCGGATTGAGAGCGAACACCAGCGCCCCCAACCACGCCGCCAAACGCGCTCGCCCGGTAGTCGCGCCGATCGAAGCAAAGCCACGGCGCAGGAGTCGAAAGATTCCCAGCGCGCCCGCGACATAGCCCACCATCGACGGAATCGATCCACCCAATCCCGTCTGCCATGCCCATCGCGATACGATAGAGGGCATCATCAGAATGTGCGGCATCGGCAGCCACACGCTGCCCAGCTGCGACGGCCCAGGCCTGCGGGAATCGAATACGCGGCGGGCGATATTGATGTGCGCGACCGCATCGCCATAAAGAAGAATGGCGTCGTGCCGATAGTAATAGATCAGCGCAATAACGGAGATGGCCGCGGCGATAAGCGCCAGCAGCCATCCATCTTTTCGAGAGTATTCAGAAGGAGTGTCCAATGTAAGAAGTGCTTATCCCAAATGCGTCAGTTCCCGGAACATCTGGAACCGTTCGTCAATCAGATCACGCGTCAATTCCGTCAACCGCTGCGGACCAAACTTCTCCACGGCGAATGATCCCATCACACCGCCATAAAACATTGCTCGCTTCAGCGTCTCGCGATTGATCTCGCCCTGCGACGCGATATATCCCATAAATCCGCCAGCAAACGAATCGCCGGCACCCGTCGGATCGACCACCTGCTCAATCGGCAGTGTCGGTGCGCGGAACGGTCCGTGATGCACTCCAAACGCGCCTTCGCGGAAGAAAATCGTCGCGCCGTACTCGCCGTGTTTGATCACCAGCGCCTTCGGTCCCATGGCCAGTACTTTTTGCGCCGCCCGCGGCAGGTTTGTTTCCTTCGAAAGCATCTTCGCTTCCGTGTCATTGATCAGCAGCACGTCAATCTGCTTCAGCGTTTTCAGCAGATCTTCCCGTTTGCCATTGATCCAGAAATTCATCGTGTCGCCGCCGACCATCTTTACGCCATTCATCTGCTGACGTACCGTCGCCTGCAACACCGGATCAATGTTGCCCAGGAACAGAAAGTCTGAATCCTTGTACTCGGCCGGGATCTGCGGATTGAAATCCTGGAAGACGTTCAGGTGCGTGAAGTTGGTCTTGGCCTCGTTCAGGTTCTCGCCGTACTCGCCCGACCAGAAGAAGCTCTCGCCTTCTTTGCGCTGAATGCCCCGCGTATCGATCTTTCGCTTCGTCAACACGCTCTCAAACTCGGGCGTAAAATCCCGCCCCACGACCGCCACAATGCGCACGTCCGTGAAGTAGCTCGCTGCCAACGAAAAATATGTCGCCGACCCGCCGAGGATCTTGTCCACCTGCCCGTACTGCGATTTGATTGCGTCGAATGCTACTGATCCAACCGCCAGAATCGACATGCCTACGCACCCGCCTTCTTTTCGCCGAGATACTTGTCCAGCAACAGGCCCAGCTTCTGCCGCGCCTCCGCCGGAATGGAATTGGGGTCGGTCATGATGGCCGTCGCCAGTGCCGATCCGCACTTGCACTTGCGTTCACGCGGCACGGCCCTAACAGCCTCTTTGATCACCTTCGCCGCATTTGCCGAGTTCTTGTGCATCACCGCAACTACCTGTTCAACGGTCACTGCATCGTGATCGGCATGCCAGCAGTCGTAATCCGTCACCATGGCCAGCGATGCATAGCAAATTTCGGCCTCGCGCGCGAGTTTCGCTTCCTGCAAACCGGTCATGCCGATAATGTCGAATCCCCAACTTCGGTACGTATTCGACTCAGCTTTCGTCGAGAAATGTGGCCCTTCGATGCAGATGTAAGTTCCGCCTTTCTTAGCCACGACTCCCGGAACCTTCTTACACGCGGTCTCGAACACATCGGCAACTTCGTGACAAACCGGATCGGCAAATGCGACATGTCCGACGATTCCGTTACCGAAGAACGTCGAGATACGAGTTTTCGTCCGATCATAGAACTGATCGGGAATCACAAAGTCCGTCGGCTTATGCTCCTCTTTGAGTGAACCAACAGCAGAGAGCGACAAGATGCGTTCCACGCCGAGTTGCTTGAAACCATGAATATTCGCGCGGAAGTTCAACTCGTGCGGCAGGATGCGGTGCCCGCGTCCATGACGCGCCAGGAATGCGACCTTTCGTCCTTCGAGGTTACCGAGCACATAGACATCCGAGGGATCGCCAAAGGGAGTTGTCAGCCTTACTTCTTGCGTGTCGGTCAGACCCGGCATTGAATACAAACCGCTGCCGCCAATGATTCCAATTTCAGCCTGTGACAAGTTTGTCTCCTGAACATTGTGAGTGAAAGCGGATTATATCAGTCGCGAGTTCCCGGTTTAGTTCCATTTGAGAGTGAAGCTCGGTGATCACTCGAGGCTTCATCCGTGGTCAAACCAGATCGTTACTTCCCAAACACCGCATCCTTGATCCGCGCCGCGACGTTTGTGTCGAAACCTTCGGTGACCAGCATTGTGTTTCCGCGTGTCTCAATTGAAACGGGTCCCTGCTGCGTCTCCCAGGTATGCGGGCCCTTCAATCGCTCAGCAACTCCGGTCGCCACGGCCGCACCGATCTCCGGTACCGGCGTATCCACCGCGCCGACTTCCTTCACCGCCGTGTACCGCTTCGGCAAATACTTCGCATACAGTGCCGCAAACTGCTCGGCGGCATCTGCGTTCGCCCACTTCGACGCATACGCGAGCGCGATAGTTGAGGTCGGAACCTCAACACTACCTTTAAGGGTTTTCGAAACGCCAGGTTTCATGGCGGCGTAGTAGTATCCGCCTCGCCACTTCGGACTGAGTGCGTCAGCACTCTCCTGCCCGGAATACTGCTTTGCCAGCAACCACACATCGAATTGCCCCATCACCGAGATGTCGTACTTATCGTATTCCTTGCCTGCTGCACCTTCGAAATCCGGCACAGGCATAGGAGGAATCTGCTCGTTATTCAAATAGGTCTCCGGCTGCAGTATCTGCCGACTGTCGGCGGGCGGGTTCCGAAAAGCACCCGTAAACGCAGCCTCCGTACCCGCCTTTACCAGAACGTCAGCTTCAAATTTTCCGCCGCGTTGATAAGGGAACAGCAGTAACTGCTTCAGGAACATCGGAGCCTTCGTATAGAGCGGCGTCTCTCCCGTTGCGGCCATTCCCGCCATCACGGCATCGGCGATCTGTGGATTCGTCTTTACCGACTGACCATTCGGAGCCAGCATGTAATCGATCAGGGTGATCATCGCCTGGCCCTCGGAGACAGCTTGGCGCGCGGCCAACCGCTCGTCTTCCATCAATTCGTCGACGGAAGCCTTCCCCTTCTGGCCCTTGCGCGATGCCATAGCTGCCTTAGTCCACTTTTCCAGATCGAAGTTCTGGTCCTGAAGTGCGTGCGTCAACTCGTGCGCCAGCACCGGCTTCTGAGACTCTGGTTCAACCCAGTCCAGCAGGAACACCGTCTTTTTTTTCGTATCGTAAAAACCGGCGACCTGTTCCTTCAGCAGATCCGCCAGGAAAGTCCTCAGATCGAACTGTTCAGGGATGAGCGCGAACTTTTTCAGGACAACTTCGGACCGCTGAAGGCGTTTGGAGTCCTCATCGTCTTTCATGCGGTCTTCAATGTACTTCTTCACTTCTTCGCGGCTTGTCAGCTTTCGCTTCACAGGGTGCTTGATCGGCAGGCCAGTGTCCTTACTGACGAAGCGCAGTATCTCGTCCACTGACCGGAACAGCGCTTCGGCTTCTTCCTTCGTGATCTTCTGCTCTGTCTGAGCGGTGTCGCTTTCGGTCTCGACGGGCGTTTGGGGAACTGGTGGAGTTGGTTGTTGCTGCGCTACCGCACTCGTTACCACCAGCAGAGACAGCGACAATAGCGAACTGAGTAATAAAACGACAATCCTCTCGCGCTTTCTCATGCAGCTCCTAGCACAACTTTCAATTGTACTGCCGAGACCTAAAGTGGGACTCGAGTTCCTTCGATATGCATTTCGTATGAAACGTGGGCACGCGCGGACATTGCCAAAAGTAACCGTTGCATTTGAGTGTTGTTCGACTACTATGACACTCCACGCTTGTCAGTAACGACGTTCAGCGACTCCCGGGATCGACTGTCCGGCATAGAGCCGCGAAAAAGGGGAGCACGCAACAATGCTCCCCTTTCTTCTGTTCGGTGATTCAATGACCCGATGACTCTATATGCCCGATCACCCCAGTATTTCCCCCAACGTTCTGACGACTCGATCAACATTTTCGTCCGTCATTCGGGCAAAGAACGGAAGAGAAACAATATGATCGAAAACCTGGTCCGCGACCGGGAACCGCCCCGGAGCATAGCCGAATTCGCGTTGATAGAAAGACATGTGGTGAAGAGGAATGAAGTGCACACTGGTGCCGATATTGCGGGCCTTGAGTTCCTCGATCAGCCCGTCCCTGTTGATGCGCCGTGACAAAACCTGCACCGGATAAAGGTGCCAGGCAGAAGCGACATCGGCGCGTTCTGTCGGGTGCTTTAGCGGCAACGAAGAAAGCTTCTCCCGGTACTGACCGGCGATGGCGCTACGCCGCTCCATAAACCAGTCCGAGCGCCTGAGTTGATGGATGCCAAGAGCTGACGCCAGATCTGTCAGGTTGTACTTGAATCCTGCGTCAGTGATGTCATATCGCCAGCTTCCATCCTTGCTGTAGCGATTCCAAGCGTCGGCACTTATGCCATGGAGGCAGAGCACCTTTGCCCTCTTCGCTATGGCGGGATCGTCGGTCGTCAGCATTCCGCCTTCGGCGGTCGTTATGTTCTTCGTCGCGTAGAAGCTGAAGCACGCGATGTCGCCGAGCGTGCCGACGTTGCGGCCCATATACCGCGCTCCCAGAGCATGGGCGGCATCCTCGATGACCTTGAGTCCAAACTCACTCGCCAGGCGAGATATCTCCTCCATATCGCACGGATGCCCGCCGTAATGCACGACAATCACGGCTCGAACTCTCTTGCCGGTCTGTTTGTCGCGCAGGATCTTCTCGCTCTGGTCCCAGCGGCAGGACTCAGTCAGATACTTCCGCAATTTTGTGGGATCCAGATTGTAGGTATCCGGCTCGATGTCTAGCAGCACTGGGTAGGCCCGCTGATGGACAATCGTGTTCGCGGTCGCGGCAAACGTGAGGCAGGTCGTAATAACCGCATCGCCTTCACCAATGTTCATCGCCGCCAGCGCCAGATGCAGCGCCGCCGTACAGGAATTGACCGCCAGGGCCTCCCGACATCCGATGTACTTCGCGAACTCCGCCTCAAACTGCTTGGTTCTCGGCCCAGTCGTAATCCAGTCTGATTCGAGGGCGGCGAGCACCTCTTTCTTTTCTTCGTCCCCAAACCAGGGAGCTGAAAATGGAAGATACGGTTCCGCTTCCGGCTTGTCTCTTCTGATGGCGGTGATAGTAGCCATTCTGCTGTTCCCTTCTGGCCCATGGGCGGGCTTGTCTACACAGCGGTGTTCAGCAACCGCGTTGCCGCGCGCTCGTCAGGCCTACGCTGCTGATAGTGGCTCGGAGCATTTGCTCGCGCATGATGGCTGCGCAAAACATTGCGCACTAGAGTGAATCATCCTGCCTTATTGGCAGAGCTGCGGCTTAGCTTTACGATGACGACTAGATTGGCTGCGGATGTACTACGACCTTCTAGATGTCTGGCTGGCAATCCACTCGCCGCATTCTCGCGTACCCAAGGTTCCGCCAAGGTCTCGGGTCAGCTCATTCTGGCGCACCGCGTCCAGCACCGCCGCTTCGATTCGCCCTGACTCGATGCTGCAGCCCAGATGCTCCAGCATCATCGCCGCCGTCAGAATGGCTCCGATCGGATTCGCCTGGTCCCTACCCGCAATGGGCGGGGCTGAACCGTGGACTGGCTCGAACATCGAGGTACGTTCCGGGTGTATGTTCCCGCTGGCAGCCATTCCAAGCCCGCCTTGCAGCGCGGCGGCGAGGTCAGTGATGATGTCACCGAACATGTTGTTCGTCACGATCACCTCGAATTGACGCGGATCTTTGACCATCTGCAAGCAGAGCGCGTCCACGTACATGTGCTGCTTTTCGATGTCGCCGTACTCCTCACCGACTTCCTTGAACACTCGCTGCCACAAACCGTGAGCGTAGGTCATGACATTCGCTTTGTCGGTCATGAGCACACGCTTTCGACTATGCTTCCGCGCGTATTCGAAGGCGTATCGAATCACGCGTTCCACTCCCTTGCGCGTATTAACGTCTTCCTGAACTGCGATCTCCTCCGGCGTACCCTGCTTGAACACGCCGCCAACGTCGCAATAAAGTCCCTCGGTATTCTCGCGAATGATGGTGAAATCGATATCGTCCGGCTTTACGCCTTTGAGTGGACACAGCGCCTCGTCCAGCAGTTTCACCGGACGCACGTTGGCATATAGGTCCATCTTGAACCTCATGCCGAGCAATATCTCTTTTGCGTGAATGTTCGTAGGAACTCGCGGATCGCCCAGTGCTCCCACAAGAATCGCGTCGAAGTCCCGCGCCAGCATGGCGAACGCATCCGGCGGCACCGTGATTCCGTCTCGCAAAAAGCGATCGGCGCCCCAGTCGAACTCGGTTAAATCCACTGGAGCGCCGGTTGCCCTCACCGCAGCTACTGCCTGCGGGGTAACCTCTTTGCCGATGCCATCCCCGGGGATGACAGCTATCCGTTTTCGTTCACTCACTTTTTGCGCACGAACTCCATGGCTTCGACCTTGTCCTTACCCTTCTCTCGCCAGGTCCATTCCTCGGTGTGATGATCGGCGTCTTTGAAGCGTATTGTGAGTCCACGCATGTGCCCCGCATCCGGACTTGCCAGATTCGTAATGTCCTTGAACTCGAATCTGAGTGCATTCGGGTCTTTGGATTCCGCCAGCACGAATCGGGGCTGGTTCTTCGCGGCACAGTAATGAGTCACGATTACCGAGGAGTCGCCGTCCGGATTGAACATTGTGACCATGTTCTCCGGGCTACCCTCGTCCATCGTGAGCATCACGGCAGACCCCGCCGACATGATTCGAAAAGTTCCTTGAGCGGTCTTCCCGTCAGGCGTCTTCGTTTCCCATGTTCCGGCCAGGCCCTTTACGCGCTCAAACGCCACATTTTCTGGAACCGCAGTTCCGGCCCGCACATTGTCACTCGTAAATACGCCTAGGCTCAGGACTGACAGCACCCATACCAACACGAAAGTGCCCGTAATCTGCATACGACCACCCCCACAGCCCACAACTGCGTGCGTTGGATGCAGGTACTCGCATATGGGCTGCACACATTCCGTTGCATCGGGCCCTTGGCGTTGTTTGTCGAGTTCCATACTGGAATTGCGTCCTCGCAACCTCCCTCATCATCCTTCGCTATAATCGATTGTTTGATATGAGCAAGACCGCACTCACTGACAAGTTCTCGGCCATGGGAGCCCGCATGGGCGAATACTGCGGCACTGAAACCGCGTTGTCATTTGGGAATACCCACGGTGAATTCCAAGCTCTACGTTCCGGTTGCGGGGTCTACGATCTTGGGTGGCGTTCCAAGATCATCGTCAGCGGCAAGGACCGCGTGCGCTGGCTGAACGGCATGGTTACCAACAACATCCGTGATCTCCAACTGGGCGACGGCAATTACAGCTTTCTGCTAACGCCCCAGGGGCACGTCCAGGGAGACCTCTATACATACAACCGCGGCGAGTACCTGCTGCTTGGCAGCGAACGATTTCAGACGGCCAGCATCCTCGAACGCCTGAAGAAGTACATCATCATGGACAAGGTCGAACTCGAGGACATCAGCGATCGTCTCACCGGTATCGCCATCCAGGGCCCTAGAAGCCGCGAAGTGATGGCGGCCTCCGGAATCAACGCTCCCGAAGTTGCACCCATGCAGGTCATGGATCTCGTATGGAACGGCATTGGACTTAGCGTTACCCGAATGGCTAGCGAGCCGTTCCTGACCTTCGAATTGTGGATGTCCGCCGAGAATGCGCCCGCCGTGTGGGACGCACTGGGGTCCGCCGGAGGCGCCCCAGTAGGCATGGATGCCGTTGAGTTATTCCGAGTCGCTGCCGGAATCCCGCGCTATGGCCTCGATATCCGAGAGCGCGACCTGCCGCAGGAAACCGGCCAGCAGCAAGCCCTCAACTTCAACAAAGGCTGTTACATTGGACAAGAGATCGTCGAGCGCATCCGTGCGCGCGGTGGGGTTCATCGCACCCTGGCCGGGTTTGTGCTGGATGACAGTAAGGCTCGGAGTCCCGGGGCGAAGGTTTCGTCCAACGGCAAGGAGATTGGCGAGATCACTAGTTCTCTCGCTGTGCCGTCGGCTTCAGGCGAAAGAGTTCTGGCGCTCGGCATCATCCGGCGCGAAGCATCCAAACCAGGAACGCAGGTTCAGATCGGCGAGGCCACAGCAACGGTCGTTGAGACGCCGTTCGCCGAAGCATTTTGCTGAGAACATTACGGAGAGACGCGAACAAGACATGGCAAAAGAACCAGAGTTCAAAGTTACCGACCGGCGCCTGTTCACCGACGAGGGCGAACTGCGCCCAGACGCTGCCACCCAGGAAGACGCAAAACCTGCAGAACCGCCGAAAGCTGCCCAGGCTGAGCCCAGCACGGCAAAAGAGGCTCCTAAACAGCAGCAGGCTGCTTCCGGCGAACAGCGCACGCCGGAGCCCCCATCGCGTGAAGAGCAGGACCGCAGCCGCGGCGAATTCCGCGACTCCGCGGCCAAGATGGAATCCGAACTGCGCAAAGGCTATGGTGCTGATGCTATACCCGAGTTCGAAGCCAGCTTTGATCGCCTGCTAGAACCCTTCTACCTCACCGCCCTGATGCAGCTCGGCATGATGCCCACGGAACGCGGTGCTCAGCCCCAGGTAGACATCATCGGAGCCCGCCACACGATCGACACGCTGGCGCTGCTTCAGGAAAAGACGAAGGGCAATCTGAGCAAGGAAGAGGAGAACGTCCTCGAGACGGTCATCTATCAGCTCCGCATGAGGTACATCGAGCTGACAAATGCCATCGCGCGCTCCGTCCAAGCCCCCGGTCCCGGCGCTCCGGGACAGCCCGGTCCGATAATCAAGTAGCGATGAAGGCGACGCTAACCGTACTCGGCAGCGGCACGTCCATGGGCGTGCCCACGATCGGCTGTGATTGTCGTGTGTGTCACTCGACTGACCCGCACGACAAGCGCACTCGCCCGTCCATTCTGCTTGAGTACAACGATCGCGTCGTCATCATCGACACCACCCCCGACTTCCGCGAACAGGCAATCCGAAACGACATTACGCGCCTGGATGCTGTCATTTATACCCACGCGCACGCCGACCACATTCTTGGACTCGATGACCTGCGCCCGCTGACGTTCCATCGTCCCGAGGGACGCATTCCTCTACACGCGCAAGAACGCACGGCCAAGCACATTCGCACGGTCTTCCAGTACATCTTCGATTCCGATTACAAGTACGGTGGTCTGGCGCAGGTCGAAATGAAGAACATCATTGGTCCCTTCGAGCTGTTTGGCGTCACATTCACGCCAGTGACCGTGCTGCACGGCGACGCCGAGATCTACGGCTTTCGTTTCGGATCTGCCGCCTATCTTACCGACTTCAGCGCAATCCCCGAAGAATCGTTCGCGCAACTTGAGAACCTCGACGTCCTTTTCCTGGATGCCCTGCGCCACAAGCCTCATCCGACGCATTCTACGGTCGAACACTCGCTGGCGATCTCAGAACGGCTGAGACCTTGCCGCACCTACTTCACGCATATCTGCCACGACCTGGCCCACGAAGAGACGAACGCCTCGTTGCCGGCAAACGTACGTCTTGCCTACGACGGCATGAAACTGGAGTTTCAAATCTAGGAAAGAATGCAGATATACCGCAATCTCGAACAGCTTCCCTCGGACCTCGGCATTACTGTCCTCAGCGTCGGCAACTTCGACGGCGTGCACCGCGCTCACCAGAATGTTCTGCGCCATAACGTTACCCGTGCCCGCGAACTCGGTGCTACATCTATGGTCGTCACCTTTGACCCGCATCCCGTCCGCATTCTGCGCCCCGACGTTCCCAAGAGACTGCTGACACCGCTGCCAATGAAGCTACGCGCGCT
Organism: Acidobacteriota bacterium; assembly: GCA_023410055.1. Taxonomy (GTDB): domain Bacteria; phylum Acidobacteriota; class Terriglobia; order Terriglobales; family Acidobacteriaceae; genus JAEZPW01. The sequence goes on from JAEYQK010000118.1 coordinate 54,778, forward strand.
GGAGCGCTGCGGGATTGACGCCGTCCTCGTGCTCCCCTTCACTCGCGACCTCTCCATGACCACGCCTCGCGACTTTGCAGCGAACATGTTGCTGGGTCGTTTGCACGTCAAAGAGATCCACGAAGGATCCAATTTCCACTTCGGCCATCACGCCGAGGGCACCGTCGAAAAACTGGCGGAATTCGGCCGCGAACTCGGCTTCCACGTTGAGATCTATCCGCAGATGCACGCCTTTGGTGAACGTGTTTCCAGCAGCCGCATACGTCAGCTGATTGCCGAAGGACAAATAGTCCGTTCTCGCCAGTTGCTAGGGCGACCGTTCAGCATTCTCGGCACCGCCGGGCGTGGTCGCGGCATTGGGCACCGCTACACCGTCCCAACCATCAATCTATCGAAATACGACGAACTTGTTCCTGCCGATGGCGTTTACATCACCTGGACTCGCGTAGGTCATGAGTGCTTCAACTCAGTTACAAACGTTGGCAATCGCCCGACCTTTGGGCCCGATTCCTTCGCCATCGAGACCCATCTGCTTAACTTCCACCCGATCGATCTGGAGCCCGACACCGAAGTCGAAATCTGCTTTCTCCAGCGTGTTCGCCCCGAGATTAAGTTCCCTACGGTCGAAGCTCTTCGCGAACAGATCGCCAAGGACGTTCACCGTGCCCGTCGCTATTTCCATCATCTTGATCGCACACGTGGTCAAGAACTGACGCTGCTTTAGTCCCTAAGTACTTCCGTCAGTTGTCATCCATTCGGCACTGGCGTATGATGCCGCCTGAAATATCCCATCACCAAATGACTACGCGCAAAGACCAACGGACCGAAGTATCCCTACTTGTACGAATTTGGGGGATGGACTTTGACGGGAATCTGTTCCAGCAAGATGCTCGCACGTTGAACATCACCCCCGCCGGCGCGATGATCGAAGGGATCACATTCAAATTACATCGCGGGGCAATCATTGGTATTCAGTGTGGCGTCGCTAGTGCTCGCTTTCGGGTCGTTTGGGTAGGTGAGAAGAAAAAGCCAGGTCAGATCGGAGTGGAACTCATCGAACCAGGGAAGTACATCTGGGGCACTCCACTGACTCGCACACTCCACTGATAAGTTAGAACGTCAGCACCTTGTCAGCGTCTTCCGTCCACTGCGTCAGGGTATCCATCGTGCTCCTTTTCACTTCGTCGATGAGAAACGTGTCCCCGACACCCCGAGCTTCCATGCAAGTGCCGCACGCATGCACCTCGCCGCCGTGAGACACGATCTGCCTAAGGAGTTCCTGCGGGTTGTAGTCTGCGTGGGCTGGCTGCAATCCCTTGAGTCCGCAGATCACACCATCGCCCAGCAGGAAGACGCGCAGCCCCGCGCCGGCTTTCCTGCTCACGGAAACCGCCAACCTCAGTCCGTTGTACGTTCGCTGACTCCCATGTGGCGAATCATTGAAGATGAAAAGATATCTGTGCACGTCCTCCGTTCTATCTGTCATTCGATTGGCTCCACAATGGCTGCTTGCTCTGATCTTCTCTTGTCCGGCAACTGCACCAATACGGTCGACACGAGCACCAGAGCCATTCCGATGACTTGCGCCGGACCAATCAATTCTCCCAGGGAAACCGCCGCGATCACAACCGTGAATACCGGTTCCAAGCAACTGGTCACTATTGTCCGCGTCGCGTCGAGATGATGAAGTCCGCCCACATAGCACGAAAAGGGCAGTAGAATCGAGACGATGGCGAACACTCCCATGAAGATCCACTGCTCGTGCGAGTAGTGCGCTCTGACGATTCTCGATGGCGGATTCACAAAAAGCCAGAATAGCGCCGCGCCCGCCAGTACATAAGCCAGCACGACCCAGCGGTCGTACTCTTTCACCAGCCTGGCAGCGATGATGTTGTACAGAGCGAATGAAACGGAAGCAATCTCCGCCGCAATCACGCCGGCGCTCTGGATCTTAATATCACCCGAAAGCAGACCCACGGCCAGTGCACATCCGAAAACGGCAAGAAAGACCGACGAGACGCGCTTCAGGGTGGCCCGCTGCAATCGCCTAGCGATCATGTAGAGCAACACCCAAATGGGGGCGGTGTACTGCAGAATGATAGCTGTCGCTACCGTGGTCTTCTGTATGGCGTAATAGTAGAAATAGTTCGACGCCGCCATGCCGGCGACGCCGACCACAACGCAAAGAAGAACGTCTCGCCAAGCCATCCTGAAAGCCTTTGGTCCACGAACCGCCAGGAGAGTGGGCAAGAGAATCAATGCTGAAATCGTCGTTCGGCTCTGGGCAAGGATCACCGGATCGATCGGACTTAGTGGGTGCCCGTGCAATAAGCGCCCAGTAAACGCAGCTCGGCCCAGACTCGCAGAAATGCCCCAAAACAGCGACGACGCTGCGATGTACAAGTAGCCCTTGACTGGGTGTCTTCTACTCTGAAAGGAGTTCTTCAATTCGGTGTCGGTCGAAACCAATGATGACCTCTTCACCGATTACTGTAGTAGGAGTTTGCCGGCTTTGGTATTTGAAAATTAGATCGTCAACAGCATTTTGATCCGCTGTGACGTCGCGATCTTCGAAATTGACACCTCTTCCCGAGAGGTAAGCCTTCAATGTGCGGCACGGCGGTCAACCGGGCTGCGAAAACACGACGACTGTCTTGCTCATACGCCCTATCAGACGAGCTAGGTCCGCAGAACGGCGCAAAAAATCACACTATGGCACCACTTCGATTTCGTACGTAATCTTCGCCGTACTCTTCAACATCGCCGCCACCGAACAGTACTTCTCCTCGGATAGCTTCACTGCATCTTCGACCGCCTTGCGCGAAACGTTTCCAGTTACTCGGTATACCAGCTTGATGCTCGTATATACTTTCGGTGCTTCGTCCGCACGCTCCGCCTCGGCATGAACCTCAACACCGGTGAACGGCTCCCGCTTCTTTCTCAGAATGCTTACCACATCGACCGCCGTACACGAGCACAGCCCGACAAGCACCAACTCCATCGGACCTGTCGCCGTCTTCTCCGGTCCCGCATCCACTACCATCGCGTGACCGCTCGAAGCGGTGCCTATGAAACGCTCGGCGTCAGTCCATTTCGCGCTTGCCATCGCCATCTCACTACCTCAAGTTGTCGGTCTGCGGTTCGGTGTGTATCAGTACTCTGAACAGATTCGGCGTCTGCTGCTTGAACTTCAGCTCCAGCTCAGTCGACAAATCGTGCACCCGCGACAGCGGCAGATTGTCTTCCATGGTGCAGTGCAGCGACACGTATAACCGGTTCCGAACTCGCTTCACCTTCACGTCGTGGACGTCGATCACTTCCGGAAACGCCCTCACCGCCTCCTGCAACTTACGCTCAAGTTGCGGATCCCTGTTCAGTTCGTTCCCTTCTTCGATGGTCGCGGGCTCACTCTCGATGTGCGTCAGAATGGTAGATATTTCTGGTACCTCGCTTTTGATCTCTGACTCCAGCAGCGTGACCTTGTCGTGCGCATCTTTGAGCATCAGGTTCTCGTCCATCTCCAGGTGCTGCTCGACATGCAAGCGCCCTCCGAGATCCTGAATGCTGATGTCGTGGATGTTGAAGTTCGACTTGGTGCCTACGCTGCGAATCCTGTCGAAGATGCTTTCAGCCCCCGATGCCCTCGGGATCGAATGCACCACCACGTCAGAACCCGGCAGAACCGCCTGCACTGCGTCTACGACATTCGAGACCACCTGCTGTGACTTCTGGAACGTCACCGTGCGCGTCAAACCAAGCGTCAGGTCGACGAAATAGCGCGCGCCGGCACGCCGGATTCTGGCCCGATCGACCTCCAGCACACCTTCAACTTGCGAGACCGCGCCAATAATCTGCGCTCTCGTGCCCGACGGTGCCGCATCCAGCAACGCATCAATCGTCTGGCGGCCCAGTCGCGCGCTGACCCAGATCACCACGCCGGCAACGAACAAGGCCGAGATAGGATCGGCAATTTTCAGCCAAGGCAGTCTCTTCCACTCCGCTAATTGAACGAAGAACAATCCGGCAATGACGACGCTGCTCGACCATATATCCGTGCTGAAGTGCAGCGCGTCTGCCTGCAAGGCCTGGCTGTCGTACTTATCGGCAATCTTCTTCAGCGCCCGCGAACGCCAGAAATCCACGCCAATGGAGAAGAACATCACCGCGAAAGCCGCTATGCTCGGCTCTACCTCCGGCCCCTTATGAAAGAACATTCGCCGGATCGCTTCGTAGATGATCCATATACAAGTCATGAACAGCAGCGCGGTTTCGATAAACGCAGAGAAATTCTCCACCTTCTCGTGACCGTACTGATGATCGGCATCGGCTGGTTTGTCCGATACCCTGACCGAGAACAGCGTCACCACGGCGGCAACCAGATCGAGAGCTGAGTGTGCCGCTTCAGACAGAATTCCCAAGCTCCCGGTAGTAATTCCCACCACCGTCTTGAAGAGGGTGATCCCTACGGCGGCCAACACTGAGTTAAGCGCTACGCCGCGCTTCTCCGTCCGCATCTGGTCCGCAGTGAACAACGGCTGGTCGTGTGAGGCCATATCGCACAATTATCTCAGGCACTCCCAGTCTTGTCAGTCGTAAGCTAGGTTCACGTTTCAAGACCCATATGCTACGATTTTCCGAGTTGCACAATTCACACGGACGACTGGCTCCAAGGCAGCCGAAAACAGATGACACAGCGCAAGCAGGCTGTCCTCGTAACCGGAGTATCTGGAAATTTGGGATCGCGGCTTCTGCCGCAGCTCCAAGCCTATGATGTGGTCGGCGTCGATGTCGTCCCCCCAAGCGTATCGATCAGTCGCTACGCCCAAGTGGATTTAGGGCGCGAATCGTCCTGCCGCCTTCTCGTGGAACTCCTGCGAGAAACCAAGGCCGTTGCCGTCGTCCACCTCGCATTCATCGACAACCCAGCGCGAGCCGGCGTTTCCGATACTCAGCGTCAGTGGCAAACCAACGTTGCCGGAACCGCTCGCGTTATGGAAGCAATTACTGAAATCAACCGTAGTGGCGGCAAGATCAGCAAGTTCATATTTACCAGCAGTGCGCAGGTTTACGGACCTCGCCTGGAGTCACCCGCAAGCGAGAGTTCGCTGCTGGCGGCCTGCTCTCTTACGAGTGCTGTTCACAAAAAATCCGCGGACGAAGTAGTTCAATACCGTGCATCCAGCCTGGGCCCGTGCAGCAGCTTTATTCTCCGCGCCCAAAACTATGCTGGCCCAGACGCCGACAGTTTCACGCTCGCTGCCCTGCGTGGCATACCCAGCGGCCGCGCCGAACACGCTTGCGAGTGGCGCAAGCGGAACAAGCGCATGCGGTTCTTCATACCGTTCGGCCAGCACTACTTGGAACGAGAACTTCAATTCGTCCACGTTGACGATATGGCGCGCCTGATCGCGCATATCCTTCAGCGTTCTGGCGCAACAACGACAACTATCCTTAACGTCTCTGGTCGAGACGGTTCTCTCAGCTTTGAGCGCTGTGTGAAACTCTGCGGCACGAAGCTCCGCCGCCTTCCGACCGTCGCTGCCTGTCGCGCCGCGCTTCGCTGGTATATGAATCGTGGCCTGTCCACCATCCCACCCCAAGCCGTGCCCTATCTCCTCGGCTCCAATCCAGTGGACACAAAACGACTTCGCGAGTTCCTCGGCAGCTCCTACAAGGAAGTAATTCGCCACACCGCCGAATCGGCTTTGTCAGACACCCTGCTCACCCGAGGGCTGGGAGATGACGCACTTCACGCAGTATCACTCAGTGTCGGGTCATAAGCGGACCATTTACCGACGTTCATTAGCGCACAACAGAGAGCTTGGCAAGAAACTCGGCTTTCGACCCTTGCGCCTTCGGTCGCAAGCACCTCGCTGCAACACGACAACAGCTATTTCACATCTCCTTCTTGCAACGATAGAAACCGTTCAATTCCCCTCCGCATCATCTCGCCGGGAGGCAAATGCGGATTTTTGTCATATTCCGCATCGTAGACCTTGAAGAAGATGGGGAAATCATAAGCTTTTCCGTCATATGCTGTTCCGGTCCACGCCTTTCGACTCGAGGAAAGCACCTTCTCCTTGTAGAACTCCGCCAGACTCTCGAATGCCCGCCAGAGTACGGCGTCGCACCTCACGTTGCGAACCTTGACCCGGCACAGCCCGCTGTCCTGCTCCAACATAGACCTCGATTCTCTTAGCAAATTGGTTCCGATCTCGTGATGGATGAGGTCAACAAGTGAATCCATATCTTCGGGCGAGAAATAGAAGTTGTAACGATTGGGGGCCAGATCGTTGGCTGATGGAAGACCTTTGTTCGCTGTCGTGAGGACAATCTCGAAATGCTCGGCGGGGAACTTCGTTTGTACGAATTCTTCCCACTTTTCGATGCAATGACTACCTTTGAATTTCTGATCAAGTAAGCTGGCGGTGCGGTCAAGTTTCGCTCTCTCCAAAGGCCACACGTTCTGGGCGTAGCTATCAAAGTTGCGCAATAGAATGTCCGCCATCTGGAAGAAGACGTCCTGGTAGCTATCCTTGCTTTTCCAGAACATCTCAATTACGGCATCAGGCACTGCCATCTCTGGATAGGCGCTATTAAATCGACTAAATGCGGATTTGTCTTTGAAGGTGGCTTTTGCCAACGTCAGGTACTGCTCCAGCTTCGCCTTGTCATCGATGCTTCCTGTTCTTGTTGGCAAAAAGAAGAGTAGCGGCGTGAGCACTCCACTGTTCCCGTTTCCCCACTCCAAGAATTTCCTGTGATCCCTGATATAGTCAATGTCTTCCTGGCGGACAAAGCGTGAATAGACGGAACGGTACTCCGGGTTGTCCATGTTGTGGTCTTTCCAGACCTCTCCAACAACGAACAAGTGAAGAAGGTAGTTGGGGACGATTTCAGTCGTAGCTACTATTCGTTTTTCCGAACGATTGTCTGCCAGCAGAGCAAACGCACTATTACCTAGTAACAGCAGGACTAAAACGGCAGAGATGTTGCGAAGCCAAGTTCGTGAGTTTGACATGGATAGTATCAACGCAGCTCCAAGTTCAATTGAATCTGTCCATATAGACGATGAACTTCAACTCTGGATAGCGCGCATCAGTTTCGCTCCAACGTTTGTTGAACCTCCGTCTCACCATCTATACTTTTCTTTCGACATAAATCCGCACTCTTGAAAGGGTTCTAGTTCAGAATGGCCAGGCCGAAACCAGTCGTACTCACGATCCTTGACGGTTGGGGATACAGCCCCGAAACGAAGAACAACGCCATTGCCCTCGCGCGCAAGCCCACGTATGACATGCTGCTGCGCGACTTCCCCTCCACACTGATCCATACCAGCGGACGCTACGTCGGCCTGCCGCAAGGCCAGATGGGCAACAGCGAAGTCGGGCATCTCAACATGGGCGCCGGCCGCGTCGTGTACATGGAAATTGCAAAGATCGACCTGATGATCGAGAATGGCGAATTTTTCTCCAATGACGCCCTACTCTCGGCCATGAAGAACGCCCGCACCGGCGAGCGTCGCCTGCATCTCTTCGGCTTGCTCTCCGACGGCGGCGTACACTCGATGAACACGCACCTCTACGCTCTGCTCAAGATGGCCAAGCAGAATGGCGTCGAGCGCGTCTTCGTCCACTGCCTGATGGACGGCCGCGATACCGCTCCCGAAAGCGGCGCTGGCTTTATCCAGGAACTCCAACAGAAGATGCGCGAAATCGGCGTCGGCCAGATTGCCAGCGTTATGGGCCGCTACTATTCCATGGACCGCGACAAGCGCTGGGAACGCGTCGCCAAGGGCTTCAGCGCCATGGTCGAAGGCGTCGGCGAAGGCGGCAAGTACAAAGATCCGCTTGAGGGCGTCAAGAAATCTTACGAACGAGGCGTTACGGACGAGTTCATTCTCCCCTTTGTCTGCGTCGACGAACGTGACGAACCCATCGCCACGATTCGCCAGGATGACTCGGTCGTATTCTTCAATTTCCGCGCCGATCGTGCTCGCGAAATCACTCGCGCTATTGCCCGCAACAGCGGGCTTAGCAAGCAGGAAGGCCGCGATCTACCTGACTGGGAAGCGCTGGACAAAGAGATTCCGCGCGCTAAAGCTCCGGCAAACCTTACATACATCTGCATGACGCAGTACGACAAGATGTTCACGCTGCCTTACGTCGTACCGCCACAGGAGTTACATAACATTCTCGCGAACGTCATGGGCAATCTCGACATGCGCAACCTTCGCGTCGCCGAAACCGAGAAATACGCTCACGTGACCTTCTTCTTCAATGGTGGCGTTGAAAAGCCGTTCCAAGGCGAAGACCGAATCCTCGTCGCATCGCCAAAGGTCGCAACTTACGATCTTAAGCCAGAGATGTCCGCACCCGGCGTGGCCGAGCAGGTAGTCAAGGCTATCGAAACCAGCGCCTTCGATGTCATCGTCGTCAACTTTGCGAACGCCGATATGGTCGGACACTCCGGCAAACTCGAACCGACGATCAAGGCCATTGAAGCCGTCGATGCTGGCCTTGGCGAACTCTACAAGGCGATCAAGCGCCAAGGCGGCGCCATGATTGTCACCGCCGATCACGGCAACGCCGAACAGATGGTCGATCCGGTAACGGGCGAACCCTTCACCGCTCACACGACAAATCCGGTTCCGTTTATCGTCGCCAGCGAAGAAGGCAAGAACTTCAGCCTCCGTCCCGACGGCGCGCTGCAAGACATCTCGCCAACCGTTCTCGGTATGTTAGGCGTCGAACAACCGAAAGACATGAGCGGACACGACCTGAGGGTCAAGATTTGATGATTTGTTGATTTAATGATGTGTTGATCTGATTTTGGAACATTTCGGCGGGGCTTGCTCCGCCGAACTTCTTTTTGACTACGATGCCCTTATGTTTACAAAACGTGAGGCATTCGAGAAACGCAGCAGACAATTCGCATTGCGGATCATGCGCATGACGCGTTCGCTACCAAACACGCCCGAGTCCTGGGTCATATCAAAACAGATTCTCCGTTCTGCAACTTCGGTAGCCGCAAACTATCGTGCCACCGCTAGAGCACGGTCGAAACCAGAGTTCATCTCCAAGCTGGGTATAGTAGTTGAGGAGACCGACGAGTCCCTTTTCTGGCTCGAAATGCTTTCCGAAGCGAACTTGCTTCCACACGATCGCCTCGCATCACTCATGACTGAAGGGAAGGAACTTCTCGCGGTCTTCACCTCCTCATACCGCAGCGCCCGCGCCACAGTCAGATCATCAGCTAATCAAACCAACAGATCAGAAGATGATGCCCGATCAACAAATCATCAAATCAACAAATCATGAAATTCTTGATTCTCATTCACCATCGCTTCGAACTCTGGAACGTTCCCGACTGGGTTCTTCCTAAACTTCGCCAAGAATTCCCCAACGTTGAATTCGAGCACTTCACCGACTACGAAGCCGCCACTCCACACCTCACTGACGCCGATGCTGTGATGACTTGGTCGCTTAGGCCGGACCAACTCGCTGTCGCAAAACAACTCCGCTGGATACACTCTCCGGCCGCCGCTGTGCATCTGCTGATGATCCCCGAGATCATCAACAGCGACATCATCGTGACGAACTCCAGCCGCGTTCACGGACCAGTGGTCGCCGAGCACGCTATGTCGCTCATCATGTCGCTTGCCCGACGCATTCCCTCTGTCGTGCGCTACCAGCAGCAGCATGTCTGGTCGCAAACGCCGCTCTGGCACGACCATCCGCGACCCACCGAAGTCTCCGGTTCCACCCTTGGCATCATCGGACTTGGCACTATCGGCACCCATGTAGCGCACATGGCGGCGTCGCTCGGTATGCGCATTGTCGCTACGCGTCAGCATCCAGACAAAGGTTTGCCCAAGTTCCTGAATCCCGAAAAGAAGGTTGCCGCACCTCTCCCCGAGGGCGAGGGTGCGTTTCACAATACTGGCTCTCACAAGATCCTCGGCCCCAACGACATCGACCCACTGCTCGAAGAGTCGGACTTCGTGCTGCTCTCGGCCCCACTACTTCCGAACACCCGGGCCATCATTAGCGCTGATCGCCTCGCGAAGATGAAGCCCGACGCCTACATCATCAACGTTGCCCGTGGCGCGCTGATCGACACTTCCGCGCTCATCGACGCCCTTCGCAATCGCCGCATTGGCGGAGCGGCTCTCGACGTCTTCGACACTGAACCTCTCCCACCGGACTCGCCGCTTTGGGACCTACCCAATATCCTGATCACGCCTCACTCCGGCGCCATGACCTCGCGCATCTGGGACCGCCACTACGCCCTGCTCTCGGAAAACTTGCGCCGTTTCATCGCGAATGAACCTCTAATTGGAGTGGTCAACAAGCACGAGGGCTACTGATTCGAGGGCTGTCGCCCGGTTCCGGCTGATACTCGCTTGAGCGGGCGGACAGAGCAAGAGCTACTATGAACTCCACTACTCTTTACGTCGGCGATCCTGCGCCGGACTTCTCACTGCAGGCGCTAAACGCGCCTTCTCCGGTTTCCCTTCACTCTCTCGTTCAACGCGGCCCTGGCATCCTCGAGTTCATCCGCGGCACCTGGTGACCCAACTGCGTGAAGCGCATGGCTCAGTTCGAGCCGATCAAATCGCAACTTCAATCCCTGAACGCCTCGCTCGTATTCATCGCTGCCGAAAAGCGCGCCGGAATCTTCAAGCCAGAAGAGTTTCTGGCGAAGCACCCAATTTCTTTTCCGTTCCTGCTGGACGAAGACCGTGCTGTCACGAAGTCTTACGGCGTCTACCAGCGCCTCGGTCTCGACGCCATCAACATCGCCCGGCCCGCGACGTTCATCATTGATCCGTCCGGCACGATTCGCTTCATCTACGTGGGCTCAAGTCAGACCGATCGCGCACCAATCAGACAAATCCTGGAAGCACTGGCGGCAACAGCTACTCGGAGCACATAATCAGAATCGGAATTCTGAATTCAGAAATTGCAATTCGCTACTCAAATTTCTCATGCGCCTTTTTGTTGCTATCGATATCCCTGAAGAAGTGCGAGGTCGCATCGCGACTTTCGTTGACGGCGTTCGCAACTTTGCGCCCGACGCCAAGTGGGTCGGCCCCGAGACCTTTCACATAACGATGAAGTTCATTGGCGAACGTTCGCCCGAAGACGCCGACCGCATCAAGCAATTGCTGCGTGAAATCCAAGGCGCACCCGTGACGCTCGCTTTCAGTGGCTACGGCTTCTTTCCGAATCCAAACAAGGCCCGCGTTTTCTGGACCGGCATTCAGGCCGACGCACATCTTGCCCAACTCGCCTCTGCGGTTGATAACGCTACCGCGACGCTCGGCATTCCGCGCGAAAAGGCTGCCTTTACGCCGCATCTCACCCTAGCCCGCGCCCGTGACGGCTGCCCACACGGTGCCTCCGGACGTCCCGGCCCGCACCCTGGTGACCGCCCGCGCAGCACTTTCGCCCGCGTACACGAAAAATTGCAGGCGCTTCCCTCACCCGAGTTCGGTACAATGACGGCAACCGAGTTCTTCCTGTACGAAAGCAAGCTGTCGCCCCGGGGCGCGCACTATACGAAGCTGGAACGTTTCGCCCTGAATGGCTGAGCAGCGCAGAACTCGCACAAAGAGTAATGAATCAAGTCTCTATCATCACGGCTGTTGCCGTTATTGCTTATCTGTTGGGGTCGATTCCGTTCGGAGTGATCCTAACCCGCGTTTTCCTCGGCACCGACGTCCGTAAGATCGGCAGTGGCAACATCGGCGCCACAAACGTAATGCGCACCGGTTCGAAGAAGCTCGGAATTGCAACTTTGATACTTGACGCCGCAAAGGGATACGCAGCGGTTTGGATCGCGCAGTTGATTGCCGTCCACACCGGCGCAGGACTCTACTCTGATGGGCGAACAGCATACCGCCTGCTCGGGCTTGCGGCCGTCGCCGCGATGATTGGTCACATTTTCCCGATCTGGCTGAAGTTCAAAGGTGGCAAAGGTGTCGCCACCGGAGTGGGTGTATTCCTTGCCGTCGCTCCAATAGCGGTGCTGATTGTACTCGGTATATTCGCTATCATTTTTGGCCTGTCACGATATGTATCCCTGGCGTCCATCATCGCCACGGCTGCTTTTCCCGCATTCGCATATTTAGTAATGAAAGAACAGAACGCGGCCATAATGCCCTTCATCATCGCCGCCGCGATCCTCATCATCGCCAAGCATCACCAGAACATCCGGCGATTGTTGGCTGGTACCGAGCATCGTCTGGAGCTTAAGAGCAGCAAATGAGCGAGATTGCGATCATCGGAGCAGGTGCCTGGGGCACCGCCTTGTCAATTGTCCTCGGACGCAAAGGCACCCACAACGTGCGGCTTTGGGCTTTCGAAAAAGAAGTCTGCGAATCAATTTGCGCTCGCCGGACCAACGACCTGTTCTTGCCCACCGCGCAGATCCCGACGACCGTCACTGCGAACAACAGCCTCGATGCTGCACTGGCAGGTGCTGAGATCGTCGTCAGCGTCATGCCCTCGCACCATTGCCGCCGCGTGTTTCAGCAGATGGCCCCGGCACTCAAGCCTGAAATGCTCTTTGTCTCTGCAACGAAGGGCATCGAGAACGACACGCTGCTCCGCATGGATCAAGTTATCTGTGACGTAGTCCGCGCGAAGGCGAACTTTGCTCCCCGTATCGGGGCCCTCAGCGGACCCTCCTTCGCCAAGGAAGTGGCGAAAGGCGATCCGACGGCTATCACGATTGCTTCGCGAGACCGCGACCTCGCCAGCACCATCCAGCGCGAGTTTAGTGACCCGTCATTCCGCGTTTATACCAACGACGATGTAGCCGGCGTCGAACTCGGTGGGTCACTCAAGAACGTCATCGCCATCGCCGCTGGCGTATGCGACGGGCTAGGCCTGGGCCACAACACCATCGCCGCCCTTGTGACTAGAGGTTTGGCCGAAATCACACGCCTCGCGGTCGCCTGCGGAGGCCGCCCCGAAACCCTCGCTGGACTCGCGGGAATGGGCGATCTCGTTCTCACGTGTACCGGAGGCCTCTCTCGCAACCGCACGGTTGGTGTCGAACTTGGCCGTGGGCGCAAGTTGGACGAAGTCATTGCCGGGATGCACGGCATGGTAGCGGAAGGCGTCCTCACGACGAATGCGGCTATTGGTCTCGCGCGCAAGATGGGTGTCGAGATGCCCATCACCCACCAGATGCACCTTATTCTCAACGAGGGCAAGCCGCCGCGCGACGCCATTCGCGAACTCATGACCCGTCCGGCGGCAAGTGAAGTTAAGCTCTACTCGGAGTAGGCCGGATGACTAGTTAGTACCGGCTTTCTCCGGAGGCCCCTCCCCCACCCGTGTGTCTACCACTGATGATCTAAAGGAGTTAATTACGATCTGTGACTGAGCAGTGATCGGTATCGTGCTCGCTTCTGCAAACGCACATGTTACTCATCAGCAACCGTCTTCGAGCTGTGTGCACCCTGCCTTACTTCGAGCGTAGCAGGTGGGTAGGTAGAAAACCGACACAATAGCGAGCACTATTTTGTGCGTAAAATCAAAGAGATGAGGCTCTTGACATGAGAACGCCTAAGGGCGGGACAAACTAGTCCAGCCGGCGCTCTTCGGACTCAGAACGACCGAGCACGGTGCGAACCGAGTACGGTCGCGGAGCGCGCTCGTCGTATCTATGGCGCACTTGCATATCGCCCAGCAAGCCGAGGCCGACAAGTTGTACGCCGGCAATGATCAGCACCGCGGCGAAGATCAACAGCGGGCCATGCGAAGTCATCACGTGCTGATGCGTGAATATCTTCAAGATCGCCAGCACGAAGGCGATAACAAAGCCGCTGATCACTCCGACCATGCCTGCGCTGCCAAAAAAGTGAAGCGGTCGCGAAGCGTACTTGAGCAGAAAGCGGATCGTGAGCAGATCGAAGAAAACGCGGAAGGTTCGCGAGAAACCATAGTGCGACTTGCCGCCGAAACGCGCATTGCTGGTTATTGGAATCTCGCAAATCGTAGCGCCGTACCACGACGCGAGAGCCGGTATGAAACGGTGCATCTCGCCATAAAGTGCGACGTTTTCGAGGATGTCCCGACGATAAGCCTTGAAGGTAGTGCCGAAATCATGAATGTTGACGCCGCTCAGCTTGGCCATCAGCCAGTTGGCACAGCGCGACGGAATACGCCGCAGAACCAGGCTCTCCGGCCGCGTCTGACGCCAGCCGCTGACAATATCGAAGCCCTCGTTCAGCTTATTGATGAAATTCGGGATATCACCGGGTTCGTGCTGAAGGTCGCCATCCATTGCGATAACGTACTCGCCGCAGGCATGATCGAATCCAGCCGCAAGCGCCGACGTCTGCCCGAAATTACGACGCAAACGGACTACGACAACACGGCTGTCAACGGTCGCGATCTGCTGCAGCAATTGATACGTTGTATCGCGGCTGCCATCGTCAACAAAAACAAGTTCGAATGGCTCGCCCACAGCCTCCATCACATTCGTGAGTCGGCTGTAGAGTTCGGTGACGTTGGCTTCTTCGTTGTGGAACGGAACGACGATCGAGTATTTCAGCACAGAAAGATTCTAGCACCCGCAATCGCGGTCGGAGCCCATCAGGCTACGATCCTGCGATCGTCTCCTATGATTTCTTTGTCGACGTAACACCAGACCCAGTGTTCACCGGATTCTGCCGACCGGATAATCGGATGTTCCGTCTGGTGGAAGTGTTTGGTTGCGTGTCTATTTTTTGAGGAGTCGCAGCACCCAACGTGTCCACATGATAGACACTGCCGCAAGTGGACCCACTGATCTCCGGTCTTGATGCAGTCCTCACAAACGCGTCCGGGCTTCTGGACGTCCCTGATCTGGTCGACATGTGTGCAGCCATTTGCCATGCTGGATTCGATTACGCCCAGGCCGGCAGGTTTCTAGAAATCGCGCGTTGCTCAAAGAACGAAATTCGTTGCATAAAATGGCACTACAACGTATTGTGATCGGCATTCAAATGCTGCTGTTTGCGATAGTGGTATTTCTCAGCGCTTTTCTTCTGTTCCAGGTGCAGCCGATGTTGGCCAAGTACATACTGCCCTGGTTCGGGGGCACACCTGCGGTCTGGACTACGTGCCTTCTGTTTTTTCAGACGCTACTGCTCGCTGGCTATGCCTACGCACACGCCTTGAGCAGTCGCTTCACCCCCCGCCGTCAGGCAATCATTCACGCAAGCGTGATCGGCTGTTCCCTGCTGCTGATGCTGGTGCTCGCGACGGTGTGGCAGTCGCCCATCACACCAGGGTCATCGTGGAAACCTGCCGGAGACGGTTCTCCGGTGTGGCAAATTGTTTCTCTGCTCACGGTCGCCATCGGGCTCCCTTACTTTCTTCTTTCTACTACCGGGCCACTGATGCAGTCGTGGTTCGCCCGCGCATGCGAAGGCAAGTCGCCTTATCGGCTTTATGCGCTTTCGAATGCAGGCTCGCTGCTGGCTTTAGTCAGCTACCCTTTCGTGGTCGAACCCGCGATTACGCTCCGCAGTCAGTCGCGCGTATGGTCGGCGATCTACGTGATTTTTGCGATGGGTGCCGTAGTGTGCGCGTGGAGAATGGCGAATTCCAGATCGACAATTCCGCAATCTCAGCGAAACCGTGAGGAGCCAAGCACTCCCCCGGCTAAGGCGACTTACGCGCTCTGGATCGCGCTGCCCGCCTGTGCCTCCAGCATGCTGCTGGCGACAACCAACGAGATATGCCAGCAGGTCGCGGTTATACCATTCCTCTGGATCCTCCCGCTCGTTCTGTATCTGCTCTCGTTCATCTTGTGCTTCGATAGCGATCGTTGGTATAGGCGAGCGTTTTTCCATCCGCTTCTTGGAATTGCGGTCTTCGCCACCTGTTGTCTGCTCTTTGACATGCAGGCGCCAATCCTCCTGCAGATCGGTATCTACTCGCTGCTGCTGTTTTCGATCTGCATGGGATGTCACGGAGAACTGGTCAAACTCAGGCCGGCACCAGACAGACTCACGTCTTTCTACCTTATGATTTCGCTCGGCGGGGCCATTGGTGGCGCGTTCGTAGCGTTGGTTGCTCCTCACGTCTTTCGCACCTTTTGGGAATTCGAGATTACCGTTGTTTCTGCGCTCCTTCTTCTCTTCTGGGTATTGCTGCACGACAAAGAGTCATGGCTGCACAGATCCAGTCCTTTGCTTGCGCTTGGAATAGCGGTGCCCGCACTTCTGCTGCCTGAGGCCGTGGCTCTGACCGCCAGGCACGGACTCGCCCCTATAAAGGAGTTCAAGAGCTATCACACAGGCGTGGGCGTTGCGATAGTTGGATTGGCTTATCTGATCTATCGCAACAGGCGGTCGAGACTTTCATTGCGCCGCCCCGGCTGGCCGGTTCAGCTCGCAGTCATGATCGCAATTCCGGTTGCCGCGGCCCTGTTTATATTGAACGGAGTCGCTCTTGAACAGAGGACTATTTTTGCGTCAAGAAACTTTTACGGAAATCTGGCCGTGGTCGAAACTAACGTCTCCAACCCGGAATTGCGCGCATACATGCTCCGACATGGTCGGGTTGTACATGGAACGCAATATGTGGCTCCTGACAAGCACACCGAGCCCACAACGTACTTCGGCCCAAAGAGCGGCATAGGCATCCTGCTCCAGAACCATCCCACGCGCATAAGTACCAGTCCAGGACTGCGCATTGGAATCGTCGGCCTCGGGATTGGAACGATCTCGGCGTATGGCTTGCCGGGAGACGCGATTACGTTTTACGAGATCAACCCCGATGTCGTACGGATTGCCAATGAGACGCGCTACTTTAGCTACCTGCGTGACTGCCGTGCAAAGCTAGACATCGTACCGGGGGATGCTCGGTTGTCGATGGAACGCGAAGTCGAATCGAATGCATCAAGACAGTTCGACGTTCTGGCAGTCGATGCGTTTAGCGGAGATGCCATTCCCGTTCACCTTCTTACAAAAGAGGCATTCCGCATCTATTTACGAGAACTCAAGGACGGCGGCGTCCTAGCCGTACATATTTCGAACCAGTATCTTGACCTTCGCCCGGTCCTGTGGAGACAAGCTCAGGAGTATGGCCTGACGTTCGCATATTTCCACGCATCGAACGATCCTCCGTTCAACGGCATGTCCGATTGGGTGTTGCTTACCAGGAATAAGGAGGTCCTAACCGCACCTGCTATTGCCGAAGCCACTGTCCCGCACAGCGAATTCACGCCCCCGCCGCTGTGGACGGATGACTACAGCAACCTCTTTCAGGTGTTACGTCAGGACTAGTTACCATTTTTTCGTACACCTAAACTGCAGCTTTGGTCATCTAGTGAGGACGATTGGCCAGTTCTCGGGAGGTGACATATGCAACTCCGGGTTTTAGTTACAGGTGCTACGGGGCAGCAAGGAGGCGCGCTTGCCCGTTTGCTACTAAATAGCGGCCACAAGGTGGTTGCACTGACCCGCAACCCGGATTCAGCTTCCGCTCAGGAACTTAAGAGGCTGGGAGCTACTCTTGCCAAAGGGAACCTTGAGGATCAGCATTCCATCGAGCAAGCGACTGATGGTGCCGACGTGGTGTTTTCGATGTCGACACCGTTCGAAAGCGGCACAGATACCGAAACGCGCCAGGGCATCGCGGTAGCGAATGCAGCCAAAAGCGCAGGCGTGAAACACTTGATCTACACTTCAGTCCCACGCGCGTATGAGCATACGGGAATCCCGCATTTCGACAGCAAAGAGAAGGTTGAGAATCATATTAAGGAAGTCGGAGTTCCCTACACGATCCTCGGCCCTGCGTTCTTCATGGATAACCTTCTAAGCCCTTGGTGGTTACCCGGATTGAAGCAGGGCGTTTTCGCGATTCCACTTTCAGCGAACCGCAAGTGGAACGTCATCGCTGTCGAAGACATTGCGAAGTTTGCGGCCCACGTCATCGAGAATCGCGAACAATTCCTGGGAAGGCGCATCGACTTATCTGGCGACGAGATTACTCCAACCCAAGTGGCAGAAACGCTGACCACCCTTAGCGGAAGACAAATCGTTCATTATCAAGTCCCAGAAGAACAAATGCGAAAGGAAAACGAGGATTTCGCCATCATGTTCGACTGGTTTGAACGCGTAGGAATGCGAATCGACGTGGCTGCGCTTCGTGCCGAATACCCGCAAGTAGGATGGCAGAGCTTCGATGGATGGGCTTCGAGACAAGACTGGAGCGTGCTGGGACAAGCTGATGCCGGTAGTGCGGCCTGACCGCTCCCTTCCACCTGGCAGTAGATTCGGCAATTTGCCGAAAGAGCGAACTTGCGCCAAATTGCGCCTTGTCGTGCCTCTGCACGCGTGTGTGACTCCTAGCACATTCTCTCGTGCCGCTTATCACAGCACGGGGGGACACACTGCGCAACCATATTTGCCGGGGTGAAGAAATTCCTTCACATTGAGCAGCTAGGGATTTAACCTTTAGCTACCGTCTGAGTTCTTAAACGTACAATCCTCGGAGTCATCCGAATTTGACTGAAGACAGGCTTTTTCTAGCCGTGGCCGTGGACCACGATAAGCGGGGCTATAGTCTCGTAGGGTTATCGTGTTCGATGCCCTCGATTGTGACTTGAATCACAGACCCCGGTGATAAGCCGGGGTTAATCTTGTAGTAACGATTCTGCACAAACGATTCCACGAAGGCGCCGAGAAACCCGGGGCCAACAAATATCCCAAAGCGAATGGACTTATGAAATGAGCACTAGAGCGAAAGTTACCATCGACGGAAATGAGGCGGCGGCGTACGTTGCACACAAAGTCAACGAAGTCATCGCCATCTATCCGATCACGCCGTCATCCCCGATGGGCGAGTGGTCGGATCAATGGTCGTCCGACGGCCAGCCGAATATCTGGGGCACGGTTCCTCTTGTGATCGAAATGCAGAGTGAAGCGGGTGCTGCTGGGGCGCTCCACGGCGCGTTGCAGGGCGGAGCGCTGGGAACAACCTTCACCTCATCCCAAGGCCTCCTGCTGATGATCCCTAACATGTACAAGATTGCCGGCGAACTTACGCCGACCGTCATGCACGTTGCAGCGCGCGCGATCGCGGCCCAGGGACTTTCAATCTTCGGTGATCACCAGGACATCAATGCCGTTCGCCAAACTGGTTGGGCTCTCCTCGGCAGCAACAACGTTCAGGAAGTAATGGACTTCGCGCTGATCGCACAGGCCGCCACGCTAGAAGCTCGTGTACCATTTGTTCACTTCTTTGACGGTTTCCGGACCTCGCACGAAGTTGCCAAGGTCGAACAGCTGACCATGGACGACCTGCGCGCCATGGTTTCCGACGACCTCGTGGCGGCGTATCGCACGCGTCGCCTGACTCCTGACAAGCCTATTCTTCGCGGTACGGCGCAAAACCCGGACGTTTACTTCCAGGGCCGTGAAGCCGTCAACCCGTATTACCTGGCGACGCCCACCATCGTTCAGAACGCGATGGATAAGTTCGCCAAGGTCACTGGCCGCCAGTACAAGCTGTACGAATACGTCGGCGCTCCCGACGCTGAGCGAGTCATGGTGATCATGGGCTCCGGCGCTGACGTCGCGCAGGAAGCTGTCGAGTACCTAGTCAGCAAGGGCGAGAAGATCGGTCTGTTGAAGGTCCATCTGTACCGCCCCTTCTCCGTTGAGCACTTCGTCGCCGCGCTGCCCGCGAGCACGAAATCGATCGCCGTTCTTGATCGCACGAAGGAACCAGGCTCCACCGGCGAACCGCTCTACATGGACGTAGTCACCGCCATCGCCGAAGCAGTCGCCGGCGGCGCATCGCAGTTCAAGGCTATGCCGAAGATCATCGGCGGCCGTTACGGCCTCTCCTCGAAGGAGTGGACGCCTGCGATGGTCAAGGGCGTTTACGACGAACTCTCCAAGGCGAAGAGCAAGAATCACTTCACAGTCGGCATCATCGACGACGTCACGAACACCTCGATCGATTACGATCCGACGTTCTCGACCGAAGACCCGAAGACGGTTCGCGCGATGTTCTACGGACTCGGTGCTGACGGAACGGTCGGTGCTAACAAGAACTCGATCAAGATCATCGGCGAAGACACTGAGAACTACGCTCAGGGCTACTTCGTTTATGACTCGAAGAAGTCGGGTTCGGTCACGACCTCGCACCTGCGCTTCGGACCGAAGCCCCTCCGTTCGTCGTACCTCATCACCAGCGCGAACTTCGTTGCTTGCCACCAGTTCTCGTTTCTCGAGCGCGTGGACATGCTGAAGTGCGCGCATGAAGGTGCGACCTTCCTGCTGAACTCGCTGTATGGTCCGGAAGAAGTTTGGGACAATCTGCCGAAGACCGTTCAGAAGCAGATCATCGAGAAGAAGTTGAAGTTTTACGTGATCGACGGCTACAAGGTTGCCAAGGAAACCGGCATGGGTGGCCGCATCAACACGATCATGCAAACCTGCTTTTTCGCAATCTCCGGCGTGCTGCCGCGCGAAGAGGCGATCGAAGCAATCAAGTACTCGATCAAGAAGACCTACGGCAAACGCGGCGAGTCCGTCGTGCAGAAGAACTACGCTGCTGTCGATGCGACGCTAGCCCATCTGAAGGAAGTCAAAGTTCCAACGACTATCTCCAGTACCTTCGACGTACGACCCGCGGTTCCTGCGGAAGCGCCTGAGTTCGTAAAGAACGTTCTCGGTCCAATAATCGGTGGCGCTGGCGACGACATGCCAGTCAGCAAGATGCCCATCGACGGCACCTTCCCGACCGGCACTGCGATGTGGGAGAAGCGCAACATCGCCCTGGAAATCCCAGCGTGGGACGCCGAGCTTTGCATCCAGTGCGGCAAGTGCGTTCTGGTTTGCCCGCACGCGGTTATACGCGCCAAGGTCTACAACGATGATGTCTTGAAGAACGCTCCTGAGAGCTTCAAGTCCGCTCCGGCGAAGTGGAAGGATTTCAAGGACTCAAAGTACACGCTTCAAGTGGCACCTGAAGATTGCACCGGATGTGCGCTGTGCATCGAAGCTTGCCCTTCCAAGAGCAAGAGCGATGTGAAGCACAAGGCCATCAACATGGTGCCTCAGCCGGCAATCCGCGAGCAGGAAGCCCGCAACTGGGACTTCTTCCTCAACATCAACGAAATGGACCGCACCAAGCTGGCCGTCACCCAGATCAAGGACGTTCAGCTGATGCAGCCTCTGTTCGAGTTCTCCGGCGCTTGCTCCGGCTGCGGCGAGACTCCTTACATCAAGTTGATGACTCAGCTCTTCGGCGATCGTGCGATCGTGGGCAATGCAACGGGCTGCTCGTCAATTTACGGCGGCAACCTGCCGACGACGCCCTACACGTTCAATAAGGATGGCCGCGGCGTCTCCTGGTCGAACTCGTTGTTCGAAGACAACGCCGAGTTCGGTCTGGGTATTCGCCTGTCGGTGGACAAGCAGACCGAGTACGCCCGCGAACTGGTGAAGAGACTCAGCAGCGTGATCGGTGACGAACTCGCCACTGCCCTGCTGAATGCCGACCAGTCCAAGGAAGAAGGCATCAAGGCGCAGCGCGAACGCGTTGTCGAGTTGAAGAAGAAGCTCGAAGGCCAGAACACGCCCGCAGCCCGCGATTTGAAGTCTCTCGCTGACGTCCTCGTCAAGAAGTCTGTCTGGATCCTGGGCGGTGACGGTTGGGCCTACGACATCGGTTACGGTGGACTCGATCACGTGCTGGCTTCCGGTCGCAACGTGAACGTCCTCGTCCTCGACACAGAGGTCTACTCGAACACGGGTGGCCAGATGTCGAAGTCGACGCCAATCGGTGCCGTTGCCAAGTTCGCTGCTGGCGGTAAGCCGCGTCCGAAGAAGGATCTGCCTATGATGGCGATCAACTACGGAAACGTCTACGTTGCGCACATCGCGATGGGCGCTAACGACATGCAGACGGTCAAGGCCTTCGTCGAAGCCGAAGCCTACGACGGTCCGTCGCTCATCGTCGCGTACTCGCATTGCATCGCGCACGGCTACGACCTCGTCCACGGACTCGACCAGCAGAAGCTCGCGGTTCAGTCCGGACACTGGCCACTGTTCCGCTACAATCCGACTCTGGCAGCTCAGGGCAAGAATCCGCTGCAACTGGATTCGAAGGCTCCGACGGTTCCGCTGGAGAAGTACATTTACAACGAAACGCGCTACACGATGCTCACCCGCAGCAATCCCGAAGTCGCGAAGGAACTGCTGAAGTACGCACAGGAGAACGTGAACCAGCGCTGGTCGCTGTACGAGCAATTGGCCGCAACGAAAGTCAGTGCGCCGGCTACGGCGGAAAAGCCTGCTGAGACTGAAGCAGCTAAGGGGGCATCAGCCAATGACTAATCTCTCAACTACTTATCTCGGACTGAAGTTGAAGAGCCCGATCGTGGTGTCGGCCGGTCCCCTTTGCAAGGACGTCGCCAACATCAAGAAGATGGAAGACGCGGGTGCGGCAGCCGTTGTGCTGCACTCGCTCTTCGAAGAACAGATCAACCTCGAGAGCAACGAACTCGATCAGTATCTTTCTCAGGGGAGCGAAGTGGGCGCAGAAGCGGCCAACATGTTCCCCGACATGGGAACCTACAACATCGGACCCGATGCCTACCTCGAGCACATCCGCAAGGCGAAGGAATCCGTAAAGATTCCCGTCATCGCCAGCCTCAACGGCATGACCAATGGCGGCTGGATCCGCTACGCCAAGCTGATGGAAGAGGCTGGTGCTGACGCTCTTGAGCTCAACATCTACTATCTCCCGACCGATCCTAACGTGACGGGCGAAGAGATAGAAAAGATGACGACCGAACTCGTTGCCAACGTCAACTCAACCGTGCGCATCCCGCTCGCGGTCAAGTTGTCGCCCTACTACAGCTCGATCGCTAACGTCGCGAAGAACCTCGACAAGGCTGGCGCTGATGGCCTGGTGCTCTTCAACCGCTTCTATCAGCCCGACTTCGACTTGGAAGCACTCGAAGTAGTTCCATCGTTGATGCTGAGCCGCTCGAACGAGATCAAGCTGCGCCTGCACTGGGCAGCCATCCTGTTCGGCAAGATCAAGGCCGACATCGCCATCACCGGCGGCGTGCACACAGCACAAGATGTTGTGAAGAGCATGATGGCCGGCGCGAAAGTCGCAATGACCACATCTGCTCTGCTGGAACGTGGCGTCAGCTATATCGAGACGCTCACCGCCGACTTGGCGAAGTGGCTGGAAGAACACGAGTACGCCTCGATCGAACAGATGCAAGGCAGCATGAGCCACAAGAACGTCGCTCATCCGTCCGTGTTCGAACGCGCTAACTACATGAAGGTGCTCAGCAGTTACACAGCCGGAGTTCCGGTTCGGTAATTAAGCGGTAAGAATCACAAAGCAGGGGCAAGCACAACAGCTTGCCCCTTTTTTATTGTCCGAAGGGAATCTTGCCAATTCCGAACAAGCTGTATACAAATCAGGCTTTCTTCTCGAGCTTAAGCCGCGTAGGCTTTCTTCAATTGCGAAAACTTCAATTGCATCGGCTTCACGACGCGAACGAAATCTTCGTAGGACATGCGTATCAGTTCGTTGTGAGTACCTGCGTTAAATGCAATCTCCCTGTCTCGGGATAAGCTCTCTTCAACGTACACCGGCAGGTTGTACAGGTTGCCAAACGGAGGCATGGCTCCAGTCTCGCAATCCGGAAACTTCTCTCTGAATTCCCGTTCACTGGCCAGCGCGGCACTTCTTGCGCCGATAGCTTGTTTCAGCATTTCCAGATCGACGGCTTTCGATGCTGGCAAAACAGCCATGGACAGCTTGTCATCCAGCTTGACCATAACCGTCTTCGCCAACTCCTTGCCGGAGATGTGCGTCAGCGCTGCGATTCCCTGCGCCGTATACGCAGTTGAATGTGGGATGGAGGTGTAGGTGATGTGCTGTGCGTCGAGGAATTCTCTGAGCTTTCGAGCCGGCATAATGACCTCCTTTGAGCGGCGGAGTTAGCCGGGGAACGTGAGCAGAATGGTAGGCGCGCCCAAACTCCACCGCAGGCGCAAGGGAATATTAACTTGAAAGCGCTTCATGTGTCACTTTCCGAGCTCATATTCAAACCCGACTTGAACCGAACTTGATTGGCGTCCGACGGGGCCGAACAGTCGCGAACCTTTCGCGGTGGGTGCTTAGTCTCGAGTCCCCAGACGAAGTACGAGTTGTTCGCTATCCCCTTCCTTCACTATTGCGTAGAAATGCTGAAGTTTCGGGTAGTCTTCAACTGAAATCATCAAGTTCTCAACCGTGAGCTCGCGAGCTATGTGTATCGTACTTCCGCTCTGAGACATTGAAGAATTGTAACGGCCGAAACTCGTGTGGACTTCTCGTGCAGAGGGCGTGGCGTCCACCTTCGAGCCGCGCTCAAAAGTGATCGTAATATCGTCTATATTCCTGAAGGGGAAGTGGAAGTACACACTATTTGCACGTTTCTGTTCCTGAAACGGATGTGTGTCTTGGCTGTGAAGTAGTGAAATAGGCAGCAACATACGATCGCCATAGCCTGCGCCAAATCCGTTCATTGCAACTTCGAGATTGATGGTCAACGGAATGTCTGCATTTGTCCAGCCATCCATTGCCACCACCTGAACCCTCGACCCAGACGGCAGCCACTCCCTGACTTCGTCTGCGTAATTTGCTTTCTTTTCTTTATCGTCGTCATTTCGGGCTGACAACCTGCGGCCCAAGGCGGCCTGGCCGGTGAATGAAACCTGAATTGTCCCGGTCAGTGCGCCATCGTTCCCCACGGACAACTGCGCTGTTCGGGTTTCGGTTGTGCTGTCGGGCTTTGAACCAGGGACCTCGCCCCATGTCATTGTGTCGGAACGCCATCCCAGTACAGCGGTGCGCTGCCATGGTAGCTCGCCAAAGGGGCAGTATGGCGTGCCCGGGTCCAGAAAGTACTCTCGCGCTCCGTCACGCGCAATGACCATCTCGGAATCAAGCTGATCCCAAAGCGGGATTTTCTCATGGAAAAAACTTTCTTCGCGTTCCGATACGCGGATAAGGGCAGCATAGATTCCAGCCTCCCGAAGCAACGCCGCATAGAGTCGATTGACCTCGTCCTGGGTACCATAGCCATGCCGCAGCACGTCTTCGACGTTTCCGTTCTGCCGTAATTTCTCCCGCTCCTCTTCCCTTTTCGACTTATCAGCTTCCCAGCTTAGGTTTCGAATCTGCTGGACACGAGCGTACAAACGCCTCATCTTTGCTTCCAAAGCAACGTCTTCGGGCATTAGTACGGCGGCAAGTTCCCTGTTCAGAGCCGAATGCTGCTCCATGAACTTCTCCGCTTTCCTTTTCCACTGCTCACCGTTCTTCTTCCAATATTCATCAGTTCTGTCAGGCTCGGAAAGACCTGCGTAGAAGAAATAGACTCGCGCTCTGAGTTCGGTCTCCGGAGGCGTGTACTCCTCCGGTTCGAACGGCGGGACGTTTTCAACGGTCAGCAGAATGCTTCCGCCGCTGCGTCTCGGTGCAGCACCATTCAGTAAGTGGGAAGCAACCCATTTAAGCCGAAGGCGAGCAGACGGTCGCAGTGAGAACTCAGCATGTTTCACGAACAACTCATCCTGCACTCTCCATTCAGTACCGTACTGCTCTGCCCATTCGATCGCGAAACGCTGCTTGTACCGGTACTCAATGATGCTTCCCACCTGCACATCCGGCATCGTGAAGGTCAGCGATACTTCTTTGAATGAGTTGTTCTTCAGAATGAGCTTTTCGTGAATCGGTCCTGTGAACGGGACAACGCTTCCGTCTGGCTTGATCGTCCGTGCTTTTATATCGCCGACAAGTCCGTATTCGCGAACGAACGGAGGTGTTTCGACGTTCGCGTACCTCTTGCCCTCTTCTCTGAGGATCTTGATTCGAACGTAGTCTTCTTCGTATCCCTGATCATCGTGGCGATCGACGCTTCTGTACAGTATTAGGGCATGTGCACCTGGAAACTGAGGGACTTGCTTCAAAGAGAGGTCTTCGTCAGTGACGGGTAACCACTGCTCCCCAGCTCGCGCTGGAATTGCCCAGAATCCCACAACAGCCGCCACGAACAACAGAAAAACGTGCACTTGGCGGCGCGGATTCATTCGTAACCTCAACAGGTATTCACCAGAACCTAACAGGCGCTCTGTAGCGATTATGGGACGGCAAAAGTCTACCTAGACTGTTCTCGCTGTCAACGAAAACTTTTGGTTTCAGATCACCAACGCGGCAAAGAATCCAGCCAGGGGCGAAGTATCTTCACAGCGTCTTCGGATTGCTCGAAAACCGCGTAGTGCCCTGCACGAGGAATGATCTGGAGACTGCTCCCGGCAATCCTTTGCTGGATACTACGGCCTTCCTCGGGTGCCGTGAGCACGTCTTCTTCTCCAAAGATGAGCAGAGTTGGAACGTTGATCGTTCCGAGCGTTAGGGTTGAGTCCGGACGTTCCGCCATCCCTCGCTGGACTGCGGCAATCCCCTGCACTGTCATCTTTCGCATCATCTGCCGGGCAGTATCTACTTTGTCGGGACGCGTTGTCCTCGTTGTGTCACCAAGAAGCCTTGGGATCTGCGCCTCAATGAATTGTTCTGCCCCGTGCTTCTCGACATCGTCTGCCGATTTCAGTCTAGAGATGCGCGCTTCGTCGGTGTCTGCGGCAGCTTTGGTATCGCTAAGTACCAGACCAGCAACGCGGGCGCGGTCTCGTCGCCAGAACTCGAAGAGCACATAGCCGCCGATCGATACACCCGCGAAGACGGCTCGCCCAACACCGAGTTCTCTGCAAACACAGGCCAAGTCAGCGGCATGCTTGTCCATGGTTGCTGGACCGCTCCCAGGCGCTGAATCACCGTGCCCACGTAGATCGGGCATGATCACACGGTATCTCGTTGCAAGCGCATCAGCGACAGGTAACCAGAATGCATGATTGGCAGGAAAGGGATGCAGGAGCACCAAATCCGGGCCCTTGCCGGTCACCTCGTACGAAATGCCCGCGTCACCGCTCTTAATACGATTCATTCTTCCTCAAAAAAATGCGCGGGCCCGAGCCCGCGCCAGAATCAAACACCTCTTCGGAGCACGACGGATCAGCGTTTCTTCGCTTTCTTAACCGGAGCAGCCTTCTTCGCTACAGGCTTCCGAGCAGGAGCAACCTTCTTCGCTGCTAGGGCCTTCTTGGCTTGCTTCGCGCGCGCAGGTGCTTTCTTCGGCTCAGGAGTCGGGGTAGAAGCGACCTTTTTCGGGACACGGGCCGTCTTTGTTCGCTTCGCAGCCTTCCCAGCACTCGTTTTTGAGGGCTTCTTCTCCTCCTCCTCGTCAGCGTTGCCTTCCTCGTCTTCACCGTCGGAGATGTCGCCAAGCTCTTCCGCATCCTCGTCGACATCCACGTCGTCGTCGAGTGCTGCTGGAACGTCCTCGTTCATCTCCTCTCCAAGCTCTTCATCGTCCTCCGGACGTGCTTTGCGCCGGCGTCCGGGACGGGCGGGAGCCTCACCCGAGGATGCCGCTGCTTTGGCTCCGCGTCCACGGCGAGCCGGAGCAGGGGGCGGTGGCGGCGGTGGCGGCTCAAACGGCTTGAGAAATTTGACGATCTCCGTCCGAGACCGCAACTTGCCGTCCAGCATGAGCATAAACGCCTGTTCCGCTATCTGCGGGTATTCAGGCAGTGCTGGCGTGATTCGCATCTCAATCATTTCCGGCAGTGGAAGCTTCTGCTTAACCTGTCTCCATTTGCCGAAGAAGTTATTGATTTTCTGCGTGACAGCTTGTTGCTTGCCCGTAAGCTGCAGGAACAGAATGATCTCAGGACGCGCTTCGCTTAGAAGCTTCCATGTACGCGACGGTGTAGCAGCCTCTTTACCGGAAAGCCTTTTGGCCAAATCCTTGGAATCGTCCTCCAGGTGCTTCCAGGCCTCTACCAAGTCGCGCCTCGGAACCATCCTACGGACATCGCTCGCATCTTTGTCCGACAACCGACGCGTAAGCAGATGTAGAACGATCGGAGCCGTATCTGGCTGGTACCCGAGATCGTTCATCTGTTGGCGAAGCTTAGTGACCTGAGCCAGACCCGCAGAATCGACCTTAGCAACGCTCCAGTGCGAATTCAGGTGCTGCAGCCACCCTTCCTTTTCCAACGACCTCAGAATATGGAGCGGGTCATCCTCATAGGCTAGCTGCTCGATCTCGTAGCCGATCGCCTTCTTCGTGATGTAATCTATGTAATTGTTCTCTTTTGCCGCGTCGTAGCGCGCTTGCGTACGCTCTTCCATGATCCAGTGGAAGCGTGCTGCAAATCGAGTAACTCGAATCAATCTCGACGAGTCTTCAAGGAAAGCGTAGTTATGAAGGATACGGAGAACCTTGGCCTCAATGTCGGCCATACCGTTGGCTGGATCTAGTAGCAATCCTTTCGATCCTGGATTAAGGGACAGGGCCATCGCGTTGACAGTAAAGTCCCTTCGCCTCAAGTCCTCGTTGATGGTCGCGGGTGCAATTGCTGGTCCTCGTCCTGCTTTCTCGTAAGTCTCCGAACGGGCCATTGATACTTCCGCTCGGACGCCTCCCGGAAGAGTCAAATAGAGGACCTTCAGGTCCTCGTCGCTGCCAGTAACCACTGCCCCGGCGCGCTCGAAGTCCTTCTGGCATTTGAATGGGTTCCCCTGAAGCGTGAAATCGAGGTCGCGGATAGGGAAGCCAGTCACGAGGTCGCGGATAGTGCCGCCAGTCAAGTAAACATTCAGTTCATGCTGGCGGGCTACCTCGGTGACCAGCGCAACTCCGCGCTGCTGCTCCGGCGAAAGTCGTGTCTCAATTGCGTAGATAAAGTCAGGCATTACTTGCGTTTAGGCGTGCCGAGCTAAAGCTGAACTGGAACAACTTACGTGCCAGAACCGGCCAATTTCGGCATCCCTCTTCCCTTTTGTAAGTGTCTCCGTTTCCGAGACTTAGGAGGCGGAGCAGGGCTGTCCAACAAAATCGCAACATACCACAACGTTATCAATTTGGCTACACTAACCCGTTTCCTGAGCATATTTCTCCCGAAAATGCGAAAATCCTCGTGTCCCTACTTATGGGCATTGGGCTCCGGCCTACGCCGCATATGGGGGCCGGAAACGACGAAAACAATGCCCTCTACACACAAAAAGGTGGTCGTCCGGAAGATGGATCGCGACTCCATCAACG
Source organism: Acidobacteriota bacterium (assembly GCA_023410055.1). Lineage (GTDB taxonomy): Bacteria > Acidobacteriota > Terriglobia > Terriglobales > Acidobacteriaceae > JAEZPW01. The sequence goes on from JAEYQK010000118.1 coordinate 83,980, forward strand.
GCTACGTCGGTGCGAGTTTCGTGCTCGACGGCAAGTTGGAGATGATGAACACCGCCGGCAACGTCGTCCTAATCCCTTTGGGGGACGTTAAAGGTGTCTTCTTCGTCCGGGAGTTCGGTGATTCCGAGTCGCTCATCCGTAAGACGTTTACGACACGGCCACGCAGCGAGGGGCTGTGGGTTCGGCTGAAGTTCCGCGACAACGACACCATCGAAGGTATGCTGCCCAACAATCTGGCTCAAATCAGCCCGGAGGGGTTCCTGATAAACCCACCGGATTTGAGATCGAATACGCAACGCATCTTCGTGCCCCGCTCTGCCCTGTCGGAACTCACGGTGCTTGCGGTGATCGGCGGAGCGGGCCAGCGTCGGCGCAAGGGGGCGACGGCGTCCGATGAGCGCCAAGAGCAGCTATTCGAAGAATAGCGGACTCGACGTTGGAGTCTCTAGTAGAATCAAGAGCCGAGAATGGCATTCGTTCAATGAAGCTACGCGACATTGCTACCACGCTTAATGCCCGCCTTGAAGGCGACGGCAACCTGGAGATCACTGGCGTGAACGGGATCGAGGAGGCCGAAGCGGGCCAGATCACGTTTGTGTCGAATCCTAAGTACGCTGCCGCAGCCAAGACCACGCGCGCCTCGGTCGTTATCGTAGAGGAGAGCTTCCCTGCGATTGCGGCGGCGACATTGCGCACCAAGAATCCATATCTGGCTTTCGCGCACGCAATTGATCTCTTCTACCGCGCTCCGCGCTATACACCCGGAATTCATCCCACTGCGGTCATCGACGCTACGGCGAAAGTTGGCGCTAACGCGCACATCGGAGCCTATGCCGTGATCGATCAGGACGTAGTTATTGGCGAGAACGCCGTAATTCTTCCTCATGTGGTCATTTATCGCGGCGTAACGATCGGCAAGAACTTTCTTGCCCATGCCCATTCGGTCGTGCGTGAATTCTGCCAATTGGGCGATAACGTCGTGCTTCAGAACGGGGTAATCATCGGCGCCGACGGATTTGGTTTTGCCAAGAACGATGCCGGCAAGTGGGAAAAGATCGCACAATCCGGACCTACGATCATCGAGAACGACGTTGAGGTGCAGGCAAACGCGTGCGTTGATCGTGCGAGTGTCGGCGAAAGCCGGATCAAGAGCGGTGCGAAGATCGATAATCTGGTTCAAGTCGGACACGGATCCATAGTTGGCGAGGACACATTGCTTTGCTCTCAGACTGGTCTTGCAGGCTCGACTGAGGTGGGCAAGAACGTGATTCTGGCTGGTCAAGTCGGCGTTGCCGGACACTGCAAGATCGGTAATGGTGTCGTCGTATATGCCCAAAGCGGCATCCACGGTGATATCCCGGATGGCAGCGTTCTGAGCGGATCGCCAGCTTTTGACGCTCGGCAGTGGCTGCGTGCGACCACTGCGTACAACAAGCTCCCAGAACTGGTGCGTGCGGTACGAGCACTAGAGAAGGCCGTCGCTGAACTACGCGAAGCAGCTCTATCCACGTCAGCATCTGAACATAAGTAGCCCTGAAGCGGCGAGGCGCGATGAACGAAGAGAGTCAAACTCGCAATGGCATAAGCGTGGTCAACGGCGAATCCAAACCCATTCGCGTCCTTCTGCTCGACGATCTACCGGAGAACTTGCTGCTCCGGGCGACAATTCTTCGCCAGAAGGGTTACGACGTCGTAAGCTCGGCCTCGGTGGAAGAAGCGGAACGACAC
>JAEYQK010000039.1 GCA_023410055.1 Acidobacteriota bacterium
CGGCAACGCCGATCCCGCGAACGCTGGCTCTCACCCTCTACGGCGATCTCGATGTAAGCGTCCTAGACGAACTGCCTCCTGGCAGGACGCCGATCGTAACCCGGCGCGTACCCGACGAGCGCGCAGACGAGGTCTGGGAATTCGTTCGCAAGCAGGTCAAGGGCGGTCACCAAGCCTATGTCGTTTATCCCGTGATCGAGGAGAGCGGGCAGGGAACGCTCGCAGGCGCAACCGGTCCCGAAGCAGCGCCGGACAGTAGCGCGAGAAGTAAGTCCGGGGCAGACGACTCGAATACCGAGGAGTCCCGTAGGGACGACACAGCCTCCACGCCGAAGTGGGGCAATCTGAAAGCGGCCGTGAAGATGTACGACGAGTTGCGCAAGAAGAATCTCTCTGACCTGCGCATCGGGTTAATTCACGGCAAACTGCCCGCGGAAGAGAAAGAACGCGTTATGCGGCGCTTCGAGCGCGGCGAACTCGACGTGCTCGTCTCGACCACGGTAATCGAAGTCGGCGTCGACGTTCCAAACGCTAACATGATGGTCATCGAACACGCCGAGCGCTTCGGGCTTTCGCAGCTTCACCAACTACGCGGACGTATCGGGCGCGGAGCCGCCAAGTCGTATTGCGTGCTGATGACCAGCGGCAAAATCTCTCCCGAAGGCGAGCGGCGTTTGGACGAAATGGTACGAACCACCAACGGCTTCGACATCGCCGAAGTCGATCTCGAGCTGCGCGGTCCGGGAGAGTTCTTCGGCACCAAGCAGGCTGGACTCCCCGATTTCCGGGTCAGCAACATCATCCGCGACCGCGAGATTCTGCTGGCGGCAAAACAGGAAGCAGCGCTGGTAGCGGACGGAACCAGCGAGACAATCTCCAGCGCGGAGATCTCGCGCGTCATGGTTCACCTGCGCGCGCATTGGCAAAGAAGATACGGTTTGGTGGAAGTCGGCTGAGCGAGGCGGGAACTACGCCGTAATCTGCTTCACGTGATGTTCCAGATGAGCCAGGTAATCTTCAATCAAAAACTGAAGCGTGACCGGCTCGTTGTTCCCTATGCGACATATCGCCGCGAGTGCCGTATCAGGAATGCGTTCGACTAGATTCGCCAGCTGCTCGTTGCGTAAGCGCCAGTGTCGAAGAAGAGTTGCATATGGAAGCTCGGTGTACCCGTTCAGCCGCACCCATCCTTCTCCATCGTATTCCGACCCGCTGTAACTGCCGTTCAGTGCGGCGCAAGTGAAGCGAAGCTGATTGTTCGCCGCCGAATCGAGCAAATGGCCGAGTACTTCCTTGCGCAACCACTTGCCGCCCGGGTAAGGCCGCTGTGCACAGTCTTCGGTTATAGTCCCGAGACGTGCGCCGGTGTCGGTGATTGCACTCCGAAATGTTTGTCCGAGTGTGCCTGGCATTGAGGATCCCCCAGAACTACCGCTTTGCCTCGCTGATCTGCTCCAGCAGCTCGTCGATCCGCGCTTCGAGCACGTGCCGTATCGACAGCATCCCGAGCAGTTTCGCGTCCTTATCAATAATCGGCAAGTGCCGGTAATGGCGCTCCAGCATGATCGCGAGCGCCTCGGCGTCGGTCGTCTGCTCCGTTGCCATCTCGACTTCGGTCGTCATCAGCGCGCGCACCGACGTTGTTTTCGGGTCGAATCCATGGGTCGCCAGCTCACGCATGACGTCGCGCTCGGTGAATATGCCGGCGACGCGGCGCTCCGAGTCGAGTACGCAGATCGCGCCCACTCCGTTGTCCAGCATCTTCTGCATGGCTTCCTGCACGGTTGCGTCTGGAGAAGTCACGGTCGGGTGTGTATCGGCCATCTGGAGCAGGTTCATTACGGTTACCTCTTTCTACTTAACTGTAACCTTTTATGAGCTGGAGCGGAACCTGTCAAGTATCGTCGCTAGTTAGGAGGTTACCTGCGGATAAGCAGTCCAATACACGTGTTCCAACTTCGGAACATCGCCCTCGACATTCCTGCTGAACTCACACGGCGATGGTGGTACAAAGTGCCGTTTTCAAACGACCATCTCTGAGTACGCTTTGCTTGCGATGTTGCAAGTCAGTTACGTACCCCCCTCCCTCTGGGGGTTGACTGTACGACCGATGATCTAAACGAGTTAGCTTCAAAAATCTGACTGACGCTGACTGACGTTTGACTGACAGTCGACTGAGGGTCGAGGGCCGCGCCGTATCGCAGCAAATTTACTAAGTTGTCATCCCACATCCCGCTCAAGCCAAAACCGGGCTTGAACGGGGCACCGACGGAAACACTGTAGCAGTGATTTGCGTGAAGTGAACAAGGAGCTGTGGAAATTTCGGAAAATGGAACAGGATCGGAGGCATTCACCCGGGGCTTTCGAAAATAACGTCTTGGTGATGTTCCTGTCGGGGTGGTTTCAAAGCCACGCCCAAAGAGACCCACCCTTCGCTTCGCGAAGGATGGAGCAACCGGCGATCCGAGATCCGAATCGACGAAGTGCCTAGCACCACCCACAGACGGCTGGATTGCACGATCCTCTTTGTTTTAGTTCGGCAACTCGCCTATCTGCTCGAAAATTTGCGGAGGAAATCCTTGGCCGTAAAGTTCCGGAATCATAATCCGAATAGACCGTCTGTTACAGATGATGAATATTTGCTTTACGCGAGCATCCGAATCGTCCGGGGCGTCGCGGTCCTCACGAAACACTCGACAAGACTGCTCTCCCTTGTCATTAAGCTCTTTAACAGCGTCGAATAGCGCATCTGTAGCGTTTTTGCTTTTCGATGTCGATGGACGACTGGCATACGCAACGCGATTGTCTTTGAAATCTACATAGAAAAGCCTATCTCCGAACGTTATAACCAGCGTGGACTTGTCGGTTGTCACCTTAGATTTTGTATGTGCAAGGTCCGCCATCACCTGTTCTTTTGGTTCTCCCAGCCAGACGGTAACGGGGCCTAGCTCCATTGTCACCTTTGGTTTAGCTGCTGGTGCGGACTGAGCCAGCGTCGGGAGCACCACAAAAGACAGCAGCAGGGATAGAGATAGAGACAGCTTGAGCACAGCAATCTTTCTGGATTTCATGGCGGACAAATGGTATCGCACAGGCCGGGTGATTGAAAGACTTCTCTGGGAGTGCGGTTTGCAGATCGAGTCGCAGTGGACGGCAAGTCGCAGAGAGCGTGCAGGAGTCTCGCTCCGAGTCCGCGAACTGCCCCGCTCAAGCCAAAACCGGGCTTGAACGGGCCACCCGCCGGGGACAGCGCAGCCTCGAGCATTGCGACAGAGCGGCGAAAACATCGTAGGATACAAACGTTATGGCGAGAAACCAACTGCCCTGTCTTGACCTGCTTGAGGCCACTCCCGAAATCCTTCGTGGCCTGATGGCCGAACTTTCGGACGAAGATGCCCGATGGAAACCGGCGCCGGATCGTTTCTCGGTAGCCGAAGTGCTCGCGCACCTTTCGCACTCCGAAGGCCACTGCTACCGCATGCGGCTAGACCGTTTCATGAGCGAGCCCCTTCCCGAGTTCGATCCGGATGACGCGCAGATGTATCTCGACCTCTACCGCAACGCCGATCCCGAGGACGCCTTCGACTACTTCGAGGAACAGCGCGAGATGAACATCGAGTACCTGCGAGGCTTGCCGTCTGACGCCGGCGAGCGCAAGGCCCTGCACCGTGAATACGGAGAATTCACTCTCTCCGAGATGCTGCACGAATGGGCGCTGCATGATCTTGGCCACATCCGCCAGATCGCCGAACTGGTCCGTGCCCGAAAGTATCTGGCCGGCGCAGGACCGATGGGCCGCTCCTACAAGCTGAACCCATAACCGCGGAATCGTATATGCCTTTGGGCAAACCTGGTCTAAACTCGCACAGCAGCTGTTCAGAACTGTTTCGTAATGAAGGTAAACATGAACTCAGCTGATGTCGGATATTGCGGATTCAATTGTGAAGCTTGTTCCATTCATCAGTATGGTCTGGGGCACGCCAAGGATGACTTCATTCTCTGCTGCAGAAACATTCCAGAATCCGATCTGAAATGTGATGGCTGTAAATCAGATTCTGTCTATGCAGGTTGTCGTATCTGTAGTCTGCGCTCGTGCGCGGCGGATAGAAAGCTCTCTAGCTGCGGTGAATGCCGAGACTTTCCATGTCATGAATACAAGAAGTTGAGCTCTGCAGCCAAGATCCTGCCTCATGCTAAGGAAGCGTCGATCAATCTGGAGATTCTCAAGCGCGAAGGCTTAGACCAATGGCGAAAAGCGCAGTATTCGAAATGGTCATGCAGTAAATGTGGAACTCCATTTTCGTGGTATTCGAAAACCTGCATGAAGTGTGGACAGGATCTTTCGCCCACGACGTATTCATTGACCGGCTTAAAGAAGTTCATCGCAACGATCGTGCTTTCCAAGGTATATAAGAAGGGCAAGCAGAATACTGGGATACTCTGATTCGGGATGAGGAACATTTGCATCGGGCGGTCGCCTACATTGAAGCGAATCCGCAGCGGGCCGGACTGGCGAACTGGCCGTGGGTTGGTTGAGAAATCATCTATGCGAGGAGATGGGGGCGGGACGCCCCCATGACAGCCGCCGGGACGGCAGCGCTCCGCTTAGTGAGCAAATTTTCAAAGTACTACTCCGCGATAGGTTAACGAATGGGGATATATGAACACTTATCCTGCGGCCTAGACATCGGACTCGACATCCACAATGCGCAAGGGATCTAGATGAGCAAGTTCAGGATTGTTCCGTTCGAGAACTTCGCAGTTCCACGCGATTCGCACATTGCGGATACTTGAACCGTCATCCAAAACCAGCGTCACAAGACTGACTCCATAACTGTGCTCTGGAAAGGTCGAGATTTTGTCCCGCCATCGTTCGGGCAAGTAGATTGCCATCTGCCGCTCCTGTTTCACAATGCACCCGGTTGACCAAAATGGGATTGCTTAACACAAGGGGGATTTATCGCCACCTAACACCGCATCCACGCAGCCGCACTCCACTTGGAGCAGGTTACCCAATCGCTCTAATCACTCTTTCAGGAAGCTCGGAAGAATAAGCTATTACCTCGGTAAATAGCTGGAAGACTTCCTCGACGTTTTCTTCCACAATGAAGTTCCAATCTCCGAAGCCAAATCCTAGGGTACGCTCAAACCCGAATCGCAGCCAATTCAGCGGGTTCAGAGGGCCCTTCCACTCAGGGAACCGAACTCGGTAGCGAAGCTGAGCAGACATCCCACCGTAATCGACCTCAACAGAGAAATCCCGCCCCGCGTGGTGGCAAGCATAGTCGCCGTACTCGTCCATTTTGGAGTAACCCAACCCTTTAAGGGCCGCCTTTACTCGTCGCCGAAGTTCAGGGGCCTTCACTGAGCGAATCGATGAAGCATACGCGAACTGCTCTTCCGTGATGCGGCTTGGAATCTTGCGATACTTGTCGATTTTGTACTGCTGAACAACTGTCCTCAAATAAGGTACGCTGTCGAAGCTGTTGGAGGCATTCAAGGACTTTTCACGCCACCAGTTGAAAAATGGATGTTTCGTGTGGTCAATCCGGGGCAGGCCCCAAGCAGCTGAATAGGAAGCATAGGCCCAGTGGACACCGCAATCAGCGAATGCAGCCTTCTCGGCGCTGTCTAGAGAACTATAGACACTCAACATCCCTTTGGTGTGGTCATCTGGAATGCGGCTCAGCCGAGCGAATCCCGACTCCTCTTCCGCTCTAAACTCTGAACGCAAGAAATTGAACAGTTCCCGCTTTTGTTCGTCCGCGCTCGCTGTCGTCAGACTAACCTCCAAAGGCTAAGTGTCGTGAGTAGGTTGTGAGCAGATGATAGGAACATTCGCGTTTGTTGTCGATAACAGGCCATTCGTTAACCTATCCGCTTGATGATCTTCTCGGGCCCCTACCTTCTCCCCCCACCCAAAATCGACCCCATCACTCCGCGCAAGATCTGTCGTCCCAACTGACTTCCTACCGAACGTGCGGCACTCTTCGCCATCGCCTCCACCAGTCCTTGCCGACGATAGCTGCCGCGTCCCGTCGTGCCGCCAAGAATCCCGCCGACCGCGTCTCCGATCGAGCTCCAGGCGGACGGCCCGGACTGCTGCTGTGGTTGCGGCTCGTATTGAGGTTGCGCCTGTGGCTCGTACTGCGGCTGCGGCGCCCGTGCAGGCGTGCGCGGAGTCTGTGCTGGCGCCGGAGGCCTCGTCGCCTTCACCTCCGCTCTCGACGTCAGCCGCTCGTAAGCCGAATCTCGGTCCACCTGGTTCTCATAGTGCCCGAACAGTACCGAACCCTGAATGGTCTTCTGCCGCTCGTCAGGCGTGATCGGTCCAATCCGGCTCTCCGGAGGCACGACGAACGCGCGCTCCACCACTCCCGGCGCGCCCTTGTCGTCGAGGAACGAAACCAGCGCCTCGCCGACGCCGAGTTCCTGGATGACCTTGGCCACATCGATCTTCGGATTCTGCCGGAATGTCTCCGCGGCGGCGTTGACGGCTTTCTGGTCGCGCGGGGTGAATGCTCGCAATGCGTGCTGCACACGATTACCCAACTGCCCCAAGACCTTGTCCGGAACGTCCAGCGGATTCTGCGTGACGAAGTAGACGCCCACTCCCTTCGAACGCACCAGCCGCACCACCTGCTCGATCTTGTCCATCAGCGCGTCAGGTGCATCGTCGAAGAGCAGATGTGCTTCATCGAAGAAGAACACCAGTTTCGGCTTTTCCGGATCACCGACCTCGGGCAGATGCTCGTAAAGTTCCGAGAGGAGCCACAGCAACAACGTCGCGTATACCTTCGGCGACTGCATCAGCTTATCGGCGGCAAGAATGTTGATCACACCGCGCCCGTCCTGGTCGGTCTGCAGGAGATCGTCAACTTCGAGCGCTGGTTCGCCGAAGAGCTTGTCTCCACCCTGCTGTTCGAGGGCAAGCAAGCCACGCTGGATTGCGCCGATGCTGGCGGCCGAAACGCGCCCGTAGGAAGTCGTGAAGTCCTTGGCGTTATCGCCGACGTGCTGCAACATCGCGCGCAGATCCTTCATGTCCAGCAGCAACAGGCCGTTATCGTCGGCAATCTTGAACACCAGTGCCAGCACGCCTTCCTGCGTTTCGTTCAGGTTGAGCATGCGGCTCAAGAGCAACGGACCCATCTCGCTGACGGTCGCGCGCAGCGGATGCCCCTGCTCGCCGAACATGTCCCAAAAGACGACGGGATACGGACGACCCTTCAGATCCATGCCCAACTGCTTCGCGCGCTCGACGACCTTGGGATTATTCCCGCCAGCCTGGCTGATTCCGGCCAGATCGCCCTTCACGTCGGCCATGAAGACCGGCACGCCCAGCTGGCTGAATCCCTCTGCCAGCTTCTGCAACGACACGGTCTTGCCCGTGCCTGTCGCTCCGGCGATCAGCCCATGGCGATTCGCCATCTGCGGCAGCAAATAGAGTTCTTGTTCCTGCGTCTTGGCAACGAGAATGGGTTTGGCCACGTCCACGACCTCCGAGTCTGCTCTCGGCAATTGTAATCAATCAGTGCGAATTCTTGGGAAGGTAGCGAGGGTGGAGTTGTGGTCCTGCTGCCGGGGAAGGCGAGTCGTCCGGAGTTGCTCCTCGCCTTCCCGCTGCTTAGGTGATTAGTACATGTAAGGCCACGTGCTCGAACCGCCGTACTCGTAAACGCCTGGTGTCGGTGTCGAGCATCGTGTCGCGCCGTTCATGTCGTACGTCGGAGCGTAGGTCGTGATGCCCTTGCCAATCGCCGGGCTTGTCGACTGCAAGTGGTAGTCGTTGGTCGTCGAGTACTGCGTATAGCTCGTGAACAGCGGGTTAGCGCTGATCGAGCCCGATGCGGTATTGCCGTTCTGCAACTTCCAGTCTGCGGGACCGTTGCCGTACACCAGGTTGTTCTTGTAGGTATTCGTGCCCGTGTTACCGTACTCCTCGATGCCGTAGCCGTTCGAGCCCGAGAAGAGGCCGTTCTGGTAAACGACATTGTTCGTCACGACCGAGCCGGTGTTGACCCAGCTGCCGTCGCCAGCCCCGACCAGGATTCCGCCGTAACCGTTATTGACGACCGTGTTGTTTGAGATGTTGTTCTGCGAGGCGGCGTGCCACAGGTGGATGCCCCAGCCCTGGTTGCGGAAGACGATGTTGTTCCAGATCCGTCCGCCGGGATTCGCGGTGTAGATGCCGTGCAGCGTTGAGCACGGATTGTTGTAGGCACCGATATCGTGAACGACGTTGCCGATGATGTCGACATTCGATGCGCCGTTGTAGTTGCCGTTGAGAATGCCCGCGCCCGCCGCACAGCCCGACGTCGCCATGTTGTGGATGTGGTTGCCGATGATGCGATCGTTCGAACCGGTGATGTAAATGCCCATCAGCCCCGGCCCGGTGATGTCGAAGCCGACGAAGTCGACGTAGTCGCCCGTGATCCAGACGGCCGTCGAATTACCCGTTACGGTGCTGACGATCTTAGCGCCCCATTGCTGGTCGCTGATAAAGACGACGCGCGCAGAGGAATTGCCAGCCGCTGTGAGCTTCATTTCGGACGAGCTGTTATACGTACCGGGAGCGACGTGAACGGTTGCACCAGCACTGACTTTGCTGGCCGCGTAGCTCAAGGTCTTCCACGGCGACGACTGCGAACCGCTGTTGCTGTCGCTACCATTTGTCGCGACGTAATATTGCGGTCCAGACGGCGGCGTGACTGGCGGATTCCCGGTCGAAGCCTGGGTCACGCTTACTACGGCATTGGCCGCTGCTGTTGAATCGTAAACGCTTCTTGCGGTGATTGTAACGGCGCTGGAAGGTGCAGTCGCGGGAGCAGTGTAGAGTCCCGTGCTCGAGATCGTGCCCACGGTGCTGTTGCCGCCCTGCACGCCGCCGGCGAACCATGCTATCGATGTATTGCTGGCGTTCGAAACAGTGGCGGTGAACTGCTGAGTTCCACCTGTTTGCAGGCTTGCGCTCGACGGGGTGATCGAGACCGTAACAGGCTTGGGCGTTGCCGAAACCGTCACATTTGCGCTGGCCGACTTGTTCGAATCAGCGGCGCTCTTGACGGTGATCGTGACGGCAGAAGAGGGAGCCGTTGATGGAGCAGTGTAGAGGCCAGAGCCGGAGATTGTTCCTGAAGTCGAGCTGCCGCCCTGCACGCCATTGACGAACCAGTTGACGGCTGTGTTGGTCGTGCCAGTTACCGCGGACGTAAACTGCTGCGTCATCCCGATCTGCAGGGTCGCGCTGGCGGGAGTAATCGAAACCGAGATTCCGTTTCGCTTCCTGATGCTGAGCGATGCCGTCGCAACCTTGGTGCTATCAGCCACACTCTGGGCGCTGACCGTGACCGTACCCGAGGCTGGCTCGTTCACGGGTGCGGTGTAAAGTCCGGTGCTGCTGATTGTGCCCGAGGTGGAGTTACCGCCCTTGACGCCATCGACCATCCACACTACTTGCGTGTCGGGAGTGCCGGAAACGGACGATGAGAATTGCTGTGTAACGCCTGTATCTAGCGTGGCGGTACTCGGTGTAATCGAAACCACAACCTGCGACGAACTGGAACTGGGCGACGAGACGGACTTCCCGCCGCCGCAGCCAGTCAGGAAGACTGCAATCACTGCAACAACGGAGAGAACGAACAGGCGTGGTCCGGGGCCCCATGAACTCGTAACCATGCTTACCTCGGCTGGTGAAAAACTGGGGTAAGCCTATTCGGCGGCGAGCTAGAGCACGATTAGTCGAATCACCGTTTTGGCGTGAGGTAAGAACCTTAGTGGGCGGTTACTGATAGCTGAGGGGAGTCTTATGTACGTCTCGCTTTTTGTATTCCCCTTGGTCACGAGCGGAATCTTTCTCGACAACAGAAAACGGAGCCGCATGACCGGCTCCGAAGGGAAGAGGAGAATTCGAGTAGCCTATTCCTTTTGCAGGTCTTTCGATTCTTGTTGAAGAGTCCGCTGCATGTTCTCTAGATCATGCCGAAAGTCCTCGCTGCGGAGCTTCTGCATCATCTGATCGAATTCCTTGTGATGTTCGCTCAGCGACTTTCGCAGATCGGATTGCGCTAGCTGCATCTGCTTTTGGAGTTCCGGCCTTTGGCGGTCGAGTTCAGCGCGTAAGCCATCCATCTCTTTCCGGAACTCGTCGGAGTTGAACTGGAAGGACGATTCAGGTCCCTTCTCCGGCAGCTTGATAGTCAGCCCTTGCTCACGTTTGTCGCGGACAACGCCGAGTTGCACATTGCCCTGTTGTCCGTGCATCAGGCGCCGCCAGTCGCTGCTGCAAGTGATAGGTTGATTCGCAACTTTCACGATCACGTCGCCGGCCTTGAGACCCGCCGCATCACCCGCGCTCCCACGATCGACCGACCGGACCAACACTCCGCCGCCATTCTTCACACCGAAGAAGTCGGCGAGCTGCGGCGAAATGTCCTCAACGAGAACTCCGTTTCGTGAAGAGCGTTGCAACACGACCATATTCGGAACATCGATATCCAGCGGGGGCATTGGCGGAATCGGTGGCACCATTGCCATCATGTCCGGTCGCTTGCCCAACTCGACATTCAACGTCATCAATTGGCCGCCGCGATTGATTGACAGCGGAACGGTCGTTCCCGGCGTTGTGCCACGCAACAAGGCTCGCAACTGTTCAGCATTAGCAACGGGTTTGCCGCTCAAGCCAAGAATAACGTCGTGCTCTCGCAGTCCGGCTTTCCCGCCTGGAGAATCGCGGTCCACCATCATGACTTCGACTCCGCGAGCTTCGTGCAGCTTCAAAGCGCTCACCCGCTCTGGAGTCACGTCGCGCGGCTCGACCCCAAGATAGGATCCGCCGACATTGGGCCCATAAACCCGGATGTGCTTCGCCTTTGCTTTAGGCGCAGGCTCTTGCGGAGCCGCAGGGGGCTCGGGCGGAGCCAGCATGGGCAAAACGTCAGCGTAAGAAACCGTCGCCAACAGCGCGGTGGCAAGAATGTTCAGACTCTTGAACCACATAAGATTACCTCTGTCCCTCATCAGTCAATCTGTGGCGTTGAAGCCAGTACTGCATTCGAAAGCTTTCTCACATTCTGGTTATCGTCCTGTGCCGCAAGGTGGCGCAGCACCTGTCTCACGCTGCCGTCACCGCGTACAGGCTTCAGCAACTCAATCGCTTCGCTACGCACGCGAGCGTTGCTGTCGTTCATCACGGCTTCCAGCACGGCATTACGCACCCGAACGTCGTCCTTTACCGCCGGCGCCAAGCCTTCCAGCGCCTTTATCCGCACACCCGGATTATTGTCGTAACGGAGTGCGTACATCAGCGCCTCGCGGACGTTCTGGTCGTTCGAGCTCTTCAACAGCAGGTCGACCGAATCCATGCGGACGCCGGTATTGTTCTGTGTCTTGGCCGCCGTAAGCAGCAGTTGCTGAATTTGCGGATCGTTGATCGATCCCTGAGCCGACCTGGGCACCAATACGTCGTACTTGATATCAACGTTGTTGCTGCCGGGCTGCTGCGTTATGTCGCGAACCCCAACAATGCTTGCTTCGGCTGGGGTTTGCTGTGGGACGCCGGCCAGATTGGTGACAGGTCGATTCGCAGTCGCGATCTTGTAAGCCGTCCCTGCTCCTGCTCCAAAGCCGACCATCAGCAGCACCGCGGCCAAGGCTGGCGAGAACCTTACCTGCCGCAGCCACGCCGTGGGATCAAACACAAACCGCCGCCATCCCGTCGCCTGCTGCGTATCTTCCAGCGCTTCCTGCAGCTTCATGCGGCTGGAGGCCAACAGGTTCGGCGTCGGCTCGAGCTGTGGCAGTGCCGCCATTGCAGCCTTGAACGCCTGTGCCGACTTCACCTCGCCCGCGCATGCCGAGCAGCGTTCAACGTGCTGCTCCAACTCGTAGCGCGCATCGTCCGCGAGCTCGTCGTAGATGTAAAGCGTGACGGATGATTTCACCCAATCGCAATTCATACTCGCTACCTCATCCAACCCCACTCAAGCAAAACCGGCTTGAGTGGGCCACCATCTTTCGGCTCCACCACTACCTCATCGTTGCCAATTCTGCCCGCAACTTCTGCGTCGCACGAAACAGCGTGTTCTTTGCTGTTTCTTCCGTCGTATTCAATATCTCGCCCACGGTCCTCAGCTTCATGCCGTGATAGTGCTTCAACTCAAATACCATGCGCTCACGCGGAGTCAGCTTCTGCAGCGCCTTCGCGATATACGAGCCCAATTCCCGCCGCATCAAGTCACGCTCCGGATCGGCCGCCGCTCGTCCATCCGCAACTTGATCCAGAAGGCTACGCTCTGTTCCGTCATCAGCGACGACTACCGGCGAATCTTCTTTCCGTACCTGCCGCTTGCGCAAATGGTCCAGGCACAAGTTGCTGACGATGCGATAGACCCACGTGTAAAACGAGCATTCAAACCTGAAACTGCCCAGGTTCCGGTACGCTTTCAGGAACGCCTCTTGATATATGTCCTGTGCGTCCTGCTCCGAACCGGTCATGTGCAGCGCAAGGCGCAACACTGCCCGGTCGTACTGGCGAACCAGTTCCTCGAACGCAGCGCGATTCCCGTTCTGCGCCTCACGGATCAGGACCGTGTCATCTACGCGAGTGGATGTTTGCCCGGCCATGCGCCCCCGAATGGTTGGGTTTCCTGCTTCGCTGTCCCGTTCCGTTGCTTGCGGCTTTACCAGTACGAGCTTGCGGCCCGGACTGTCGGGAACCACGCCTGAAAGATTCACAGCTTCCGGCATGGTCTGCTTCCTGCCCCGTCGGTTGCATTCGGTGGAGCACTCTCCACGACCGCCGCCGACTGATTCCTTACAACCACTTGGACGAACAGGAACAGAAACGGTAAGCAGGGGAATTATATCGCCAGCATAAGCACCTGGGCAGCTCAGGCCAGCAGAGAACAGGAGACTGTTGGGATGTGTAGGGACGGGGCTGCGCCCCGTCCATCAACCTACTTCTTCGCGAACTCGCTATGGTGGCGGCTGTACAGGAAATAGATCAGCAACCCCGCTGCCAGCCAGACGAAGAACCGTATCCAGGTGATCACTGTTAGCCCCGTCATCAACCCGCCACAGAGAATCACGCTGATGATCGGGAACACCGGAACGAACGGTACCTTGAACGCTCGCGGACGGTCCGGGTCCTTCTTGCGCAGGAACAGCACCCCGAGTGAAACCAATACAAATGCGAATAGCGTCCCTATGTTGGAAAGATCGGCGGCATCCCCGATATCAACCAGCCCAGCCGGAAGTCCAACGAAAAGTCCCGCAACCCAAGTCGACCAGTGCGGCGTCTTGAACTTGCTGTGCAGGGTCGAAAAGAACTTCGGCAACATGCCGTCGCGTGACATCGCAAACCAGATACGCGTCTGTCCATACTGGAAAACCAGCAACGACGACACCATGCCGGTCAAAGCGCCAATAATGATGATGTCACGAAAGATGGGTCGAGCACCGAGCTGCTGCAGGGCGTAAGCCACCGGCGCTTCCGACGCAGGCCCACCAAGGAACGTCGTGTACTTCATCATTCCGAGCAGCACCAGGGCCACGCCGACATAGAGAATCGTGCAGACGATGAGCGATGCGATGATGCCGAACGGAATATCTTTCTGAGGGTTGTTCGCCTCCTCAGCCGCGGTAGACACCGAATCGAAACCGATATACGTAAAGAAGATAATCGCGCCGCCGGTGATGATTCCGCTAAAGCCCGACGGAGCGAACGGGCTCCAATTGGCCGGGCGAACCAGCATGCCGCCAACGATCAAGAAAATCACGATAGCCGCGATCTTCACGACGACCATGATGTTGTTGGTTTCGGCTGACTCGCGCACACCCCGCAACAGGAGGATCGTCAGCAGGGCAACGACGAGGAATGCCGGCACGTTGAAGTAATTGCCGGTCCAGTGACCCGAGGCCCAGACGGGCGATGACCAACGGTCAGGTAACATGACTCCGAAAGCGGCCAGCTGCGCCTTGCTGTATCCGGCGAAGCTCACCGCCACAGCCACGTTACTGACAGCGTACTCGAGAATGAGGTCCCAGCCGATGATCCAGGCAAAAATCTCGCCCAGCGTCGCGTAAGAATAGGTGTACGCACTGCCCGCGATCGGAATCATCGAGGCAAGTTCCGCGTAGCACAATCCGGCAAAACTGCATGCTACAGCCACAAGGATGAACGAGATCGCAATTGCCGGTCCGGCGGGCGGGCGTCCGTGCATCAGGACACCGGACAGACTGCCGTGGTGGATCAGGTTTGCGAACAGGTCCATCACCTGCGCGTGCAGGATTGACGGAACGGTGAAGTTCTCGCCAGCGGATGCCGTTCCGGTCAGGACAAAAATGCCCGATCCGATAATGGCACCAATTCCGAGGGCCGTAAGGCTCCACGGTCCAAGGCTCTTCTTCAGCCGATGCTCGGGGGCCTCGGAATCAGAAATGAGCTTGTCGATGGACTTGCGCGCGAAAAGCTGGCTGCCGCTGCGAGCGGGAGCATTCTGCTGCGTAGCTGAGGTGTCTGCCAATGAAGCGCCCTGAAGGAACCTGTCCTAAAGATTTGTCATTCCGAGCGCAGCGAGGAATCCCTATCACCGCCACGGATTGTGGCGCTGACTCCGGGTGTTCGCGCCCAGAAAACGAGCTGTGGCGGAGCCGCCAAGCTCCGCCACTATTTCTTCGTCGATTACCGCTTCGACTGGCCGCGTACCATCTTCTTGACCTTCTTCTTCGCAGAGCCGCGAGCGACGGTGCGCTTCGCCTTCGGAGCCGCCTTCTTGCGGGCTGTACGCTTTGCTGCTTTACGTTCTGTCTTGTCGAGTGCCTTGGTGTTTGCCATGTCCGTCCTTTATATATGTCGATTTTCTGGGCGAATTGCGCCCGTGCGCGACTGGGTCTCAGGCTTTAGGTGTTAGGTCTTGGGTAAATCAAATCCCTGTTATTCGCTGGTCGCAGCGGCCTGACTGCTAACGACCTAATACCTGACCACCTAACTGCCTCTTGTTCACGCCCGTTCCAGCTGCGCGTACTTCTCCACCAGCTTTTTCAAGCCGAATCTAGGAAATTGTACAGTAATCTTGGCCGAATCTCCTTCACCTTCTCGCTGATAAACCGTGCCCTCGCCATATTTCGGGTGTCGCACGCGCTGGCCCGGCTTGAATCCGGTGCTTCCAGTCGGTTCGGGAACAGCGTTTTTGACGATGTCTTTGGCGGAAAACTTCTTTCCGCGCGACGCGAAGAACTCGGCGATATTGTCGATCGAGTTGTAGCTCTTGCCTGAATACGCGGGCGCTTTGGGCTTGGACGCCGATGCTCCGCGTCGCCAGCTTTCGCTCTGGTCTTCGTTCTCGTAATCGTAATGCCGCGACCCGAAATCGTAGGCTTCGGCCTTCGGATACGGAATCGCGCGCGACGGCCGAGGCGAGCCGATGTCCTCCACCAACTGCTCGGGCATTTCTTCCAGGAAGCGGGAGGCGATCGACGCCTCGGGCGCATCCGTCCCCCAGCGACGACGATAGCGCGCGCGGGTGACGATGAGCGTGTTCATCGCTCGCGTCATGCCGACGTAGCAAAGTCGCCGCTCTTCTTCGAGCTGATCAGGATCGTTGAACGTCCGCGAGTGCGGAAAGAGCCCCTCTTCCAAGCCGACAAGGAAGACGAGCGGGAATTCTAGTCCCTTGGCAGCATGCAGAGTCATTAGCGTGATCTGCGCCTTTTCATCGTACTGATCGGCATCGGAGACGAGAGCTGCGTGATCGAGGAACTCGCCCAGCGTCTCGCCGCGGTCCTTCGAGTCCATCGCGGCGTTGACCAGTTCGTGGATGTTCTCGATTCGCGCCTGGGATTCGGGCGTGTCCTCCGTTTCCAGCATCTTCACATAGCGCGTGCGATCAATGATGAACTTCAGCAGCTCGGCAACCGAAACCGTAGCGCCGGACTCCAGTCCGGCAGTCTCACCCGCGTCGGGCGATTGTGTGATCTGGTGATCGGGTGATTGATCACTTGATGATTTGTTGATTTGTTGGTCGGATGATCTGGATGCAAGGCTCGCTTGTCCGTTTATCCGTTCATCCGTTCGTCCGTTCATCCGTTTGTTTGCCGTCTCGGCTCCGAACGAAAATGAGATATCCGACAGATCGACGTCGTCGTCGGTCGCCGGACTGGAGTCCGGCGCTACGTCGTTGCTGAACTCGAAAGATGTGTCTTCGTTCGCCCCAAACTCAAACGCGATATTTTCATCCGGCACTTCGATTGCCGCCGGTTTCGGCGAAATGTCTTCGGCGTAGGCGGCCATGTCCGCTGTCTCGGCCATCTGGTCTTCGAACTTGCCGAGCATCATTGCGCGGGCGTCACAGATGATTTCGCGGAAGGCTTTCAATCCATTCAGCGCGCGCATAGGAAGCAGCTTGCGTTCGATCGCCTCGCCGATGGCGTTCCACAACGACATGCCGGTCTCAAGCGCCAGCCGCTCGACGGTCTCCATCGTCTGCTTGCCGAGTCCTCGCGCGGGCGTGTTGACGACGCGCTGGAGGGCAATCGAGTCGTCCGGATTGTGGACGACCTTCAGGTATGAAACCATGTCCTTGATCTCGGCGCGCTCGTAGAACGAAAAGCCGCCGACGACGTGGTACTTCAGCCCATAACGGCGCAGCGCTTCCTCAAACAATCGCGACGTCGAGTTGATGCGGTAGAGAATGGCAACTTTTGCGTTCTCGCCTTCACTCGCGCACTGCTGCACGTACTTGTTGATGTAATCGGCGATGAACAGAGCCTCGTTCTCGCCGTCGGGCGCTTCGTAAAACCCAATCAGCGAGCCGCCCCCACGCTCACTCCACAGGTTCTTGCCCTTGCGCTTGATGTTGTTGGCGACGACGGCGCTGGCGGCCTGAAGAATGTTCTGCGTAGAGCGGTAGTTCTGTTCCAGCCGAACGATTTTCGCGTTCGGAAAGTCGTGTTCGAACTCAAGAATGTTGCGGATATCCGCACCGCGCCATGAATAGATCGACTGGTCTTCGTCACCGACGGCGCAGACGTTCTTCGTGTCGCCGGCCAGCATGCGCATGATCTCGTACTGCGGCCGGTTCGTGTCCTGGTACTCGTCGACCAGTATGTAATGGAACTTGCGGTTGTAGTACTCGCGGACCTCGGGCACCGACTTCAGCAGGCGCACCGTCTCCAGCAGCAGGTCGTCGAAGTCCATCGCGTTCGACTTCGCCAGCTCCTGCTTGTAGATCTGGTAGATGTGCGCGACCTTCTCCGTCTGCGGATCGCCGGAGTTCAGGTACATGTCCTGCGGATCCATCATGTGATTCTTGGCCCACGAGATCCGCGACAAGATCGCCGAAGGCTTCGTCTGCTTGTGATCGATCCCGAGACGGCGCATGGCGCCCTTCACCACAGCCGCTTGATCCGTCTCGTCGTAAATGACGAAGTCTTTCCGCAGCCCCTTGCCGTTGATCTGTAGCTTTTCGACGTCCCGCCGCAGCACGCGCACGCAGAACGAGTGGAACGTGCTGATCATGGGCTTGCCGAACACTCGTCCGCCGACCATCTTGTCCACGCGCTCAGCCATCTCGGCGGCCGCCTTGTTGGTGAACGTCATTGCGAGAATAGACTGCGGCGGCGCACCCTTGTCCTCGATGAGGTGGGCGATGCGATAAGTAATCACGCGCGTTTTGCCGGAGCCTGCACCGGCGAGGATCAGCACCGCGCCTTCGGTCGTCTCAACGGCTTCGCGCTGTTGGGGATTCAGTTGGTCAAGAAAAGACATGAAATCAGTTATCAGTACCTAGTACTCAGTACTCAGTTGTCAGCAGCAGTGGTGAGCCTGTCGATGCGAGTCCCATTTCTTCTGATTGTGAGTCATTCGCCTTTCGGCCTTATCGAGAGCCTCTTTCGCCGCCCTATACTCTTCGCTGTTCTTGCCCTCGATCACTCGAAGCGCATCACGAGATTCCAGATACACGGCAAAGCACTCAGCTCTCTCGTTTCGCAAGCGAGTCATCTCCTCGCATTCTTCGAATGCGGGTTTCTTGGACGTTCTCCGGACTTGCGGCTTCTGACCCATTATTGATTGAACCCGTCCAGCACCGTCTTCCTCAGAGCCGCGCACTCCCGACACGGACACCACTCGCGCAGGAACTCCCAGCTGTAAATTCCGGCTTCGTGTCCATCGTTCCAGTCGAAGCGAATCGCGTACTTTCCCACGCCGGCGGTCTGATCGGGCTTAACGGCTGGCTTGAACATCGGCAGCGAGTTCGGCGCTTGTTTTTCCGGCTCGCCCGGCTGCCGTCCCTGCTTGCCTCGTGCCTCGTCGCACAACGCACATGGACACGCGTCACGCAGATACTGGAACGTGTAGTGGCTCTTGTGGCCGTCCTTCCACTCGATATCCATGCCATTGCCGGTCGAAACGTTTACTTTCACCGACTTAGGCGTCACGGCCGCAGACGGCACCGACTGCAACGGCGTCTGTTGCCGATTGAAACTGTCATCCATGTAACCAGTATAAATGCAGCGCGGAAGGGCCTTGATGAAGTAAGTCGTGGTCCCACACAAGCTGGTGTTGCCTGAGTGGGAAGCACGAATCAGTGAATTACCTTTTGCGCGACTCTCTCCAGCAACTCTTCTCCGACTCGCTCCTGAAAAGCCGAGAATGTCGGCGATTCGTAAAGTCCCATCAGCAACTCGTGATTGAACGATGTAGTGGCTTTGTTCGGCGTGGGAGTAAGTACCGCCTTTCGCAATGCCCCGAACGTCCTATCGTCGAAGCTCTGCGAAATCAGCAATCTATTCCCTGGCCAGACCTCAATGAATACCGGACCTTCGTTCGTCGCGACCCGAGCAGCCCAAAGCGGACTCATGCACTTCTCATCCTCACAATCCGACGACTCGATCACATCCTCCTTTAGCACCTGCACTCGCTTGGGCAACGCAGCCTTGTAGATCTTTGCCAGCCGGATCGCGGCTTCCGGCTTTTTCCAGTTCGAAACATAGAGCAGCGCAACGTCGCCAGTCGTGACTGCCTTGGGCGCACCTGCTCGCTTGACGGCAATATATCCGCCGCCGTTCCAGAAAGGCACGACGGAATACAGGTCATTGTCACGCCCGAACTGGCGCGCCATGATCTGGACGTCGAACTCTCCCATGAGCCCGGTGTCATACGCTTGGTATGCCTCGCTGAGCACGGGCTTAAGGTCGGGGATGGTGAAGATCGTAGCCCGTTTGTTAGCAAGGTACGCTGCCGGCTCCAGGATCTCGTGCGTGTCTTTTGGCGGACGCGCAAATACGTCGGCAAACGCAGCCTTTCGTCCCCCTCTCTTCAGAAGCTCCAGTTCGAAGGAAAGCCCTTCGCGATACGGAAACATCGCCGAAGCCTCAAGCACCATGGGAGCGTTGCGCATCGAAAATGGGCCATCGTATTCCTGCAACTCCTGCTGTAGCGCTTTAAGTAATTCCGGTTTCAGCTCCGTTCCCAACCCAGACTTGCTCAGCAGGTAGTCGTAATACACGAGCATCGCCTGGCCTTCGATAAAGGCTTGCTGTGCCGTCAACCGTTCGCTGTCCTCGACTTCATCCACTTTCATGCTGGGAGCCGGCTTCTCGGGCTTCTTCTCCTGCGACTCTTGCTCCCCCTTGCTTCGGCCATATTTCGCCAGATCGTAGTTCTGATCCTGAAGCGCATGGGTCAGCTCGTGAGGCATGATCTTCTCCTGCTTCTCCAGCTCGATCCAGTTCAGCAGATACATTGTCTTGTCTTTCGGACGGTAAAATGCGCCTATCTGCCTTGTGTAGACATTCGTGAGGTAGTGCTTCACGCCATAATCTTTCGGCAACAGCCCAAACTTTTTCAGCACGACTTCTGATCGTTCAAGCTCCTGGTCGACCGCATCTTCCGCGACTAGTTTCTCGTACTCGGCATCGAGTTCCTTACGCCCGATCAGCTTCCGGTTGACTGTTCCGTGCCGCGCAAACCCTGTGTCGCGGCTGACGAACGCCAGCATTTGGTCCAGAGTCGAAAACAACTCCTTCGCCTCGGCCGGTCCGATGCGGACCATGTCTCTCTGCTTCTCCTTGTACTCACGGGCAATGTCGGCAACGCTCTTGCCCTGGTTCGACTGTGAGAACAATGCTGTACAGGAAAGCACAACCACAACACACATCAGTGCGAGCCGCGATAAGCGCATAAGTTTTCCTACCAAAGTATTTGGAGTGAAATCTTAGGCCAAGCCGCGGTGCTTGGGAACCCCTTTTGCGCTGCCGTAGTGACTTGTGAGTTGCCCGATCTTTTCTGGACCGATCTGTTCCGCACCGTGCACCACGCCAGCACGCGGTCGGCAACAGCGCAACCCATAGTGCCTCTGCGCATTTGTTAGCATTGTTGCCGGGCAGAATGCAGGTAGCCCCACCTTTCGAAGCTAGGGTGGGAGATTGGGACGAGGACGGAAGAAATGGTCAGCACGATATTGGCGATTGCGATCGGGCTTTTTATCGGCGTCTTTTCCGGCGTAGTCGGAATTGGCGGTGGCGCACTCCTGACGCCCATCCTCATTTACGGCTATGGCATGACCCAGAAAGATGCCCAAGGCACGTCCCTCTGCATGTTGCTCGCGCCCAGCGGCGCGCTCGCGTTCTGGGAGTACTACAAAGGCGGCCACGCCAACGTTAAAATCGGCCTGCTGGTCGCGCTTGGTGTCTTCGTTGGCGGCTATTTCGGCGGCTCATTGGCGCAGAAACTCTCCGATATCACTTTGCGCCGGATCTTTGCCGTGTTCCTGGTCGGAATAGCGGTGAAAATGTTCGTCGGCAAATAGCCGGCAGACTCACCTAGTCTTTGTCTTTCCCCTTCTTTGCCCGGTTCTTGATCCAGATCGGCGTGCCCGTAAACTTGAAGGCTGCACGGATCTGGTTTTCCAAAAAGCGCTCGTAGGAAAAATGCAGCTTCACGGCCTTGTCGGTGAAGAGAATAAACGTGGGCGGTGCGACGGCCGCCTGCGTCATGTAATAGATACGCACGCGCTTCTTCATCGGCACCGAAGCGCGTTCGAAGTCGATGTGCGCCAGGAACCGATTCATCTCGCCCGTTGTCACGCGCTTGCGGCGTTCTTTCGCCACGACTTCGAGTTGCTGAAATACCTTATCGACGTTCTTTCCCGTTGCGGCCGAGATGAACACCACCGGCGCATAGTTCAAGAACTTAAGTGCGCGCCGGACCTGCTCCTCGTAGAGTTTTCGGTCGGCGGCTCGTTCCGGGATGCGCTGGCCGCGAGTGTTGGTGTAGGGACGGGGCTCTGCCCCGTCCTTCTGCTTCGTAACCAGATCCCACTTGTTGATGACGATGATGACTGAGCGTCCGCTCTCGTGGGCGTAGCCGGCAATGTTGGCATCGAGCGCGGTGACGCCCTCGGTGGCGTCGATCACCACCAGCGCGATGTCGGCGGCTTCGAGATGCTTGCGTGCCATCACGACCGAAAGCTTCTCGGCCATGAGGTGCGTCTTGCCCTTACGCCGGATTCCCGCCGTATCGATGAAGCGAAACTTGGCGCCATCCGGGCGCTCGACTAGTTCGTCCACGGCATCGCGCGTCGTCCCCGGTATCGGCGACACGATAGCACGCGTCGAATTCGTCAGCGCGTTGAGCAGAGTCGATTTGCCAACGTTCGGCCGACCGATGATGGCGATCTTCGTTTCAGAATCCCCACCCTTGCTTCGCAAGGATGGGGCACCCTCAGCATCCTCCTGCTCAAGCAGTTCCTCTGTGTCCCCCGCAACATCCTTTGCGTCTTCTGCGTATTTCCTTTCCGGGAGAACTTCCACCACTGCATCGAGCAGATCGCCGACACCAATTGCGTGTTCAGCGGAGACGGGGAAGAGTTCGCGTATGCCTAGTTTGTGGAACTCGTGGATGCGCGTTTCCATCTCGGCCGTGTCCATCTTGTTGACGGCGAGGAATAGCGGCTTGCCGGACTTCTGCAACATCCGCGCGAGATCGATGTCTGGCGCGGCAAGTTCCGTTCGTCCGTCAACGACCATCACGATCGCATCGGCTTCGTCGAAGGCAACACGTGCCTGGCGAAAGATTTCGGCCGGGATCAGCTCGGGATCATCGGGGATGATGCCGCCAGTGTCGACGATGCGCAATTGGTGGCCGTTCCACTCGGCGGTGCCGTAAAGGCGGTCGCGCGTGATGCCAGGCTCGTCACCGACGATGGCGCGGCGCGATCCAATAATACGGTTGAAAAGAGTGGACTTGCCGACGTTGGGGCGTCCAACGATGGCGATGGTGGGGAAGGATGCGGATTGTTGCGTACTCGGCACTGGTTTCATTTCTGATTTGTGATTTCTGATTTCTGATTTGGTACGGCTCGACTTCTGCGTGTCGAAAGTCAAATCGACAATCAGAAATCGGAAATCAGAAATGATTCGATTCGTCCCGTCCTGCGGCACGGCTCTACGTTTATTATAAGGACTACCGATGCCCAGCACTCCCCAATCCGGTGGAACAAGTGCGTCTATTCGCGGAAATTCAGGGTCGGCCGGACTGGAGTCCGGCACTACGGCCTTCAATGCGCCTTCTTTACATGCGTTTTTCGGGCCCGGTGGACTGCTCGCGCAGACGCATCCAGCCTACGAGTTTCGGCGCGGACAACTCGACATGGCGCGGGCGGTTGAGCAGGCACTCGAAGAGCAGCGGCACCTGATCGCCGAAGCCGGAACCGGCACCGGCAAGACGCTGGCCTATCTGCTGCCAGTGCTGCGCTCGGGTAAGCGCGTCATCATCTCGACTGCGACCAAAGCGCTGCAAGAACAGCTTTACTACAAAGACGTGCCCTTTCTGGATCGGGTGTTTTATCCCGAGGGCGACCAGCACCTGCGCGTCTGCTACATGAAGGGGCGCAACAACTATCTCTGCCGCCAGAAGCTGTACGACCTCACTGATCAGCCGATCCTGAGCGGGCTTGAGGAGATCGATCAGTTCCGCACCATCAGCGAGTGGGAGAAGACGACCGAGACCGGCGACCGGGCCGAACTCGGTTCGCTGCCGGAGACAAGCCTGCTGTGGTCGAAGCTTGATGCGCGCAGCGAGGCCTGCATCGGTCAGAAGTGCGCGAACTACGACCGCTGCTTCATCACCGAGATGCGGCGCAAGGCAGCCGAGAGCGACATCATCATCGTCAACCATCACCTGTTCTTCGCCGATCTGTCGATCAAGCGCGCGACCGACGGCGTTCCAGAAGCTCGAGTTCTCCCCGATTGCGCGGCGGTGATCTTCGATGAAGCGCACGAACTCGAAGGCGTAGCTGGCGAGTATTTCGGCGTGGCGGTCAGCAATTTCCGTTTCGAGGAACTGTGCCGGGACGTCGACAATGGTCTGCGGCAGAAATCGCTGCTGACGGCCGAGATCATGTCGGCGACGGCGCAGGTCCGCGAGCGCGCTGAGTTCTTCTTTTCCAAGCTGCCTCATGGAGAAGGACGTTATGCGTTCACCGCGCGCGAAGAGTTTCTCGAAGAGAACGGCGATGCTTACGATTCGCTGAACTTAGCGCTGACGAGGCTGAAGTCGCTGCTGAAGGCGATCCCCGAGAAGCCGGATGAGGTACACAACTTCGCACGTCGCTGCGAAGAACTAGCCGTTCAGCTCGAGTTCATTCTCGAGTCCGACAACAGGAACACGGTTTATTGGATCGAACGCCGCGGCGATCTGCGTCGCACCACCGATCGTAAGAACAGCGGCGCGTCCCGCTTCATCACCTTGCAGGCAACGCCGATCGATCTGTCACAGATTCTGAAGACTGTCCTGTTCGAAGAATTTCCGACCACGGTGCTGACTTCGGCGACGCTGGCCGTGAACGGCGGCTTCGACTACATCAAGCGCAGACTTGGCCTCGAAAACGCGCGTGAACTGGTGGTGCCGTCGCATTTCGACTACGAGTCGCAGGCCATCTTCTACGTGCCGCCGGACATGCCCGATCCGCGCGATGCGAAGTTCGCGGCCCGATCGGCCGACCTGATCCGCGAGGTGCTGACCATCACTCGCGGACGTGCCTTCTGTCTGTTCACCAGCTACGCGCAGATGCACGAGATCCACGACCGGCTGCTGGGCGAACTCGATTACCCGATGCTGCTGCAAGGCACGGCACCGAAGAACGCGCTGCTGGACGAATTTCGCCTGACGCCCAACTCGGTGCTGTTCGCCACGTCGTCGTTCTGGCAAGGCGTCGATGTGCAAGGCGAGCAGTTGAGCTGCGTCATCATCGACCGCCTACCGTTCGCGGTTCCGAACGATCCGGTAGTCGCCGCTCGCATTAACGCTATCAACGAAGACGGCGGCAATGCCTTTTTCGATTTCCAGGTCCCGGCGGCAGTCATCGCGCTGAAGCAGGGCTTCGGCCGCCTCATCCGCTCGCTCAATGACCGTGGCCTGCTCGTACTGCTCGACAACCGCATCATCAAACAGCGCTACGGTCGCGTTTTCGTGAACTCGCTTCCGCCTTATCGACGGACGATCAAGCTGGAAGATGTTGCGCAGTTCTTTGGGGTAGAGAGCGAAGAATAGTCGCAGATCGATATCTCCTGACATACGCGGAAAATGCACTCACCTCCTTTCGTAAAGATTTGTGGAACTTGCTAACAACTTTTTACGTATTCCGTCTATGTAGATGTTGCGGCAACGTTGATTTGCACGGGGTGCATACAACAAGCGCACAGTGAATACCCCAACTAATTTCAGGACGGTTGAAGCGATGAAGAGAGTCGTGTGTGGTGTTCTGTTGCTTACAGTGGCCCTTGCGGTGAGTTCCTTCGCGCTTGAGGGGAAGGTAAACGTGCTTCTCGGCAATCCGGCTCAGATTGCCGGCCAACAACTGCCCAAAGGCGAGTACAAGGTTGCATACACGGGTGATGGTGACAATGCACAAGTCACACTGACCTCGGCCGACAAGAAGATCGTTGTGAAGACCACTGCGAAGCTAGTGGATGGTCCAAAGATGGCGCGGAACGCAATTGTAACGGCCAACGGCTCTATCATAGAGATTCTGCTCGCTGGCAAGACGCAATCGTTAAAGTTCTAGCGTGATCCTCGTTACAGGTGGATCTGCATAGGGGCAATCACGGAGGTAACTTCTACGGTCAATTCAGGTATTGACGAGAGTCGAACGAAAGCGCATAGTAGTCCGTTTTGCGAAAGTTGCGTTCGACAATGCCTCCTGGGAAGAGTTGTGGTCGCACGCAACTTCCGCAAACGCTTTGACCGACTGCAAACGAATAGAAGTCAATAGAGAGGCGATAACTCAATGCGGAAACTAATCAGTGTTGCGATCTTACTGTCATTATCCATTTGTGCTTTTGGGGCCAATGGGAACATGAGTCTGTTGTCGACGGGAAAACTGAATGGGACTCAGCTGAACGCGGGAAGCTACAAGCTGAACTGGGATGGCCAGGGCGACAAGGTCCAGGTCAATATCAGCGGCAATGGCGTGAAGATGACGGTTCCGGCTACCATCACGTCGAGCCAGACGAAGTTGGAGGACAGCGTCGTGAAGACCGCTGATGGGACCATTCAGGAAGTCCATCTCGGCGGCAAGAAGCTGATTGTGAAGTTCAATTAGGTTATACTGGTCTCGATGGGGGAGCTGTTGAGGCTCCCCTGTTTTTTATCTTGGAAGCACTGAACACTTTCAACCTTTAGGTTCGGGGAGTGCCGATAAGAACTAGGGCATCTCCTCGATGACAGATGTTTGTAGTCGAAAAACAATTAACAATTAATAAGGAGCCTCCCTTGATTCGCAAAACTTTGATCCCTTTTTTTGTGCTTTGCTTTGTTCTAGCAGCAGCAATCAGCACTTTCGCAGCCGAAACGGCTAGGTTCTCGCTGTCTTCTCCCATGCAGGTTGCGGGACAGAAACTTCCCGCCGGAGACTACAAGATCAGCTGGACCGGAACCGGCGACAATGTCGACGTGAAGTTTACCTCCGGCAAAAAAGTCTCCGTTAGCGTGAAGGCGAAGATGGTTGAGACGCCCACCGCCAATGTTGAGTTCAGCCGCTCAACTTCCGGCGACAAGATCACGATGTTCTATTTGAAGGGCCAGAAGCAGGCACTTGCTTTTGCTGAATAAGACTAAACACAACTAGACGCGCGGGGAGGAAGTATTCTCCCCGCGTTTTATTTTGCATTCAGTACTTGGGCATCGTGCGATCAATACGATCGGCCCACGCGAGAATCCCGCCCGTCAGGTTACGTACCTTCTTGAATCCTGATTGACGTAGGAACTCAACCGCTTTCGCGCTACGGCCACCCATCTTGCAATGCGCTACGATTTCACGGCTGGAATCGAGTTCGTTGATTCGCTTGGGCAAGTCGTTGAGCGGAATAAGGTGTCCGCCGATATTGCAGATCTGGTACTCGTGCGGCTCGCGGACGTCGAGAACAAAAACGTCTTCGCCAGCGTCGAGTTTCTGCTTCAATTCTTCAACCTGGATTTCTGGAAGGTTCGTAGATTCCACGGGGGCTTCTTCTCCTCGTATACCGCAAAACTGCTGGTAGTCGATCAGCTTGGTAACAGTCGGGTGCGTGCCGCACACCGGGCAATCGGGATTCTTGCGAAGTCTCAACTCACGGAAGCGCATCGCGATCGCATCGACGAGCAATAATCGCCCTACGAGCGGCTCGCCTTTGCCAAGGATGAGCTTGATAACTTCCGTCGCCTGAATCACCCCGAGCAGGCCAGGAAGTATTCCCAGCACACCACCCTCCGCGCAAGACGGCACCAAGCCGGGCGGTGGTGGCTCCGGATAGAGGCAGCGATAGCACGGGCCTTCTTCGGTGGCGAAAACGCTGGCCTGTCCCTCGAAGCGGAAGATCGAAGCGTAAACGTTCGGCCTGCCAGAAAGCACGCAGGCGTCATTCACCAGATATCGCGTAGGGAAATTGTCGGTGCCGTCGGCTATGATGTCGAACTCGCGGAAGATATCAAGTGCGTTCTCGCTGGTCAGGCGCGTTTCGAATTTTTGTACGTTGACGTAAGGATTGATCGCGTTTAGCTTCTCGGTTGCCGAATCCAACTTGGCCCGACCGACGTCGGCAGTGGTGTGAATGATCTGGCGCTGAAGGTTCGTGAAGTCGACAACATCGAAATCAACCAGCCCCAGCGTGCCTACGCCAGCGGCAGCCAGGTACAGGGCGAGCGGAGAGCCGAGACCGCCAGCGCCGATACACAGTACGCGCGCGGCCTTCAGTTTCTGCTGCCCTTCCATCCCCACCTCGGGCATAATCAGGTGCCGAGAATAGCGTAGGATCTCGTCGTTGCTCAGGCTCGCGGTGGTCGCGTTATTGAGTGTAGTAGCCATGGTTAGAGGCGATGTGTTGATCTGAATCACCGGGTCGTCGAGTCAGCAGATCATTACATCGCTCTTCCTCCCGCAATGCTGGGCACAATCGAAATTGTGTCGCTGTCTTTCACCGGCGTCTTTTCTTTCTCCAGGTAGCGAATATCTTCGTCGTTCAGATAGACATTCACAAAGGCGCGCAGGCGGCCATCTTCTCCGTAGATATGTTTGCGAAGATCGGAGTGCTCGGTTGTCAGAGCATCCAGAGCTTCCTCGACCGTTTGACCGCGGACTTCGACTGCTGCGTTCTTTCCGGCGTACTGCCGCAAGGGGGTTGGGATCAGCACTTTCATAGTCAAGAGTAGAGATGAACTGGAGCGCGCTGAGGTTTCAATGAACGTCCTCGTCCGAGAAGGTGGCGATCTGCTCGTCTTCGAAACGCTTGTTCTCCTCGCTCTCGCCCAAGAGCAGAAACGAGTTCGTAAACGTTGCCTTGCCCTGCTCGACGCTGCTGATTACGTACGAGCAGCCGAACCAGTGCGCCTCGGCGAAATCGGTCTTTGACCACTGCGCCGGATGATCAGGATGGGAGTGATAGAAGCCGAGGATGTCCAGGCCCTCTTCTCGCGAGTCCAGCTGTATGCGAATCAGTTCCTTGGGATCGATGTTGTAGCGATTCTGAGGCGAATCGGTTCGCGTATTGCCGCAACGCACAGATCGCATTACGGCACGTTCGCCGTTGCCGTCGTCCTTGCCGAGCAGAACTCCACAGCACTCGTGCGGATACGTCTGCTCACCGTGCTGACGTACCGATTCGTAAACTGATTTCGGAATTCTCAACATGCGCTGGAATCAGTGACTCACTCGCCGTTCTCTTCCCAGAGTCTCTCACTCAGATACTTCTCGCCGCCGTCCGGGAATACGGTGACGATAACAGCATCATAGATGCCTCTCTGCTCAAGACGGCGCGCGATTTCGAGGCAGCCGACCGTAGCGGCTCCGGCCGAGATGCCAACCAGCAATCCCTCTTCACGCGCGAGCCGGCGCATCATCTCGTGCGCGGCCTCCGTGCTGATTTCCAGATTGTCGTCGGCAACAGTTGCGTCGTAAATCCTGGGCACGATCGCCGACTCCATGTGTTTCGCGCCTTCGATACCGTGGAACGGCGAATCCGGCTGGAGCGAAATGCACTGTATGTCGGGGTTGAACACTTTCAACCGCCGGGACGTCCCGACGAACGTACCACTTGTCCCAAGCATGGCGACAAAGTGCGTCACTAATCCGTCAGTCTGATCCCAGATCTCCGTTGCCGTGCCGCGATAGTGAGCACGCCAGTTGGCATCATTCGAATATTGGTCGGCGTAGAAGTAACGTTCAGGATGCTGGGCGTACAGCTCCCGCGCCTTCACGATCGCGCCATCAGAGCCTTCGCCGGGATCGGTGTAGATGACCTCAGCTCCGTAAGCTCGCAGAATGTTCTTTCGCTCCGGTGAGACGTTCGACGGCATGCACAGCGTCACATGGAAACCTTCCGCGGCTCCCAACATGGCGTATGCGATTCCGGTGTTGCCGCTTGTGGAATCGAGCAAGCGCCGGCCGGGAATCAGTGCTCCACGACGGCGCGCTTCGTGCGCGATACTTACGGCGGCACGGTCCTTCACTGATCCACCAGGGTTGTACCACTCTGCCTTGGCGAGTATCTGCGTTCCACGCAAGTGATGCGAGATGCGGTTGAGCCTGAGCAGCGGAGTATTACCGATCCTCTCGGCGATGCTTTGGCCAAGACGCCTTGATACCAGTGCAAGATTTGCATTCGCCTGCGCCATTGGTAACCATTGGATGAACCAAGTGGGTTGCGGGAATCAGTCAGTTTGTGCGAAAGTTTGATTTCCCGCGAATCGGGTTGGCAGCAGCAGCTTGGATCCGCCTGCGAGGCTTACGTGGACAACAGGGGACTGGAAGCGGGTATCGAACGCGGCAGCGCCGGAATTCCTGTCAGGATTGTCAGGTCGTAAAGCGTGGGGCTCATATCTAGAGGTGAGCAATGGCAAAGAAAGTTGAAAAACCGTACGAGATGAAAGCACGCGAATACGATAGCGCCGTGCAATGGTTGCGCGATCATGGGTTCGATCTGCAGGAAGCCCCCGGTGCGGCAAACCGCGTATTCCTTCGCAAGAATAACTGCTCAGCCGCAATCCAAAAGGACGAAGACGGCAACGCCAGCGTGTTCGCGTGGCCGGGTTATGTTATCGGCAACGAGATCTCAAAGCTCATCAATCGCGGTTATCAGCAATTCATGAAGACCACGAAGAACGAAGTGCCTGCCACCGCCGACAAACTCCGCGCACTGCACGACTTTACCGATGAATTCAAAGTTGCGCTGGGGGTTCCGAATCTCTATAACGAGTCACTCGGCACCGTCTCCGAGAACTATGTCTATGATCGTGTAAACGGTCGCGAAGGTCCGGCCAGCGAGCGTCCCGAACGTCCCTGGGAGAAGAAATCGAAGAAGAAGGCGTAAATGAGCGCGCCTGAGCCAGTCGTGTCTGCCTTTGCTTGGTTCGATATCGCCGACCCGCAGTCTCCTCAGTTGGACGAACTGGCACGACGTTTCAATCTGCATCCCTTACAGATCGAGGATTGCCGCCATCGCCCGCAACGTGCAAAGACCGAAGAGCGTGGCGAGTACATCTTCACCGTTCTGAAGCACTTGCAATCGGCGAACAGGGTCGAGTTCGACGACCTTGACGTGTTCTTCTCTGCCGATTACCTGATCACCATTCATTCCAAGGATTGTCAGGTGATTGACAAGCTGCGCGCGCACATCGAGCAGGAGAAGCCGCAACGGCTAGACCGCATCTTCTACATGCTTGTTGACCTGGTGGTCGACGAATACCAGCCCCTGCTTGACTGCATCGCCGACGACATCGCAGACATAGAAAGCGAAGTGCTTAGCCGCCCAGAGCCCGACATGCTCGCGCGCATCTTCAGCCTGAAGCGCGGATTGATAGAATTCCGCCGCGTCGCCGGAGCCATGCGCGAGGTCGTGAACACCCTTGCCCGGCACGAAGGTGGCTTTTTGGGAGACGATCTTGATCCGTACTTTCGCGACGTGTACGACCATCTGGTGCGCACGGCCGAATTCATCGAAAGTTATCGCGATCTTCTGACCGGCTCGCTCGACATCTATCTCTCGGCAGTCGCCAACCGCACCAACG
The DNA here is from genome assembly GCA_023410055.1 of Acidobacteriota bacterium. Taxonomy (GTDB): domain Bacteria; phylum Acidobacteriota; class Terriglobia; order Terriglobales; family Acidobacteriaceae; genus JAEZPW01. The sequence goes on from JAEYQK010000039.1 coordinate 30,542, forward strand.
AAGTGATGAAGGTCCTCACGATCTGGGGAACGATCGCGCTCCCACTCATCATCATCACGGGCTTTTTCGGCATGAACCTGAAGCTTCCGTGGATCAATCATCCGCATGGAACCGCCTTCGCCGGAATGCTGATGATCGCATCAACACTCTCGGTGCTCGTGTACTTCAAATCCAAGAAGTGGTTTTAGCAGCCCTATCAGACTTTGAAGAAAATGCGTTTGCGATACAGGACTAGCGCCAGTGCCGCCGCCAACGCGACAAACGTGAGCGAATAGAGCAGCGATGCCATGCTCGGATTTGCCAGTGGCGCGAAGAATCTCTCGTTGATGTACTCATGCAGGTTTACGCGCTGGTCGTCATACGGGAGATAAATGCGATTCAAGCTCTTGGCGAGCAGCATAGACGAGGTATAGATCGCGATCGCGTTCGCGCCGAATGCAACAAAGGGCGTCGCCCACCACCCGCGCCACTGCTTAACGTCCAGCAGCCAATAGCACGCGGCGAGTACGACTAGGGCGAAGCCGGATGTAAAGACCACAAACGAACTCGTCCACAGATTCTTGTTGATCGGCATCACCACGTCGAAGATCTTGCCGAGAGCAAGACCGAGCGAGCCGAATGCAAGCATGCCGGCAGCTTTCCTCGCTGGCGACCGATCCGACTTGAGCCAACCACCCGTCATGATCCCAAGCAAAACCGTTGCGACGGACGGAAGCGTGCTCAACAAACCCTCTGGATCACGAGTTGTTTCATAAAGATGGCCCGGTATGATCAGGCGGTCGATCCATGCAGCGAGGTTGCGGTTGGGATCAAGGAACGGAATGTCGCGACCGGGAATCCCAAGCCCTGGTACCGGGACGTAACGCATCAGAACCCAATATCCCACAATCAAGCTGCCAGCAATCAACAGACGACTACGCGTCGTTGTGGTCCAAAGTGCGATTACTGCTGCAACCGCGTATGCAATGGCAATCCGTTGCAAGACTCCCGGAAAGCGTATAGGCCAGAAATTATAGGGAAACGCATTTAGCGCCACCCCGATAACGAAGATGATGGCTGCGCGTTGCAGGCTGTGACGCAGTAATTGCGTTCGGGTCGCTCCCCGGCCTAGCCGTGAAGCAAACGACAACACAAGAGAGACGCCAACAATAAAGAGAAAGAACGGGAAGATAAGGTCCGTTGGCGTCCAGCCGTTCCATTCCGCGTGCTCAAGAGGCGCATACGCGTGGCCGTTCCCCGGGTTGTTTACGAGGATCATCGCCGCAATGGTGATTCCTCGGAAGAAGTCGAGCGAGACCATGCGCTGGGCAGACTTAGCCTGCGCCGGTTCAGGGGCGGGTGCGACACTAACTTCGGTTGCCACGAGGTTCTCTGAAAGCAGTGTGTCAGCCTGAGAACGAGATAGCAAGCCCTTGTTTGGCCAAAATACGGAAGGGTGCCCCATCATTCGCGAAGCGAAGGGTGGATCCTTTTTGTAAAGACGGGGTCGTGTCAAGGCACAGGGCCTTTCTTCCCGTGCCACACGACTTTCGAATCGCTTACTTCGACAGTTCGCCGCGAACCATTTCGTTGACGACCTTGCCGTCGGCGCGGATATCCTTTTCGGCAAAGCGGCTCATCACGGCCTTCATCACCAGCCCCATGTCCTTGGGGGTGGGCTTGCCCTTTTCGGCAGTGATCTGCGCGACGACATCGGCCACAATGACACGCATCTCGTCCGGGCTGGCCGCCTTCGGCATGTAGGCTTCGATCAGCTCAATTTCCTTGGCTTCTTTGTCGGCGAGTTCCTGTCGTCCACCCTTGGTGAATTGTTCAATCGAATCCTTGCGCTGCTTGATCATCGTGCCAAGCACCTGGATCGCCTCGGCATCATCCAGCGCCGCGCGCTTATCGATCTCTTTGTTCTTCAAGGTGGACTTCATCATGCGCAATGTGGACAAGCGCTGCTCATCCTTCGCGCGCATGGCTTCAACCATGTCTTTTTGAACTTGTTCAACAATGCTCATGGTCAAGAATTATATCTGGCGACCGCATTTCTATCACGCTTTGTTCTCCCCCTAGCGGAGACCAGCTGTGCGAGCCTTTTGCAATAATGCGTCGCTTTGCCCCGAAACTGAGCGAGGATGATGTCGAGACCACTCGCGCGCGCGAACTCCTCTGCGGAGGCTGCCTATGTTCCTGATCGGCCTAGCGACTCTGCAGCGTCAACGTCACGGTGGTCGAATGCTGCAGTTGCGCGCCTGTCACACTCGTCGAGGCGCTCGAAGGCCGCTAAAGAGAACGCTTCGAAATATTGGATCGTCGCCGCTGGAGTTGTCGCGGCCTACGACAGCAGAATCACTCCCTGCTGGATCTGACCGTCCATTCGCACCAACAGCGGATGAGAGACACGGACGTGCCGTACACCTGGTGCAATCTCCTCGGCCGGCAAACCCTCCAGAAGCTCCCAGCGGATGAACTCCTTCTCGTTGGTACCACTCAGCGAAAAGTAGCCGATTCCTGCGGAGGTCATATTGTGGAAGAAGTGGGTGCCTTGCGACGGCTCAATCGGCAGATCGTTGGCAGGCACCTCTACGATCACCCGCGCTCCGGAAATTTGGTGCCAAGCGACGGGAATTCCAATCCAGGGATCGAAGGAGCCCCACCGCCCCGGTCCAATGAGCAGGAAGGGTCGGCGTTCGCGGAGCAACCGGTCATTGATTCCCGCGACGACCGACGCCACCTCCGCGCTACGCCCCCGGTCAAATTTTGCTGGATCGACATAGACAATATCACGCAAGCCTTCGACGGACCCATTCCCCAGAACCCGTTGCGAGCGGCAGAGTACCTTTTTGGCGGGAACCATATCTTGGTTAATGTCACAGCGTTCCCGTGATGCCACTAGAGGCCTCATCTGCAGGAAACAGAATTCCGCATCCTGAAGAGGATCGTCGCCGATGTCTACGGCGAACTCGATTTCGACGGCGAAGCCCAACTCCTTCCGGCAAATCTGAAATAGCTCGTTAAGAATGGGGCATAACGGGAACGCGTTGTGCTTGAGTACCCGCGCGAACGTGAGCACGCGGGGCCCACGTCGTCCCAAACCGTCGTAGATTCTATCCTCATTGACATCCACCACGCTTCCAGCCAGCGCGAGCGCCCCATCCACTTCGGCCTGCGAGAGCGGCAACCGGACGAGGGTGGCATCCATGCCGCCGAGCAAGTCGACTTCACTACTGTTGAGATCGAGGGCGAAAAACTCCCGCTGCGCGACCCGCATCACTTCCGCCGGGGACCGGAATTGCGGCAGTACCTGCGGGTGACGCGGGCAGAACCGCACCGCATCGCCTCCCTCAACGACCTGTTTTCCCAGGCCAAGAGCGATCGTTGCTACACCATCTTCCGGCTTCATCCGGAACACCGGATAGTAGTTGTGGGATTGTGCCACGCCTGAAATCGTCGGATAAAAATACCGACCGTGGCGGCGGCCTGCAACTTCCTGGACCAGCACCGCCATGCGTGACTCGGCCTGATCGTGACCGATTGATTCCATGTAACGCCGCGGCCGCTCCAGGTAGGCCGACGCATAAACCAGCTTTATCGCCGTCGCCAGGTGTGTCAACCTCACCTCGGGATCGGGATGGTTATTCGGTAGCATGTAAGTCGAGTAAAGTCCCGCCAGGGGTTGACGGTGTGAGTCCTCGAGCAGTCCCGACGAACGCACGGCCAGCGGAACGTTCACGCGGTTGACGTAGAATTCCAGGCACTCGCGTATGTGAGAGTCCAACTGTCCACCGGCAAAGCGCTGCAATATATCGTCGTCAGTCATTTCCTCAAAAGAGGCGACGTCGATTTCGTTGTTCCTAAGAAAGGTATTGGATTCATCTGCGCCAATGACGAGCGTCCGGGGCAGGCGTATTCTGATTCCCTGGATGCGTTCGTCTTTCAACCACCGGCTGAGCTGCCGGAAAACAAACGCCAATCCTCGGCCCTTGCCCCCCAGGGATCCCTTGCCCAGCACCAAGAATGGATAATCGGGATCGAATTCCGGCGGGCGGAAGTCGGCAATAGCTCCGGAATATTTCTCCCGGCGCGCGATGGAAATCGCGCTGATCAGGCATTCCTTGAGCTCCGCGACCGAGGGAAAATCGGCCAAGCTAATCGGCTGGAGCACCGCTGCCAGAGTAGTCTCGCCGCGCGCCCGGAACCAGTGCGAGAGGTCGTTGCGGGCGGCGTGGAATCTGAGGGATTCGTCCGGGATAGAGGCGATCGCCTGCTCCATCTCCCACATGTTCGAGACCCTCTTGACTGGCGTCCCGTCAGGCATGCGGAATTCGTAATCGCCGAAACCGATGTCTTCCAGGACAAACTGCTCAATGCCTTTCCGCACATTGGATCCGCGCTTATTGAGGCAGCGCGCGCCCACGGACTTGGCTATTTCCTCCACGTTCGGATCGGAGGACTGAACCAGAATGGGCAAGCCCGGAACCCGTGTCGCGGTCGCTTGCAGAAACTGAGTTCCCGTCGAGATGTCGTCCAGATCCTCGCGGAAAGTGTGCAGATCGGAGATGATGCCGAGCAGCGAAGCCTCGTACTTTTTGAATAACGCGCTCGCCTCCGCGAAACTGCGCGCCAGGACCACCTTAGGACGGACCCGAGTCCGGATTTGGCGATCTCTCTCGTTGATTCCCTCGGGTACCAGCATGAAGGTGCGCTGCATGAGCATGGAGTAGAGGTGCGGCAGAATCAGCGAGTAGTGCTCAACAGCATCCTCGATCACCAGAATCGTCCCGATGGAAGCGATTTCCAGATCGCGATCGATGTTCTGGCTATCCTCGACCAGCTTCATGATGGAAAGGAGGACATCGGCGCTGCCTCGCCAGGCAAAGACCTGGTCGATGCCTTCGGGTTCCGCTCCACGATAGGTCTGATCGAACCACGACCCGTCGAACACTACCATCACGACAGGCAAGTTCGGGTGCCCCGCTTTCACGCTTCTCCCAAAGTCGGACGTCTCCATGTCGGGCAAGTTGCCGGAAACCAAGACGAGATCGAAGTGCTCTTTCTCCAGAATGTCGAGCCCCTCGCTCCCGGAAAGGGCGGTAACGATCTGTGGAGCATTCTGGAGGTGCAACAGTTGAGAAGCGCCGTAGACGCTCTGCGTGAGTGAGTAGTCGCGCGAGAGGCTAAACGATTCGTACGAACTCGAGACCATCAGGATGGTGCGGACGCGCCAAGCCATCAGACGGTGAAGACCACGAAGCTGTGGATCGTAGGCGTAGCGCAGTTGATCGTGTAGATCCGATAGTTTCATCGCAGGATTGGTGAACAGGTTCAGTGTAGTAGTGTGAGTTGCCGCTGACGTTGAGAGCGAGGCCAGAACCGGGTCGGGTCTCGGCCCCGCAATTATCGCGGAGTCCGCTGCCTGACCCGGTGTTCGCCTACTTCGGATTTGAAACCGAAGGCTTTTCTGCCGCTCTAGACCAGGCCTTGGGCCAGCATCGCGTCCGCTACCTTAACGAACCCGGCGATGTTTGCCCCCAGGACATAGTCCCCGGGCGCTCCGTATTCTCTCGACATCTCCCACGCCGAGGTGTGGATCGAAGTCATGATGCCTTTGAGCCGACTGTCGACTTCATCCCTGCTCCAGGAAAGACGCATCGAGTTCTGCGCCATCTCGAGGCCTGAGGTAGCCACGCCGCCGGCGTTGGCCGCTTTGCCGAGCCCGTAGAGAATCTTTGCCGCCCGGAAGCATTCCATCCCCTCGGGAGTCGTCGGCATGTTCGCGCCTTCACTGACAACGTAGCAACCGTTGCTGACGAGTTGCTTCGCATCCTCTCCGTTGATCTCGTTCTGCGTTGCGCTGGGGAACGCACATTGTGCCGGGATGTGCCAGGGCTTGGAGCTCTCCAGGTACTCGGCCTTGGGGAATTTCCTTACGTACTCCCGAATGCGCCCGCGCCGGATGTTCTTGAGGCCCATGATCCAGGCGAGTTTCTCCTCGTCTATACCATCTTTGTCATAAATCGTGCCGTCGGAATCTGACAGGGTCAGGCACTTTGCACCCAATTGGTTCAGCTTCTCGACAGTGTACTGGGCCACATTGCCAGATCCGGAAACCAGGCAGGTTTTGCCCTTGAGGTCCTCGCCCCTCGTCTTGAGCATCTGCTCGCAGAAGTACACACAACCGTAGCCGGTAGCTTCGGGCCGGATCAGCGACCCGCCCCAGGCCAGACCTTTGCCCGTTAGCACTCCGGTGAACTCGTTCCGAATGCGTTTGTACTGTCCGAACAGATATCCCACTTCGCGTCCGCCTACGCCGATATCGCCCGCCGGGATGTCTGTATCAGAGCCGATGTGACGGCAGAGCTCCGTCATAAAGCTTTGGCAGAAGCGCATGACCTCGCCATCCGATTTCCCTTTCGGATCGAAGTCGGATCCGCCCTTGCCGCCGCCCATCGGGAGCGTCGTCAACGAGTTTTTGAAGACCTGCTCAAAAGCCAGGAACTTCAAAATACCAAGGTAAACGGTGGGATGAAATCGAATGCCGCCTTTGTACGGACCAATCGCACTTGAGAACTGAATACGAAACCCGCGGTTCACCTGAACCTGGCCTTCGTCATCCTGCCAGGGAACGCGGAACATGACAACGCGTTCCGGCTCGACCAATCGTTCTAGTATCCTCGATTCTACGTACTCCGGATGCCGCTCCAGCACCGGAGTGATTGACCGAAGAACTTCACCGACGGCCTGCAGAAACTCCGGCTCACCTGTATTCCGCTTTCGGACGCCTTCGAAGACTTGATCGACATATGATGCGGTATAAGTTGACGTGCTCACGTTCGCTCCTCTTGTAGTTAAGTATCCAGTTCTGGTTTGCGGTGGGACTCCTACTCTCGTTTCAACCTGTTTCTGCCCCAAGACTCTCAGCCCCGATGGGCGGCTGCGACGCACTGTGCCTGGTTTCCGATGCTTTCGGCTACCCTGCTAATTCCGAGCATGTGCGCCGCCCGGCGAATGTTCACCTTGCGGCCAAGCGACATCTCAAGAACATCATGGAAGCTGCGCTGGATCGTCTGTTCAAGTTGGCCGTACACATTCGGTTCCTGCGCCCATTCGCAGTACGCGACAATCCCGCCACCGGAATTGCACAGGATGTCGGGAATTACAAAGACACCATTGCGGGCGAGAGCATGATCTCCCTTCGGTGTAACCGAGCCGTCCGTCGCCTCGGCAACGATCTTGGCCCGGATCGCGGAAGCGTTTTGCCGGTGGATAGCGTGTTTCACAGTTGCGGCGACGAGAATCTCACAATCTACGGCGAGCAACTCGTCGTCCGTGATCGGTTCGGAGCCTGCAAATCCGACGACGGATCCGGTGCGTTCCTTGTGCCGGATTAGCTTCGGGATGTCCAACCCGCTCGCGCTGTAGATAGAGCCGCGCGTGTCGCCCGCGCCCACGACGACAGCTCCGGCTCCACTCAAATACCGCGCTGCAGCCATTCCTGTGGCGCCAAATCCGCGTGCAGTGACGCGCGCCTGTTTGAGGGAGATTCCCAGATACGCGCAAGCAGCCACGGTCGAGTGCAATACACTGGCTCCCGCCGCTTCGGAGTGGCGCATGTAATCCGTGGCGTTGGCCGTGTTCTTCTCCCCGCTCACCGGCGGCTCACCGTTCAACGTGCAGCGGGTCAGACGTTCCCGCTCTTCCGCCGGCAGCCGATTCAGATCGACGAGTACACCGTCCGTCCCACCCCCGAAAGGAATGCCAAGAACTGCCCATCGCCATGTCATGCACATGGCCAGCGCCTTCACTTCATCCAGCGTTACACTGGGGTGACAGCGAACTCCGCCCATAGCAGGTCCGCGTAAGGTGTTGTGCTGGACTCTGTACCCAGTGCGGTTCTCGATTACTCCGTTGCCACACCGGATGGGAACATCAATCTCCAGCACGCGCTCCGGATTCCTGAGGACTGACCGGGTTTCCGCGGACAATACCAATGCATCCGCTGCCGCCTCAAAGTTATCCAGTACGCATTCGTACGGGCTTTTCATTGCCACCAATTCGGCGTTCAGAACCTACCTCCGCGAAAAAACGAATAAGAAATTAAGAACCTTCGACCCGGGACCGCAAGACACAGCAGTAGCGCTGCAAGCTTTTCCGGTATGCGAAAAGCTGCGGTGAGCTACAGCACGCGCCATAAGGCGCCTACACTTCAAGTGATTGCAAATTCCAGATTTGCACGTCGTCGGCCACTTCAAGAGGCGGAAAGTTCGAGTGGTTTTGACTTGTGATGTTGATAATGAAGGGGTTGCGGACTACCGCGCGGCTCGCGGAGTAGCGACTGTACCAAAACGAATGTACGTAGGGAACACTGCTGTACGATATCGTACAGTTAAAGCTCGCCAAGAAGCCTAAGCAGCCGTCTACTCCCGATGCAACCCGTGTTTCTCCATGCGATAAATCAGGGTACGGCGGCTTATGTCCAGGTAGTTGGCAGCTTGTGTCTGATTCCAGCCGAACTTTCGCAGTGCGCGAACGATCAGCTCCTTCTCCACACCTTCCAAGCTGAGACCTTCAGCGGGCATGTCGAGGCGCAGCTCGTCTACGGCAGCCTTTTCCCGACGCAGAAATTCCGGCAGGTCCTCGATCGTCATCTCGTTGCCGACGGTTAACACCACGAGCCGTTCGATCACGTTCTCGAGTTCGCGGACATTGCCGGGCCAGTCGTACTTGGCGAAGAACGGGAGCAAGGAAGCGGGGAGCCGGAGTTCGGGCCTGCCGTGCTTCTGTTTGAGACGAACAAACAGATACTGGGCCAGCTCAGGGATATCTTCCGCTCGCTCGCGTAGCGGCGGCAGCTCCAGTGGAATAACGGCCAGCCGGTAATAGAGATCCTCGCGAAAACTCCCATCCTCTACCATGGCCTTCAGGTTGCGATGGGTGGCCGCGATGATGCGTATGTCCGCCCGCAGCGGGCTGGTAGACCCCACTTTCTCGATCTCTCCGTGCTGGATCAGTCGCAGCACTTTCACCTGGAGTTCAAGCGGCAGTTCGCCGATCTCATCCAGGAACAGCGTGCCCTTCTCGGCTGTTTCCACTCGTCCACGTTTATGAGCAATGGCTCCGGTGAACGATCCCCGGATGTGACCAAACAATTCGGATTCGAGGAGGTCTTTGGGAATTGCCCCGCAGTTAATGGTCACGAAAGGTTGGTTCTTGCGGCGGCTCACCTCGTGGATGGCTTTGGCGAGTAATTCTTTGCCGGTCCCAGTTTCGCCGCATAGCAGCACCACCGAGTCGGTAAGCGCCACGCGCGCCGCCATGTTGAGTACGCGCAGCAGGGGTTTGGCCGTTCCCACAATGCTTTCGAAGCCGTACTTCTCGTCGAGAGCGGCGCGCAAGGTTTGCACCTCGTCCAGCAGACTGCGCCGCTCGAGCGCCCGCTCCAGCACCAGCAATAATTCGTCGTGGTCAATGGGCTTGGTGATGTAGTCGTACGCGCCCGCCCGCATGGCCTCCACGGCAGTCTGCACGTTACCGAATGCGGTGATCAGGATGACGGTTGTTTCGGGATATCGCGACCGTAGTTCGTGCAACAACTCGATACCGGACATGCCCGGCATTTTGACGTCGGTAATCACCAGCGAGGGAACAGATTCCTCCATGACCTCGAGCCCGTCTGCGGCGTTCGCAGCGGTGAACACTTCATATCCGGCTTCCTCGAGTTGCATCTGGGTAACGCGCCGAAGGCTCGCGTCGTCATCGACCACCAGTACGCTCTTAAGGTTCACTGGGCGCTCCGCTGCTGCAACGGCAATTCCACCGAGAAGGTCATGCCGCGGTCGGGGTTCCTGCGGGCTGATAGAACGCCGCCCAGATGCTCGATAATCTGATGAGCCACCGGCAGGCCCAGGCCTGTGCCGTTTTCCTTGGTCGTGAAAAATGGATCGTAAAGATGTTCCATGTCCTCCGGGCTGACACCGCAGCCCTGGTCGCAGACCTCAATGATGACCTTTCCATCCTTGGCGCGTGAGGTAAGGAGCACTTCGCCACCCTCCGGCATCGCTTGAATAGAATTGATCACCAGGTTCAGCAGCACTTGCTTAAGTTGTTCTGGGTCGCAATCGAATTTCAATTCAGGCGGGCTCTGCCTGCGAAAGGAGACCAAGGAGCCGTTTTCCGCGTGCGCGGCAAGCCCCAGCACGGAATCGAGAATGGATTCCATGCTGATATTCAGGAAATTGGGTGACCGCGTGCGCGCGAAATCCAGAAAAGTCGTAAGCAGGCGGCTCAGTCGATGACACTCTTTATTAATGATCTCCAGGCACTCGGTCGTTTTCTCAGTCGGTGACTGGCCGCGCCGCAGAATTCCGGCCGCACCCGCGATACTCGCTAATGGATTGCGGATTTCATGCGCGAGACCGGCCGCGAGTTGCCCCATGGCGTACAGGCGCTCGGCGCGCTTCATGCGCTCGAAATTCTCCTGCAGTTCCTCGTTGACCTTGGCCAGACGCTGGGCCCTTTCCTCAAAGGCTTTCTTCTGCTTTCGCTCGCGCTCGGCGAACAGACCAGAGATTAATCCCACGGACACGAAGATCGGAACCGCCCAATATCTCAGCGGTAAGTGCTCAGGCGCTCGGCCCAAGATGGTTTCCAGGTGACCCAAGAAGCAGAGCGACGTCAACGCCGCCGTCGCCAACCCGCCCCGCCAGCCGTAGCGAAGACCAGCATAGAGGATCGGCAGGTAGAACAGCTGCTGCAATAAGTATCGATACCCCGGCGGCAAGTCCGCAGCCATGGCGTGCAAGAAGGCGATCAACACCGTCGCTGCGGCAATCGCGGCAGCGGTCATAGCATGGCGGGTCATCATCTTTCGCAGAGAGCTTGGGCGATCGTTCCAGGCCTGAAGCACTTCAGCAGCGCGCGGTTTGTCGACCGTGGTCTCCATGGAAAGCACTCTCTTGACGTGATACTCGGAGTTTAGCATTGTTCCACTTTCTTCAATCGAACATGAACCACTGATCTCGATCTGATATTCCCATCTCCGTCAGTCGCCCACGGCGAGGAACGTGTGCTCCTCATTGCTGGCTGGTTGAGGTTTTTCACGTTATCATTGCAGTAGTTTATGTGCGCTTCCTTGCAGAGATGCTTCGCAATCTTGCTCCTGTTGTGGGCAGTTGCCGATCTGTGTTGCCCCCAACTCTGCCATGCGGAAGACATTGTCGTACTAGGCATAGCCCAGCAGACTACGTTGAAGTCGGGGCAGACTGGTGACCTCTCGCCGTCCGATGCGGGCCAAGACGACTGTTTCTGTTGCAGCACTCACGTCATAGCGAGTCCGTGTTTCCAATTCGCGGCGTTGACCACGGCCCAATCACAGGAACACACCAGGGTTCTCGCGTATAGCGGCGATCACACTCGCGTCCTCTATCCCCCTCCTCGCTTCTAGCTCCCCCAGCTTCTTCGTGCAGGCGTGCGGGTCTGACCCGCCATTGTCGTCACAGCTTGCTATTAGCAGGCCCAGCTTTGATTTCGAGGTAATCGATGGCTCGTATACTCTCGAGCAGCCGCGTGCTGCCGTGGGCATTGGCTTTTGCCGCTCTGTTGTGCGCAGGCGCGGGCGCACAGGAAGCACCGGCTGAAGCCGTTCCGAAGATCCTGACCCTCCCAACCGCGACCGAAATAATGCTTCGCAAAAGTCCGCTCCTGTTGAGGGAGCGACAGAACATTCCAGTCATGCAAGCAGGAGTGGTTGAGGCCAGGCAGATTCCTAATCCGGAGATTGAGATCGCCTCGGAAAGCTATCCGGTTTTCGACGCCACTCCCGGTCCCTTTCTCAATAACCAGGAACTGTCGTTTCGGGCAGCGCAAACTTTTGAAACCGCAGGAAAGCGCAAAAAGCGGATCAACGTCGCCCGACAGGAAGTGGCGATCGCCACCGCAGGTGTGGATGACACAGTGCGGCAGCTCAAGCTGGAACTCAAGCGGCGGTACTACGGAGTAGTGCTGGCGAAAGCGCAGGCCAACCTCGCGAAGGAAATGCTCCAGGAATTCGATCAAGTTATCCGTTTGACGGAGGCACGCTACAAGCAGGGTGAAATTTCTGGGTTGGAGATGAGCCGCACAAAAACGGAACGGCTGCGGTTCTTCAACGATCTGGTGCATGCCAACCTGCAGATAAAGAACGCCAAGGCGACCCTGCTGGAGATTATGGGCGTGATGGAGTCGAGCGAGTTCGACGTAGAAGAGAAGCTCAGGCTCGAACTCATTCCTGACGCGATCGATGAACTGCGGCGCGGAGCTCTGCAGAATCGCTCAGATCTTATGGCCGCTCGATACGGGCTGGAGCGTAGTAAACGCCAACTTGATCTCGAACATGCTAACGCGATTCCCAATCTGACCGCCTCATTCGGGTACAAGCGCGATTTTGGCGCTAACACTCCGGTCGCGGGCATTTCCATTCCAGTTCCGCTGTTCAATCGCAACAAGGCAGGCGTGGCTCGCGCCACAGCCGAAATTGAACAGCAGAACCAGGAAGTCAGCCGCGTGTCGCTCGCCGTTGTGCGTGAGGTGCAACAGGCTTGGGATTCTCTGAACGCGCAGGCGGAAATAGTGAAGGCGCTGCAGGAAGAATACGTACCAAGCGCCAGTCGCGCTCGAGACATTGCCCAGCAATCGTATCGTCTCGGATCGCTCGACCTGATCGGGTTGCTGGAGTCCGAGCGCTCCTACCGCGAGGCTCTGCGGACCTACAACCAATCGCTCTACGACTACAAGACGGCGACGTTCGAACTTGAGGCGGCCGTGGGAAAGGAGTTCGGAACATATGGAAAGTAATGATGTAACGCGAGCTTCGGTGCTAGACCGAATTCCTGGGAGCGTGCGACTGGTTGTCGCGCTGGTGCTTGGCGGCGTCCTCGGGGCGGTCCTGTATGCGCAATTCACTGGAGACGCGCGCCACCATGAAGCAAGTTCCGAGTCCGATAAAGCTGACCCAGCCAAAAGCCCCACCGTTGTGCAGATCAGCGCTGAGTCTCAGCGGGCCGTTGGTATAACAAGCGAGCCTGCCGTGTTGCATAGTCTACAAAATGTGCTCTCGACTACCGGGACAGTGACCGAAGATCCGGAGCGAGTGGCGCATATTCGTCCGATGGCTCGGGGTCTCGTTCACAAGATTTATGCACGATTAGGAGATCGTGTTTCTGCCGGCGATCCCCTCGTTGAACTCGACAATGCCGAACTCGGTCTTGCAGTCGGCGAGCTTCTCAATGCGCAAGCTGAGCTGGAGCGCAGCCAGACAGACCTGGAAGTGAAAAAGAAGATTCTGGAACGAAGCAAGGCGATGTTGAAGGCCGAGGCGATTGCCCAAAGCACGTACGACGTGCGGGAGGCTGAGTGCAAGAATGCCGAAGCGGCGGTCGCCGGTGCCCGATCCACGGTGGAAGAGGTTCGGCAGCAGATTAGGTTGTACGGGTGGACCGATCAAGATCTGGCGAATCTGTCGATGAAGAAGGGCGGCCACAGCATCGTCCACAGCGTCTTGAGAGCACCCTTTTCAGGTGTTGTCACTGCCTACCACGTAGCTGACGGCGAAGTCGTCGAACCCTCCACTGAACTGCTTGCGATCACCGACATGTCATCGGTATGGGTGCTGGCGGATGTTTTTGAAAAAGACCTTGCTCAGATCAAGCCAGGTAAGACAGTCCAGGTGCGAGTGGATTCCTATCCCGGGCAGTTATTCGACGGCAAGATAACGCACGTGGCGGATGTGATTGACCCGAAGTCGCGTACCGCCAAGGTTCGATGCCTCGTGCTAAACAGCGGTGCACAACTCAAGTTGGAGATGTTCGCAACGATCGAAATTCCTGTCGCGCAGACGAGCCCGACGCTCGCTGTGCCCGACTCCTCGCTTCAGCAAATCGATGGTCAGTCGGTTGTCTTCGTACGCAAGTCAGATATGGAGTTCGAGCGACGCGACGTTCAAACGGGAATTTCAAGGCAGGGATATACGGAGATCAAGTCCGGCCTGAACCCAGGGGAAGTGGTTGTAACCAAGGGCAGCTTCGTCGTGAAATCAACGTTTCTCAAGCACCTCATCGGTGAGCAAGAGGGATGAGGCAACTACGCGCTTTGCAGTAGCGGCTTGGCAGGGGAGGGACAAATGCTTGAGAAAGTTATCGCGCACACTCTGAAATACAAGACATTCGTGTTGCTCGGTGTCTTGGTCGTAGCGGCGTTCGGAATCTATTCGTACCTCAATCTTCCGATCGATGCCTTCCCTGATGTGACGAACGTTCAGGTCGAAGTACTGGGAGCGGCACCGGGTCTCTCGGCACTGGAGATTGAGCGGTTCGTGACCTACCCGATTGAGAACGCGATGCGGGGATTGCCGAAAGTCCGTCAAATGCGGTCGGTCACGAAGTTTGGACTCTGTGTGGTCACGATCGTCTTCGATGACAACGTGGATATCTACTTCGCCCGCCAGTTGGTCTTCCAAAGACTCGATGAGGCGAAGACAAGTGTGCCGAACTCGGTGACCGTGACCATGGGCCCCATTGCCACCGCGATGGGCGAAGTCTATCAGTACACGCTACAGGGGCCGATGCCGAGCGAGCCGGAGGCGCGAAAACGTTACCTGAGCGACCTGCGTACCGTCCAGGAATGGGTGGTGACACCGCTGCTGAAGAGTGTGGACGGCGTGAGCGACATCAACTCATTCGGCGGCTATTTCAAGCAGTACCAGGTGGTCGTCAATCCCGCCAAGCTGGTTGCCTACAATCTCTCGCTGGACGATGTCTATAAAGCAATCGGAGACAACAACGAGAATGTCGGCGGCAACGTCCTTGACCGCTTCGACGAGCAATACGTCGTGCGTGGCGTAGGGTTACTGCAATCCGAAGATGACCTCAAGAACATCGTCTTGACGGCCCGCGCCGGGACTCCGGTGTTCGTTCGTGATGTTGCCGACGTTCGCATTGGAGAAGCCGTCCGACAAGGTGCCGCTCTGATGAACGGAGAAGGAGAGGCCGTTGGTGGCATTGTCATGATGCTGCGCGGGGCTAACGGTCGCGCCGTCGTGGACCGCATCAAAAGCAAAGTCCAGGAAATCAACGACAACAACATTCTCCCATCTGGAACCAGGATCGTTCCTTATTATGATCGCTCGGACATCGTCTCCAGCAGCGTGCACACCGTTACTCGGGCGCTACTGGAAGGATCGATCCTGGTCGTCTTCGTCCTCTACTTCATGCTGCGCAGCCTGCGCGGTGCCGTGGTGGTCATTCTCGCGCTTCCGCTCTCGCTTTTCCTGACATTCATTGTCATGAAGAACGTCGGGCTCGATGCGAACCTCATGTCGCTTGGCGGATTGGCTATCTCGATCGGCATGATCATCGACGCCACCATCATCCAGGTGGAAAACGTGCAGCGCCACTTGAGCGAGCAAGGGAGCGAGCGGCACAAGCTGACGACGGTGCTGAAGGCCGTACTCGAAGTACGGAAGCCCAGCATCTTCGGCGAACTGATTATTGCAACCACGTTTCTCCCCATCCTCTCGCTGGAGGGCATGGAAGGGAAGATGTTCGGGCCATTGGCGCTCACCGTGGCGATCGCGCTTCTCTCCTCCCTCGTGTTGTCGATCTTCGTTATCCCGGTGCTGTGCGGTCTCGTGTTGCGTCCCGGCCCTGAGAAGGAGAGTGCGGTCATGCGGCGAGCCAGGGCCGCTTACTCGCCGATCCTCGCTTGGGCCCTTAGAAAACGTTCGCTGGTCATCTCGTGTGCCTGTATGGCCCTGGTGGCAGCGTTGCTTCTCGCGACCAGGCTGGGGACTGAGTTCATCCCGATCATGGATGAGGGCGCGTTCGACATGGACGTGCAGCTCCTGCCCGGTGTCTCCCTGAACAAGGCCCTCGACATCACGAATCTCACTGAAAAGAAGTTGAGACAGTTTCCTGAACTGACGACCGTGATTTCGCGAACTGGGCAAACAGGAATCGCGCTTGAGGCCAGAGGTGTGGACAAAACCGGATTCACCGGCATTTTCAAACCGCGCTCCGAGTGGAAGACAGCCAGGGACCGGGACGAAATGACCGAGAAGATGAGGAATGCTCTCTCGGACATCCCCGGCGTTTCGTTCAGCTTTAGCCAGCCCATACAGTGCCGCATTGATGAACTCGTTGCCGGAACGCGGGCGCAGCTCATCGTGAAGCTCTTCGGCGATGACATGGACGTGTTGAAGAAGAAGTCGGAAGAGATTGCAACCGTACTCGGCGGTATTCGAGGCACGGCCGATTTGGTAGCCGAGCGAATCGACGGACAGCCTTATCTCTCCATCAATGTTGACCGCGCGAAGATTGCCCGCTACGGAGTGAACGCGAGCGATGTGTTGCGGGTGGTGGAAATGTCCGTTGGCGGAAAAACGGCAACGAACTTCTACGAGCAAAACCGCGCGTTCGAAGTTGTCGTCCGCTATCCCGATCAGTATCGCAATTCAGTCGAGACGATCGGTAACACGCTGGTTCCGACGCGGGACGGATATAACATTCCCCTGAGTCAATTGGCGGACATTCGAGTCACACAGGGTCCGGTGCAGGTAAGTCGCGAGAACGGACTTCGCCGCATCGGAGTAGAAATCAACATTCACGACAGGGACATCGGCACGTACGTAGCGGAAGCTAAACAAGCCATCCGGAAGCAGGTCAAACTGCCGCCCGGCTATTTCACGACTTGGGGCGGGCAGTTTGAGAACCAGCAGCGAGCGATGCACAGGCTGATGATCATCGGGCCGATTGCCGTTTCATTGATACTGTTGCTCCTGTTCGTCACCTTCAAATCGATACGCTTGGCACTGCTCGTCATTTTCAACTTGCCGTTCGCTCTCATTGGCGGGGTCTTCGCCCTGTACATCGCGCGACTCTACCTTTCCGTTCCGGCTTCGGTAGGATTCATTGTTCTTTTCGGAGTAGCCGTTCTGAACGGGGTGGTGCTCGTGTCGCGAATCACCCAACTAAGAGATGAAGGGCTTTCCGTTGATGAAGCAGTAGCGCTCGGAAGTCAGGACAGGTTGAGGCCGGTTCTGATGACTGCGTCGATCGCAATCTTCAGCCTCATCCCGATGCTCTATGCCACCGGGCCAGGATCTGAGGTCCAGAAGCCGCTGGCGACCGTTGTCGTTGGAGGGCTAGTGACATCGACACTCCTGACCTTGGTGGTGCTTCCGGTACTCTACCGGTGGTTTGAAAAGAAAGAGGAGGATGTCGCATTGTGATGTTCGGGCACATTGAGGTGCCCGAACATTAATGCATGGGGCACCCGAAGCCGTGCCCCACTCAAGAACGTTTAGTGCAGCACGAACCGCCCGTGCGTATTTGTCGGTTTTCCGCTCACCAGATGGCTCGCGTCCTCGACCTCCTGTGCAGTTGGGGTGTGCGAGCCGGTAATTCCGTTGTTGCAGAACGGTGCAGCCAGTCCCGGACGCTTGCCGGTTCTCCAGTAATCCTTCAAGCAACCGTTGAGCGCATCGGCGCCTTTGTTGATGTCGTTGGACATGCGCGCCATGATCATCAGCCAGAATACGGAGTTGTTGATTTCTTCGTATTCCTTCAGGTCCGAGCCCCAGGCATGGAGATGCGTGGCATCGACGGTGAGGTCGGCGTCCCCCTTGCCGATTGGCGGACTGAGAATTGAGTCTTCCAGCCAGACGACACCAGCGCCCTTCGTCAAGTGACGCAAGCGGATTTCGGCTTCGCGAGCTGAGTGTCCTTTGTGCTGGAGGTTGGAAAAGATGTATTTGGCGAAGCGGGCCGTCGACCAGCCTGGCATGTCCACGTCGTAACCGAAGTACGTCTTGGCTTTGAAGGTCTCGGCAAGTTTCGTAAATTGCGCCGAATAGCATGCGTCCATGAACACAAACCCGTCAGGCGCGCCATGACCGCCCAGCGCCACTTCAAAGAACTTCGGCCACAACAGGGGGAAGCAGAAGGCGAAGTCTCCCTCACGTTCGAGGCATCCGGTGGAAACTCCGGCGCGCGCAGCTTCTGGAACACCTTGTTCCTGGAGCATGCGTGCAAGTGCTTCGGACGCCTGTTTGCTCGTAATCGCTCCCGGGCGCTTGTCCATAGCACGGGCAGCGACCAGGCCGGCAGCAGCAACCGCGTTCAGTTTGTCTTCGGGCGATCCCGGCGCTCCGTGCGTGCCGAAATAGATAACGGACGGCTTGCTTTGCAGGGCACGGAAAATGGCGCCAGGCGTCGCCTCATCGTCAATGAGCGAAGTGACCTCGTATTTGGCTTTGTCGCGAAGGATGTTGATGATGATCTGCGGATCGTCGCCGAGATCCTTAAAGGTCGAGGTCTTGCCGGTGATTTCTCCGAACTGCGGCTTGCTCGAATCACCTTTCTTCCAGATGGCCGGGTTATACGCGTAGTAGACCTTGGAGTAGAACGGCGATATCACGAGTGCCGTCTTTGATTTCGGAACGTCGGGATCACCGGGCGGATTCTGCGGCACGAGCCGAACGCGCGGGTCTGCTGCCAGCGGTGAAACCGGCAGCTTGCCTTGCGAAATAGGCTTCATTGGCGCCGACTTCGACGCGAACAGAATGTAGACTTTGGGCTTCACGGGCGTTGCCGCCTTCACCGTCATGATCAAGGCCTTGCCACCCGCAACCACTTCGACTTTTTCGACATCCGGCTGCTTTCGGGCTTCCGTGGCTGCATCCTCGGCTGCGGTGGCGCCGCCCTTTCCTTCATCGAGAGCGCGATTGAAGGCTGCGTAGATGGCGTCCATGCCGCCATTCGAGCGCACTCGAACCCATGTCGAAGTGCCGGGTTTGTCGGAGCCTGCCTGAACGGGGAGGGTGAGAGTGTCACCAACGAGTTGGAACGACTGGTTCTTCAACTCCATCTCGTTCGGTATGTTCAGCGTGATACGTCCGCCGTTCTGGGACCAAGTTCCGTCTTCATTCAGTGGACTTTGGTTGGGGCCTGTTGCCGCTAGGATCGCCTTACCGTTCTTGCTCAGCTTCAGGGTGACATTGGCTCCCTTGAGAGCTTTCCAGCCGCTGGAGTCTTTCTGATGCTGCCATACCCCTTCGAGCGAGTCGGCAGCATAAGCAAGCGTTGAGCAGAGGAAAATCGCGATCCAGAAAAGAGAAGACAACAAGCGGCACGGCGGATGATGAGGGCCCATTTCAAAGCCTCCATTATTACGTCGAGAGTAGCTGCACAGAGTCTAGCGGCGAGAGTCTATCGTGGAAAGAGATATTTCCGGCAGTCAGGGTGAGGACTGCCATCCTTACGGTGTCTGCGCCAAGTGAGGGCTGTCACCACGAGACATGAGCCTACGCTAGCGCCTAGTCGTAGACGCACTGAAAACCGAAACGCCCTGGGCGGCGGATCGAGAACATGATCGCGATCACGAAAGCTGCGGCTCCAGAAGCCCCTTCTTATCACACAGGATTCTTCAAACACGCAGCTTGCCTAAGGTCTCCTCCACGATTCCGCGAACCAGATCGACTTTGTAGGCGTTACGTTCGAGCGGCTGAGCATCTGCAACACAGGCCTTTGCTGTGTGCGAGATCACTTCGGCACTGAGCGGATGACCAGCAAGCTCCTTTTCTGCCTTCTCTGCTCGCCACGGAATTGGCGCAACACCCGAGAGAACGATCCGTGCCGATGTAACGCGGTCCTTTGCCGGAACCAAAGCCACGGCCACGCCGGCGAGGGCAAAATCCCATGACTGCCGAACGCGCGCCTTGCGGTACTTGCTGCGCAGGCCAGCAGGTGCGGCAGGCAGGATGATGTCGGTCAGAATCTCGTCATTCTTGAGCACGTTCTCGTGGAGCACATCTTTTTCCGGAAGCACGAAGAACGAATCCAACGGGACCACCCGCGCGCCGTTCGGGCCCGCAATGCGAACATGCGCCCCGAGCGCAACTAACGCCGAAGCCGTGTCCGATGGGTGAACCATCACACAGCCGGAGCTGGCGAACAGGCAATGGTAGTCATTCTCGCCGGCGGCGGCGAAACACATATCTCCGCCTTTGCGCATGCAGTTGAAGTCTCCACGGAAGTACCAGCAACGAGGCCTCTGGCACAGGTTGCCTCCAATGGTTCCCTGGTTGCGCAGTTGCGGGGTGGAGACTGAATGCGCGGCCTCGGCCAGCACGGCATAGCGTTCGACGACTGCCGGATGAGCGGCGACCTGCGCCAGCGTGGTCATCGCGCCGATACGCAATCCGCCATCGTTCAGCGGAGTTATGCCTTGCAGTTCGGCGATTCCCGTGAGCGAAACGATCTTGCTAGCGCCAACAGCGCCATCGCGGAGACAGCCCAGCAGATCGGTGCCGCCAGCGTGAACTCGGGATCCAGGTGCGCTCAGTTGCCGAATGGCACTTTCTACAGAGGTGGCACGGACGTATTCGAAATCAGGCAACATGGCTATTTCACCTCCCGCTTCGTGGCGAGCAGTTGCAGCATCCGCATCGGTGAGATGGGAGTGTCCACAACCCGGACGCCGGTGGCGTTGTAAACCGCGTTGGCGATCGCCGCGGCGGTCGGAATGGTTGCAGGCTCGCCTAGGCCCTTTGCGCCGACGCTGTTGCATTCAGTATCGTGCGGATCGATGGGCAGACACGTCATCCGTGCCGTCATCTCCATCGCAGTCGGAGGCTTGTAGTCATGAAGGTTCTGATTGAGAACCTTGCCTGTCAGCGAATCGATACGGCGCTGCTCCGAAAGCGCAAACCCGGTGCCCATCGTCATTCCGCCGAACACCTGGTTCTCGTACGTGAGGCCGTTCATGACTCGCCCGCTGTCGTGAGCTCCCAGCATGCGCACTAGTTTGACTTCGCCCGTGAGTGTGTTGACCTCGACTTCGGCAAAGTGAGCGACGAACGGCAGTGGAACCTTTCCTTCCGGGTGCGGAGCGCGCCTGCCGATCGCCATTAGGACCATCCGCGATGCGAGGCCCTTCAGCTGAGACAACGGAACGGCTTTGCCAGGTTCCGCCTTGGGCCCGACCTTGCCATCTGCCAGGGCCAGTTCCTCTGCCGTGACCTTCAGTTCTTCAGCGGCGATTTCCAGCAGTTGGCGACGCACGTCGACGGCTGCGGCCCGCACCGCCGGAGCACATGCGACAACGGTCTGACTGCCACCGCTTGTAGGCGCATATTGCGTGCTGCCTGTGTCGGCGTATTCAACCTGAATCTTGTCAGGAGAAATCCCAAGCTCCTCGGCAACCACCATCGCCATCACGGTCTTTGTTCCTGTGCCGAGGTCCGCAGCGCCGATGTTGAGATTCGCACTGCCGTCCGGATACAGCTTCACTGTCGCGGTAGCGCGGGCCTCCCCTTGATAGCCCCACATGCCGGCGGCCAAACCAACACCGCGGCGGATGTGACCTTTCTGTTGCGTGCGGCTGCGCGCCTCTCGCCAACCGAATGCCTTGGCACCTTCTTCGAGACACTGTTTCAGTCCGATGCTGGTGTAAGGTTTGTCATCTCCCTTGGCGCCCTGGCTATATGTGGCCAAATTCTTGAGCCTGAACTCGAGCGGGTCCATGCCGATCTTCTCGGCCAGCGCGTCCATCATCTGTTCCAGCGCCCAGGCGCATTGCGGAAAACCGGGCGCGCGCATCGCGCATGAAGGCCCAGCATTGACGTGCACCGTCGTCTCTTCCGTTTTTGCATTCGGGCATTTGTACAGCTGCATCACCATGTAGCCGACACCGGCCGAATCGGGATAGGCACCCACGACTCCGCTGTTCTTCATGTGCAGCGCCGTGAGAGTGCCGTCCTTCTTCACGCCGGCTTTGAGAGTCATCACGTCAGCGGGACGGTTACCGGCAGCGACGAGTGTCTCTTCACGAGTCAGGAATAGCCTCACCGGACGTGCAGCCTGGCGAGCCAGCAAGGCGGCAATCACAACACGCTTGCTTGTACCGAGCTTGCTGCCAAACCCGCCACCCATGTATTGGCAGATCACTCGCACCGAACTCAGCGGGAGCTTCAGCGAGCTGGCCAGCCCTTGCTGCACATCAAAGACGCCTTGGCTCGAATCCCAGACGGTCAGCCGATTGCCATCCCAGCGAGCAACCGAGCCGTGCGGTTCCAGCGGCACGTGGATCACGCAGCTGGTCGTGTACGACTGCTCCAGCACGACGTCCGCTTCGGCGAATCCTTTGGCAACGTCGCCTCGTGATTCATTCTCGGAAAACGAGTTTCCGAACACGTGCAGCTTGGGCGCGCTTGCAGCAAGAGCCTGGGCGGGCTCCAGCACAAACGGTAGCTCCTCGTACTCGACCACGATCTCTCGCACAGCCGCGCGCGCTTGCTCGATTGTGTTCGCAGCGACGGCTGCCACTTCGTCTCCGGCAAAACGGCAGTGGGGGTCAAAGAGGAGGCTGAGCCGGTTCTGTGGCATTCCGTACCACGGAATCGATGCGCCGGGCGTGTCATTCGTGATGACGGCGTGAACGCCAGGCATCTTTTCCGCCTTGGTGGTATCGATCCGCTTGACCTTTGCGTGAGCGTACGGGCAGCGCAGAATCGCCCCATGCAGCATGTCGGGAAACGAGATGTCCGCGGTGAAGACGGCCGATCCGCTGACGCGCTCATAAGCGTCGATGCGCTGCATCGGCTTGCCGACGACCTTCGTTTCCTGCCAAGGGGCCGGACTGACTTGGTCCGTGCTCATTTTGCACCTCCGCTCTTCCGCAAATCGGCCGCGCGCCGCACTGCTTTGAAAATGTGGTCGTAAGCACCGCAACGACAGAGATTGCCGCTCATCGCTTCACGGATCATCTCATCGGAGGGATTCTCTTCGCGGCGCAACAGGCCTTCGGCCGCCATCACTTGTCCCGGCGTGCAGAAGCCGCACTGAAAACCGTCTTCGTGGACAAATGCCTGCTGCACCGGTCCCAGCTTCTCGCCGTCCATCAAGCCCTCGACGGTGGTGATCTCGTGGCCTTCTGCTTCGAGTGCCAGCGTCATGCACGCGTAGCGCGGAATGCCGTCGATCAGAACCGTACAAGCGCCACACTCGCCACGCTCGCAGCCCACTTTTGTGCCGGTGAAGCCGAGCTTCTCGCGCAACACCTGCTGGAGCGTCGCACGGGGCTCCACGCGAACCGAGTACTGGCGTCCATTCACGGCGAGCGTCAGCTTCGGAGCATCAGCGCTTGCAGCACTCTTGTCAGTGGTCTCTGCCTGTAGGTTGGTTGCAACCGCAGCCCCGATCGCGCCGACGCTGACGGTTCCCAGAAATCCGCGACGTGTTACACCCGTCCCGGATTCTTGTGGTTTGCGCTTCTCTTTGTCCTTCATGGAGTCCTCGTTTCTACAGACGTGCAAGCAGTGCCCTCGGTGAGCATTTCCTGAAATGAATGATAGCTGTCAGACCAGGATAGTTGAACATGCAAGACGTTAAATTACCCCGGGTTGCGTTTCCGAAACGAAACCGACTGCCAAACCCGCTCAAGCCCCTGGGCACTGGCTTGAGCGAGTTTGCGATTTTCGAGTCTTTACGGAGTGGCGACTGTAAATGACGCGACTTTCACTTGCCCACCGAGCGCCTGCGTGGCGTAGTTGAAGATCGCGTATCGAAAGGCCATAAAGAACTGCCAGCGGTCATTCATAGTGAAAGGCTCGCCGATGGGCTGGAACTTCTTCCCGTCCGTGCTGTAGAAGAATTTCGCCGTCCGCCCCGGAGTATTGGCAGTACCCTGGCCAAAGTGCGGGCGAATGTCCGCCGAGACGCGCAGCCAGATTTTGCCTCCCGAAATCGGAGCACTCGCCACCTCGGTGCCTGTGCTGGCCGTTTTCCAGTCTCGACCCTTCATCGTGAGGTTGTTTACCATGGCGACTTTGTACTTGCCGCCATCGCGCTTTATCCCAACCCAGGCCGAGTCGTCCCTGAGCATCGCCAATCCGGCCCGATCGCCGTCCTTCATCGCCGAATAATCCAGCACGATCGTGGCGCTCGATTCTGGTCCGAGGATGCGGCGAGTCAGCGTATTTCTCGCCATGTAGAGATCGTCCGTGACCGTGGCTGTCTGAAGTGTGAGACCGTTCTTCACCGACCACTTCGTATTGTCCGGATTGTGGTTCCATTCCCAATCGGGGCCGAGCGTGGTGCCTCGGAATGAGTCCGTGCCCGTGCGCGGCTTCACCGGACGCGGCGGCAGCGGATAAGGATAGCTCGCCTGCCACGTATTGTTCGGAGCCTCCAGCACCGGCCATCCTTCGGCGTCCCACTTCATCGGAGCCAGCACCGGAATGCGCCCGCCCGGATACGCATCGAGGAAGCCCATGTAATACCAGTCGCCTTTTTGCGTCTGCACGATGCCGCCTTGATGAGGATAGCCGGCGTTCGGCAGCGGACTGACTACGTCCACCGCGAACTTGTGCAACGTGTAAGGGCCGAACGGTCCGGTTGTCGATCTCAGAACGTACTCCGCATTGGCCGGACGGGTGATGAATATGTAGTAGTTGCCGTTGATCTTGTAGAAGCGCGAGCCTTCGATCATCCCAAGTTCTTTGGGTGACTCAAACACCTGCTGGTGCTTGACTTCCTTCGTTCCATCGGGCGATAGCTGTGCCACGGAGATCTTCGTGTTCCCGTAGGCAACATACATCGTGTCGTCATCGTCAACGAGCAATCCCGCGTCGTAATAGCAGTTGTCGATCACGGCATGTTTCTTCCAAGGGCCTTCGGCAGCTGCGGCGCTGAATAGGTGGGTTTTGCCGGAAGCGATGCAGCCGCCCCAGTAGAACGTCTTGTTGCTCTTGCGATAGCCAAGAAACGATGCCCATGTCCCCTTTACGTAGGCTCTACCGCCGTTCAGGTCATACTCCGGCCCGAAGTCCAGCACCGGCACCGAGTGGCCAACGTACTCCCAGTTCACGAGATCGTACGACCGCAGAATAGGCGCGCCCGGAGAGTAATGCATGTTCGACGCAGAATAGTAGTAGGTGTCGCCGACGCGGATGATATCGATATCCGCCAGGTCTTCCCACAACACGGGATTCTGAAAGGTCTTGGGCTGGGACTCATCCGCTGGCTTAGGCTCTTCGCCCATTGCGTTGCCTGCCAAGACAAGCATGCAAACCACTAAGAACAAAGCAGAAACAGAGCTCGTCAGAATATTGCGATGTCGGGTGCGCATTAACTCTCCACAGAGCCGATCCAGCTTCGGTTTTGCCGAGCACCGAAGAAACCTCCAGAGCTCAGCATCAATGTCATAAGTGCCGGATTCGGCGTATACAGGAGCATTCTAAGCTGCTCTTCAGATTATCAAGCAGAAGAATGAGGAACGCCCATTGCGTGCTTCGGCCACTGTGCCCGGCGACAAGTCAAGAGGGCGATTCCCTCCAACCGTTCGTAACTACCTGATTCCAGACCAGATCGAGTTGAGCGCTGCTTGTCGGCTTCCACCCTCCCAATCTGCTAACCTCAATACAGAGCGGGATTCAACGCCACCTCGCCGCAACGCGTCGCCCACAAACGCCCCCGCGCAAGTCGTTTGTTTTCCGAATTTTGCGTGTAAGTCCTTTAGATCGCTGAATGTAGCGGCAAAAAGCGGCTAAGTATCATTGTTTGCAACAAATCACTGACTGGAGGGGGGAGAGGGGGTACGGTACAGACCGGGGACATCCCTGACAGAACCTCCTGGGTAACGATCCATCGTCCGAACCGGCCTCCCCTGGAACGCAGCGGCAATCCCCTCACGCGCCTCCGAGTTCAAAACAATATCGGCCTCGGAGGGCATTCAAATGAAGGTTGGGGTGGTCGGCGCGGGGGCCGTCGGTCGGGCCTGTTTCCTGTCCATGGTATTGCGGAGCTCCGCGCGCGAGATCGTGCTTGTAAACAGAAACCGCAAGCGCGCAGAAGGCGTCGTCACAGATACTCGCTATGGCGCCGTCCTTTCGCCTGGAGTAAACGTAAGCACGGGAGATTACTCAGACCTCGCCGACTGCAAGCTGGTGATGATAACCGCCGGGGTCAACGAAAAGGGGGGCGGCGCAACGAATCGCAGCGATCCCAAAGGCCGATTGCGCATGTTGCAGTCGAACGCGGAAGTCTATCAACAAATCGTTCCGCAGATCAGGCGAGCAGCTCCCGACTGCGTCATCCTTGTCGTAACTGATCCGCCGGACCCTCTGGCCGACGTTGTTCGCACGCTGGGGCACGAACGCGTCCTGAGTACCGGCACCTATCTCGACAGCCTGCGCTTCCGTTATCACTTGGCCAGGCGCCTGAAAGTCAATCCCGATTCGGTGGACGCCTTCGTTCTCGGTGAGCACGGCACGTCTGAAGTATTCGTGTGGTCGTCGGCACGCGTGGGCGGCACACCTGTAATGCCGTTACTCACCCCGGCAGGCGGGCAGCCAGATCGCGTACGCGCTGAAATTGAAGAGGAAGTCCGTTACGCAAATATCACGATCATCGAGGGGATTGATGCGAGTCAGTATGGTATCGGCATAGTCTGCGCGCGAATGTCGGAGATGGTTCTTCGCGATGAACGCTCGGTCATTCCCGTCGGCAAGTACCACGAGAAGTTCGGCGTGACACTCTCTCTGCCGAGCGTAGTCGGGCGGAACGGCGTCGAGCGTGTCATTGAACCCGAATTGTCCGCCGCCGAAACGGACGCACTTGCGCGCAGTGCGAAAGCGATTCGCGATTCTCTGGCTTCCGTGGACCTAAGTGCTCGGGCCGCGTAGGCGTGACAACGACACCCACATCTCCCGCTTCGATTGCGAGCAATTCTGCCCGGCGCCATTCGATTGTGCTTCTGCTCGCAGTGGTAGGCGGCAGCATTGATGCCGCCGTAATCCTGGGTTTCGGCGTACTCACGGCCGCACAGACTGGAAATACCATTCTGCTGGCCGTCTCACTCGTCCAGCACCACTTCGTAGAGTCGCTGCATTCCGTCATCTCAGTTGCCGGATACGTCGCCGGAGCCGCATTTAGTGAACTACTGATGGTGAAGTGTGATGTGAACGCTCAAAAGAAAAATACAATTGTGATCCGTCTCTCTGCGGAGCTTGCAGTCGTCGCACTGCTTGCCATTCTGTGGTATATCGCAGAGCGACATCCAGCGATTACTCCCGCGCCGGTCCTGGTTGCTCTTGCCGCGATCGCCATGGGAATGCAGAGCGCAACAGTCCTGCGACTTCATTCCGGCCCTAAAACAACATACGTCACCGGAACAATCACGAACTTCACCACCAAAGCAGTGCGGTGGCTGCGCGTTCTCGAAACGGCCCCGAGTTCCACGAGCAGTCGAGCCAGCGAGATTGAAAGTCAGGGTGACCCTCCGCCTTACGGTGATCCTCCGTCGATGTACGGACTGAACTGGCTCGTTTATTTCCTCGGTGCGGCTGTGGGCGGCATCATCTTTCTCAACTTCCACGAAGCCGCGCTCCTGCTTCCGATTGCCGCGCTGGCTGGCGCAATCACCGTTGCACTTTCATGACTCCGGCGTTAGCGTCGCAGCTTACTGCGCCTCACTTCGGACGCTATTGCTCTCCCCTCACATGCGCTGCTAAGCTGATTGCCATCCAACCAAAAGGAAAGCTATGAACCGGAAGGAATTTCTCAAGACCGGCCTTGCCGCGGTCGGTACAACCGCGCTCCTCCCCATTTTGAACAACAACTCGTTTGCCTCTGAAGGCGATTCGTGCGAGAAGGCGCGCGCGGGCGAGCACAGCTTTCGCGACTTCTGGGTGACTACCCTGTTGACGAACATGGACGCCAGCATGAAGCCCGAGCAGCGTGCCAGCCTGATGGAAGCCAACGGACGGGCATGCGCCGGAAGAATACCGGCACTGGCTGACCAGAAGGGCAAGGGAGTCGACGCCCCCTACAACATGCTTCTCGGCTGGATGGGTAAGGACAATGTCACGCGCAAAGACAACGAGATGACATTCGTTCTTTCGAAATGCTCTTGTCCACTCGTCGGTAATGGCCCGGCCAAGCTTTCGGACACTTGGTGCAATTGCTCCGTGGGCTGGTTTAAGCAGGTATTCGATAACGCCACCGGCAAACCCACGCAGGTCGAACTGAAGTCGGCGATTAAGCGAGGCGATCCGGTCTGCAAATTTGTTGTGCGGGTCTGAATTACGACTGTTCCTGCGACCGCCGCAGCTTGCGAGTCTCGGCCAGCAACGCCATCGAGTGCATCAGGTTTTGCAGGGTGACGATTCCTACAAGTCGCCCTGCATCTACTACTGGAATCAGCGACAGCCCGCGGGCCGTAATCTTGTGAAAGCCGGAGGCAAGGGAATCACCTCGCGAACACGCTTCGAACACCTTGTTCATCACCGGCTGAATGTATCCGTTGCCGTCGCCGCGTAAGGCTTCCAGTATCTTTTGCCGCGAGACAACTCCCACCAACTCTCCGCCACGGACCACTGGGAAGTCGTCCTGTAGGGAATGAACGGCCTTGTCGAGCGCCTGCTCAAGCGTGTCAGCCGGTGAGAGGGTGGCGAACTCCGTCAACATGATGTCTTCCATGCGCACGCTGTCGAGTACAGCGTGGAATACCGCCGACCGTTCTTCGATTTGAGCCGCGACGAACAGGAAGAAGCCCACCATCACCAACCACATGCTCGCGCGTGGAATCAGTCCGGAAAGCATGAAGAGCATCGAGATCGCCATGGTTACGCTCACAGCTCGTCGCGTAGCCCTGACAGGGTCGGTGGAACGGAGGAAGAACGCCCTTAGAACGCGGCCACCGTCCATCGGGTACGCCGGCAGCAAATTGACGCCACCCAGGAAAGCGTTAATCCACACAGCGCTGCGCAACAGATTTCCGGAATGGATCCAGGGGCGAGTCATCAGGCCTGGTTCCGGCGAAATGGTTTGAATGAGCGTGGCGCCGACCGCCGCAATGAGAAGGTTAGCTAAGGGGCCGGATGCCGCGATGCGAAGCTCCCGCGAGGCATTTGGCACCTCGTGAGCAGTTTCATCCGACAGTGTTACACCGCCAATCGGCAATAGAACGACTGCCCTGGCAGCACGGCCCCCGTGCCTGGCGGCCAGCGCGTGCGCCAGCTCGTGGACCACGACCGAGAGGAAGATGATCGCGACCAGCATGATCGCGCGTTCGGGCATGAAATGGTCCGTGGGGGCGGCTTCGGTTAGAAGAACAAAAAGTAGCAGGGCGACAAACGTCAGGTGTACGCGTATTTCCACACCGAACAAATGTCCCGCCGGTATGGACCAGTTTCTCATCATCAAACCAATTCTATACAGTTAGACGCTGATTGCATGTAGCAGGTTCCACACCAAAGTACTTGCGACGTCGGGAAGCGAGTATCGTAACATTCGTACAGATGCGCATTATCGCAGGTAAATATCGCTCCCGCCCGTTGAAATCGCTGCCCGGCATGGACGTGCGGCCCACGTCTGATCGTTTGCGCGAAACCTTGTTCAACGTGATTACCTCGGCCCGCGGCGGGAACGGCCTTGAGGACACAGTCTGGATAGACTTGTTCGCCGGGACGGGCGCAGTCGGAATCGAGGCGCTGAGCCGTGGCGCCAGACAAGTCTACTTTGTCGATTCTTCACGCAAATCGACGGCGGTCATTCGCGACAATCTGCGTTCGCTGAAGATAGAGGAAGGTGCCGACATTGTCGAACGTGAGGCCGCAACGGCCCTGAAGCTGCTTGATGCCGAAGCGATTCGCTGCGACTTCTGCTTCATCGATCCGCCGTACAGAATGGAGGGAGCTTATGACCAGACGCTGGGCTTCCTCTCGCAGTCGCAGTTGCTTCGGCCCGAATCCATCGTTATCGCGGAACACGATAAGCGGCGCGATCCTGGCGAGCGCTTCGGTTCGCTTACGCGCTTTCGCATTCTGGAGCAAGGGGACTCCACCCTGAGCTTTTATCGCCTGAGCTGAACGTTTACATCAGCAAATCGGTAGCTTTGCGGACGATCGGATGCTGCATCTCGGCAAGGTCGTTCTTGACCATATTCAGCCCGAAGACGCATTGCTCGAAGCTCTCCGAGAGTCGCGCGAAAAGGGGAGCCGCCTGAGCGTACTCGAATTGCTCGAACTTCGAGACAATGTAGTAGCTTTCCTTGCCGGCCTTCATAAAGTCGATGAAGCCCTCGAGACGCTGTCTACGGAGCCGCAAGTGATTGATGCTCTCAGGGAACATGCCGGTGAAGAACAGGGTGTAGTCGCCGATGTGCTTTCGAACCTCGCGCTCACGGTCGAACGAAGGCGCGGGGCCGAAGACAGGATCGGCCTCGAGCAGCATCTCGCCTACGTCATCAAGAGAGCGTCCGCTGGAGTCGCGAATTCTGCGCAGGTTCTGGACTTCGCAGAAGTTGGTAAGAATCCTCGCTACGTACTGGCCGACTGCGCGGTCGCGCACGGCGACATCATTCGAGAAGTGCTGATTGACGAGTTCGAGAAACAGTTGATGGAGCGGATGCGAATCGGAAATCATTTGGGCCTAAAGCAGTACCTAGTACTCAGTACTCAGTTAAGATGCGAACTGTGCGGCGAGTTTTAGCTTGGTTCTTGCTGCAAATCAAGCAGAGTTCAGGCGGAAATCGCATTTTGGCAGCGGCTACGACAGAGTGCTGGCAAGATCATGAGCTTAGGACACGTTCGGGCTACAATCTTTAGGCGGAGGTACAGCCATGGACAGGAAGAACATCTCCTCAGGTACACCGTGGGAGCCGGTGGTTGGGTACTCGCGTGCGGTGCGCGTTGGGAATCAAGCGTTCGTTTCGGGAACGACTGCCACTGATGCTGAAGGTAGAATCGTCGGCGTCGGAGATGCCGAAGCCCAGGCACGGCAAGTGTTCCAGAATCTCCGGTCGGCACTGGAGAAAGCAGGTGCCAGATTGTCGGATGTAGTCCGCACACGAGTGTTCCTTACCAATGTCGCTGATTGGAAAAAGGTGGGGAAAATACACGGAGAGGTTTTCCGCGACATACGACCGGCATGCTCGATGCTTCAGGTCGCAGCCCTTGTTGATCCGGATATGCTGCTGGAAGTCGAGGTGGATGCGGTTATCGCTGAGTGATGGCACTCTTCAAAAATAGAATCGCGCAACTTTCGATTGCCGTACTCGTGCTGACGCTGTTCGCGCATGGACAGCAGACTCCGAAGTATGCCGTCGTGCAGCGGTTCCCACTGACACAGCAAACCGATGGCATGGACGGCGAGCTTCGCGTGCTCATGGACTCGCGCATCAACGCTGACCTCAAAAGGCTGATGTGGAACCAGGGGCCATGGGATCTTTCGTTGCCGGACGATGCTGCTGCTTACCGATCTTTTCAGTCGTTGGCTCCAGCGAATGCCAAGCTGGAGATTGCGGATGCGCGCGGTATCGTCACTCGGGACAAGATGCTCCCGTATCCACTCGTCGAAGTGAAAGCGCGTCTCTTTGGCTCACAACAGATCTTCTTTCTCACGATCGATGATTCCGCGGGATACGGCTCGTATTCGGGGCTTACAACTACTCTGCTTTCGGTCGACAGTAGTGGACTGAAAACAGTTGAGGCATTCGACTTTTATCGAAAAGCAAGAACTCCGATCGCAGTGGCGGCCAACTCGAAGTCGGGCTGGAAAGAAGTGCCACGCCAAGGCAAGGTGGACCTGCTTGCGTTCTACTGCGCTGCAAACTTGAATGCGCTCACCTACATCCCGCGATACAACGGGAGTTCGATCGATCAGCTGCCCAAAGATGTTTTTCTTGTCCACTACGTGCGCTATCGCTTCGACGGCGATGCGTGGACTAGGTTCGAACGAGTAGAGCCCGGTTATTGGGAAAGCAATCAGCCGTTTCCATCCGACTCCAGCTTCCCTGAATAGATCTACGAAATAGACCAGCCCTTGTCATTCCGAGCATAGCGAGGAATCCCTACCCTGACCAAGCTTCATGGTCGTGAAAGGGATTCCTCACCCCGCTCAAAGCGCGGGGTTCGGAATGACAACCGTAACGCTGATGCTTCTCGAGAATTCCATTGCGAATCCCTGACCTTAACGGGACAATGTGAGGCATCGTGCCCGGATTCCTTACGCTTCCGAACTGGTGCCCCACATCTGCCCGCGTTTGGCAGATGTGGGTCGTGATGTGGGCTATCGCTCTCGTCTGTCCTCTCTCCGCTCACGCCCAGCGGCCAATCACGAATTTTCAGTCGGACATCCGTATCAACGAAGATGGGTCGGCACTCGTACTCGAGAGCTACGAGTTTGCGACGCCAGCCGGCAGCTTCGACCGCAGAATCGTCACTGACACTCCCGGCACTTTCGGCAACCGCAGCTACCTCATCGATATTGCCGTCGTAGATGACGATCGCGGCAAATATCTCCGCTACCATGCCCGATACGCGTCCGATGAGCTGATCATCCACGTGCCGAGCACTGGCCCAAGACTGCAGATTGTCTACAAGATCCGCAACGCCGTCCGGTTCGGCAGCCAGAACGACGAGTTCCTGTGGATCGCGAATGAACCGAGCTCTGCTACCGAAACGGCTGGGTTCAAGGTGGTGCTGCCCGATGCCGCTGCGGGACAGATTCGCGTACAGACCTTTCTCCGCGACGGCGGACGCAACGCGAGAACGGCGCTCTGGTCCTACAACGGCGGAGTCGTGGCAACAACCAGCGGCGCTTCAGCCGAATCGATCTCACCGGGGCCATTGCTGCCCGGCGTGGGCGTGGTGATGCACGTCTCGGTCCCTTCAGGCATCCTCGAACAGCCCGGCATTTTCACTCGCCTTGAATGGTTTCTGCGTGCGAACCCGATCGTGTTTCTGCCGATCTGCGTGTTCGCAATTATGTACACGATCTGGTACATCAAGCGGAGGAAGAGCGACCCCGGGATGTCGATCGCGCCTCTCTACGACCCGCCGGAAGGCCTGACTCCGGCTGAAGTCGGCACGCTTGTCGACGACACGCTCGATCCGCGCGACGTTACCGCGACGCTGATTGATCTGGCGGTTCGCGGATACGTAAAGCTCGAACGAACCACTCCTGAACACGGCGCGCTAGGCAAGCGCGAGGATTACTTCGTTCGCCTGCTCAAGCCCAAGGAGCAGTGGTTTGACCTGAAGCCGCATGAGACCACGATGATGTTCCACACCTTCTATGGTGGACAGTGGACGCAACTCTCAAGCCTGCGGCTGCGATTCCCGGACATCGTTCCCTACATGCGGACCAGTGTTTTCACCAGTCTGAAGCGGGCCGGGATGTACCGAGTCACCCCCGACAACGTCGTTGTTCAGCACCAGAGCATACTGGGGATCGTTTACCTGGCGTTCTGGATCCTGCCGCAGATTCCGTGGGCGTCAATCCCCTTCTCGATTTCGCTGACATCTACCTCAACGGTCCTGAGCCTGATCGCGTCCATCGTGATCGTGTTCTTACTCGGTCGCAAGTCGTCGCCGAAAACGATGCGCGGCATGAGAGCCTACGTCGCAATACGGGGCTTTGAGGAGTTCATCAAAACCGTCGAAGCCGACAGACTCAAGCGCATGCAGCCCGGTCTCTTCGAAAAGTACTTGCCTTATGCGATGGCTTTGGGCATCGAACATCGCTGGACGAAGGCCTTCGAAGGCATCGCCGTCCCGACACCAGAGTGGATCGAGTCGGCCGACGACCTGTTCGACGCTGTTGCGTTCGGCCACCGCCTCGAATCCGTGCTGGCCAGCGCGGCGCTGTCCGTCCCGCGCGGCCGCCTCCCGATGCCGATCGCCGAAGTCTTCGGCGCGGCAATCGGCAAGTCAGCCGATTAGCGTTACAAGAACTTGCGGCCCCTTTGCGAGAGACGGCGTGCTTACGTTCAAGCTGCTGACCGGCGCGGAGCGGATGCAGATCGTGTCGATGGAGCCGTGAGTCACAGTGCCTGGAGAAGGTCGTTGATGTTTGCCTTGTTCACGGTGGGATCATTGGGCCGATAACGAACTGCGATGAAATCGCCTTCGCGAATTCCGTGCAGGCCGTCGATGGCATCGGCTATGGGCACACCGTTGAACATGCTGGAGGACGCCTCGCCTGTGTATGGCTCTCCCGAAACAGAGAATTTGTACGTGACAACTAGTCGTGCTTCATAGTCGCTGCCGAAACAGCTATCAACGGTCACGCCAGTCACTTCGCCATCGGCGGTGGGCCAGCACCTGGAGAAGAGCTTCGAAAGCGAGTTGTAGATATCTTGGAACATCAAATCGTTATTGAATGAAGAAGGATTGCACCAGAGTGGCGGCTGATGCAACGTTTTTTCGCGCAGTATTGTGGTGCAGAGGAGAAGCAGAGATCCTTCGGCTTCGCCTCAGGATGACAGGCGCATTGTGGATGGTCAGCAAAAAGGCCAGTGAATGCGGCATTCACTGGCCTAAAGGGGTGCTGCTGAAAATGACTACTTCGCTAGAGCCGTCGGTGTTGAATTCATCAGGGGCGAGGCGATGACGGGCGGCTTCGGCATCGGGCCGCCCGGCTTCCTCAATGAGACTTCTTCGAAGAGAAGTGGCGGAACCATGTAGGAGATGATCGAGGAGCCGCCGCGGCCTCCGCTTACGATGGATCCGATGATCTGGATGAAGGCGCCGTTGAAGGCGACCTGCTGATTGCCTGCGGCAAGGATGTCTTTAAAACCGGCCAGCGTAAGGGGCGCTATATCGGCGCGGGCGAGTTCTTCGTGGCCATCGGCATAGACCCTGTAGACGCCGAGATTTCCGCCGCTCGCGTTCGCTGACATCATGCGAGCCGCCATCCGTGTCATTCCGCTCAGGCCGGTGTTGCCCGCGTGGCGAACGACAATGCCGTAGTCGTAGCCGCGTTTCTTGGCGAGCGTCAGCAATTGCTGGCGAAGCTCTGCGTTCGTCTTGCCCGACTTTGAGCTGACGTAGAGATTCGAGGGCGTTGGTCCACCCGGGCCAGCGTTGCCGGTGGTGGCGCTGGTCTGGGCGGTAGGCGTACGGGTGGCCAGAATGTTCTGCAGGATTCCGCCCTCGATGATGCTGATCTTCTGCGGCGTTGTCCCCTCGTCGTCAATGACGGTCGTTCCGACCAGCGTCATGCCTTCAAACGATGTGGGCTTCGGATCATCAATGACATCGAAGCTTTCCGGCAGGACGCGGCCTCCGATGCGATCGGCCAGCGATGCGCCGAACTGCTCCAAAACTTGCTGCACCTGGCTTTCGAACTGCGGCTCGTCGCTGATGGGGAGTCGCCCGGCAACTAGGGCTGGCGCGAACACCTGGGCAAACAACTGTGGCGCAGCCTCGTCTTCGAAGAGCACGGGGCCGTTGTAGCGTTCGACCAGAGGGGCCGTGCGAAGGGCCTTCAGACGAACGAGCATATCGCGGGTACGCTGCTGAAGCGCTTCGCCCGAGAGCTTGTCTAGTGAGGTCTCGTAGACCTGGAACGAGTCCTCAAGGGGTGTGCCGTCTGTTGCTAGCGTTTGAGCGCCGACGCTGACGACGATTACGGGTTCTGCGCGCGTGAACGAAGTCCCTTCACTGTCGAGGAAGCGTACGTAGTTGCTGACCACCATCACGCTGGTGCCGGAAGCAACGATCTCTGGCGAGCCGACGAAAACCGCCGAGATGTCCTTGGCGAGCTTTTCCAGGCTCGGAACATCAGGCTTGAGAATCACCTGGTCCTGGTGGAAGGTGTTCGGCGTGCCCTTGATGAAGTCCGCCAGTTCGGACTGGCCCTGTCGTCGTTCCATGGCAGATTTCTTGGCGGAGAACTCAGCCGTCGCCGCTTTGTATTGGGCGTCGGTGGCAAGCCACATCGCACGACGGATTTCATCGTAATCATCGTCGACGGGCAGTCCAACAGGTCTTGATCCAGCCGTGGCGCTGAGGAAGTTCGAGTTGTCGAATTTGTAGTCGCCGACCCGCACCTGGGGGTTGAACGAGCGATAGTGCGTGTTCGTGGAGCCGCTCAGTTCTCCCAAGGTCGCGGCGACGTTCGTCATGTAAGTGTCGTCGACACGGTATGCGATGAAGTAGGGCTTCTCGAGTTTTTCCAGGCGTAACTGGCTCATCGAGCGCGACAGTTCGTCGCGCATCGCCTTCATGACGATGTCTTCCTGGGCGGCTGCCAGTTGCGCAAGCGCGATTAAGAGCAACGAAGTAATTAGGAGTGCGCGTTTCATGTTTGCTGGATTCCTCTATTTGCCCTCTGTCATTGGCGACGGCAGTATCGGTTTGCGTTCCTCGGACTTATCTTTGCGCTGGACTTCAATCTGATCGAGCAAGAGTCCGGGAGCAGTGGCCGAGACCGGGACCCATCCTGATTCGGCTCCGCAAACACCGTTGAATACTTCTGGCTGATCGTCAGACGCCGAGATCTTGCTGAACGCGATGAGAGGTGTGCCGATCAGGTCGAGTCCGCGAACGAGTTCCTCGCGACCGTCGGGATAAATGCGATAGACCAGCGTCGGCTTCACGGCGAACGAATTCGGCATCGCACGCGCGGTGAAGGTGAAGCCGCCTTCGATGTCATCGAAGAAGAGGCCGTAAGGCTTCTTCGCCTGCTTGACCTTCTCAATCAGCATCTTCTTCAGCTGTTCTCGCGAGACGGTCTTCGACGTTTCGACGATCAGGTTCGACTGACGGGCGGCGACGTCGTTGCCTTGCTGGCGGCGACCGTGGCCGTTCGATTCGGTGAACTGATCTACAGGCGAGCGCGACATCAGGAACGTCTTAAAGACGCCTTTGTCTACGACGGTTACGCGACGCGCCTTCACGCCTTCGTCATCGTAGGGGTAATAACCTACAAGGTCCGTCTTGCCGAACTTCTGCATGGTCGGATCGGAATAGACTGAGAGGAATTTCGGCAGGATCGGTTGATTGATTCTCTTCTTGAATGTCTGGGCATCTTCCTCGTTCTTCAGGCGCGCGCCCTCGACGCGGTGTCCGAAGATTTCGTGGAAGAAAACGGCGCTGGCACGGCCCGAGAGGATCGCCGGTCCAGTGTAGGGTTCGGCAACCGGCGCCTTCTGAAGGGCCATGAGCGTCTTGCCCATTTCGGTTACGGTCTTTGTAACCTCTTCGTCGCTCGGCAGTCCTTCGGGAGTGAAGGACATGTAGCTGCGATACTGGCTGAGAACTTCGCCATCTTCGGCGCGAACGGTAGCCTGAATCGTCAGGTGGTAGAGAGGCATGGAGATGCGAATCTCGGCACCATCGGTATTCACGTAACGGCGCGTCTCGGCCTCGGCCGTCGCACGAACCACCGCGGAAAGAAGTTCGGGGAACGAACGGAAGCCGCGTCCGTACTTGCGAACCTTGTCCTCCCATGCAGCACGATCGAAATTGATCGTGGCCAGCGACTCGTAGTACTTGTCGGCTGGAGCGGTCGAGAAGTCGGGCGACTTGTCTTCCTCGTCTACCTTGATTTCCTTGTTGGTCTTGATGGCCTGAAGAGACTGGACTGCGGCTTTATAGTGGCGATCGGTTTCCAGCCAGAGCGCGACCGAAAGCGGCTGCGCGCCGTCTTCGATAGGAATCGTCGTACGGAACTGGCCGAAGCGTCCTTCGCCATAGCCGCCCATGCCACGATGGGTATTGTCGAGCTTGTAGTCGCCGACGCGGAGGTCGAGATCGAGTACGCGCGTGCGGTCATCGGAGCTGCCAGCCAGCGCTCCGAACGACGACGACACATTGATAGCGCGGTTGTCCGTCAGCTCATACGAGATGAAATATGGAGCAACCGGCTGCGACTTCAGGGTGGCAAACGAGCGCGTCAGCTCGGACTTCATGGTGTCGAGCACCGGGTCGGGCGCCGCGTTTTGCTGCGCGAAGCAGAATGTGGCAAATAGGAGAACCAGGATCAGAGCCGTATAGCGAAGCCGCACGTGCACCTCTTCCAAGAACAATCAACCAATATTCTGTACAAAATAGTGGGAATACATGTTTATCACACGACAAAGACACTGCATATGCAAATAGAAACCGTGCGTGAAAGAAAAGTTCCACGCACGGTGAAAGATACGAGTAAATAGGAGAAACGACCTAGCGTTTCAGCAGGTCCACGGGCTCGCGCACGTCGGTGACACGCATGTGCTGCGCGAGTGACGGATGCCGCTTCACGACCGCCTCGTACATCTTGTAGGCGATGTTGCGGTACGAGAAGTGGCCAGCAGGCGTCGTGCGCAACTCGGTGATGTAGGCCACCTCCGCCAGGTCCATCTTGAAGAGCGTGCGCTTGCGGTAGGCCAGCGGCATCAGGTACTGCCACTCGTAACTTGGTGCGACCTTCGCCTTGTCCTTTTCCTCGCGGTTATGGCCTTTCTTGGCCTTAGGCTCTTCGTTCAGTGCGACGGCAATCTTGTGTGCGGCCTCGCCGATGCGCTGCATGGTTTGACTGTAACGGTCGGCGTGCCCGGCAGCGGTGATGTCTGCGGGCGTATCGAAACCGTGTGCGAACGTAAATCCCTGGTGCAACTGCACGCAGCGGCGATGGCGGTGAAGATCGCGGAATCCGCCTACGTCCATGAGGACATCGAAGCGGAATTTCTGTCCGGCACAGAACGCGCGTAGCAGTTCGTCGTGTTTGCCACGGTGCTTGGTCCCGAGGGCCGTGATCTCTGCGCGCTGATGCGCCGAAAGGGAGACGACCTTGCGCCGAATCTGCCGGTACGAATAGTTGCAGTGCTCGTAAAGGAGCGAGGTCGGGACTTCGACTTCCAGTGTCTCGTCGTCGAGCAGATCGACTTCGGGCGCCGTTTCTACTTCCTCATCTTTGAACAGCTCTCGCGCGGCGTGCTCGAGTTCCTTACGCGTCTCCATTATGTATGGATTCGGGTCGGCATACTTGACGAGCGTCGGCGCGACGCGAACGTCCTTCAGCGTAAGCTCATACAGCTTGTCGGCGAGATCACGGTCCTGAAGCTGCTCAAGAGCTTCGCGCAACTTTCCTCCACGGACGTTGTAAGCCGCGGTAACCGCCGCTTCCTTCAGCTTGCGTCCGAGGGCGCGCACTTCGGGATGAGTATGGGAGAGCAACCGAGCGACCTGAGTCTCGAGCGTTCGCGCGTTGACGATCTGCCCAAGCGAAGTGTTGGTCGCCAGTGGCAGCAGATAGCGCGCGATGTCAAAGGCCCTTGCTCGCAGCGTCCGCTCGTAGGCCTCCTCTTTCATGTTGTCTGGACGCGGCGTGCGATCCGAGAGATAACGGAACATCTCGTCGGAGAAAAAACGATACTCGCTGAACAGGAAGTCTATGGCCGCAGAGTAGAGCTTGTTCACGACGGGAGCGTCGTCGAAGTCGGGCAGGTAGTAGTCAGGATGCGAGAAGTCCTGATAGCGCGTTGAGCGCTCCTGTCCATCCCAACGCTGCTCGTCCTCAAGAATGATCGCCGCCAGCAGAGAGAGCTTCTCCACGGCCATGGCAATATGGGCGAGGTCGGCAATGGACCGATGTCCGTACTGGAAATAGAAGGTGTTCAGGAACTTCTCGGCACTCTGCTCGCTGATCTCGGCCAGCGTCTCCTTCAAGGACAGTGCAGAGCGCGAGTATTTGGCCATCGCGTAGGCCTGTACTTCTGGTTCCACGCCAAAAACTGCGTATACCTGCGTCGCG
Source organism: Acidobacteriota bacterium (assembly GCA_023410055.1). GTDB lineage: Bacteria > Acidobacteriota > Terriglobia > Terriglobales > Acidobacteriaceae > JAEZPW01. Next base: position 70,081 of record JAEYQK010000039.1, read on the forward strand.
TCATTCATTTTCGAATCGGACATGCAAGAAAGGTTAGCAGCGGTGAGTGGCCAGTGACCAGTGCTTAGTGCGAAACTTGGGGTTAAAGATGCCTAAAGACGCCTTCAGCGCGTTCTGGCCTCGTACCAGCGTGTACTGCCGCGAGCGGTTACCGAAGGTTACTTCCGGGTGACCATTCGCTGCTGCGGGATACCGTTCGGTGGTAATTTCCAGCCACTCGGGTGTACTTTCGTGGTAATCTTTAGTCACCCATTTGGTGTTTGATTCCGCCGATCCCGGCAAGTGTTAGAGACTTTTTGTTTTTTGTTCGTGAATCTGGAATGAGCAGAAGCCAACTAAAGCTAGGAATCGTCATCTTGTTCATCTTGATGAGCGTTCCGGCTGTTTTTGCACAACTTGCATTGGCGACGGCGACGCCCTCGAATGCCGCTGATTTCGGTATCCGCGACGCGGGCGCACTCGTCCGCAGTCTGCCTTCCACGGTTTCACCGCCGAAGATGTCTCCCGAATTAGCCTTACAGGTTTATCAGCAGAGGCAACAGGAACAGGCCGTCAAGCTCGCGGCGTATTCCGATCAGACCGTTATGGTCGCCGATCTCCCCGACAGCAAGCAGAAAGGCGAGTACCAGCTCGAACGATCCTATGCTGCCCCGAACACACTGAAGTTCAAGCCGGTCAAGTTCAACGGTGACAATTTCGTGAAGAACAACGTGCTCGTGCGGCTATTGCAATCGGAAGTCGATCACGTTGTGAAGCAAGAGTCTTCGCTGACGGCCGTCAACGAGAAGAACTATAAGTTCTCTCTCAAATCTTCTGAAGTGCTGGACGGTCGCCCGGTTTACGTTTACAACGTCAAGCCGGTGAAGAAGCGCGTGGGGCTGTTTAAGGGTAAGGTCTTCATCGACGCGTCAACCGGCAGCATTGTGAAAGCCGAGGGAAGCATGGTCAAATCACCGTCCATCTTCATTCGCAAGATGGAATTCGTGCAGGACTACGCTGAGGTGGCTGGATTCGTTTTCCCGACCCACATCCATTCGGTCGCAAAGGTCCGAATCATAGGCCGCACAATCGTGGACATCTTCCATCGAGATTACCAACCCAAGGCCAGCACCGATGTGAGGACTGCGTCCAACAGCTTCGCCACCAGCTCGATGGGATCGAATTAGGCTCACCCCCTATCAGTACTTCCTGAAATGTCAATCTAGCCTCTGCCTGGACTGCCTCGTTCCGTGTCGCTGATCTGCCGAAGAGTCGCATCCTACTTGAGGCAATGGAACGGCTTGCGCGTGTCGCGGAGGCTATCGCCGCCACCACCAAGAAGAACGAGAAGGTCCGGCTGCTTGCTGACTATTTCCGGTCTCGGTCAGTGGAAGAGGCCGCGGTCTCGGCCATCTACCTTTCAGGACGCCCGTTCGCAGCGTGGGAGCAGCGAACGCTGCAAGTAGGGGGACGCCTGCTGTGGGCTGTGGTGGCGCAGGTTTCCGGCCAGCCTGAGGTCGCACTCGCAGCGGCCTACCGCAAGCATGGCGATCTCGGTGCCGCCGCGGCGGAAGTTCTGTCGCGAAAGAAGTCTCGTTCCGGACTCAATCTCCTGCAGGTGGCGAAGGCATTCTGCCACATTGCGGAGGCGCGCTCGGCAACAGCACGAAATACACTTCTGCGTGACTTGCTTGAAAACGCGACCCCGCTGGAATCAAAGTACCTCATCAAGATCATGACCGGCGAGCTGCGCATCGGATTGAAAGAAAGTCTGGTGGAAGAAGCCATCGCTGCCGCATATGGCGATCCGGTGCGCGACGTGCAACGTGCCAATATGTTGCTGGGCGACATCGGAGAGACTTTGCGGCTCGCATCCGAACATCGGCTGGGCGAAGCGCGAATGCGCCTCTTCCATCCGATCGGCTTCATGCTGGCAAGCCCGGTTGATTCGGCCGCAGCGGCGTTCGAATCGTTTACGTACGCGCAGATTGAAGACAAGTACGACGGCATCCGAGCCCAGGCACACGCGTCGGGCGGTCGTGTGAAAGTGTTCTCGCGCACACTCGATGACATCACCGAATCCTTCCCGGAAATCGTGCCCGCTCTCGCCACGTTCCCCGACGCGATACTCGATGGCGAGATCCTGGCGTGGGATTTCGAAGCGCAACGTGCATTGCCGTTCTCGCGCTTGCAGGCGCGGCTTGGCCGGAAGCGTCCGACGCCAGGCATCATGCGCGATGTCCCGGTTGCTTACGTCGTTTTCGACGTTCTGTATGCAGGTGAGGAGCTGGTTATCGATCGTCCGCTTCAGGAGCGTGGTGTGTTGCTTGAACAGTTGTTCGCGGGCGTGGGCGAGAATGCGTCAAACGTCGAACTTGCGGTTGAAGATGCGCAGGGGACATTGCAGTTTGAGCCGGCAGTTATTGCCGAGAACCCCGGACGGGGCACAGCCCCGTCCCTACACAATCCGTCCATGCAAGCGCCACGCGTAATTCGGGCGCCGATCTTGAGGGCGGACTCACCGCAGCAGCTATCAGAGCTCTTCGAACACGCTCAAGCTCGCGGCAATGAAGGCTTGATGATCAAGGACGTGAACTCGGCGTATGCTCCCGGCCGACGTGGAAAATCATGGCTGAAGCTGAAGCGGGAGCTTGCGACACTGGACGTGGTCGTCACCGCCGTTGAGCGGGGCCACGGCAAGCGGGTGGATGTGCTGAGCGATTACACCTTTGCCGTACGCGCAGGAGTAGCCGCGTCCAACGGCGACCTGCCCACCACTCCCGAAGGCGAGCCATTATTGAATGTCGGCAAAGCGTATTCCGGCTTGACCGATGCCGAAATAGCCGAGATGAGTCGCTGGTTCGAGCAACACACGATTTCAGACAACGGCTGGCTGCGGCAGGTGGAGCCGAGCATCGTCATCGAGATCGCCTTCAACGCCGTCATGAGGAGCGACCGGCACAACAGCGGATACGCCCTGCGCTTTCCGCGGATTGTTCGCCTGAGGCCAGACAAAGTAGCGTCTGAAGCAGACACGCTGGATCGGGTGAAGGAGATCTACGAACGGCAGAAATGGCCAGAGGCGGCCTAGACCTATTTCTCATCCTTCTCGGACATAGCGCGGTCCACGGTAATGTCAGCGATGTTCTGCAGTCGCTCGAACAGCGAGCGCACATCCATTTGCTCGCGGGTCATTGGTTGCCCGATTCCTTCCTGGACACTACGCAGCATTTCCGCCGCACGTTTCAGGCGCATTTCTTGCACCGTATCGGTGGGTGCGGAATTGTGATTACTCATGGCCACTTGAAAGTAATGCCATAGAAACAAGCGCATCTCGTCAATCGACCGCTTGAAATCGCGAGCCAGGTCAAGGTTCAGGACCTCATCGACCACCTTCTGGTAAGCCGGTTCGTTCAGGCGAACCTCGTCGAGACGCTTGCGAATTTGGCGCAAGTCCTCCGAGACGCGGCGCATTCGCTCCACGACTTCTTGCATAAAAGTGCTCTTCTTGCTCTTTTTGTTCGACTGGCGTCAAAATACCCCAAAACGGCTGTTTTGGCCACCAGAATCCCTCCCTGTTACGCTAGAATGGTTGTGTATCATCTGGTTAACGGGAATCATCTAATTTGCTAAATATGTCGAAGTGGCGGAATCACCTGCGCTTTTTGGCTGCCTTGCAGCTTCTTCCGGCTCTGGAAAGTAGCGAAGAGACTTTGGTCGGTGGCCAGGCCGTGCTAGAGGGGGTCATGATGCGTTCCCCCCATGCTTGGGGCATCGCCGTACGCAAGCCATCGGGTGACGAGACCGCCATGGGTAAAATCGTGTGTCACTCCGAGCCGCTCGACCGACCCTCCGACAAGCACAAGTGGATGGCGTGGCCGATGGTCCGCGGCGTGGTAACGCTGGGTTATGCGATGAAGCTCGGCTTCAAAGCTCTGAAATTTTCAGCCGATGCGGCGCTCGACGGAGCACAGACCGAAGCAGGTGTGAAAGACGACGAGAAGTTCGAGATCAGCGGCTGGATGTTCGCCGTGAACATCATCTTTTCGCTAGGCTTCTTCATCCTGATGTACAAGTTCCTGCCGCTGCTTGCGACCACGGAACTGCAGAAGCTCAGCCCGATCTTCAAGTCGCAGATCATGTTCAATGTGATTGACGGAGTGATCCGACTGTTGCTCTTCCTCGGCTTTATCTGGGCGACTTCGCTGTGGAAAGACTTGCGTCGTGTTTACGAGTACCACGGTGCCGAACATAAGACGGTTTTCGCGTTCGAAGCCGGTGACGCGCTGACTATCCCGAACGCGCAGAAGTTTTCGACGTTCCATCCGCGCTGCGGAACAAGCTTCTTGATGACGGTGATGATCATTTCCATCGTCGTCTACACGCTGGTTCCGGTACACACGTTCTGGGCACGATTCGCGATCCGCATCGCACTGCTGCCGGTCATTGCTGGCCTGTCTTATGAGATCATCCGCTTTGCCGGGAAGGTCCGGAATCGTGCCATGCAGAGCGGCAAAGCTCAAGGACCCGCAGCCTGGCTGTTTACCGCTCTTACTGCTCCGGGGCTCTGGCTGCAGCGCATCACCACCCAGCCTCCTTCAGACGACCAGGTTGAATGCGCCATCGTTGCTCTTGACCATGCCATGGACTTGGAAAAGAAACATGGCGGGGAATTGGTGCTGGCATGAGGAAGAGTTCTCAGTTCCCGGTTCTCAGTTCTCAGATTCACTTCTATTAGCGGTGCCGTGACCGTCTCCTCTTGGGCATCGCCCACGTTCGCTCCGTGAACGTGGGGCACCGTTACAATGAATTCATAGCGCGGTTCTCCAAGTTTGGGTTCTCTGAACTGAGAACTGAGAACCGGGAAACTGAGAACGACTCATGTTTGACCGTCTAGACCAAATCGAAGCGAAGTACGAAGAGTTGACTGCGGCGCTTGCGTCGCCGGAAGTCATCAATGACTCGGCGAAGTACCAGAAGACCGCCAAGGCGCACAGCGAAGTTGCGCCTATTGTCGAGCGCTATCGCGAATACAAGGCGCTGAAGCAGGGCATCGCCGACAGCCGGGCGATGGTCGAGCAGGAAACTGACGCCGAGATGCGCGCCTATGCGCAGGAAGAACTCGAGTCGCTGGAGAAGCGCTTCGCCGAGTGCGAAGAGGAACTGAAGGTTCTGCTTCTGCCGAAGGATCCGAATGACGAGAAGAACGTCATTCTCGAAATCCGGGCGGGCACGGGTGGTGACGAAGCGACGCTGTTTGCGGCCGAGATTTTCCGAATGTACAACCGCTACGCCGAAACGCAACGTTGGCGCGTTGAAGTGCTGTCGACGTCGGAATCAGGCGTTGGCGGACTGAAGGAAGTGATCGCCATTATCGAAGGCCACGGCGCGTTCTCGAAGATGAAGTACGAAAGCGGCGTGCACCGCGTGCAGCGCGTTCCCCAGACCGAGACCCAGGGACGCGTGCATACGTCGGCCGTAACGGTTGCCGTGCTGCCCGAAGCCGAAGACGTCGATGTGAAGATCGACGCGAAGGACCTGAAGATCGATACATTCTGCTCGTCCGGGCCCGGAGGCCAGTCGGTTAACACGACCTACTCGGCCGTGCGCATTACGCACATTCCGACCGGAACCGTCGTCAGCTGCCAGGACGAGAAGTCGCAGATCAAGAATCGTGAGAAGGGCATGCGCGTTCTGCGTGCGCGCCTCTATGAAGTCGAGCAGCAGAAACAGCATGACGCTCTGGCGAAAGAGCGCAAGGCCATGGTCGGCTCGGGCGATCGCAGCGAGAAGATTCGCACCTATAACTTCCCGCAGAACCGCGTCACCGATCACCGCATCGGCATGACCATGCACCAGCTCACCGAAGTCATGGACGGCAAACTACAGCCGTTCATTGACGCGCTGATTACGCATTATCAGGCGGAGAAGCTGAAGGCAGAAGCGACTGTGGCGGGATAACAACTTTCAATCTGGATTCAGAGCTGCCGGACTGGAGTCCGGCGCTACATACTTCTTTGCGCTGCGCCATCGGCTGATCTGGCGGTGTTTACGCCTCCAGATCAGCCGATCACTATTTAGTGCTACTAGATTGCCAGCACCAGAACCGAGTAGGACCGTGCCGGAATCTGCAGGGACATCTTCGAGCCTGCTTTCGGCTTTTCGAGTTCCTGCGGCGTCACGCGATTCGGCTCGGCGAACGTATTGATCGCCTTCAGATCCTTGCCTGTCATCGTCTGGAACTCGACCACCTTGGTTGGCGTCAGGTCATGCCAATCCAGAAGCAATTCGCGCGATTTCTCGAGATCGCGATTAAGAACGAAGACGTTCGCTGTCTTCTTCTCCGGATCAAGGGTCACCATGACGTCGAGGTACGGCACGTCGCCCAGGCCGGGGATTTGGACCGCGTTCTCGTCAATCGATTTGCCCAGAGTCGGCACAGGATAGGTCGGCCCTTCCGCAGCAACGTCGAGCGCGAAACCGCGAGCGTGATGCAAGCCCCACAAGTACGGATAATACGTGGTCTGCTTCAACAATCCACTTTCGTTCGTCATGATCGGAGCGATCACATTCACCAACTGGGCAAGGCAAGCGAGCTTTACGCGATCAGAGTGGCGCACGAGCGAGTTGATCAGTCCGCCGACCAGCAGCGCATCTTCAAGGTTGTAAACCTCTTCAAGCAGATGCGGGGCTTCCGTTCTGTGGCCATCGGTGGCGTCGCCATTGCGCGCGCGGTACCAGACATTCCACTCGTCGAACGACAGGAACAGCTGCTTGCGCGTGCGCTGGTGGGCCTTCACCAGATCGCAGACGGCAATGATCTCTTCGATCTGGCGATCCATGGTCAGGTTCATCGCCAGATATTTCTGACTGTCGTTGAAGCACTCGTCGGTGTTGCCCCAATAGCGATGAAGCGAAATTCCGTCTACAAGGTCGTAGCACTCTTCCAGCACTTGGCGGTCCCACTCGATGTAGGAAGGCATGAACGGACCGCTTGAGCCGCAAGCGATCAGCTTGACGGAAGGATCAACGTTACGCATCTGCCGCGCGGCATCGCGCGCTTTCTCAGCGTATTGCGGGGCTTTCATGTGGCCGATCTGCCAGGGACCGTCCATCTCGTTGCCAAGGCACCAATACTTCACGTTGTGCGGCTGGTCGTAGCCGTGCTGACGCCGCAGTTCGCTCCATTTTGTGTCCTTCGGGATGTTGCAGTACTCGAGAAGAGCGACCGCATCCTCGACCGAGCCGGTGCCGAAATTGAGTCCGAACAAAGGTTTGGTTCCTACAGCGCGCGCCCAGTCGATGAATTCGTTGGTGCCGAATTGATTGGTTTCGATCGTGTTCCAGGCGCGATCCAGCACCCGCGGGCGGTCCTTCTTGGGGCCAACGCCATCGAGCCAGTGATAACCCGACACGAAGTTTCCGCCGGGATAGCGCACGATGGGAACACCCAGCTTGCGGATTTCTTTCATTACATCGGTACGGAAACCATTTGCGTCGGAGAGCTTTGAGCCGGGATCATAGATGCCCGTGTAAATGGCGCGTCCTAGTTGCTCAAGAAACGAGCCGAAGATGTTTCGATCGATAGCGGAAATGCGGCGAGTCGAATCAATCACCACGCGTGTCGGACCGGTTGCACTCTGTGCCCATCCGACTTTGCCCAGCATGCTGCTGGCAGCCAGCGCTGCTCCAGCCTGCCCCGTCGTCTTTAGGAAACTGCGACGCGATAACTTTCCCATCTGGCCTCCACGACTCAATAGGCACGTATTCCACGCGGAATCATGCCTTTGTGATTTTCTTTGCTGGACAGCAATTTACGCTAGGAAAGCCGTTTCTCCAAGATGTCTAGCGAGCCGTTTCTTTCGGGACGATTTTGGAATAGCGGGAAGCAGATGATGAGGGTAGTGGCTGGACTTGCTTACAGTTGTGGCCGCGAGCGCTTGTCCAGCTCTTCATTGAGTAACCCCATGAGCTTGTCGCGTTCGCCGTGATCAAGTTCCTGCTGTAGTTCCTTTAGGGCGAGCGAGACGATGTCGTAGTGGTGCAGGCCGCGGTAGCGCGGATCGGCTGTGAGCTTCAGCCATATTTCGTGCAGCAAGGCATTGTCCTGGTCGCGCAGACGTGGCGTGTGCGGACCAAGATAATACTCGCTCACGGTTCCGTCCGGGCAATGCACTTCGAGCAGACAGCGCGGCTTCGGATCAGGCAGGCGCTCCCAGGCATCGCCGGTGAGTTTGCCCTGCTCGTCGGCGGTCAGCTTGTTTGAAAGACCGCAGATCACGCGGACCGATTCAAGCCGCTGTGCCGTTGCCATGATGGTATCGAAGACGTTCGTACCGGGAACCACGAGCAGCTGCACCGTCTTGCCTTCTTTTTCGGCCACGGCAATTACGCGTGTAAACAACTCCTGCTCGTACCGGTCAAAGACGTCCTTGGCTTCGAATTGGACGTTTCCGGCGAAACTATGTTCGCGGTGAGAGATGCGCGATGTCATGACGACGACGTCCTGCTTCGTCGTGTCGGTGCGCTGGAGTACCTCTCGAAGATAGAAGAGATTCCGGGGATCGCGGACAGCAACGAGAATGTTTCCCGGACGAACGCCGATAGTGCTGTTGTTCAGCTCAGGGTTGCCGAACACCCGGAACTGATCGAACTTATCATCGCCGGTCGCCGCCATCAATTTGCGCGAGTGGCGTTCGGAAAATGTAAATACGGCAAAGAAGATTACGCTGAACGTGGTACCCGCGATTGTGGCATCGCGTTTCGTGAATAGATTGACGAAAGCGATCGAGAACAGGGCGAATACGATGAGTCCCAGTACGATCGGGATCTCCTTACCAGCGATCGTGATGTTGCCCGGCACCTTCCACTCGCGCGTCACTCGGCGCGTATAACGCAGCACGAGTACAGCAAGCGCTTCGAACGAGAAACTCCAAATCACGCCAAAGGCGTACAACGCTGCGAGGAAGTAAACGTTGCCCCGCGTGGCAATGATCGTGACCAGCTGCAGGATGACGATCATGTTGACGATGCGGTAGCTGGTTCCATAGCGCTTATGCGGACGCCGGAACCACGGCATCAATACGCCGTCTTCTGCAACTCGGTTCAGCACGCCGTTGGCGCCGACGATCGATGTATTCGCGGCACCCGAGAGGATCAACGCGCCCACGAGCACGACGAAAGCGTTGAGCAGGAGCTTGAGCCATGTCGGTCCGATGACGTGCATCGCCAGACCGCCGATGAGATTGGCGAAGTATTCCGGACGCACGCTGTCGGGGATGATCATCACGGCGAGAAACGAAACGCCGGCGGTGAAGATCAGCGAGTAAACGAAGATCGCCATTCCCGCTTTTTGCAGGTTCCTCAGCTTGGGGTGCTCGATTTCGCGGTTGACCTGCGCCAGCGTCTCCTCGCCCGACATGGCGAGGACGGAGTGGCCGAAGCCGACCATCAGCATGATGCCGGTGATGCTGGCGAAGAACGAGCCATTCAGCCAACCGAACGCTTCGGCGCCGCGCTCCGTGAGTCCATTGGGTCCGGTCAGCACCTCGCGGGTCGGGAGCGGCGGCAGCTGGCCACCTCTTTGAATCAGGGTGATGATGCACCACACCAGCAGAATGATCACCATTGCCGTGGTGATCTTCATGATCTTGAGTGCCTTGTCGCTGGATTCGTGAATACCCTTCGTGTTCTGCCACCAGAAGTACACAACAACCAGAACGGCGAATGCGGCAGCGAAGTAGTTGTCGTTCACCCACGCGGGAATGGGATGACGAAAGTAGGCCGCTACCTGTCTTACCCAGCCCATCACGTACTGACCGGCGGAGACCGCGCTGATCGGGGCAGTTAGAATGTAGTCGAACAGCAGAGCGGAAACTGAGATCTTGGCAAGCGTGCCGCCCATCGCCTCTTTCACGACGCGATAAACTCCGCCGCGAACGAACATGCTGCTCGACTCAATGTAGACCGCGCGCACGGCATAGCTGAACAGCATCACCGCCAGAATGAACCAGGGTGCGCTCTTGCCAACGACCTTCTCGGCGTCGCCGCCAACGTAGTAAGCCGAAGACGCAAGGTCAGAGAGGACGATGGCGACCACGCGCCAGACGGAGATGAAGGTCAGCATCACCGTGCTGGCCACGAATACCGGAATGGCGGTCCGCTTTATGTTATTGATTGTGGCGCTCATTCATCCCTGACTAGACCACCATGCGGCCCTGATTAACTGACAAGTCTAATGATTGTACTATTCCTCCCCGTACACCGTGGCAGCGGGAAAGGAAAGGAAAGCAAAGCGGCTGGAGTTGTACTCAGGAGAAATAGTACTAATTCGGACGTGAGCGCTGGTTCAGCTTCTCGTCGAGGATTGTCATGAGCCTATCGCGCTGGCCGTGTTGAAGTTCCTGCTCTAACTCATCGAGTGCGAGAGACACGATATCGTAATGGTGCAGGCCTCGGTAACGCGGATCGGCCGTCAGTTTCAACCAGAGTTCGTGGAGCAGCGCGTTGTCCTGCTCGCGCAGACGTGGCGTGTGCGGACCAAGGTAGTATTCGCTGATGTTTCCGTCAGGCGCGTGAACTTCGAGCATGCAGCGCGGCTTTGGGTCCGGCAGTCGCTCCCAAGCGTCACCGGTGAGCTTGCCTTGTTCGTCGGCAGTGAGCTTGTTGGACAGTCCGCAGACAACGCGGGCGGATTCCAGTCGTGCCGCCGTCGCCATGATCGTGTCGAAAACGTTCGTGCCCGGAACGACAAGCAGTTGGACCGTCTTGCCTTCCTTTTCGGCAATGGCAATCACACGCGTAAAGAGCTCCTGCTCATACTGATCGAATACGTCTTTCGCTTCGAACTGTACGTTGCCGCTGAAGCTGTGTTCGCGGTGGGAGATGCGCGACGTCATCACGACGACGTCCTGCTTGGTTGTGTCGGTTCGCTGCAGCACCTGGCGCAAATAGAAAAGGTTGCGCGGATCGCGAACCGCAACCAGATTGTTTCCAGGCCGCACGCCGATGGTTGAATTGTTTAGCTCAGGATTTCCGAACACGCGAAACTGATCGTAGTGCTCTTGTCCGCTTGCCTCCCGTAGCTTATGCGTGTATCGCTCGGAAAAATAGAAGACGACGTAGAAGACGATGCTAAAGCTGACGCCTGCCATCGTCGCATCACGCTTAGTGAACAGGTTCACGAACGCGATCGAGAACAGGAAAATGGTGATGCAGATCAGCCCGATCGGAATCTCCCGGCCGCCAATTGTGAAATTGCCGGGTACCTTCCACTCGCGTTTCTCGCGGTGCGTATAGCGCAGCACCAGCACGGCCAGCGAATTGAACGAGAAGCTCCAGATAACACCGAAGGCGTACAAGGCAGCGAGGAAGTATACGTTGCCGCGCGTCGCGATGATTGTGAAAAGCTGAAGAGCAACGATCAGGTTGATGATGCGCGAACTCGTTCCAAAGCGCTTGTGCGGCTTCTGGAACCAAGGCGTCAAAACGCCGTCTTCGCTGATGCGGTTCATGACGCCGTTTGCGCCGACGATCGCGGTATTTGCCGCACCGGACAGGATCAACGCACCGACCAGCACGACGAAGGCGTTGAAGAGCAACTTGATCCACGTTGGGCCGACCATGTACATGGCCAGACCGCCGATGAGGTTCGCGAAGTACTGAGGACGTACCGCATCGGGAATGATCATCACGGCGAAGAACGAAACTCCCGCGGTGAAGATCATGCTGTAGATGAAGATGGCCATGCCGGCCTTCTGCAGGTTCTTCAGCTTGGGGTGCTCGATCTCGCGATTGACCTGCGCCAGCGTCTCTTCGCCCGACATGGCCAGCACAGAGTGTCCGAAGCCTACCATCAGCAGGACCATTGTGATTCCGCTGAATAGGGTTCCGTTGAGCCAGCCGAGTGCTTCAGGTCCGCGTTCCGTAAGGCCATTTGCGCCGGTCAGAACTGCCTTCGTCGGCAGCGGCGGAAGCTGCGCACCGTTGTGCGAGATCGTGACGATGCACCAAATGATCAGGATCACCACCATCACGGTGGTGATCTTCATAATTTTCAGGGCCTTGTCACTCGACTCGTGGATGCCCTTTGTGTTCTGCCACCAGAAATAAATGACAACGGCCGCTGCGAAGGCGGCCGAGAAGTAGTTATCGTTGAACCTGTCCGAGATCGGGTGGTGGAAGTAGATCGCCACCTGCCTGATCCACCCGGCGATGTATTGCCCGGCGGAGACGGCGCTGATCGGCGCCGTTAATATGTAGTCGAAGAGCAACGCGGAAACCGACAGTTTCGCCAGCGTTCCGCCCATTGCCTCCTTCACTACGCGGTACACGCCGCCGCGCACGAACATGCTGCTGGACTCGATGTAGACGGCCCGAACAGCGTAGCTGAAGATCATTACCGCCAGGATGAACCAGGGAGCACTCTTGCCAATGACCTTCTCAGCATCACCGCCGACATAGTAAGCCGACGACGCAAGGTCGGAAAGAACGATGGCGACCACCCGCCATACCGAAATAAAGGTCAGCATTACCGTGCTGGCCACGAAAACCGGAATAGCGGCGCGCTTAACGTTGTTGGTCGTGGTGCTCATCAGTCCCTGAGTTAGATTCCGTACGCCCTGGGAGCGTACCGACCCGATTCAAAAGAGTGGACTCATTACTGGATCGTTCAGCGTGAAAGCCCATCGGAGCATAGCAGCAAGGTTGCCCATCACTGATACAAAAGGCGAATCGTCACAATAGGTTCTCATGATGAGCCTTACTGAGGCGTCGTTACGGACTGGTGAAGAACTCGTCCATCTCGGGAGCTGAAGCCGCGTTGCCCGGATAATTGGTTACACCCAGCCGCTTCAATGTCATGCGCAACGTGCTTGCATGCTGGTAGATGGTGGTGGACTTGAAGCCGGGTTTCACTACCGGTCCGGCCAGCACTGCCGCGATGTGGCCGCCGCCACTCTGTGTGTCTGAAGACAGGGATTCATCGTAGACAATCATCAGTACGCCGTCGTTTGCGAAAGCCGCATTGCTTAGCAGTGGATCAATGTTGCTCTGTAACCAGCGATCGGCGGCAGCGAGTTTGTCATTGTCCGTGCAGCTAGGATTCGATGATGGGCAACTGTGAGCGTCGTCGAACTCGTTCGGCACCACAAACGAGTAGTTGGGTAGAGACCCCGATCCCAGATCGAGCGCAAATTGGGTGAACGGAACTACGTTCTGCTGCTGCGCCGCGTCGTTTGCCACGTCAGAGAAATACACGAACGGGTTGTGATGCCGAATGTACGGCCTGACATCCGATCCCATGTAGCCGACCGACGGCAGACTCTCGGCATAAACCTTCCAGCTTCGGCCGGCCCGGTTCAACTCGCGGACGATGTTGTCGTCCGATACCGTGCCTGAGAAGGCGTCGCCGGAAGTGACGGTCTGCCCAGCCGTGAGAACAAAGTAGTCGGGCAGCGAGGGGTGTGCGTCCGCGAAGTAGCTGGTTGCCAGCGCATACTGGTTCGCCAGCGAATTCAGGTACGGCATTGCCGAGTTGCCGATTACCTGCGAGTACGAGGCATTCTCAAGGAGGACTACGACCACGTGGTTAGACTTCGGTGGTTGAGGCGGGTTACTCGTGCTGACGTTCGTGCTGCCTCGTGTCGTTCCTCCGCACCTTGTGAAAGCAATCAAGAACCAAGCCATCGCGACCGCAACCGCAGCAAGCAACACAAAACGAAGGGACTTAGACATCGAAACAATTCCGCCCTGTGTGTCGGATGCGGAGGACTGGCGAGAGGTTACTTGGGAGGGAGAACGCGGACAGCAACGCTGCCCGCGTGATTGCTATCGGTGCGTCAGGTAAGTTCTGCTAATCCGGTCGTGCCAGCATAGCGTGTCTTCATCGACCAGAGCCCAGCCGAAGCCCATGCCCGCCGATACCAGCGACAGCATCAGCCCCAACGCACGAGTACGGCGACTTCCGCGATTCGTACCGTAACCATTGAAAGTGGCAAGCCGGAGCTGTGCCATCTTCATTCCCGGAGTTCCGGCGGAGTGCACCAGGAACAGGTACTGGTACAACGCCCAGAACACTACGGGAGCGAGAACTCCTGCCGCTAACGTGAGCTTGTTGTGCGGGAGTTCTTTTGCCATGTTCAGCGCGATCCCGGCAAACACAGCAGTCGCAAAGAACACGATCATACTGTCGGCCATCGCGGCGAAGAGTCGCTGCGACATTCCTGCCACCTGAATCGGCAGCTCGAACTCACGTGGCGGTGCCGCTTCCTCCGCGTGCTGCTGCATTTCCAGGCTGATGTCCGCCAGGGGCAAAACGATCTGCTCCGTCTCCTCCGGCACATCGAGGATTCGCGGCTTGTCGAGGTTTTCCGCGAGCTCGTCGGAGGGCGTCTCAGTGCGCTCCAACGAAAACAGTCTTGGAAACTCAATCACCCGGTGCTGTCGCCGCTTCGGCTTCTCCGGTGCGGCAACGACTGGCTCGGGCTCAGTCTGTTGTGGCACCTCGGACATCGCCGCAATCTCGGCCGTCGTGAACGAAGGCCGCCAATCGGGTTCGACATCTGGCTCCGCCTCGATCACGGGCTCAGGCGCGGTGATCGCGTAAGCATCTAGTTGTGGCGCCGGCTGGTCCAGCATGGGCTCTAACGCAGCCGCAGTTGCAGCGCTCGAACGCCTTGGGCGTTCGAAGTCCAATTGCAGTGAGTATTCGCCCGCTAGATGCTTGCGCCCACGACGCTTGGCATAACTGTTCAACCGAGAAGAAACCTCGTCCCGCCAGTTCTCTGCGCTCCGTTCAAGCGCGGACGCCTCGACTGCGTGGCGCGCGATACCGCTGGGCACACCTTCAGCCTCCCGAAGTTGTGGCTCCGGAGGCAGCGAAGTCTCGCCACTGCTAGCTGTCATCTCTATTCTGTCTTGCACGATCTTGTTCTGGCCCAACTGAATGCTCCGATACTCAGATACTGGCGAGGACATCAGGCTGTCCTCAAACTGCTGTTCGGTATTGTCGTTGAATTCCGGGTCTACCAACACCGGTTCATGTTCATGAGAAAAGGAGATACGCGGCGTCACGCGCGCCGTTGAGCGCGTGCCACAGGAACAACCGTCTCGACCGCAGAGCGGACAAGGCATGCCGAGTTGAGAGAGGCCAGAGCGTGCGGCAAGTCCGGCATACAAGTACTCCCGGCTTCAGCGCCTTCGAAACGCTACCTTCCGAGTCTCCCCTGCTGTTAACATCCAAGCACAGGTAATTGCGCCGATGACTTTCCGCATTCGAATCTTTATCACTCTTGCGCTCGTTTGTCATCTGTTTGTGATACCGGCGCTATTAATCAGCCAGCTTCGTGCCGACTCTGAGGCGCGCCCGGAGGGGCCGCAGGCTGAGACGCCCGCCCTTACCTACGACGACTTGTCTGAATCCCAGGCCGGCACGCAGCCCAGCGGCGAGCAGGCCACCATCAAGGCCCGCGAACAGGAGAAACAAGGAGACGTCTATAAGCTGCGCGGCGACGCCGAAATCGACTACCGGTCCTACGTTCTGCGTGCAGACGAGATGACATACAACGCAGCTACGGGTGAAATTACCCTCAGTGGCAACGTCCTGCTCAGTGGTGGCCCGCATGATGAGCACATTACGGCCAGCCACGGCAGCTACAACATCAATACTGATTCCGGAAAATTCTTCGACGTGGTCGGTTCGACGGGCGCAAAAGCGCGCGGCCGCGGTGTCGTGCTCACCAGTTCGAATCCGTTTTCGTTCACTGGAGCGGAAGTGGAGAAGGTTGGACGCGACAAGTTCATCGTGCGAGGCGGACGCGTCACATCATGCACACTCCCTAAGCCGAAATGGACCTTCCAAGCGCAGGAAATACAGGTCGTGGCCGGCGAGAACGCGAAGATGTATAACAGCACGTTCCGGATGTTCGGCATCCCCGTGTTCTATTTCCCCTTCGTTGAGCACCCGGTGGAGAGGCTAGCGCGCCAGTCGGGATTTCTGATACCCCACATCGGAAACTCAACCATCAAAGGTTTCACCATCGGCGATTCTTTTTACTGGGCCATGAATCGCAGCATGGACATGACCTTGGGTGCCGAGTACTACTCGCGTCGTGGATGGGCCCAGAGGGGCGATTTCCGCTGGCGCCCGAGCGAAACGGCGTTCTTGAATGTCAACTACTTCGGCGTCCTTGATCGCGGCTCAGCCATAACGCAGACGATCTTTGTTCCAGGTGTCGGCAATTCCAACGTGACCACCAATCCAGGCGGACGCGAGGCTCGCCTGAACGGTGAAGCCTTTCTGCCGTATGGATTCCGCGGGGTCGCCAACATCGACTATTTATCGCAGTTCCTCTTCCGTGTGGTTTATGCCGAACGTTTCAACGAAGCCATTAATACCGAGGTGAAGTCCGTCGCCTTTCTCTCGCGGACCAGCGACGGTTATTCGCTTAACGCACTGGCGTCGCGTTATCAGAATTTTCAGAGCACCCAGAGTGGTGACGTTGTAACCATCGTCCATGCTCCCAGCGGAGAGTTCTCGTCGGTTGATCGCAAGCTGAGTAAGTCTCCCTTCTACTGGTCGTTCGATGCGGCAACCGAGGGGCTCTCAAGGCGGCAACCTTCGTTCGTAACCAACGACGTCTTGGCACGCTTCGACATCGCACCGAATATTTCGATGCCGATGCACTGGAAAGGCTGGGGCTTCCGGCCAGAATTGACGCTGCGTAACACCTACTATTCTGAGCGGACCATCGCGAATTCGAGCACATCTCTTGTGCCTGTAAGCGATCCAATCAATCGTCGTGCTCTCGATGCCGCTTTCGAAATACGTCCACCGGCACTGGCCAAGATCTTCGATAAACCAGTCTTCGGCCACAAGTTGAAACACACTATCGAACCCCGCATACGGTACGAGAAAGTCACTGGGGTGGACAATTTCCGCGAAATCATCAGGTTCGATGAGCGCGACATACTGGCCAACACCAACGAGATCGAATACGCAATCGTGAATCGACTGTTCGCGAAACGGCAGTCGAAAACCGATTGCCCAGCTGAGGTCGAACGGACCCAGCCTCCGGCGGCGCCTGCGCGGGCTCTGGCGCCTGAGCGCGGACTTCAGCATTCCATAGATTCCGAGGACGATCCGGCGGCCGTCGAAGACTCTATCGCAACCGCACAAAGCTCGAGCGGCTGCGGAACTAGCTCTGCACGAGAGATCGTCAGTTGGGAATTGGCCCAGAAGTACTTCTTCGATCCGACGTTTGGGGGAGCACTCGTTCCTGGTCGGCGCAACGTCTTCACGACTACCGAGAACTTGACCGGCGTAGCATTTCTCTTCGAGCCCCGGCGCTTTTCGCCGATCGTATCGCGCTTGCGGCTTAATAAGGGGGCCAGGACTGACCTGGACTGGCAACTCGATTTCGATACTTTGCGCAGCCGTATTAATTCCACTATCGCGCTTGTAAACTTCAAACTGAATAGCAATATCGGGCTTTCCGCCGGACATGCGTATCTGCAAACGCCAAACGAGTTCAATACCGCTTTGATTGCCGCTCCGCAGAAGTTCAACCAGTTCCGGACACAGCTCAACTTCGGCAACCTCAATCGTCGGGGCGTGAATGCCGCCGGCGTGATTGGCTATGACGTCTCGCAGGGCCAGATACAATACGCGGCGGCGCAGACGACCTACAACTGGGATTGCTGCGGCATCACCTTCGAGTACCGGCGGTTCAAGTTCGGCAGTGTTCGCGACGAGAGTCAGTATCGCTTCGCCCTCACCCTGGCGAATATCGGAACCTTCGGCACGCTGAGGAAGCAGGAAAGACTCTTCTAGTCGAGCGGATGCGCGGTTTATCGGATGTTCCGCGCATCGTTTGTCCATCGTTTAGACTGGTGTTATGACGTTGCAGCAAAAGCGCGAGGCGCTCTATTCGCGCCTCAAGGACCTTGGTCGCACGCTGGTAGCCTATTCGGGCGGTGTCGATTCCGCTTATCTTGCCTGGTCGGCACATGAAATTCTCGGCGAGAATATGCTCGCCGTTATGGCCGATTCGCCGAGCCTTGCTCGTTCGCAAATGCGCGATGCTCTGGCCTTCGCCGAAGAGCACAAGATTCCGGTCGAAACCATATCGACCAACGAGATGCATCGGCCTGAGTACGCGAAGAACGACGCGCAGCGCTGCTTCTTCTGCAAGGACGAACTCTTCACCGTAATGGAAAAGTTCTGTGCGGAGCGCGGCTTCGCCACGCTTGCCTATGGCGTGAATTCCGACGACCGCGGCGACTACCGTCCTGGACAGCAGGCCGCCAAGAAGCACCAGGTCGCTGCGCCTCTGCTCGAAGCTGGCCTTACGAAGCAGGACATTCGCGACCTAGCCCGTGAAGCCGGCCTCCGTATCTGGGACAAACCAGCCTCCGCGTGTCTCTCATCGCGGATCGAATACGGCCGCCCTGTGACCATCGAAGCGCTGAACGCTGTCGAGCGCGCCGAAGACGTAATCCGTGGGATGGGCTTCCGGCAATTCCGTGTGCGCCATCATGGCGAAATCGCCCGCATCGAGATCGCCCACGACGAGCTTGCCCGAGCCATGACAGTCGAGATGGCCGCAAAGTTTACGCGAGCATTCAAGGCCCTCGGCTTTACTTATGTCACGCTCGATCTCGAAGGTTTTCGCTCCGGATCGATGAACGCTGTCCTGCCAAAGGAAGTGTTGGAGCGAAAATGAGGTGCCCCATATCTGCCCCGGTTTTGGCAGATACGGGTCGATTCAAATGTGGTCTCCTGCTAACCCTCCTGCTGTGACACACGTCTGAACCTAAAGGCAGACGCGCATCTTCTCCAGATGTCTTGACAACCGACTGCCTGCGACATACATTGGGCCCCTCGACGGAGGACATCCATGCGTTGCATTACGGCTTTCGCGGTAGTGTTTCTGTTTGTTGGATCGCTTTTTGCTCAAGCGAACGAGAGCTCAGGCTTTCAGGTGCGCGAGGAAGATGGCGGCAGTGTCGCTGTGCGCAATGCGAGTGGGTTTTTGAATCAGGGCTCCTCGTTGAAGCGGCGCTGGCTATCGGTCAACGATCTCTCGGCACCGGTACAGCTCAATAAGAGTGGCCTCTATCCGCGCTTCGAGGAAAAGGAAGAAATGCACGTGC
Organism: Acidobacteriota bacterium; assembly: GCA_023410055.1. Taxonomy (GTDB): domain Bacteria; phylum Acidobacteriota; class Terriglobia; order Terriglobales; family Acidobacteriaceae; genus JAEZPW01. The sequence goes on from JAEYQK010000039.1 coordinate 89,212, forward strand.
TGATGCCGGTTGGCACTGCTCAGCCCACCCAGGCGATTTCAGCCGTCGAAGTGCGCTACATGCTGTTCGATATCTGGGGAGAGCACCTCTCGACGCTCACCATGACTAGGATGGCCGACACCTCGACGACCTTCGACCTGCGCGATGGCGCGGGCTGGCCAGCCTGGGAGAACGAGGTGGCGCAACTGGTAACGGTCGTTGCGTTCGTCGCGCGCGTAAGACTGGAAAACGGTCAGATATGGACCTACGATCCCGAGCGGCTAACATCGCAAGTTCGCGCGCTAGGTTTGAATGCCGTCCCGATTCAACTCGTGCCCGATGAACTGAGAGCGATGGATCCGCGATCAATCTACTGGAGCTATTACCCCGCCCAGAGGACGCGGACGAAGCCGACCGCGCGCCAGTGAGACAATGCGCCGCCGAGCCCTCAGCCCAGTGTGACTTTACGCGGCGCTGACCCTGATCTTTCCCGGCTTCGAGGATCGCGGCTTCTTGCGGATGACAATGTCGATGTCGTAACTGAGTGCGGTCAGGAAGTCCATCAATCTTGCGACGGAGAAACCATCCAACTTGTAGTTCTTGAGGGCAGAGATCTTGGGCTGATTGATGCCCAGACGCATAGCGGCCTCTTTCTGAGAAAGCCGCATGTTGGACAAGATATCGTTTAGCGTAAATGCCAGCCACAGCTTTGTGCGGCGTTCTTCGGCATCGGGGAAGCCCAAATCCTCGAAGACATTCCCAGAGCCTTGCAAGAAATCAATTCCGTCTACTGTGCCGACTTTAGTCATCTTCGCCATATCGTTCCCTGTAGTTCGCCTCCGCTATCTTTAGTCGGCTATGGACCAGTTCAACGTCCCGCCGAGCAGTCTTGATTCCGGTAGTCGATTTCTTCTGAAATGCGTGCAAAACATAGACTGCACGCCGAAACCGAACCGTATAGATGGCTCGATAAGCATCTCCATCAAAACTCTCAACGAGTTCGAAAACTCCAGGTCCTTCGCCTTTCCAAGGTTTCGCAGCTGGGTGTGTTCCGCCCCACTGCGCCAGTCCGAGAGCATTTCCGAACTCGCCCTGAACGTGCTCAGGAAAACTCTGGTATTCACGGTACGCCGGGCTGGACCAAATCAGCGGTTTTTCACCGATCGCCTGTACGCTTCTCATTTATCCCACTTCTAGGATATTCAGTCAACAACATCACTAATCCAGAGTAGTGCCAAAAGCACTCAGGGCATCGGCGTGAGAGGATTTGTTCTAGAAATGGAACAGGCGAACTCAGCCCCTGCGCATCGAGCTTAGCGATCCGAGAGAGCGTTGTGGACGTGTGCGGTAGTCTTCACCGCGCATCTCGATGACTTCGCACATCTCGTGGAGTCGTGAGCGCATGCGCTCGCCAATGCGGTCGCCCAGGCTTTCCGTACGTGCGGCGCGCTTGGCAGCCTTGGTCGGGCTGTCACCAGCCTCCGCTCCCGCCGGCGGCAGGTCGGGATAATTTGTGGTGATGATGGTGGTCTTGCGGTCGTTGTAGCGGGAGTTGAGGATAAGACTGACGGTGTCCCAGACCCAATCGCTCGGCCGCACAGCGCCGAGTTCATCGAGCACCAGCACCTCGGCATCGAAAACAGGCCTCAGGACATCGGACTCGGTTTCCTGGACTGTGGCGTTGTAGGTGTGCTGAATCTGCTTCAGTAGTTCGCGATAGTCAGAGAACAAGCACCGCACGCGCTTGCGGATTAGCTGCTTCAGAATCGCTACCGCGAGATGTGTCTTGCCAACGCCGATATCACCGACAATCAGTAACCCGCCCTTGACGTTCGGATAATGCTCGGCAAACTCCTCGGCGGTTTGCTTCGCTCGTGCCAGCGAGTCCTTGGGCGCGTCCGGCGGATAGTAGTGGACGAAGTCGCAATCGAAATAGCGTGCGGGAATGTGCGCGGCTTCGAGCAGACGGGCGGATTCAAGCTCGAGCTGGCAGTCGCATCGGGTGGCACGACGGACCGTGCGCCCACGCTCCATGCGCTCGATGTACTTGAAACCGGTATCGTCACAGACCGAACAATTCGCCATTTAGAACCTTAAGCACCCTTCGGAAGGGCACGAGTTCACTCGTGCGACAAACCTTCCAGAATCAATGCGGCTTAAGCCGCTGCGATGAGTCCTTTCAGGGCCAACCCGAGACTCTGCCGTCCTTCTTCGAGAGTACCCCGTCGAGTGCGCAGAATCCAGCCCGATTTCTGAAAGCGGCTGCAACTCTCGCCAGGAATTAGCAAAAGTTTGAATCTATCCCGGCAGAAAAAGGCGCGCAACCAGCGACTCACCCTAACACTCTAACTTCATTGCACAGCGGTGCGGTTTCGGCGCTGGTTCCGCCACTTTCCTCGGGTGTGTCTGACGCAATCAAGTGCTACTGACCCTGTAGTAACCCATAACCCGTATCCCAGGTGGGGAGCGAGATTAGAGGAGTCGTAAACAAATGCTCATTGAAGGCAACCGAGAGTTCCCCGGTCTAGAAGAAGGTTGGACGAAAGATAAACGCTGGCACGGAATAATTCGCCCGTATTCGCCAGAAGACGTTCGTCGCCTGCGCGGCACCATACACGTGGAGCACACCTTGGCGCGAATGGGTGCTGAGCGACTCTGGTATCTCGTCAAAAACGAGCCTTATGTTCACGCTCTGGGCGCGATGACCGGCAACCAGGCCGTTCAGCAGGTGAAGGCCGGACTAAAGGCCATTTACGTGAGCGGCTGGCAAGTCGCCGCCGATGCCAATGAAGCCGGACAAGTTTATCCCGACCAGAGTCTCTATCCTGCCGACAGCGTTCCCGCACTCGTGCGCCGCATCAACAACGCCCTGATGCGAGCCGACCAGATCCATCACTCCGAAGGCAAGAACGGTATCTACTGGTTCGCCCCGCTCGTGGCCGATGCCGAAGCCGGCTTCGGTGGCGTTCTCAACGCGTTTGAACTTACTAAGAACCTCATTGAGGCCGGCGCAGCAGCAGTCCACTTTGAAGACCAGCTATCGTCGGCCAAGAAGTGCGGCCACATGGGCGGCAAGGTACTGGTGCCCACCATGGAAGCCGTACAGAAGCTCGTCTCAGCCCGCCTCGCTGCCGACGTGTGCGGCGTGCCGACTCTGGTAGTCGCGCGCACCGATGCCATGAGCGCTCATCTGCTGACCAGCGACATCGACCCACGCGACGGCGATTTCATCATCAGCGGTCCGCGCACGGTCGAGGGCTTCTATCACATACGCGCCGGCATCGACATCGCGATCGCGCGTGCTCTGGCCTTTGCGCCTTACGCCGACATGCTCTGGTGCGAGACCAGTGAGCCCAATATGGAAGACGCTCGCAAGTTTGCTGAGAGCGTGCATGCCAAATTCCCGGACAAGTTGCTCGCCTATAACTGTTCGCCGTCTTTCAACTGGAAGAAGAAGCTCGACGACAAGGACATCGCGCGGTTCATCCCGGCGCTGGGCGAAATGGGATACAAGTTCCAGTTCATCACGCTGGCTGGATTCCACTCGTTGAACTTGTCCATGTTCGAACTTGCGCGCGGCTACAATGAGTCGGGGATGACCGCCTACTCGCGCTTGCAGGAGAAAGAGTTCTCGCGCGAGAAAGAGTTCGGCTACGAGGCGATCAAGCATCAGCGTTTCGTCGGTGCCGGATACTTCGACGACATCACGCAGCTCATCAGCAGTGGCACAGCCTCGACCCTGGCGCTCGAAGGTTCCACTGAGCAAGAGCAATTCACGGTGGATGCAGCGAAGGCGGCCACGGCCAGCAGCGAAGAGAAGCAGGAAAAGCAGGACCTGGAAGTAGCCTAGTCTGGTGCAAGGTCTTGGGAAGGGCACGGCTTCAGCCGTGTCACTCAAGGTGAAAACAAGCAGGGGCTTTTAGCCCCTGAGGTCACTGAGAACTGAGAACTAGCCTGTGAGGACTTCGCTATGAAAAGCACAAGTGCAAGTGGAGCAACGATACGCTTCAGTGACCGTGGCGACAATGAACCCGCCTTACTGCTGATGCCTGGATGGTGCTCGGATCGAACGCTGTTTGATGACGTAGCACCAAAGCTGTCGCAGAACAACCGCGTGCTCGCGCTCGACTGGCGTGGTCACGGTGATTCCGAGCGCCCTGAAGGTGAGTACGACGACTATGAATTGGTCGAAGACGCGTTGGCTGTGATCGACGCCAGCACGGCTGACGCAATCATTCCGGTTGCCGTCGCTCACGCCGGCTGGATCGCAATCGCACTGCGCCGCCGCCTCGGTGACCGCATAAAGAAGCTGGTCCTGATTGACTGGATCGTGAGCGATCCACCGCCCGCTTTCATTCATGTCTTGCGGGACCTGCAGGGGCCACGCTGGATCCAAGCGCGCGATCACCTGTTGGAAGTGTGGCGGGGAGCCGTTTCGAACGAGCGCGTTGACGCATATCTGCAAAGTGTCATGCGCGAGTATGACGGCGCAATGTGGAGTCGTGCGGCCCGTTCAATCAGCAATGCCTATTCCGAATGCGGCAGTCCGCTGCAGGAAATGGCACGACTCCAACCTCCCTTGCCGGTGCTGCACATTTACTCACAGCCGCAAGACGGTGGATTTGCAGAGATGCAGGCCGCATTCGCGGCAAGGAATCCCTGGTACTCTTATCACAAGCTCGCCGCAAGAACGCACTTACCGACCTTGGAAGTGCCCGACGAAATCGTTCGGGTCGTGACCGAGTTCGCGAACAGGGAAGTGAAAAAAAGAGCCGCCTAAATCTCCCGCACCTTGCTTGAACTGCGTGCCGCAGCCCTCTAGGAGGATGCCTCTATCCCTTATTTCGGCGGCGGAGTCGCTTGCTTGTCACTCGCACCACCCTGATGCTGCATCATGCCGCCGTGCATATCCATGTCGCCCATCATCGACATCTGACCCATCATCCCTTCCATGTGATCGATCATCATCTGCCATAGTTGGACGTTGGCATCCATCGTGGCCTTTTCTTTTCCGCTGAGACCCGCGGCGTTGGTCTTCATGTCCTGGAGCAGCGCCTTCATCTTGGCGACGCTCTGTTTCATCTGCTGCATGTGCTTCTCATGCATAGCCTGCATATCGCCGCTGCTTTGCATCCCTGCTGACTTGTGATGGTGTTGAGGCATTCCGCCAGGAGTCGTACCGGGAGAAGGATTCTGCTGCGTGGTGCTCTGCGCGAACAACGGTAGGGCCGTAAGGACCATTGCAACAAGTAGTCTGCGAATCATTCTGCTTTCCTCCATCGAATCACGATATATTCGTGATCCAGAAGATTAGAAGAGAAAGCCGCCGCCTGTGGTTCACTAATGAGCAAAAACAAAAAAGCCGGCCATTTGACCGGCTTTGGAAACTGCGTTTGCCCGCAACTACTTCTTGGGGGCGATTGCGTCCTTCGCGGCTTTCGCAACGCGGAACTTCACCACGGTCTTCGCCGGGATCTTGATCGGTTCGCCGGTTTGCGGGTTGCGGCCAGTGCGCGCTTTGCGGTTCGACTTTACGAGACGGCCCAGTCCGGGCACTACGAATACGCCGTTCTTCTTCGTTTCCTTCACGGCGGTCTCCGCCAGTGTTTCCAGGAACGCTGCGGCTGTCTTGTTGTTGAGTTCCAGCTTCTCAGCCAGATGTCGAACCAACGCGGTCTTAGTCATACCTGCTGCCATGAAACATCCTCCTCTTGAAATAGGACTTCTGGATTCTTAACCAATGCGAGCGTATCTTACAACAACACGCCAAACTAAAAAAGCGTTTTCAGTGGCTTTTTATGCGGGTTTTACACAACCAACATTTTGCGCACACCGTAAAACAGGGCATTTTACGTGTTCTCGCGCGTTGATGGAAGAGGAATTGAGAGAATTTGTTGAAAAAAGATCGCAAAAGAAAATGAGCGGAGCAGATTGTCGCGCCGCTCGTGAGATGCGTTGTATTCCGCGTTAAGGAAGCTTGAACTCCACCCCGCGATCGTCGTTCTGAATCATGGTCTCTTCCACATTCAAGTCCGACAGCGCTATCTTGCGCGGTCCTTCGTCGCCCAGGTTGAACAGCGTCTTTCCCTGGATGACGTAGTTCGTAACTTCCAGCTTGTGACCATCTTTGAAGATCAGCACGGTCTTGGGTTGCGGCTCAGCCGTTATTCCTGCAGCATTTGTATCCGGAACATTGGCAGGCTGCTTCTCCGCCGTGACCGTCGGTTCCTCCCGCTGTGCCTCTGGGCTGACACTTCGGGCCTCTCCAGGCTGCTGGTTTCTCCGAGGATCCCTCAATCCGTACTCGCCGGCATAGTTCGGATCGGGCTGATACATCGTCGCAGGATTCGTTGAAGGCTCCGTGTAGCCCTGATCGTCCGCGTAAGGATACTGCGTCACATAGACCGGATAGGCATAAGCGTAGCCATATCCGCCGAAAATGCTACCTCCACCGAAGATACTTCCGCCGCGCGCACTCCCGCCGCGATGTTCAAATCTGCGATGCCCGAATCCGGGGTTGCCCAGCAGCACAGGCGAGTGGTTCCATCCGTGCGGTCCGAGTGACGTGACGCTCGGCCCAGGCAGGAACTGCCGTCCAGGAGCAAGCGACGTCACAGATGGAGGAACGCCGCGTACCTGACCCTGCGCGATCTGAGCCAAACCCGCTAAAACGACGACCACGACGATGATAGTCAGACGCTTCATAGCTGAATCATAGCGCAACTCGGACCAGCCGGGTTACACCCCTCCACTTACATTGGAACACCGTAACACCCTTTTAGTTACGCAATATTTGGCGGTGCTGCATCGCGTGTTCCCGATTCGAACTTGCGCGTTTTGCCGCGAGTAAAACCTCGCCCGAGTGCGCGGTACATCAAACGTACTGAGTTAAGGCATAATCAGTTCCCCTGTGAGTAGCTGGGCTGCGTGCAATGATGTGGGTATGTCTCAACCTATCCACCCAAATCGGAATTGTTTAGTACTTGGCGATGTCGCGACAGGGACAACGGCCGATCTGATCCGACAAATCAGGTCCGCTGCCGTGCAGAAAAAGCTTCCCAGTATGCTTCGCCTAAAGCGAGGAATTCCTCTTGCGTGACCTTTCGGTCTCCCACGATGAACGTGATCCCTTCGCCACGAAGGTAGGCTCTTTCGTAGGAGTCGTTCTCCACCATAACTTCAAGTTTCAGAGCTACGGAGTTTGCGCCACGAGCGAGCGTTGCGTCCATCACTTCCAGGCCCTTGTCGGTAAGTCCCTCAAATTCGGCCCACGAGCGCGATTCTTCGCGCCACTTGGCTTGGTACTCATCAACCATTGAAGATTGTTGTTCGCGAGGCGTCCCTTGTGGAATTGAGAACTCGCCCGGCCATGGAACACTACAGAGGGCGCGGACACTTTGGACTCCCTCCAAGGCAATGAAGAAGTGGGCGCCCTCAGGCAACTGATGAAAATCCCTGACGTAATCAACCTCGAATCTGAGAGTAACCGTTCCCGCCAACAAGTCGGAGGTTACTGAGAGCAGGGAGCCGTCGTGGAGTGAATGCCACAGACTGAACGTCTGGGTGCCGTCGGGTAGGTTCGCCCAATCATAGATTCGTTCTTCGGAGTCCACCGAAAACCTCGCAACAAATGGTAGCAATAAACAGCAGAACAGACCCTACGAGCAAATTAGTTGTCGATGACGTCAGGCCATCCCGCTCACTACTGTACCGATTCGGGATTGTTTAATACTTGGGGATATATCGCTCACGATGCTAGATGTTCCATCCAAGCGGCGAGCATAATCACGACTGCAATGCCAATGGCCAATCCGACGAGTCTGAGTTTCCAACTGAACGACCTTCTGTTCATATGTGCGCGTTCAATGGTTGCTTGATGCTCCATCTTCTCGATGAACGCCCGCGTCAGCGGCTTAAAGCGTTGCAAGCTCATTCTCGTTCCTTCCAGCGCTCTTATCGTCTTCCCGATTCGGGATTGTGAGTCAAAAGGGGATATATAAGCACCTATCAGATATGTGTTGGCAGGACATGGCTTGAAATTAGGTCACGAAGCGGTTGCAACTCTTCACGGGGCACGACACGCTTTGGAATCGTGTACAGGGCTTTGTTCTGAGCCTCTAATGCGATGGTCCGTTCCGTCTCATGCCAGCGTCTTATGGCTTCCCACTTGCGGGTGTCGGTTCCGCAGGGGCACGTTTCGACCAAGCCGCTGTCGTCAATCGCAAGATTGTGAATGTGGCAAATCTTGTCCGTGTAACTCTTGCGCAAGCACAACTCGATCTGTTTCCGTGCGCTTAGAACGCGTGTCTCCTTTGATGAAATCATGAGAAGCGCGGCGACGACGATTGGAAGCAAGAAGCCGACCAGCTTTCCCGGAGCCGTGTTCCCGGCGGTGGCGCCTATCAATCCGCAGATTGCGCCGACAACCAGCAACGGCACTGATGGGCGCCATTTCGCCCCTTGCTCGATCTGTGCACCGAACATACAAAGTGCCGCCTCGATCGACTCCTCAATATCATCTTCGTAGCTGTAATGAAAACGAGAAGTAGCGGCTACTCCCATAGTCTATTGTCCTTTCACGAACAGCACTTTACCCCGATTCGAGGCCAAGTTCCACGATTGTTGAACAAACAGGCCATGTAACAACCTATCCCATTTCGGTCCGAACGCTCCAACTTACGGGAGCGTACAATCGGACGGTCGTTGCTGCCCCTTCGATCGGTTGCGCTGACCACACCCCCTGGAGCACCTAGTCCCACCCGATCTGCTACCGCAAGCTTGGGAAAGGCATCCACATGATAGAGCACGGTGACCAAAAGGAGGGGCGATGTCACAGGCACAAATTGCTGGTGGACAGCTGACTGCGGCCGGAGAACTTCCTGCAAAGGGGTACTGCATTCGCACTTTCAGCCTGTTCTCCACCGATGGAAAACCAGTCTGTCTTTCCGACTACAGAGGCCGGCGCAATCTAGTGCTGGTCTTTGCGGATGATCAACCCCGGACCACTCAATTGCTTTCCCAAATCGCCCCAAGATACCAGGCATTCAAAGACTCGGAGGCTGAGGTCCTCGCTATCGCGCCATCTTCATCGCAAACGGTCGACCGACTTCAACTCCCGTTTCCGGTGCTGCTGGACAAGGACAACCGCGTCCACCAGCAAGTCGGGGCCAGCAATCGGCAAGGACAAGCAGAGGCGGCCGTCTACGTTACCGACCGCTTTGCTGAGGTATTCGCTCTTTATCGAACCAGTGATGGGCAGGTGCTGCCCACGGTCGACGATATCCTCAATTGGCTCGAGTTCGTCAACAGCCAATGCCCGGAATGCGAACCCCCTGAATGGCCGCTGTAAGTTCGACAACCGCCTCGTTTTGGCCCCGTAGGGGCTTCCGACTTCAATACGGTGTGCCAGTGCCATTTTGGGCGCAGCTATAGCGCGAGGCCAATCGATCTCTGTATTACATCTGTGCTACAGCCATCCAACAGAACGTATGGCTATCACGATTCAACCTGTTCAGCTCAAGCCGGAGACTGTGGCGGCGTTCGATGCCTACGTGCTTGCCGCCGAGAGAGTGATGGACGATGCCACTCAAGGCCCAACGACGTTCCTTTGGTCGGAGCGTGACGAGAAGCGACTTGAGAAAGTACGAAAGGGCGACATCGTCGCGGAGCACTGGGGCGCAGAGGCGAACGACCCCGTTGCCATTCCCGAAGGTCTCATTCACGACCTGGTCGGGGCCGTATTCGTGCCAGAAAGAAACGCCCAGCAGGCGGTTGCGTTGGTGCAGGATTACGACAACCACAAGAATGTCTACAAACCCGACGTGATCGATTCGAAGCTGATCAGCCGTGAGGGCGACGACTATCAGGTTTACCTGCGCCTGCTTAAGAAGAAGCTCATCACAGTAGTTCTCGACAGCTATCACGACGCGCATTATTCGTGGCTCGACGCTAACCGAGCCTTGTGCCGCTCGCACAGCACGCGAATCGAGGAAGTCGAACACGCAGGCACCCCGGAGGAAACGAAATCAGCGCCCGATCAGGGATACGGCTTCCTGTGGCGTTTGTATTCGTATTGGCGTTTCGAAGTGAAAGACGGCGGCGTGTTCATCGAGTGCAGGGCCATCTCGCTCACACGAGATATACCGACCGCACTGGCATGGGCCATCAAACCCATCGTACGGAAACTGCCGTTGGAATCGCTCGTCCACACGTTGCAGGCAACAAGGGACGCGCTCCGGTCCGATGTTGCTATCGTGGCGTGAATTGCGCAGGAGTAGTGAGGTGAGTATCCGCGCCTATTTTGCGCGAGAACGCTGGTGAGAAGCGAGCCTTGCAACAATCGGGAGAGCACCCATTCCGGACACCATTCCGGACACAACCGTCGGAAACACGCTCAGAACGGTACCGATCAAGCGTACCGGCATCTCCCAACATTGAGAACTGCTGTGTGCTTGCCGCGGTTTTGCAGAGTGGCTCTGAAAATTCGGATCACTTGGGGCTGAGGAGGAGACTGTGCTTCGGGGTTTCCGCATAATTCAACTGATGCCGTGGCGGCACCACGTGGAAAGCAAGTTGCCCCACGCCCTCCTCAAGCGCGGGGCAACTTAGGATTTCCTAATCGGGGCTCGGAATGCGAGCCGCCCGAATGACCGCTCTAGTATTCAAGTATTCAAGAAGGGTACCTACATCCTGATGAGTCCCGAAATGCTGAACAGGCAATTAGAAAACACCGTCGCCAGGATCAGCGCCTTAACCATTCCGCTATAGGCAGACTTCAACTCCAGCAGATCGGCGCAGACGCCGGCGGTGAAGACGAACAGGAACGGCAACGCCATCTGCAGAAACACCAGCACGTCACGATGCACAGCCAGCAGTCCTACCACAAGAAAGGCCACGGCAACGATCAGCGGAGCGGCCGTCCCGAAGAAGCGCGCCCGACGCCATCCCACCCATACGCAAAACGTCACGAGGAGCAACGTCGTGAACGCCGGTCCGTTGCGGAAGAAAAAACCTCCGGCCAGCGCACTAAACACTCCACCCGACATCGGTGCGGTCGAAAGCTGTAGAGTTCCGCTTTCGCGCACGAACGTTGTCAGCGCATGCCAGCTGAAACCAAAGGTCGCAAACATGACGACAAACGCCAGCACACAAGCGGCACTCAGTATTCCCACCGTTGCACCGCGCCGATGGGGCACGAGATACAGCATGAAACAGAGCGCGATGGGCACGGCAAACGCGGTCGCCGGAACCGCGGCAACACCGAGTCCAATGCCAACGGCAAGCAGGATGATGCGGCGGTAATTCCAGAGAAAAACTTCACGCGGAGCATACAGCGTGTGGGCGACGGCGATTCCGGTGAAGATGCAACCGAAGGCTCCCCAGGCAGCGATCACGTCGGGTGAAACTGCGGCCCAGTGCTGGATCATCGTCGGCGAAAACGCATACAGCGCGAGCGCGATGTAGCCTCCGGCATTACCGTACAGCCGCCGCGAGACATACCAAAGAGAAGCGCCGAGCAATCCGCCGATCAACACGAAAGGCGCGCGCAGCCACATCCGCCAGAGAGGGGAATCGATGCCGGTCGGAAACGCCAGCGCGAGCGCCGCCTTCGCCAGAGCCGCCACCACAGGCGAGTGACTCTCCGGGCCAACGGCCGCTTCCGCCGCGTGTCCCGGACTCACATAGGCCATTTCCAGGTTCGTCAGCGGGCTGCGAGCGGCGAGCCAGAAACACTGTGACGCAAACGCAAACAAAAGCAACAGGGAATAAACCTGCGGCTTGCCAAAGCGCTGGTGCAAGGAAACGAGAAGCGGTGAAGGCTGGGAAGAAGACGTCGCCGGAGCTGCTGCCGAGGAATCTGCCATTACTTGGCATTTGTAACACGAACGGACGCCGGAGTCGAAGTCCCAAGGCAACAGGCCTCGGCAATCAATATTCTTAGGAGCTACGTATGAAACAACTAAGAATCTCTCTTCTCCTGCTCGCGTGTGCTCTGAGTGTGACTGCGATGGCGCAGGGTACCGGGTACGATCCGAACTCCCAGATTGAAGGCGGCCCGAATCACAGCTCAACTTCGAAGAAGCCCAACCTGAGTTCCGCCGAGCAGCACTTCATCAACAACGCTGCATCAGGCGGTCTCGCCGAAGTTCAGCTCGGACAGCTTGCCGCGCAAAAGGCGAGTGATTCGCAGGTGAAAGCATTCGGCCAGCGCATGGTCGACGACCACACCAAGGCCAACAACGAGCTGACCTCGTTAGCCTCGTCCAAAGGGATGACACCGCCAACGTCACCGAAGGCCACCGACCAGGCCATGAAGGACAAGTTGTCAGGTCTTTCGGGTCAGCAATTCGACAAGCAGTACATGGACGCGATGGTGACGGACCACACGCACGATGTTTCCGAGTTCCAGAAGATGGCGAATGGAGCGAAGGATCCGGAAGTGAAGGCTTTCGACGCCAAGACGCTGCCTACCTTGCAGGATCACCTGAAGCAGGCACAGGACGTGCAGAAGAAATTGGGCGGAAAGTAAAATCGAATCCCCACGTTTTTTTGCCAACGTGGGGACCGTTGATCCTGTCGTACTTCGAACTACTTCGCCGGATACGTTACCGAGTAGTTGTTCCTAAGATTGAGGATCGTAAACCACCCGTTCTTTTCGGCAACGAGCTTGATTCCATAACCCTTGCAGTCTGCCTCGGGATTGGCATCGAACTTCTCCGGCACGGCGCCCATCCCCGGTCCTCCGTGAAGCACCCACATCGCCTCCAGTCCCGGGGAAGCGTAGATAGACTTCACGACCGATTCGTCGCCGCCCTTCTTCTGGCCGTTGTTCATGATCGCGACGCGCGGCTTCAGCGAACCAAGAAGCAGAGGCGATGTTGAACGATCGAATCCATGATGGCTCACCATCAGGACGGGCACGGTTCCAAGTAGATTGCTCGGGCAAAACAGCATGGGCTCCTTGCCAGCGGTCAGATCGGTGAGGTCGACCATCTGGAACTTGCCGAAGCGCAGTATGAAGCCGACTGACTGATCGTTTTCGTCGTTCTCAGGAGCTTTGGCAACAAGGCCATTGCAAGCCGGATTCTGCGGCAAACCGGCCTTGGCGGGTTTGATCGCCTCTCCAGCGGCTGCAACGATGTCAATCTGGACGCCCTTCAGCGGAAGCTTGTCGCCGGGCTTCACCGTAATGTGCGGAATCTTCGCCGTCGTCTTCTGATATTCATCGTAGAGCTTCTCAGTGTATCGGCTGTGCTCGACATTCGCGCCATGATCGATGACATGCCCGACCGGAATTCTCTCGACCACCGCAGGCACGCCGCCAACGTGGTCAACGTGATAGTGGGTCACAAGCAGATAGTCGATCTTGCTGATGCCCGCGTCCTTGGTGGCCGCAAGAATACGTTCGACATCGCGAGTGTTGTTAGGCCACCCGGCATCGACCAGCAGAGACTCCTTCTCCGGCGTGACGATGAGCATCGCCTTGCCGCCCTCGACATCGATCGCATAGACCGTAAGCTTCTGGGCGAATGACGGCAGACAGACAACAAGAGACAGCAGTAGAACCACTATGAGTCGTCGCATGTAGAGCAATTTAGCACGATAAGCGTGGTTCCGAAACGCCTCCGTCGCGCTCGTCACTCGCATTCAAAGGCGGCGAGGTCCTCGACAACAACTTCGACACTTACGAGATCTCGCACTTCTACAACGATCCTGCGGCCTGAACGCGGGAAACATCGTAGTGCAATTCACCCCCGCGGACAGGCACAATAGAAAGATGTCTGTCCCCATTCAAGAAGTTCAGCCTGGTTCCTTCGGCGCTCAGCTGCGTATGACGGCGAGACTCGCCCTGCCGCTGATCGTCGCCGAGCTCGGCTGGATGAGCATGGGCCTGGTCGATACCATCATGGTCGGCCGTTTGCCGAATAGCGCGATCGCCATCGGTGCCACTGGACTAGGCCAGAGTCTCTATCATCTGATCGCGATCTTCGGCGGCGGACTGCTCCTTGGGATGGATACCTTCGTCGCGCAGGCCCACGGGCGCAAGGACGTCAAAGATGCGCGGCACACTCTAGTCAACGGCCTCGTTCTCGCGCTGCTGCTTACGCCATTGCTGATGCTCTTCGTATCTTTCTGGCCGCCACTGATGCAGCGCTTTGGAATCAGCACGGAGCTGGTCGGGCCGATGCAGCCGTTTCTCTCGGCCCTGAACTGGGGAACGTTGCCGCTGCTGGCATATTTCGCCCTGCGGCGATATCTGCAAGCTGTGAACGTGGCCATGCCGATCACGTTTGCCCTGGTCTCGGCAAACATCGTCAATGCCATTGGGAATTGGGCATTGATCTATGGGCATCTGGGATTCAGGGCCTACGGCATCACCGGTTCGGGATGGTCGACATTTTTCGCGCGCTGCTACATGGCGACCGTGCTCGCCATCACGCTGATCTGGGTGGAAACAAAGGGACCGCTTTCCGCACGCGGTATGTGGCGAGCGCTGCGGCGAAACGACGTGGTCAGAATCGATCCCCGCAGGATATGGGCTCTCGTGAAACTTGGCGCACCAGCGGCCGGGCAGATCCTGCTCGAGATCGGCGCGTTCTCGGCGGCAACAGCGCTCTGTGCGAAGCTTGGCCCGGTGCAGCTCTCCGGACACGAGATTGCCCTGAACTGCGCGGCCTTCACCTTCATGGTTCCGCTTGGCATCAGTGCGGCGGCGGCAGTTCGCGTTGGACAGAGTCTCGGCCGGCAAGATATCGCCGGCGCACGCCGCGCCGGTTGGTCGTCGATTTTGCTAGGCGCCGCGTTCATGAGTTGTTCCGGGCTGGTATTCCTGTCGATTCCTAAAGTGCTCGCGCGGGCCTTCTCGCCGAATGCGGAAGTCGTTGCCGTGGGATCGACGTTGTTGCTCGTCGCTGCTGCGTTTCAGCTCTTCGATGGCGTGCAGGTCGTGACAACGGGCGCCTTGCGCGGCGCAGGTGACACAAAGACGCCTATGCTCGCCAACTTCGTCGCGTACTACTTCATTGGCCTCCCGCTAGGTTACGTTCTGGCGTTTCGTCTCCACTGGGGCGCTCTGGGCATCTGGATCGGCCTGTGCAGCGGATTGATTGTCGTGGGCTCGCTGCTTATCTTTGCCTGGCACAAGAAACGACTCTCGGCCTATCACTTCGATCTGGCAGAGTCCGAAGTAACTTCCGCTTAGCTGTGTGTTCGGTTAAGCTGCGCATTGTGAGTCTCGATAAACCAAGTGCCGATCGGCCATCAGGCGCCTTCGCCGGCTTGGCGACGGTGGATATCGCCTATCCAGTGGAGCAGGTTCCTGCTCCGAATCAGAAGGTCAGCACTCCGGTTCCCGAAATCGCAGCCGGTGGACCTGCAACCAACGCCGCAGTGACGTTCGCATTTCTTGGCGGCCGGAGCACGCTCGTTACCGCCGTGGGACAACACGCCTTAGCATCGGTCGTCCGCCAGGATCTCGAACAATGCAACGTCACTCTGCACGACGTTGCAGCCCAGCAACAAGGACTCCCGCCCGTGTCCTCCATCATGGTGCTTCCCAACGGAGATCGGTCCGTCGTCTCGGCCAACGCAAAGGCTTTTCCCGAGCTGAGGATCGAGACCCGAGCCGAATGGTTCGACGAGCTACGCTTCGTCCTCATCGACGGCCACTATCCGGCACTCTGCAATGCAGTCGCGCGTGAAGCTCGCGCCGCCGCAATCGATGTTGTTCTCGATGCGGGGAGTTGGAAAGATGGGACGCCAGCGTTGCTGCCGAACACGACGATTGCCCTCTGCTCGAACGATTTCCGGCCTCCGGGTTGTTTCACGACAGACGACGTCTTTCGTTTCCTTACGAGTCGCGGCGTGGAACGCGTAGCCATCACCCGAGGCGCGGAGTCGATACTCTACATGGAAGAAGGTCTCCGTGGCGAAGTCGCAGTCAATCCCGTCAAAGCCGTGGACACGACTGGAGCCGGCGACGTCTTTCACGGCGCATTCTGCTATCGCTTCTCCCTGAGCCGCGACTTCAAAGACGCACTGTCCTTCGCAGCGAAAATCGCGACCTTCTCCTGCATGCACGTCGGTACGCGATCGTGGATGCTGGGCTATCAGGAAAGCCGCTGTTAGCAACAATGGAGTTTCGAAACCGTGCCGTGCACACGCGGCCGTAAGAAGGTGCGCCGAATTCACGCCAAGGTGCGAAGTGAGTCATGCCTCCATTTGTCGGAATACGATAGGTAGCGTACTATCGCCCTAGATGCCGACGCCGGTACAAATCCGCAAATTGATGGCTTGCTTGTGCGTTGCGGCAGTTTTGTTGGCTGCCGTCATGCCTGTCACAGGCGGACTACTGCTGGTCGTTCTGGTCCCGGTTTATCTGTTAGTCGTTGCCGAGTGCCGGGCGCACAGGCGTCACACGGAAACAGATACTCCCCCGCTGCGCGCGGGATTTCTTTCGCTCTCCCTCTCACGAGCCCCTCCGGTAGCCTAGTTTTCTCCTCACAGTTGACCATTTTTCCGAGTCGCCGCGCGGGCCTACACCTGGCCGGACGATTCGCTCATTAACCGACCAAGCCGGAGGAGATTCATGTTTCGAAGTCACAGAATTCGCAAGCTCGTGCTGTGCCTTGGAATGCTGGCCGCAGCCGTAATGGGTTCACCGATCCGACCCGATGAGATCGCCGACCTTCTTCGTACCGAGAATCAGGCCAAAATCGAAATGAGTGTTCGCAAAGAAGGTGAAGATACCGACGACGAAGATGTCGAAAGACCGGACGTATCTATTCTTCGCCGATGTACTTGTTCGCGCCGTGCCGCACGCAGCAAGGGGGTGCTCTGATGAGTACTGGAAAAGGTCGCCCAAGGCTGCACGGCCTGAGCATCGTGCTGATCGGTTCCCTTGTGTTCGTCATTGTCGTCGCAGTCGTAAACTGGGCGGCGAAGTCGCTGATGCCGCAGACCGTCGCATCGGGACTGCGTCAGCGCGTCACCGTTGAACTGACCGCCGCTCTGATGGCGGAGGTCGCTGTCTTGCTCGCCCTCGTTCTGTTTCTGCGCGGCCGGGGCGTCACGCTCCGTTCATTGGGACTGTGGCAGTCTGCACCTATTAGAGGTTGGACCGTCGCGGCTTTGGTCGCGGCGATGTTCATCGGCTTCACTCTGGCGCTGCCGCTCCGTGCCGAAAAGAACCTCACGGAACTCAGTCTCTTTCATCTCTACAATGCGCTGATTGCAGCGTTCGTCGCCGGCTTCGTCGAGGAGATACTCTTTCGCGGCTTTGTCATGACGGAGCTTCAATCATCAGGCTGGGGCAACGTGGCGCAAGTGGTCATCTCGTCGTTGGTCTACGGCGCGGTGCATGCGACGTGGGGCGTGGTGACTGGGATGTTCACGTGGGAGCTTCTGGGCGGGGGTATTATCGCAACGTCAGTTTTCGGATGCTTCTGTGCTCTCACATACCTTGTCAGCCGGCGGAGCCTCATGCCGGTAATCGTCTCGCACGGCGTGATCAACCTGATCATCGAGCCCTGGATGTTCATGCTCGCAATATCGATGGTTCGTCATTGAGACCGGATGTCGGCTCTTCGCATAATGCGAGGAGCCGGCCTTTTTGTGGAATTGTCTAGGTGCTCTGTGCGCTCGCTTTCCGTACGGAACTCGCACCACCGCAAATCCTGAGAACGGCGATGACTCGTGCTGTGAGGTACAACTCGTAGAGCAGCAGCGAGCGAAGCGGTCGGTAGCGGTGTGTCTCGACCATTGTTCGGCTCTGTGTCAGGTGAGACAATGGCGCTTCCAAGCCTGAATCTCTGGAGGGTCTGAATGCGCAGTCTTCGTGGTGTGCTTTGTGTGGCGTCATTGTTCGTATTCATTGGCACGGCTTGTGCCCAGCTGACCGAGAATGAAAAGACGGCAGTAATGTTGGGCTATAACTACTTTTCGCGGCCAAACATCACCTACAAAGTCGCGAACAATTATCAAGCCAAACTCGACGTATACACGCCTCGGGCCGCGCGGATGGCTCCGGTTCCTGTGGTCGTGAACATTCATGGTGGCGGCTGGGTTGCCGGCAGCAAGGAAACCGACTTCCTTTCCACTCTGCCTTATCTGCAGATGGGATTCGCTGTCGTGAACGTTGAGTATCGGATGGGCCAGGTCTCGCTGGCGCCTGCGGCGGTCGAGGACTGCCTGTGCGCCCTGCACTGGGTCGGCCGCCATGCAAAGGAGTACGGCTTCGACGTCACTAAAGTGATCGTTACTGGTGGCTCGGCTGGTGGACATCTCGCGCTTACCACCTCAATCATTCCACCCACGGCCGGCTTCGAGAACGAGTGCGCTTATGAAGACGATCCTACGTGGCAGGGCAAGTTCGTCGACAACCGCCCGAAGGTCGCGGCGGTGATCAACTGGTTCGGCATTTCCGATGTGAATGACATTCTGCAAGGCCCGAACATCAAGGGATACGCGGTTTCATGGCTCGGCGGTCAGCCGAATCGCGAGGATATCGCAAAGCGCGTATCGCCGATCACGTACGTGCGTCCGGGACTACCGCCAGTCCTCACGATCCACGGCGACAACGATAAGCTCGTGCCCCACCAGCAGTCGGTGAAGCTGCACGAGATGCTGACCAAGGCGGGCGTAAAGAACCAGTTGTTCACGGTGACAGGCGGTGGCCACGGTGGCTTCACGCTCGACCAACAGATGGCGGCTTTCGAGACAATTAAGAAGTTCCTGACGGAGACTGGCATCAAGTAGGAACAGCGACAGTCTCGCCAGTCATTCAGGGGATGAAGTATTTCATTACTTCATCCCCAATTCCTTGCCCTCACTCAACGTCTCCACCGCCTCTTTCACCCGCCGCGCGCGTGTTTCGTCTTTCTTCGCGGAGGTGATCCAGAGCAGGTACAAGCGGCGACGCGACGGTGCAAGTGATTCGAAGTATTCGCGTGCCTTCTTGTTCTTCGTCAGCGCGGTATCAAGTTCCGGCGGGACAGCGATGGTGGCGCTTTTCACGCGTGCTTCGCGCATGGCCACTGACGCGGTGCTGTGAGCACCATTCATTGCGGCCAGTCCGGCTTTGGTCATCAGGCCGTCGGATTTGAGCTTTTCGACCAGCTTGAGATTCACGGCCGACCATTTACTGTTCGGCTTGCGCGGCGTGAATTTTCGCACGTAGCGCTGGTCATCGACGCTTTTGATGATGCTGTCGATCCAGCCGAAGCAAAGAGCTTCTTCCAGAGCTTCGGGGTATCGCACGGAGGGCGTCGCAGTGTGCTTCTTATAGAAGACGAGCCAGACGCCGAGCGAAATCTGATGATTAGCCTTGAGCCAGGCGCGCCACGAAGCGCGGTCGGGGACGTAGCAGGTTTCGTATGCGGGAGCGGCTTTCATTGCAGCCAGTGTAGCGCAAGAGATCCGCTGGGTTGCCGAAATCCGTCAATTCCAGTAGAATCTATGTTTTGCACAATAAGTTCTGAACTTGTCTGGAGTAGCTATGTCTCAAGTGTGTGATGTTTGCGGCAAGGGGCCGCGTACCGGAAACAATATCAGCCACGCGCATAACGTCAGCAAGCGCCGCTGGAATATCAATCTTCGCCCCGTGAAGGCGGCCGTCAAGGGCGGCAGCAAGAAGATGCGCGTCTGCACCTCGTGCCTGCGCAGCGGCAAGATCACGAAGGCGTAAGTTTCTCGCCTGTAAAGATTTAAGTCCCATTGGCAAACAGGCCTCCCATTGCGGGAGGCCTCGTTGTGTTTCAGATAGATAGTCCTGGTTACTTGCCCCTAACCCTCACGAGCTGCACGTCGAAGATCAGGGTTGCGTTCGGTGGAATCAAGCCCGGATAGCCTTGTTTGCCGTAGGCCAGGTTTCCCGGAATTCTGAGCTTGCGCTTGCCCCCGACTTTCATTCCGGCGACGCCCTCTTCCCAACCCGCAATCACCTGGCCGCCGCCAATCTTAAAGGAAAACGGTGTGGGTTTCGCGCCAACCAGCGAACTATCGAACTGCTTGCCGTTCGTCAGCCAGCCCGTGTAGTGAACGTAAACGGTGTCTCCCTTTGCGGCTTCGGCACCGGTACCGACCTTGAGGTCCCAATATTCAAGGCCGCTCTCGGTCTTCGTCGGTTCGCCCTTTACCGGAGCGCCGGGCAAAGCCTTGGCAGCGGGGGCCGTTGCGGTGGTTGCCTTTCTCGCTCCAGCGGCCGGCGTCTTCGTCGGCGCAGTTTTCTTTGTGGTTCCTGTCGAGGTTTGTGCTACCAGCACCGTGGCGACCGTCATCATCGCCAGCGCCATCACTACAAAACGCTTCATCATGAACTCCGCTCCTTAGTAATTGCAGCTTTCAGATTCTCCAATAGCCAATACGAACTTGTCAGTCGGCCAGCGCCACAACTTCGATCTCGACCAGCACGTCTTTTGGCAGCCGCGCGACTTCGACCGTGGATCGCGCTGGCGGCGCAGCGGTAAAGAACTTGGCATAGACCTCGTTCATCGTAGCGAAATCAGTCATGTTCTTTAGGAAGACGGTGGTCTTAACGACTTTCTCCAGCCCGCTGCCTGCGGCTTTCAGTAGTGCCGTAACGTTGGTCAGAACGCGCTGGGTCTGTTCGGCGATGCTGCCGGGAATCACGTTGCCGGTCGCGGGATCGATCGGAATCTGTCCCGAGGCGAATACGAATCCGTTGGCCTTGATGGCCTGCGAGTAGGGACCGATCGCCGCCGGCGCCTGCTTGGTCGCGATTACTTCTCTCATACCACCCTCCCCACTTTCAATCCGCAGAATCAAGAATTGTACTCCGGCGACCCTTCGGGCCGGAACTCTGACGCTATATCATGTAGCGATGCGCCGGGTATTGCAGTTTACGAGCGTCGTATTGATCGTTGTCGCGCTGTACACGGGGTGGGTCTTCTTTTTACGCTGGAGGACCGGCCGCAAAGCGCAGCAGCAAAAGACAGAGCAACAATCCGAGGATGCCCGCAAAGTACTGAACACTTACGGTGGCGAGCGACTAACGATTCTTCACTTCAGCATCACTCCGGCAGTGGTCAGCCCAGGTGAGCCGGCAACGCTCTGTTACGGTGTGTCGAACGCGAAAGCGGTGAAAATTGAGCCAGCTCTAACCGAAGAGACTTGGCCATCAATGAGCCGGTGCATACAGGTGAGCGTGCGACGCGACACAACGTTCAAGCTGACGGCCCAGGATGCAGCCGGGCACGGCGAAACCGCACTTGCGTTGCTCAAAGTGAGGTAGGGATCAGCCTGTAGTTCTAGCGGAATCGAGTACCAGGTTGGCGTTTTCGTCTGGAGCCTTTTCCACCGGTGAGGGTGCTCCCGATGGTTAAGCGCCTTATGGACAGCGGCAGACATCTATGAATTCGACAATGCAGAGCAAACCGAAATCGAAGGACGATGGGCTGGCCTTTGGGCGAGCGTTGCAGCTTGTATTGAAGCAATGCGCGATCTATTCGAGTAGCCATCCTTCAATTCAACAGCCGCTGCAGAAAGCATATGGCCTTCTTTGCGAAAGCCTCCGCGGCGCGACTCAGCTCACTTTCGGTTTCGCGGGCAGCCGCGTGTTGATTAACAATCTCGTCACGACAGACTCCTCGGTGCGCGGGCTACGTCAAGAATTCAATCAGCGAGGCATAGCGGGCATCGTATTGCTTCCTGCGTTGACGGAGAAGGATTTTGCGCGCTTCGTTGGGGTGCTGGCGACTCCGCCAAAGGTACTGTCCGACAAAGGGGGCGCAACCCGGTTCTTTGAAGAGAACCAGGTTCCGGGAGCACGGATCATACTTTCGCCCGAGAATAGCGACGCGGATTTATTGCTCGACGTTAGTGGCGAAGCGATACTCTCAAAAATGGGCTGGGAAGCCGGGCGTCGCGGCGAGGGTGACGCCCAGAGCGCAGGGATGCGTCCGAGTGCTCTGGACAGTGAGCTAAGTCGTGCGATTCCATTTCTCATCGGCGACGACCTGCGTAGCAAAATCGAAGCAATCGTGGATTCGGCGCTTTCGGGGCCGTCTTCGAATGCGGGCAGTCTGCTCGAAAACATCTCGCATACTCTGCAGTTGGTAAGACCCACGCCCGCCGACGAAGAATCCGGAAACCACGAAGCTGCTCGCGAGATGTTGGAGGACGTGGCAGCGCGGTGGGCCGTCGGCCGTTTATCGGTGAGCAAGTCACCCGCCGAGGTTCCAAATGTCTACGAGGGGGTTGTTGCTCAACTCAGCCGGGCACTGGTTGAGGCCGTATTAATGCAGCACACGCTCGAGAAGGTTGCACGCCTTTCGGAACAGGAGCATTTGGAGCGCACCGTTCTGGAACTGGTACGTAGAGAGCTTCAATTCTGGGCCCTTTCGCTGCACGATCAGAAAGAACAGTTACTACACATCAAGCGTTACTCCGCGACGGAGTTCCGACAGCTATTGATGGCGATCAAGGCTCTGATGCAGCGCGGCGACGCGGCTTCGGCCTCGGCGCTGGCGAATAACTTCATCGCCGTTCTCGGCGAGCAGGATGTCACGACGGAGGAGCTCTCAAGGGCGGCCGATCTCTGGAACGTCATGCTGGAATGTTCGCCGACGGACTTCTTTGCGCAGTTCGGAAGGCTCGCCGTTAGCGCCTTTTCGGGGCTCTTGGACTCCGAGCGGCACCAGCGTCTCGCGCATCTGTTGGGTATCGAAGGGGCTCGTGCGCTGGAAGCGCAAGATTGGGATGCGCTCAGTGCCATCGTCTGCGCTCTGGACGACAGGCTGCCCTCGGAAGTTGATCAGGCCTCTTGCTGTCTGGTTGAACTGCAGCGACTTGAGAAGAAGGCCGGTTTGGAAGACACCCTGGAAGCAGTAATCTCACAAGCGACCCTCCATTCCTCGACGCGAGAGTCGCTTGCGATGTGCAGAGCATTCGGCCCGCGCAGTGCCGAGGTACTGTTCCAGCGGCTCACGGACGAGGAGAACGCCGGAAGACGGCTTCGCCTGGTGCGCATGATCAGCCAGTCGGGAGAGAGCGCTATCAGAGCCGCTCGTAGCCGGATTAATGATTCGAGATGGTACGTGGTGCGTAATGCCTGCACGCTGCTTGGCGATTTGAACGACCCGGACCTGCTTGCGCAAGTGACGCCCGCGCTGACGCACAAAGACGAACGCGTACAGATGTCTGCGGTTTGCGCGCTAGTGCGCAAGCACGCACATGGGCGGGAACAGATCCTTGCGGAAGGCCTGCTGAAGATGCACCCTCACGCGGCGGAAGTCGCGCTGGATGAACTGCTGTTGATGCGAAATCCCAAGTGCCTGCGAGGACTGCGCGAATTCCTGATGGAAGCCAGTGACGACAAGCGCGGTTTGTTGATGAAAGCCGTGCAAGTCGTATCGATGATCAAGTCGAAAGAAGCGCAGCAATTGCTACAAGCGGTTGCCGCCGATGCTCGATTCCCTGCTGCGCTTCGCAACTCCGCCTCGCTTGCCCTCTAGACTCGCGAACGCAGTGAGCGGCAATGACGAAATATCAGTACCACTTCCCAACGGTTTAGAACCCACATCGAGACGTCCGGATTGTCGCGGAGTTGCGATCAAACAGCTAGTACATACGCGCGAATTGCGTCAGAATCGAACGACGTGACTTCGGAGAAAACCATGACGGTCGCCACGCAATTCACGGCTGTGCAGCGTACAAGTAGCAGGTACCTGTCTTTTCTCCTCACCGTGTTCGCGATCGTCTTCGCCTGGTCGGCAATTCGACCGCACGACTACTTCACTTGGTTCCTCGAGGTCGTTCCGGCAATCATTGGCTTGGGTGTGCTTGCGGCAATCTATAACCGCTTCCGCTTCACGCCGGTTGTCTACACAATCCTGTTGCTTCATGCGCTGATACTGCTGGTGGGCGGTCACTATACTTACGCCGAGGTTCCGCTGGGGAACTGGGTACGGGACGCGCTTCATCTGGGGCGCAATCACTTCGACCGTCTCGGCCACTTCGCACAGGGATTCGTGCCCGCAATGGTCGCCCGCGAAGTGCTGATCCGAAAAAAGGTCGTCAGGCGCGGATGGCTATACTTCATCGTCTTCTCAATCTGCATGATGGTCACGGCAGTCTACGAATTGTTTGAATTCGTGATGGCAAAAACAACCGGATCGGCTGCCGATGCATTCCTCGGCTCTCAAGGCGACAACTGGGACACGCAATGGGACATGACCATGTGCTTCATCGGCTCGAACGTCGCGCTGCTCACAATGGGAAAATGGCAGGACCGCCAGATATTGCATATTGCATGCAATGATGTGAGCAGCCGACGAGAAGCACTTTCTGCATCTAACCCCTCGTTGGCACATGAGTCAGACTAAGTGGACGCAAGTCACGTAATTATTCTTGCCATTGTTGGTTTCGCAGCCGGAACGCTCGGTTCGATCGTGGGACTCGGTGGCGGTATTCTCATCATCCCCGTTCTGGCCGTGTACATGGGCGTGCCGATGCATCACGCAATCGGCGTCAGCCTTATGGCCGTGATCGCCACTTCGACGGCGACTTCTTCCGTGAATGTTGAACGCGGCGTCACGGACATTCGACTTGGTATGACGCTGGAACTGGCCACAACGCTCGGCGCTGCCGCGGCGGCCGTGATCGCCGGCTACGTGCATCGCACCACGCTTGCGATTCTGTTCACCTGCTTCTTGCTCTACACGGGATTGTCGATGCTGCGTCGCGCCTGGCAGGGCCGGTCTCAAAAAGCCGAAGTCACCATCCCCGCTTACCAGATCCGCAACTATCCCCATGGACTGGGTGCCGCGTTTCTTGCGGGTGGCATGAGCGGACTGCTTGGCATCGGCGGCGGCGCGATCAAAGTACCGGTGATGTTCCTGTTCATGGGAGTGCCGCTCCGGGTTGCGACGGCGACCAGCAATTTCATGATCGGCGTAACGGCGTCGGCGAGCGCTTTCATTTACTGGGGGCGCGGCGACGTCGTACTCTCGCTGGCTGCACCGATCATCGTCGGCGTCTTTGCCGGTTCGCTTACGGGTGCGCGGCTCGCGCCCAAGTTGCGAACCTCTTATGTGCTGGCAATACTGATCATCATCACCCTCTATCTGTCAGTGCAGATGATCGTCAAGATAGTGGCGGGAAAGATCTGATGTCGAACGTAGAAAATACAAAACGAGCTACCCGTGACAGTAAAACCGAAGACCGTGTTGTGGGACTGGTGCTTCGTATAGGAGCCTATGCATCGATTGCACTGATTCTGCTTGGCGGTGTGCTGATGCTGATCGGCAGCCGAGGGGTAGGGATACACATTGCCGAAGCTGGTGTGCTCGTCCTTATGTCCACGCCGATTACTCGCGTCTTTGTCGCTGCTATCGTTTTCTGGCGAGAAGGAGATCGCCATTACGCCTGGATTTCGGTCGGAGTGTTCGTGATTCTGATTACGACGTCCGTGCTGGCGGCATTGAAGGTGATGCCGACCCTGGAGCATTAATAACGCGGACGTCAGGACGGGGCACAGTCCCGTCCTGACACGACCATTTAGGCCGCCTTGTCTCGCTTGTCTTTCAGCTTGGTATCGTCCAAATCAACATCGCCTTCTTTGTCGACCTTTATCTCTTCGTGGCGAACCTCGTCGGATACCGTTTTCGTGTCCTGCACCTGGCGCTTGCCGACACGAACTTCGCCTTTTACAACCGATTGTTTCTCAACCCGCACGCGCTCTTCGCTTAGGGGCACTCGAATTTCCTTTTCGCTACCGATCTCGCCCGTAATGGGCTGGTCTCCCGACACGGACGTCCTTTCGACGACCAACTCCTCGCGCGTGACTGGCACCTCGATGTTCTTCGTTTCGGTGATCACGTCTTTGCGTAGGCGGACTTCGCCGCGCGAGACGCGCTCCTTATGAACACGCAGCATCTCGCCCAGCAATTGAATCCGCCGTTCAACGGCTTCGCTCAGCGACGGTTCTGCTTCATCGCGCCGA
The DNA here is from genome assembly GCA_023410055.1 of Acidobacteriota bacterium. Classification (GTDB taxonomy): domain Bacteria; phylum Acidobacteriota; class Terriglobia; order Terriglobales; family Acidobacteriaceae; genus JAEZPW01. The sequence continues at coordinate 115,151 of JAEYQK010000039.1, forward strand.
GTCCCAAATTTCATAGCGCCCGACCCGATATCGGCGCCGTTGCGCTCCAGAATGGCAATTGCCTCAGAGGCGCGTCCGCCAGACGTGTTCACCGTGACCAGGCACCCGCCTGATTGAATGCTCGAACCAAAGTATCGTGCGCGATCCTCAGGGATTCCGGTGCTCGTGAGGGATCCACGGAAGTCATCCGAGTAGGTGTAGTCAGATTCGTCCTCGCGATCATGACCACCAAATGCCGATTTGATCTTGTCCCAGATCCCGTGATTCTTACTCGTAGTGCCAGTCGTCGTGCCCTCGACCGATTCGTCTGTGCGTGCAAGCCCGATCTGGCTATCGGAGAACCCCGACGCCTTCAAGTCTGCGATGGCCTGCTCGGCCTTTGAATAATCGCTGAATAGTCCTGCTACTGTGCCCTGCCCAGCATCGCTGTACGCGCTGCTATCTCTGAAAGCCATAGCTACTCCTGTTCCTCCTCAGAGGACTGCCAAGTTCTTGCGTTGAGTGGATTTACAATTCGGTCGGTTTAAATGTTCGATGCGCTCAATAGGATCGCGTTGCAGTGCGTGCTTGCGAATCGAAAGCGCGTCAGCCAAGGCCCGCAGTCACTCGAACGATTGGTGCTATCGATGGAATGATGACGGCGTCGAAGTCGTTCGAGCAGCAAAGGCATCAAATAGGCGTATCCCGCTGTAATCCAGACACTTTGGTACCCGGATGCCCCATAAACAAAGGCTGGAGCAAGGGATATAATCAGTTATGGCGACCCTGCGCGAACAGATCGCGACAAACGTCCTCACGGCCACAAAGTTTCGCGAGCTCATGAAGAAGCTGCGCGAAACGCGCTCTGAGGCTGATCTCGATTTAGTGCGCAAGGCCTACGAATACTGCGTGCAACACCACGCCGGACAGACCCGCGCCTCCGGTGATCCCTACCTCATTCACCCGCTTGAAGTCGCAATCATCCTCGCAGAGCTGAAACTCGACACCACGGCCATCGTTGCCGGACTTTTACATGACGTCGTCGAAGATACCGACGTCACAACATCTCAGGTTCAGCAACTCTTCGGTGAACAGGTCGCCCACATCGTCGATGGCGTCACTAAGATCAGCCGCATCGATTTCGCCTCGCGCGAGGAACGCCAGGCAGAGAACGTTCGCAAGATGGTGCTGGCCATGGTCGACGATATCCGCGTGGTCATGATCAAGCTGGCCGACCGCCTGCACAACATGCGTACGCTGGAGTTCCTGCCCAAGGATCGCCAGGAGAAGATCGCGCGTGAGACGCAGGAGATCTATGCTCCCATCGCGCACCGTCTCGGAATGGGCAAAGTGCGCGGCGAGTTGGAAGATCTGGCCTTCAAGTTTACCGAGCACGGTACTTACGAAGCTCTACGCTCCGCGGTAGAAGTCAAGCGCAAGGCTGGCGAACACTACTTCCTAACCAAGATCGAAACGGTCATACGCGAGAAGCTGCGCGAGGCCCACATCGATGCCAGTGTAGAAAGCCGCGTCAAGCGCCTCTGGAGCATCCACCAGAAACTTCTTCGCCAGCGCATTACCGTCGACCAAGTGTATGACCTGTTCGCCATGCGCGTGATCACCAAGTCGGTGCATGACTGCTACGCGACTCTCGGCATCATTCACAATCTCTGGCGCCCCATCCCCGGCCGCATCAAGGACTTCATCGCCATGCCGCGGCCCAATCTCTATCAGTCGCTGCATACAACGGTCATTTCAGAAACGGGCGAGTCCTTCGAAGTGCAGATCCGCACCGAAGAGATGCACAAGATGGCCGAAGAGGGAATCGCGGCGCACTGGAAATATAAGGACGGCGCCGTATCGGCCAAGGACGAGCAACGACTGGCGTGGCTGCGTCAGGTAGTCGAATGGCAACGCGAAGTCAGTGATCCTTCCGAGTTCCTCAGCACCCTCAAAATCGACCTTTATCCTGAAGAAGTTTACACATTCACGCCCAAGGGAAGAGTCGTCATCCTGCCCCGCGAAGCATCGCCAATCGATTTCGCCTACACCATTCACACCGAGGTTGGAAATACCTGCGTAGGCGCGAAGGTCAACGGCCGCATCGTGCCGATTCGTTCGAAGTTGCACTCGGGAGACATCGTCGAGATCATCACCCAAGCCGGACATCATCCCAGCCGCGACTGGCTCGGCATCGCCAAGTCGTCGCGTGCACGGCAGAAGATCAAGCACTGGCTCAACATTCACCAGCGCGAGCGCGCCATTGAAATCGGCAACAAGCTGATTGAAAAGGAAGCGCGCAAGTACCGTATCTCGCTGAAGAACATCAGCGAAGGCGAATTCGATCGCGTCGCGCAGGACTACGGCCTCGCCAAACACGACGATCTCATTGCCGGAATCGGGTACGGAAAGTATTCTGCACGCCAAGTCCTGGGCCGTCTCTCGCCGGAAGGCGCTGCCGCAGAACATCAACACCCGGCGGGGGCAAGCGAGGACGAAAAGCCCGCGAGCGCATTCACCAGCGTTGTTCGCCGCGTGTTTGGTGGGGACGCTACCAATTCAACTCTGCTCGTCAAAGGCCACGACGACCTGATGGTCTACCGTGCACGCTGTTGTAACCCGATTCGCGGCGAAGAGATCATCGGCTACGTCACCCGCGGCAAAGGCGTCGCCGTCCATTCCCGTCACTGTCCCAACGTGATCAATCTCATCAACGAACCCGAGCGCCGTATTTCAGTCGAGTGGGCACGCGAAGGCAAAGACGGACTTAAAGCCGGTTTCCCGGTAAAACTCACGGTGTTCTGCGATGATCGCGCCGGCATCCTGAAACAGGTCGCCACTATCATCAGCGACGAGAACATCAACATCCGCAACATCGAAGCCCGCACCGCCAACAGTGCCGCTCAAATCGACGTCGTCATCGATATCGAACACCTCAAGCACCTCGAATACATTGTCGACGGGCTGAAGAAGATACCAGGCGTGAGAGACGTGCAGAGAGTGCAGAAGATCTAGGAATCGGGCCATCTCGCCATCGGGTCATCTGGCCATTGAAAAGCAAAGAGGATACATCCCGGTATCAATGCGTTTGACGAGCTTTCGCGGTCTTCTGCGATGCCGCGAAGATTGCGAGAAGTTCGCGGGCCTCTGACATGAGCGGATTCAGCTCCTGTTCACAGGCGGTGGCTGCACGTTTCAACAGCTCCAGCCAGAAAACGGTTTCGTCAGCTTCTTCCACGACAATGCCCAACTTGGCGATGAATTCCGCATGTGATCGTGCCCTGTTGGCTGCTCGATAGTTCGCCGCAACAGAAGTTCCGCATCGCAGCAGCTGTTTCCCGATTACCCAGCCTTCATTGTTGTTTGGAAGACTTCGGCAGAAGCGAATGACAGCAAGAGCAAAATCCTGAGTGCGCGAACGGAGCACCTGTGGTGTTGTCATAATCGAATTATCGCATCGGGTGCGGCCAGCGCTGTTACAGGCCTTTCTCTTGTTCCACAATGAGAACAGAGTAGGTGGTGGTGTTTTGATCTCGATGGCCAGATGGCCCGATCACCCGATTGCCCGATTGTTTTACGCTGCCACTTCGGGGGGAAACAGTATTGGCTCCAGCAGAATTCTTCTTGCCCCTTCGTTGTGGATGCGCTGGTCGGCGGAATACAGTTCGGGGCTGCCCCAGCGCGAGCGCCGAATGGCGAATATCCCGCCCTCGGGCGAGGCGACGCGTGAGTTCGTCGAACCGTAGTCGTAGTGGATTGTGTGTCCTTCGACGTCAGCACGGAGGGTCAGCGTAAGTGCGTTGTTCTTGTCTGTGATTCGAATCTCGATGTCAGACTGCCGCGTGAGAGTTGCCGAACCACCCTGCTTGTTGTACTCGGCCAGGTCACCCTCAAGATCGTGCACCAGTTGCCGCCAGCGCTGAAGCTCAGCCTGCTCGAACGCCCGTTCGCGCTCGCTTTCTGATATCTCAGACTGCCGTGAATTGATGCGGTCGCGGTACTCCTGTTCGATCCAGCCCACGTCTGTCATTCCTCCGAAGTAGGTTGGAGTCGCGTGGACTGGTTCCTGCTGCCTAATGCCAGCAGGAATAGAGCCTATTCGTGTGCTGCTCCACTCTGAACGACGACCTGTCGAATGGCGCTGATTACCAGATCAGGCCTGTCACGGTGTATATGATGACCGCTTCCTTCGGCAACAATGCGAGTGCCACGGGACGAAAGCCTCGCCAACTCCTCTTGCATCTGTTCCCAAGACACCTCATAGCTTTTGCGCTGCTCGAAGTCCGGTTTGTTCACGCCCGGGTCGTGCGAGAGCACCACCAGCGGCATATCACCCAGCGATCCGGTTGCGCCCACCTGCCTCCGGCTCTCGTCTCCTGACTCCGTTTCCGCCAACCAGCCGGCCTTCTGCTGCATCGTGCAATCGAAGCTTCGAAAAGCAGGCTGCACGTCCCCCATCCCTTGGCCGCACCAACCTAGATAGCGCGGAATGCCGAAAGGCATGAGCCGTTTCTGCCGGAGCACGGATTCGAGCCATGGATTTTTGCCGGCTGCTATTCGACGGTACTGCTCCGGATGACTGGAATCCACGAGCACCATACCAACAACGTCGGACGGATACAGGCTGGTGTACATCCGCGCGTGCAGACCGCCGGCCGAGTGTCCGACCAGAACAAATGGCGGTGTTACATTGGCCCTCGTTAACAGGGCGTGCAATTCCTCGGCAATCATGCGGCTTGTTCGCGGCTTTGGACTTGGTTCGCTCCACCCCAGTCCGGCGCGGTCATAGGAGCACACCCGCGTGAACTGCGCCACTCGAGGTTGCACTTTGTACCAATGCAGCCAGGTGTCGGAGAGTCCCGACTCCAAGATGACTGTTGGCGAACCCTGTCCTATGCAGTACAAGTGCATGCGGAATCCGCCCACGTCCACCATCTCTCCCGGTGGAGGGTTAGCTCGCCGCTCCCGGGTGCTCGCGATGAATTGATATGTTGCGCCCACGCAAGCCAGGAGTATCAGAAGACACAGAACGAATGCCGCTACGTACACGGCCAGGCGCAACCAGCGTCGCCTTCCGACAGGAATTAGTGCAGCTCCAGCAGTCGTCATAGAGCGCACCCATTATATGCAGGAACGAGCAGGTAGCAATAGCCTTCTTTGTATTGGCGTTGTCGTTCCGCATCCTGCATTCGCTGGAATCGGCGAAGTGTCGATTGTCAGAAGTGGGAAATGACATTCGTCATTTCCCATATCCACAGGAAGTACTATCCGGCTGGCTCGGAACCGTGATAGTGAAGCCAGCGCCATTGGCTCCCGACCCGCTGAAAGATCGCCGTGACCCGATACGGATGATGATGTCTTCCCGCAGCGCTGATTACCTCGATGTGGCAGTTGGAAAAGAGCCAGGCGACTTCGCCTATCACGTCGATATTGACCTTTTGCCAGTCGAACCCAAAGACGAAAGGTTCGCTGAAAAAGCTTTCGAAGAAAGATCGTATCTGCTGTATTCCTCGTGCCTCTGCCCCGGACTCCGCGCCAACGAAAATCGCCTCATCATCGACAAAAAGCTTCATCATTCGGTGGAGATCTTGCTCCCGGAATGCCTTGTCGAATTCGTTCAGTACGGCAAGAATCTCCTGCTCTGCTTTCGACTCTGCTTTCATACCATCATTCGTCCCTATTTTCCTTGTGCGACTGCCTTGGTTTGTGGCTGAGTGCAGTACTTGCAGTAGCTCGCCTGTGAAGCAATCACTTCGAGACAGTGCGGGCATGTCTTGGTTTCCGGAGTGGGCTCGGGCTTAAGCAACATCTTGCCGATTAGAAACACCACGAAGGCTATGATCACGAAATCGACCACGGCCCCGATAAAGTCGCCCACCAAAAACTTCTGGCTTCCCACCTGCAAAAACCACTGCTTCCAATCCACCGCCGGCAGCACCAGACCGATCAATGGCATGATCAGGTCGGTGACCAACGCCGTTACAACCTTGCCTACGGCTGCGCCCAATATAAAAGCCACTGCCAGCGCCATCACGTTATATTTCTGTAAAAACGCTTTGAACTCTTTGTACATAGCTCCTCCTAAAACTGAGGCCCGATTTATTCGACCAGTGATTTTGACACGAAACTTGCACCTGCTACATGGATTCTGGCCTGGGAGTACAGCAGAGACGAAAATGCTCCCATTGCGGAAGCATTGTTGTAAATAGATGCGCGAAGTAGCGACTCAACAGCACAATTTGTTGGTTCGCTATCGACGATTGATGTTTTGGCAGATGGTAGCCTGAGTCACCATCTGCCAACCTTCCGGTAATCAGCTACTTCCTGCCGCCCTGCTTCGTTTCGATCTTGGCCCAGGTGTCCTTAAGCGCAACCGTGCGGTTGAATACAGGCTTGCCCGGCTTCGAATCCTTGTCCACGCAGAAATAGCCCAAGCGCTCAAACTGATACCGACTCAGCACGGGCGCATCCGCCAGCGACGGCTCAAGTTTCGCGTCGGAGATAATTTCCAGCGAGTTCGGATTCAGGTTCGCCGTAAAGTCCTTGCCCTCCGGCACGTCGCCCGGATTCTCTTTGCTGAAGAGATTGTCATAGATGCGAACCTCGGCATTGACCGCGTGTTCCGCACTCACCCAGTGGATCGTCGACTTCACCTTGCGCCCATCAGGCGTGTTGCCGCCGCGCGTTGCCGGATCGTATGTGCAATGCACCTCGACCACTTCACCCTTGTCGTTCTTCACGACACCAATGCAGCGAACGAGATATCCATAACGCAACCGCACTTCGTTTCCGACGAACAATCTATGGAACTTCGGCGGCGGCACCTCGCGAAAATCGTCCTGCTCGATGTAGAGCACCTTTGAGAACGGCACCTTGCGGGTTCCGGCGCTCGCGTCTTCCGGATTGTTTACCGCGTCCATCTGCTCGACCTGCCCCTCAGGATAGTTGTCGATGACAACCTTCAACGGACGCAGCACCGCCATCGCCCGCAGGGCGCGCTTGTTGAGGTCTTCGCGCAGGAAGTGCTCGAGCATGGCCAGCTCAATAATGCCGTTCGTCTTCGAAGCTCCAATCGAGCGGCAGAAGTTCCGCAGGGCTTCCGGCGTGTATCCGCGGCGGCGAATACCGGCGATCGTTGGCATGCGCGGATCGTCCCACCCGCTGACGTACTTCTCGTTCACCAGTTGCAGCAGCTTGCGCTTGCTGAGCAGTGTGTACGTCAGGTTCAGCCGGTCAAACTCATACTGCATCGACGGAAAGATCCCGAGCTGTTCGATGAACCACAGATACAGCGGCCGGTGATCTTCAAACTCCAGCGTACACATCGAGTGCGTTACGTGCTCGATCGAATCCGACTGGCCGTGCGCATAGTCGTACATCGGGTAGATGCACCACTTGTTGCCCGTCCGGTGATGCTCGGCGTGCAGAATGCGGTACATCACGGGATCGCGCATATTCAGGTTCGGCGACGCCATATCGATCTTCGCCCGCAGCACGCGCGAGCCATCCGGGAACTCGCCGTTCTTCATACGCTCGAACAGATCAAGGTTCTCCTCGACGGAGCGATTGCGGTAGGGGCTGTCCTTGCCCGGTTCGGTCAGCGTGCCACGATGTTGGCGAATCTCGTCGGCCGAAAGATCGTCGACGTAGGCTTTGCCGTCCCTAATCAGCTTGATAGCCCACTCATAAAGCTGGTCGAAGTAGTCGGACGCATAGCAAAGCCTCTCCCACTCGAAGCCCAACCAGCGCACGTCTTCCATGATCGAGTCAACGTACTCCTGCTCTTCCTTCTCGGGATTCGTATCGTCGAAGCGCAAGTTGGTCTTGCCGCCGAACTCGTCGGCCAGTCCGAAATCCAGGTGAATAGCCTTCGCGTGGCCGATATGCAAGTAGCCGTTCGGCTCAGGAGGGAAGCGCGTTTGTATCGGCGCATCTCCGTACTTCTTCGTACGAAGATCCTCAATCATGGCATCGCGAATGAAATTAGACGGAATCGGGGCCTCGGCCGCAGCTGCCCCTGCATTGTTCTTTGTGTCTGACGTATTCATATCCTTTTCTATTCTAACAACCCTCAAAGGCTAACCGCGGATTTCGCGGATGAAGCGCGGCTACAGCCCCGAAGGGGCGGAATCTAATCAGCCCAGCGCGGCAGCGCTGGGTAGGAATGAGGAGGATTCTCGGGAGCCCCGGAAGGGCGGCACTAACCCTTCCTTCTGATCGAGACAAGCTTTCCGCCGGATGCTCCTGCTGCCTTCCCCGGATACGGCTCTTTGCCGCTCAACCACGCTCGGAACTTCCCCACATTCTCAAGCGTGAGCGGATAATTCACCTCTGGGCACGACCAGTCCGCGATCACGTTCGCGAGCAGATCGTCTTCATCTCCGTCCCAAATGAACCTGTCTGAGGCCTCGAGCGCAAAGCCAATTGTGGCAAGTGCCTGTGGCGGAAGCTCGCCCGACAGAACCGCATCACACAGCGAGATCAGCTTCGGGCGCGTCACAGCAAATTCCTCTCCCATGTCCTTGATCTTGATTACGGTCTCGATCTTGTTGACTCGTCTCTCGGATCCGCCTACGTCCTTGGCAAGCTTCGCAGCGCTTACTTCTCCCGCAAAGAATCGCTTTAGGATTTCCTCACGCATGGAATTGCTCCCGGAAACTTCTGGTCAACCATTCTACGCTGGGAACAGTTTGATGAACGGCGTTGTACCATTTCTCTGATCCCATGCCCTCGAACATAGAAATCAAAGCCGTCCTGAAGAACCGTCCCGCCGTCGAAGCCGTCGCCGCTCGCCTCGCCAACCACGGACCCGAGCTCATCCAGCAGGAAGACATCTTCTTCAATTGCGACGGCGCGCGACTGAAACTCCGCATTCTCGGGCCCGATCGCGGTGAATTGATTCGCTACCAGCGTGACAACGTCGCCGAGACCCGTCGTTCTCGCTACCTGATCGCCCGCACTTCCGACCCGCGCGTACTCCTTGACATACTCACGCAAACCCTCGGCACCGCCGGCATCGTCCGCAAAGCCCGCACGCTTTACTTGGTCGGCCAGACCCGTGTCCACCTCGATCAAGTCGAAAGCCTCGGCGATTTCCTCGAACTCGAAGTCGTCATGCGCGACGGCCAGTCAGAAGAAGAAGGCAAGCGCATCGCGGAAGACCTGTTGTCGAAATTCGGAGTCGCTAAAGATGACCTGCTGGCCGAGGCGTATGTGGATTTGTTGGTCCAGAAGAGCTGATCGTCGGTCCCGGAAACCGTGTCAACGTGATGCGCTTTTGCGCGTGAAAGAGAAAATCGTTATTCATCTTGTGCTTGGGTGGGAAGAACCGTCAAAGCACACTCGGGTTGCTCTGGCTGGTCCCGGAGGGACCTTTCTAACTTAGCCCCGGACGGAAGTCCGGGGTATCGTCGCCAAGAGAACCCGAAGTGCCGTAGGCACGCCCGAGCTCCGCGTTGAATGTTTTCTACTGCAGCTTCGAGATTGCCTGCTCGATGCGCTGCAGGGTCTTCTCTTTTCCGAGAACTTCGAGTGTCTCGAACAGCGGCGGGGCGTTCTTCCGCCCGCACACGGCCACGCGGATCGGCTGGAACATCTGTCCCGCCTTCAGGCCCATGTCTTGCGCCGCCGCGCGTAACGCATCATTCAGAGGGTCGTGCTTGAACTCGACGGTGGCAAGCACCTCGCGCGCCTTCTTCAGCGCGTTGAGGGCCATCGTCAGATCGCCTTTCTGCGGCACCAGTTCGGCGGTGTCATACGGCGCAAGCTGATCGACGAAGAAGAAATCAGCGGCCGTCAGCACGTCGCGCAGGAACTTGATGCGCTCGCGGATGAGCGGCGTGATGTGCAGCATGTACTCGGGCGAGACTTGGTATCCGGCTTCGCGCACGATCGGCAGCAGCTGATCGCAAAGTTGCTCGACCGGCAACGCGCGGATGTGCTCGGCATTGAGCCACACGGCCTTCGGATCGAAGGTTTCTTCGGGATACGAAGCCGTAGCTCCGGACTCCAGTCCGGCGGGAACATCTTTGAAGTTCACCACGGCGTTCGAGCGATTGATGCCTTCGAGCGTGAACAGGTCCGTTAGCTCCTTCAGCGACATCTGCTCTTTGTCGTTCTTCGGCGACCAGCCGAGCAGCGACAGGAAGTTGATGAACGCCTCGGGCAGAAAGCCTGCGTCGCGATAGGTCGTGACGCTGACCACCGGTCCGTGTTTGCGCTTCGAGAGCTTCGTTCCGTCCGGCGCGACCAGCAGCGGCAAGTGCGCAAACTGCGGCGGCTGGAAACCGGCGGCCTCGAAGATCAATACGTGCTTGAACGTGTTCGAGAGGTGGTCCTGACCGCGAATGATGTGGCTGATGCGCAAGTCCGCGTCATCAGCGCAAGAGGCCAGGTGATACGTCGGCATCTTGTCCGAGCGCAGCAACGCGAAGTCCTCGATGTCGGCCGTGGACTTGGCATTGTCGCCGTAAACCGCGTCGGTGAAGCGAACGATGCGCTCAGTGTCGCGCGGAACTTTGAAGCGCAACGCGAACGGCTCCCCGGCGGCTGCGCGGCGATCGCTCTCTTCGCGCGGCATGTTGCGCATCTCTGCGTTGAACAGCCACGTCCCCTGTGGACCGGACTGCTCGCTGTCCTCTCCGCGCGCCGGCGTGAAGTCGCGATAAGCGAGGCCCTTCTGGAAGATCCCTTCGGCCATCTGGCGATGCAGGGCCAGCCGCTCGGACTGCTTGTACTCTTCGTCCCAGCCGAGGCCGAGCCACTTCAGGCCTTCGAAGATCGAGTTGACCGAAGCCTCTGTATTGCGCTCGACGTCGGTATCGTCCAGGCGCAGAACCATCGTGCCGCCATTGTGGCGCGCATAGAGCCAGTTGAAGATGAAGGTGCGGGCGCTCCCAACATGCAAAAAGCCCGTAGGTGATGGAGCAAATCGGACACGTAGCATAAGTTCTCAGTATAAATGCCGCGGACAGCTGACCGAAATCCGGTCCGATTTGTACCCGAATTGCAGGCACACTCGCCACCGCTGGCGCTCACGCTGTACGATAGTTGGTTCGCAATTGCGAGGGAGCGTGCTCATGAGACCTGTACTTGCCGATCTGGAACCAAAAGCCGTATGGAAGCACTTCGACGCGTTGTCTGACATTCCGCGTGCATCAACCAAAGAGGCCGCTGCGCGCCAGTACATATTGGACGTGGCCGCGAAGCTCGGACTAAAAGCCGAGCAGGATGCGGCAGGGAACGTCGTTGTGCGAAAACCGGCGCACCCCGGACGCGAGTCGGCAACCCCGGCATTGTTGCAGGGCCACCTCGACATGGTGTGCGAGAAGAATGAAGGCACGCCGCACAACTTCGACACCGACCCGATCCGCATGAAGCGCGATGGGGATTGGCTCATGGCCGACGGCACGACGCTGGGCTCCGACAACGGCATCGGCGTGGCTTCGGCGCTCGCTGTAATGGAGAGTACCGACATCGCGCACGGTCCGCTGGAGTTTGTGTTCACCATCGACGAGGAGACCGGTCTAACGGGCGCTGCGGAGTTTGCTCCCGGAGTGCTCAAGTCTAAATTCTTCCTCAATCTCGACAATGAAGAGAAGGGAACGCTCTGCATAGGCTGCGCCGGCGGCGTGAAGACCACGGCGACGAAGAAGGTCACATTGCGACCTGCTGGAAAGGGCTCAGCCTATCGCATCAAGGTCGCCGGACTGAAGGGCGGGCACTCGGGGGTTGATATCCACCTTGGTCGCGGGAATGCGATTCGCATCCTTGGACAAACGCTTCAGGCACTCTTCGACAAGCTGCCTATCGAGCTTGCGGAAGTGAAGGGCGGCAGCGCGCAGAACGCGATTCCTCGCGAGGCGTCGGCCGTCGTCGTGCTCGATGCCGCTCGCGAGCAGGAGCTGAAGTCAGCGGTGGCGAAAGTCGAAGGCGACATTCGCACCGACCTCGGCGGCTTCGATCCCGGCTTGCAGATCACGGTCGAGAAGGCGCAAGCGCCCGAGAAGGTCATCGACGGCGCCGATGCGAAGAAGGTCGTCGATCTACTCGCAACGTTGCATCATGGCGTGCTGGCCATGAGCCCCGACGTCCCAGGACTAGTGCAGAACTCGACCAACGTGGGCGTTCTTTCGACCAACGGCGATCAGATCGAAATTGTTACCAGCCAGCGCAGCGCAATCGAGAGCAGCCGCACCGCCGCCGCGCGCATGATCGCGACCGCCTGCAAGCTGGCCGGATTCGAGACGCAACACTCGGGCAACTATCCGGGATGGAAGCCCGAGCCAACGAGCGAACTCGTACTCAAGTTGACCGCTGTGTACCGGGAAATGTTCAACGAGGAGCCGAAACTCATCGCCATGCACGCCGGACTCGAATGCGGCGTAATCGGCGAGAAGTACCCGGGCATGCAGATGATCTCCTTCGGTCCGCAGATCGAGAGTCCCCACAGCCCCGGCGAGCGCGTGCAGATTTCGTCGGTAGAAACGTTTTGGAAGTACTTGCGCACTGTTCTAGAGAAGATCTAGAAGAAGTGGGAGCGCCGCCGTCTCGGCGGCTGTCGTGAGGGCGTCTCGCCCTCACCTGGTTTTCGACGATGATTGGATAATTCGAAGGGCACGGCGATAGCTACGCTGTGCCCCTTCGCTTTTCCTAGCTACAGGTTCTCGTCGACATCGATGTTCTGGATCATCTGATCGAGTTCTGCCTGTAGCTGCGTGCGCTTCGTCTGGAGCTGATTGATCTCTCCTCGCAGAGCGTTGATGCGATCTTCCTGCGAATCGAGCTGTTTGGTATAGCGCTGAAGCAGAGCTTTCTCTTCGGCGCTCCCCTTCAGGGCCTTCATGTTCTCGCGAACGCGGGCCTGGTCCTGGTCGAGGGAATTGAGTTCCTTCTGTCGGAGCTCCGCCTCTCGGTCCATGCCTGCGATTTCACGCTTTTTGGCTACGATGCTATGCAAGGCCTGTTGAATCTCTGGCTTGAGCTTGCTCTGCCGTGTGTAGTAGACGACTTGATCATCGTTGGTGAGGGCGCTCAGATAAACCGTCGTGACATCGGGGCGAGATTCTTTGATCACCAGAGTCTCTGTCTTCTTGGGATCGACGTTCAGCTTGAAGCGATGATAGTTGGCACTGGACTCTTCGGGCTTAATGTCATCAGCAAGCTTGAAGTTAGTTCGGATCGGATGCTCGATGACAACGTTGCGCGGAGTTGAGTCTGCGTTGCGGATCTCGTACTTCCAAGTGCTGCGCTCCTCACGCGTGATAGTCAGCTCTCCGCGATTGATGCGAACACGAGTAGCCATTCCGGATTCGCTATCCCGAGTGGATTTTACGAGGAGTGCTGTATCAGCGGCGTAGGAGAGCAGTCGCCGTTCGTCAGGATGCAACACGTCCATTACGCCTTCGCCAGCGAATGCGTTCTCCTGAAGAATATTGAATGTTCCACCGTCCAGCATCAGGCCGCTGGTATTGCGTACCCACAAAGCCCGAAGCGGAGAGGCGTTGATATTCCCGTTTGTGTCGGCCGTGATGAGCGTTACGGGCTGGGCTTCGATGGGCGATTGCACGATCGGTACGAGTGCCGACTGGTTCTTCAACACAGTGATCTTTTGTCTGAGGGCATACTCGAATAGCTCACCTAATTTGCCGCCGTTTGCGCCGGATTCTTGGGCACTGGTTATGTAAGCTACATCTTCGTTGATCCAGTTTTTGTAAGTCTGGTCAGTTTCCTTCTTCAATGCGAGCGACTTATCCGCCTTATTGCGACCTCCCCCTGAGCTGCGAGTGCTCTCCGGGCCTCCAACAACTGGAGCCGGCGGCGGCGGCGCGCTGAGCTTCGCATACTGCTCGACTCGATCAAACTGTTTCTCTCCCATGCTCGCCTCATGCTCCTGCGGTGCCAGCATCACAGACTGCGGAAGAGCAACGACGGGCCGACGCGTGTAGTACGGTTGGGAGATGTTCTGGATGAACGACTGCGGCGCTCCGGAAACCAGCGATAGCTGAACGTCTTTCCAGTCCTCGCCGACCGTGTTGTCGACAATGGCCCAGCCTTGAATGAACGGCGTTCCGGGAGCCTTCGGTACCACAATACGGTAGGTGCTCTTCCACACCGGCACTTCACTGATGTAGCTAACGAAGAGCTGACGCTCACCTGTGCCGGCGGCCGAGATCGTCATCTTGCGCACGTCTTTAGAGCGCGTCGATCCGATCAGGCTCAGGTAACGTCCCACGTCCTGGCGAATCTCGCCTTCGATGATTCTCACGGATACGCCGGGACCCATCTCGAATGAACGCAGCTCGCCGCCATCGCCGACAATGGAGAGTTGAGTCACGGCAACTGTTCCGCCCTTTGAGGTTTCACGCTGCACGGTTTCAACGCTGAGGACTTTTCCGGTGATAGCCCCGGCGCCGCTTCGGACCTCGACTCTCGTTCCGCGCAGTGCGTTGAGAAAGCCGCCAGCCGTAACGTCCTCGCCCAAGCCGATCTGAAGGGTCTTCAGCCGTTCGCTCAACGGCGCGATCGAGTTGTACCGGACTCCTGTAATCTGGCCGCCGCCAACGTCAACCGCTGTCAGTGACTTCAGCACGTCGTTCAGCTGGGCCGTCGTGAACTCGATGCTCAGGTCCTGATTGCCGCGCACCTTGCCCGAGTGTTCAAAATACCCGACACCGTTCTTGTAGAGCACGACGCGCTTCACCGGCAGAACGGCTACACCATCTGCGGCGGCCGCTGCCGTCTCTTTGGGAGCAGGTGATGGAGTGGGCTTCGCCTGGGCGACCACAATGCCGGACAGCAGAAGCGTGATAAGCAGAACCACGACCGACTTGCGCATGAGTCCTCCGATTGACGAGCTGATTCCTCTTCCAAAATCAGAACGTAGCAAGCAGGAGAGTTTGCAGACACGCGTCAGATTTTCAGAAGAATTCAGCCCCGCAATGGTAATCCGAGAACTCGGGTGAGGGAAGTGAGTTCACGGATTCTCTTAAGGCATGAGCAAAGGATCTCAACGCAAAGGAACGCGAAGGACGCAAAGGAACCTCAGCGGGGCGCGAGCAATAGCGAGAAGCTATAGACAGGGTACAACTATAACTATTAGCAATACTACGAAAGCGTCTCGATTACTCGATCGAAATCCTCCAGTGACGCGTACTCGATCACAATCTTCCCCTTTCCTTTGCGATCGATGATCTGGACCTTGAGGCCAAGGGCTTCGCGCAACTGGCGCTCGGCGTCACGAACGTTGGGGTCGGCGGCACTGGCCTCGATCTTCTTGGCGACCTCGGGTGGGTCGATCAGCTTGTGAACCAGGTCCTCGGTCTGACGTACGGAGAGACCATCCTTCACGACGCGAAGGGCGGCCCAAAGCATTTGCTCGTGGGTGTCGAGCATCATCAACGCCTTCGCGTGCCCAAACGAAAGCTTGCCGTTGCTCAGACCGGTTTTGACTTCGTCGGGCATTTTCAGCAGTCGCAGATAATTCGAGACGGTGGAGCGATCTTTACCGGTCTTCTGCGCCATCTGCTCCTGAGTGAGTCCGAACTCGCGAGCGAGGCGGTCAAAAGCCAAGGCCTGCTCGATCGGATTGAGATCCTCACGCTGAAGGTTCTCGATGATCGTCATCTCCATGGCCTGCTCGTTGGAGACCTGTTTGACGATGGCGGGAATCGTTGTGCGGCCAGCTTTCTGTGAGGCTAACCAGCGTCGCTCGCCGGCAATGAGCTGATACCGGCCGTCCTTGCCGTCGGCAGACTTGAGATGTCGTACGACGATCGGCTGCAGAACGCCAGACGATTTGATCGAGGCGGCTAAATCGCTAAGAGCGGTTTCGTCGAAGTTGGTTCGAGTCTGATACGGATTCCGCTCGATTTTGTCCACTGAGAGTTGCAGCACGGCCTCGCCAGCAACTTGTGGAGTGTGCGCATGTGGCGCAGCAGCGGTGCCGCGGGCGGCGGGCAAAAGTGTATCAAGACCGCGACCAAGAACTTTCTTCTTGTTATCGTTACTCATTTCTTCTTTTATGCCTCAGCGTCTTCGGTTACGTTAGCGCCCTCGGGCGGAGCCACGAGTTCTGTAGAACTAGCCGAACCCTGCGCGGCAGAAGCAGCGGCTATGAGCTGTTCGGGCGATGGCGGCGGCTCGGTGTGGTCCATGATTTCTTTTGCCAATCGAATGTAAGATTCGGCGCCGCGTGATCGCGGATCATAGATCAGTGCCGGCTTGCCGTGGCTGGGCGCTTCCGCCAAGCGTATGTTTCGTGGGATCGTCGTCGTGCAGAGGCGGTCCCCAAAGAATTGCCTCAGATTAGCCGCGACCTGCTGTGACAGGTTGGTGCGCTCGTCGAACATCGTAAGCACCACGCCTTCGATCCCTAGACTCGGGTTCAGGCTCTGCCGGATTCGCTCTACCGTGTCCAGGAGTTCGCTGACGCCTTCGAGAGCGAAATACTCGGCCTGCATTGGGATCAGCACGCTATCGGCGGCCACAAGGGAATTGAGCGTAAGCAAGTCGAGCGCCGGCGGGCAATCCAGCACGACGAATTCGTAGCGGTCCCGCACCGAGGCCAAGCCTTCGCGTAAACAGAATTCGCGATTGTCCAGTCCGACCAGCTCGATGTTGGCGCCGATGAGGTTCTTGGACGACGGAATCACGGACAAACCGTCGACGGGGCCAGGCTGAATGATCTCATCGGGTTGCGCCAGGCCGGTCAGCAGGTGATATGTGCTGAGCCGGTCGGGATCCTTCTGGAATCCGACGCCGCTGGAGGCGTTCGATTGCGGATCGCAATCAACGAGCAGGGTGGGAACTTCGGCAGCCGCAAAAGACGCGGCCAGGTTGATAGCGGTGGTCGTCTTGCCGACTCCGCCTTTCTGGTTCGTTACCGCGATTACGCGTGCCATGGTTTGATTGACGAGAGTACCCGACCCGAGCAGAGGAATGCAATGACGCAATTCGGTGCATGGGTTTGTGGAAGCTGTGGACGGGGAAGTCATTGGAGCGAAGCAGTTTGCGGACGGTGGAATGTTCCACGTGAAACACCTGTGGAAAACTTTTTGGCGCCAGAACGGCTGTGTCTCTGGTGATGGTTCGTCCGGTGGCAATAGTCTCGGAATGAACGCAGTTTTGAACTAGAGTTTGGTACTCTGAATGGGCCGCTTCCCAAACGAACACCAGACAGTCCCTCACTGCATTCAAAACTCAAAACTGGCAATTCAACACTGTTCTTGTTGAAACCGTGTGGAAAACAACCGAACGTCTCGCGACCTGCAGTTTGCCCCTTCTTATCCTCTTGCCTGAGATGCGGATAGCAAGCCCCATTACCTAAGTGTTCCACGTGAAACACCTGTGGAAAACTCTGTTGAAACGATCCAGCCGCCAGTTCCCCCGAACGCAGTGCTGGCATCTAGTTCTCAGTACTCAGAAGAATCTTGAACGCCGCACCCCGACATCACCAGCACAACTGAGTTCTGCGCGCCCAACGGTGACTGCTCCCGCTGCGAAAAACATCGCTTCACAGCTGCAACTAAGCAAGAAAGCTTGTCTGTGATTCTCGCCCTCACCGTTCTCCGATCAGAACCACCCTCGACGTCGAATGCGGAATTGGTCTAGCATCCATCCACCTCAAAGCAGGAAGCAGCTCCTTCGCACGGCTGACCTGAGCTTCGCCGATGAGCAAGGCTAACCGACTGCCGCTCTCGCTCTTCAACAACGACTCCGCCGTGATCACCGCCCTCTCGAAGCGCTCCACCGCTCGCAGCGTTACAACATCAACTCTCTCCGACAACTGCTCGGCCCGGCCATTGAACACTTTCACTTCCTTCAAAGATAGCGCGCGAACCACCTCTTTCAGGAACGTGGCCTTCTTGTTCTGCGACTCGATCAGCGTCAACTTTACTGACGGCGCATAGACCTTCAGCGGTATCCCTGGAAACCCAGCGCCCGAACCCAGGTCCGCCACCATGTCCGCACTGTCGCCGTCAAACAGACATCGGGCCGCAAACAACGACTCGCCAAAATGTCGTAATACGATACTTTTTTCGTCGCGCAGCGCCGTTAAGTTCGTGCGTGCATTCCACCGCAGCAGGATTTCAAGGTACTTCCCCAATTGCTCGACTTGCTGCTGCGATAAGCACGCTGGTGCCGTGAAGTCAGCCAACAATGCCGAAATTTCAGTGGTTTCCATGATCAAGGGCAGCTTACCGCCTGCGGTCCTTCAACGGCCAGCAATTTTCCTCAAGCGCGAATGGAA
Organism: Acidobacteriota bacterium; assembly: GCA_023410055.1. Classification (GTDB taxonomy): domain Bacteria; phylum Acidobacteriota; class Terriglobia; order Terriglobales; family Acidobacteriaceae; genus JAEZPW01. The sequence continues at coordinate 133,380 of JAEYQK010000039.1, forward strand.
GAGCATGAATCCTAGTCTCCTCGCTCCCTTTTCATTTCACGTTTCCACTCAAACGCAACATCCACAGGTCGTTCGCTGTATAATGCTCCCCGCGCCGTAAGAAGCACTCTGAGCGAAGCTTTGTGCGACTACTTATAGTTAGCGACATACATTCCAATCTCGAAGCTCTTCAGGCGTGCCTCGATGCCGCGCCCGAATTTGACCGAGTGGTCAATCTCGGAGATGTCGTCGGATATGGTGCCAGCCCCAACGAGGTGACTCAGGCGTGCCGCGAGTTCACCTGGATCGGAGTGCGCGGCAACCACGATAAAGTCTGTACGGGTCTAGAAACGGCCGAAGGCTTCAACCCTATCGCCGCAGTGGCCGCCATGTGGACTCGACAAGTTCTCGCACCGGAGAATTTCCAGTGGCTGCGAAATCTCCCCGCTGGACCCCTGCAGCCTGCCGAATTACCCGGCCTCCAACTCGTTCACGGTTCGCCGCTCGACGAGGACCAATACATGGTTTCAATGCCCGATGCGACGGAGGCCCTCACCAGGACGCCAGCTCACCTGACTTTCTTCGGGCATAGCCACATACAGGGTGCCTTTTATGTCAACTCCGACGAGGGCCCTTGGGAACTCCGTCCCGGCTCCCGCACCGGGGATAAGCACGAAAAGCACACCGTCTACCTCTTAGCTGAATCAAAGTATCTCGTCAACCCTGGTTCACTTGGCCAGCCTCGTGACGGCGACTGGCGTGCCGGTTTCGCAATCTTCGATTCCGGCCAGCACACAGTCACCTTTCATCGCGTACCGTACGACGTGAAGCAAGCCCAACAGAGAATCCGCGACGCTCATCTTCCCGACCGGCTCGCGACTCGCTTGGGCGAAGGCCGCTAAGCACCTCTCACGAAGGTTGCCGCTCTGAAGGACCCCGCGCCTCTCGAACCTTACTCCATACTTCTCCCCCCTCTACTCTCTCCTGCCAAATTCGGGGAATCAATCTACAATCTCCCTATGCCTTTTCCTTCTCATCCTTCCTTTAAGAAACGCTCGACCTCAGCCAGCTCTATGAAGCTCTTCCAGGACTCCACACCGGACGCGCCTGCTTCTTATCTCATTGCTCACGTAGACGGAGGTTCACGCGGCAATCCCGGTCATGCTGGCTACGGAGTCTCAATCGAAGACAACAATGGTTCGCCCATTACCGAACTCAGTCAGTATCTTGGCATTCAGACGAACAACTTTGCAGAGTATTCCGGATTGTTGGCGGCACTGCGTTTCGCTCGCGACCGCGCTGTGAAAGCCCTGGAAGTCGTCAGCGATTCCGAATTGATGGTTCGCCAACTCAACGGCCAGTACAAAGTAAAGAATGAAGGACTCAAACCTCTTTACCAGGAAGCTGTATCGCTGATTCGGACCTTCGATTGGTTCCGAGTCCGCCATGTTCGCAGAGAGTTCAACAAAGACGCCGATCGCCTGGCCAACTTGGCGATGGATCGCAAGCGTTAACTGCCTTTTCTAGCAATTAAGAAAAGAATAAAAACAAGCAGTAGAAGCAATAGTGGGCGCGGAAATGTGGAAAACTCCGTAACTGCAATCCACAGTTCAACTTCAGCAACTTTCGAATTGTTAGTAACTCCCCAACTTAGTGGACCTCTGTGGAAGTCTGCTGAAAACGCCCAAGCCTTCCACATATTCCACAACTCATCCACATCGGCTCTTGAGGAATACCTCCGGCAAACGTGGAAAACTCGATCTAGCTCTTGGTTACAAAGGCCTACTAGAAAGGAAGTGCCTGTTCAAAACTTGGGCGAGACCGGACATCGCGCAAAGTGCTCCGGCAGCACCTCCAGCAAGTCCGGCAATCCGCTGGCACACTCTTCTTTGCGCCAATCACACCTGGGTTCAAATGGGCATCCGGCAGGAAGCGATGATATGGATGGAACTGTTCCTTCAATCGTACGCAACTGCTGTCCACGATCAGTCTTCAATGTCGGAACAGCTGACAGCAATCCATGCGTGTAGGGATGAACGGGGTGATGAAACACCGCTGCGGACGTCCCCATTTCAACGATCGAGCCGGCATACATGACAGCGGTTCGGTCCGATACCTGTGACACTACAGCGAGGTCATGCGAAATGAACAGCATCGCGAGTCTGAACTTCTCCCGCAGTTCTCCGAGCAACTCCAGTATTTGCTCCTGAATTGTAACGTCCAGAGCTGTCGTCGGCTCATCTGCGATCAATAGTTCCGGGCGATTGACGATCGCCATCGCAATCATGACGCGCTGGCGCTGACCACCGGAAAAATGGTGAGGATAATCGCGAGCACGTCGTTCGTAGTCGGGGATACCGACGTCCCTCATCGCCTCTAGCGCCCGCCGCCAGGCTTCATCCTTGCACGTCTTTTTACCGCGCGATCCGTTGTGCGCCAGCACCGCTTCGGCAACCTGGTCACCCACCCGCATTACTGGATTCAGTGCCGTCATCGGCTCCTGAAAAATCATGCTAATGCGCGTGCCACGGATCCCACGCATCTCCTCCATCGACAACGAGAGCAAATCACGATCTTCTAGAAGAACCTGGCCACTGATACGGGCCTGCGCCGGCAAAAGCCTCAGAATCGCCAGCGACGTAACCGATTTTCCCGATCCCGACTCGCCAACCAAACCCACGGTCTGCCCGCGCTCAAGCGACAAGTTGACATCGCGAACGGCCGTCAACCACTCGCCTGAAGGAGTAGCGAACTGAACTGTCAGATGCTTGAGCTGCAGCAGGGGCACGGCTCAATGATAAATCACGGCGTTGCTTCGCCCTGCCCTACAAAAAAAGTGGCCAGTGAGCCGCGAGACTTTCATTACGGCCACTGCCCCGTCGTCATGCAGGAGAGAGACAGATATTACCGGCCTGTAGTGCTTCGGCCGCCCGTCGCATTCCACGCGGAGCGCAAAGCCCTTAGTGCCTTGAGCACGTCGCCCGAAGATGACATGTGCAGGAAAAAGATGTCCGGCTTCACTGTGAGAGTGTGGTTGTGCAGCGCTGATAACCTAAATCCATTCTGTTCCAGGTAACTCAGAACCGGGTTCACTTCGTTGGCGCGTAACGACAGATCGGCGTCGACGTCGCCCGAACCGCCCTGCCAGTTGATAGTGATGTCGGAGAACGCCACAGCACCCTTCTCAACATCAATCCGGCCCCGTCCGGCAGTTTCGCAAGCTGCCAGAGCGCCAGCGCCCAAGTCGCCAGACAAAGTTTCCTGTTGACCAGCTCCGTTCCTGCTAGTGATGCTTGCCGCGCACGAGGTGAAGGCGTCTTTGCGATCGAGCTCAACGTCAATAATGCCCTCGCGGCCTTCCACCATGGCATCGCTCGGCATGATATTCTTCGTCTCGGTTTCACCCGGCGCGGTCTTCTCGTCCTCACTACTGATGTCTTTGTAGCTGGCTCTCGTGGAATCCAGGGCCGCGCGGATCCCCTTGGACAACTGGGCCGCGTCGCCAAACGCCTCAATGTGGACGTACTTGAAGGGAGGCACATCCTGCAACTCGTGATTGTGCAGCGCCGAAACATTTACTCCGGCCCTCACCAGCGCTGTCTTGAAGTTCTCAACCTCTTCATCGCGAACCGGGAATTCGCCAAAAACCAATGCCTGCGACCCGGTAGCGTTTCGGCCGGCGAACTGCTCAGCGATGAAGCCCTCCAGCACCAGCGCAGGTGGAACTGTCTTGCCTTGCACCGTTATCGTTTCCTGGCGAACAAAGCTGATCTTGAGCACGTTACCTTGTGTCTGTCCCTGGAAGCCGAGCGCAGAGCGTGCTTGCGACCAATCCGGTCCGCTACTCGATTGTGCCATGAGCAACGGACACAAGGCCAGAACGAGAACGAAGGCAGTCGGTAGAACAAACAGACGCGTACGTGGCCGACCGGAACGGCACACGGGTGTCGACGAAAAGAGCGCAGTCTTTCCCATTGGCGATATCCTCTTGCGGTATTGTTTTGGTCTGCGCGATTCAGATGTCTGGCCAGTGGACGCGGTGGTAGGAAGTAAGCGCGACAATTAGCGCCTGAGAGGAGGGCCAGCAACAAGCACAAAGAAGACGGGCCGTCGCATTCCGCAACGGCCCACATATATCGCTTTACGACTTATTGTCTAAGAATCAACGGCAATCCATTCTTCGGATTTCCAATCACCACAACCTTCGTGTTCGGACTCTTCGCCAGCGTCTCCGTTGCCTCGATGCCCTTCCACTCCAGCAATTGCGGGCTGATCCCTTGGGCCACGATCTGCTGGAAGTCGCGAATGCCGCCAGCCTCGATCCGCTTGCGCTCGGCCGGGCGTACCACTCCCAATCCTTCATTCGCCGGTACTCAGCCGCCATTCACCGAAAACCTGAGGAACCCTGTCTCGCACACCGCTAATCTCGCCCTGTCAGTCAAAAAGACTGGCAAGGAGCAAGGCAATGGCAGCGAGCGGTAATGAAGCCTCCGAGCACAAGAAGATAATAGGCGGTGTCCTGATCGGCGTCGGCACCTTCCAGCTACTTGGTACACTTACCCTTCCAGACTTGTGGGCCGAAGCCCTGAAACACGCGGTTCAGGTCTGGTGGCCACTGCTGCTGATTGTTGCCGGCGTACTCTGGTTGGCTACAGCTCAGCGCGCCCGCGCTAAAGCAGACTGGAAAGTGAAACGTACGGAGGTGCAGCAATGATTTCGCTAGCGATCATCGTCAGCATCATAATTTTCCTCACTGCGGCGTTAATCTCCCATCCGACGGATGGCAGAAAGGGCAGCACACCCAGGCACCATCAGCCTGCCAAGCTGATCATCGGCGTAGCTGCAATCGCCGCGGGCATTCTATTTCTGCTCGATCAGCGGGGCATCATTCACTTGCACGACTTCTGGCGGCTCTGGCCGGTCATCTTCATCCTGATCGGCATCGGCAAGTTGTTCGAAAGCAACAACCGCGACCGATTCGTCGGCGCCGGAGTCATGTTCCTGATCGGCGGCGGCTGGATCCTGATCAACTACGGCTACTTCGGGTGGCAACAAGTCTGGCCCGCTGCGCTCATCATCTTTGGCGTAATGCTGCTGATTCAGGCCATGCAATCTCGCGACGATGCGCCTTCCGGCAGCAGCGACGGCAAGCTGAAACCTTACGCAATCTTCAGCTCGGTAGAAAAGAACGTGAACGACCACGAGTTCGCGGGCGGCGAAGCTCGTACGGTCTTCGGCAGCGTCGAAATCGACCTCACACATGCGGAGATGAAGGAAGACACGGCCACCATATACACTCACGTTGTTTTTGGCAGCGTTGAAATGCGAGTGCCCGACATCTGGAAGGTCGACGTACAAGCCGGCGCCATTTTCGGCAGCTGCGAGAACAAGACCCGCGTACCGTTGTCGACCGCCTCGAAAACACTCATCATCCGCGGCGACATTCTATTCGGCAGCGTCGAGATCAGGAATTAACTGAGCCATGCAGCATCCGATAATCGGAAATCGCCGTGGGTTGGGACTCTATGCACTTGCATGGATCCCCCTGGCGATCTTGCTGGGTTACATGCTGCGCGCCAGCGGTCTCAACAACAAAGAGACCATCGCGCTCGTTGCTCCGCTGGCGCCGATTTACGCCTTCATGTGCCTGGCCGCGTGGTTCCCCTGTCGCGCGACGCCGATCCCCAAATCAGGTTTCGTGCGACTCGCTGCAACCCACATTGCGGCCGGCACTTTGATCGCATCGGTCTGGATGTTCCTCGCGATGGGCTACAGCGCAGTGCTCAAAGACTTCGAAACCGGCTTCAGCCAAGGCCTCGGAACAACACCACGCTTGGTTGGGATGACGGAGCACGCCGGCCTGTACAAAATGTTCTTCGGCATCGGCCTGCTGCTCTATTTCCTCTCCGCAGCGCTGCAATACGTCTTCATCGCCATGCAGCAATCGCACGACGCCGAGAAGCGTGCCTCCGAAGCCCGCCTTCTAGCCCGCGACGCCGAACTCCGCGCCCTGAAGGCCCAGATCAATCCGCACTTCATCTTTAACAGTCTTCACTCGATCAGCGCCCTGACGGCCATAGATTCAGCCAAGGCTCGCGATATGTGCATCACATTGGCCGATTTCCTGCGCAAAACCCTCGGCCTCGGCGAAAAAGAATTGATCCCGCTTTCCGAAGAGCTGAACCTTCTGCGTAGCTTTCTCACTGTTGAAAAGATTCGTTTCGGCAATCGCCTCCACATAGAAGAAGATATAGAGGACGCTACTCTCGCGTGCCTCGTGCCGCCGTTGTTGTTGCAGCCTCTGGTCGAAAACGCGATCACCCACGGAGTCGCCAACCTGCCCGAGGGCGGTTCGATCAAAATGGCAGCAGCCCGCATCGATGGTCGCCTCAGCATCTCCATCGAGAACGACTTCGACCCACATTACGTTCCCAAGCGCAAGAGCGGCATCGGCATCGCCAACGTTCGCGAACGCCTCGCCGCGCGCTACGGCAAGAACGCATCGTTTGACGGCAGCATCAACGGCGAGCATTATCTTGTACGACTGACGCTGCCCGCCGACAGGAAGGCCTCGTGACCGACCACCAGACACAGCAGAAGATTCGCACGATTATCGTCGACGACGAAGAACTCGCCCGCCACGTCCTCCGCGAGCTGATCGCTGCGCATCCCGAGATAGAACTCATCGCCGAGTGCGCCAACGGCTTCGAGGCTGTGAAAGCGATAGGCGACCTCAAGCCCGACCTGCTCTTTCTCGACATCCAGATGCCCAAGCTCGACGGCTTCGAGGTCCTAGAACTAACCGGCACCAACATGGCCATCGTCTTCACCACCGCTTATGACGAATACGCCGTGCGCGCCTTCGATGTCCACGCCGCGGACTATCTGCTGAAGCCGTTCGGGGCCGAACGCTTCGAAGCCGCACTCCAGCAGGCGAAGAAACGCCTCGCCTTACCGCAAGTTCCGGCAAGCTCCGGCACAAGCTCCGCCACCAGTTCCGCTGCGACACCCGCCTCAACGCCCGTCACCGAAATTGCCGCCGCCGTCCGCAAGCCGGGCGAGTACGCCCACCGCATCGTCGTGCGCGACGGCAGCAACATCCAGATCATCCCCGTGGCCAAGCTCGATTACGCCGAAGCGCAGGACGACTACATTGCCCTCGCCTCCGAAGGCCGCAAGCACCTCAAGCAGCAGACCATCGCCAGCCTCGAAGCAACGCTCGACCCGGCGCGCTTCCAGCGGATACACCGCTCGTACATCGTCAACCTCGAACGCGTGGTCAAAGTCGAGCCCTACGGCAAAGACAGCAAAGTTGCTATCCTCCGTGACGGCACGCGACTCCCCGTCAGCCGCACCGGGTATGCGCGGCTGTGCGCGGCGCTGGGAGAAAGATGACGGTAACAACGCAACACCTCGAATCAGGCACAACCTCGTTGTCATTCCGAGCGCAGCGAGGAATCCCTACCTTGACGACAACGCTGCTGAAACCGGTGTCGCTGGCCTTCAGGCCTGCGTCTATCACCAGCTATAGCCAGGTGGCTTCAGCCACTGAAGTCGAACTCACCATACGGCACATGCCCTCTTCCGATTCGTAACTTCGCAGTGCTGGAATTCCCCGCAGAATCGGCGTAGAGTTCTGCCGTGAAATATCACGCGATCCTGACCTTCATCGTACTCGCGGTTTCCTCTTGTGCGGCACAAGCGCCAACTCAGTATTTCCCGTACGACGCGCTGCCTCGTCAAAGCGAGCAGGAGAAGGCATACAGCGATGTCATGCGAAGGTTCAGTGAGCACTCGCTTCTGCAGGAATCGAAACTCACCCCGAACACTCGTACATATAGGCTTCTCTGGTTCGGGGCACTGGCTGTTGAGAGTCCGATTGTTATTCGGTTGAACGTCCAAGATGATGGAACGGGCTTGCTGAACCTGAAGATAGTGAATGGCCGGCGTCGGGGGCAGTGGGGCAAGATAACCGTGAAAGGGCGGACGATTTCCAAAAAGAAGATGGAACGCTTCCTGACTGCCGTACACAAGCTGGATCTATCAAGTGAGCCGACACACGATCCGACACAGACACTCGGACTTGACGGATCCGACTGGCTACTCGAGTCTGTCGAGAATGGCAGCTACAAGGTGTTTCGCCGATGGTCTTCCCGGAAGGACGCAGCGCACGAAATGGCTCGCATGCTGAGCCGCCTCGCGGGAGAGAATTTTATACGCTGAGCGTAATACCCAACAGATGATGAACCTGCAAGATTTCACTGAAGAATACACGCGCATGCCGGACGACGAACTGCTGGCTATGTGGGCAGATCGTGACACACTGGTTCCCGAGGCCACCATCGCTCTTGAGAGCGAACTGCAGAGGCGAGGCCTGAACAAACAGGATGCCGCCCGAGCCAAAAGGCGCCTTGATGCCCTAGCCGCACGTGAGAAGAACGGACCGCTTGCCAACCAGGTCGCGGCCGCGAAGTACGAGCACAGGATGCGGCACTTCGACGGCCAGAAAGAGCCCGGGTTCTACTCGCCCTACAGTAGCCGAGATATAAGAGGCACCTTCGCCTACATCCGTCACAAGTACAGAGTGTGGAAAACATTTCGTAATCACACAGGCCACTGGCCGGTATTGTCGATCTGGTTCTACTTCCTCTCCTGGATAGCCGTCGTTGTTCTCGGTGCAGCGATTGTGTTCTGGGTGGAAGCACGAGCTTGGGGAAGCGGTTTGAAGACTGTGGCGATGATCGGTTCCGTTTTGTCCCTGCTCGGAGCTCGGGAATTGGGTGCACGGCTGATGAGAAGGTTGGATTGGGAAAGGTGTAGCGGGTCGATTTCTAGTCTCTAGCCGCCTCTACCGCCACATCCCCAACTTCTTCGCCCGTGCTTCCTTTTCTGCAAGCCGGTAGTGACACTGGGTGTGTGGTGTCATGGTGTACGGAGGCGGCTCTGTGAACCTCGCTAAGCCCTCCGAGATGAGCACAAGCCCGATGTCACCGTACCCACCCTCCTGCATGTGAACGCTACCACTCACATGTTTCGGTTTCTTCTCCAAAAAGAGCCAGTGAGTATCGACCATTACCTCAACGTTCTTGTTCAACAATGCCGAAGAAAGGCGCTTCTTGGCTTTTGCACCAGAATCGCTCCCGCCGAGGCTGATACCTACGAGATGAACTCGCACGACTTCGTTCTCACCGTAAGTTACAACTACGGTGTTGCCATCGATGACCTTCGACACCTTACCCTTTATGGGGTACCACACTGTGTTCTGTTCAAATGGATCGCCGCAAGGGTCGTCGAATCTAGCAGACCGAAAACCGGCTTGGCTGTCGTTGTCTCCTTGTTCTTGGGAAAGAACGATGCAAGGCGTGAACAGGAGCACGATGAAAACAAAGAAGCACTTTGAGCGGAGCAGCATAGCGGGCCAATAGTAACACCAAGCTACTCTCAGGGGCCGCTTGTTTTCTCGCACCCTTCCACCCTGCATTCCAATTACAATCGTCCCGTGATTGCACATCTGCGTGGCAAGCTCATTTCCAAGCATCCTAATCAGGCCATCGTCGAATGCGGCGGGGTCGGGTATGACGTCACTATCTCCATCCCGACCTTCTCCGAACTCGGGCCTCTCGGCAGCGACGTTGCCCTGTTCATTCATACGCACGTGCGCGAGGACGCGCTCGCCCTCTTTGGTTTTCTGCGCGGGGAAGAGAAGCAGCTGTTCGAGAAGCTGATCAGTGTCAGCGGCATCGGACCGAAGCTGGCGGTCACGATCCTGAGCGGCATGCCCAGCGACCAGATGGTCGGCGCCATTCGCGGCAACGACGTCGCGCGCCTGACAAAGATCCCGGGCATCGGCAAGAAGACGGCCGAGCGCATGGTGCTCGAGCTGCGCGACAAACTTGAAGGTTTCGGCATCGCCCCAGCGATCGCGGCGATTTCTCCGGTCGAAGAAGACGTGCTCTCCGCGCTCGTCAATCTTGGATATCAGCGCCCTGCCGCAGAAAAGGCCGTCGCCACTGCCGCGCGCGGCACCGACGGCAAAGCCACATTCGATTCGCTTTTCCGCGACGCCCTCAGCGCACTATCGAAATAGAATGTTGTATTGTAGCGCCCGGCGGCTCGCCGGCCGTCACGGCGGGGCGACCAGCCCGCTGCTAATCGTTCGGGAAGGGCACGGCTTCAGCCATGCCACAATGATCGAAGTGAACGCGGCTTTAGCCGCTGAGGTAACCCCAGGTTCAACCATGGCGAACTGCATCAAGTGTGGACGTCAACTTCCGCTGCTAACTTTCGGCAAACATCGCAACGTCTGCAAGTGGTGCGTCGAGTACGAAGCCATGCAGGAGAACGGTGTCGACGACGACGCCCGCCAGCCGGTCATGCCGACTCCCTGGTCGCAGAGTTCCGCCACGGACTCCATGCTGATGACCAAGATCTTCGCCGGCGTCTGCGCCGCCGTCTTCATCGGTATGGCTCTTGCGAGCGAAGGCAAGGCGATCATGGATCCGTCGGGATATCTGCTGGTGGGCTGGGGGGCCAATTACGGTCCACTGACTCTCTCGGGCGATTGGTGGCGTCTGTTTACCTGCATGTTCGTTCACGGCAGCATCATCCACATCGCCCTGAACATGTGGTGTCTCTGGAGCCTCGGAGCGCTGGCCGAATCGCTCTACGGCCATTGGACCTTCGCCGCCGTCTACATCCTCAGTGGCTTGGCGGGCAGCCTCGTAAGTGTCGCTCACAATCCCTTCGTTCTCAGCGTTGGAGCATCTGGCGCCGTATTCGGAGTTGCCGGCGCGCTCATTGCATCACTCAAACTTGGCAACTTCTCGTTACCTCAGGCACACGTAAAGGCCGTTCTCAGCAGCGTTGTCAGCTTTGCGGTTTACAACCTTATCTTCGGCGCCATGTGGAGGGGGATCGATAATGCCGCCCACATCGGTGGATTAGTTGCCGGCTTGATCATGGGTGCGCTCATCGCCTTTGCGGCTTCAGAGCGTGAACATATTGTTCGAAGAATCACGGTCCTTACTGCGGTTGCGATGCTCATCTTCGGTGGCGGCTACTGGTTGAACCGGGCTAAAGGCGAACAAGCACGTCGCGATCGCATAAGCTTGTTGATTGCGCTAAAGATGTACGACAAGGCTGCCGTAGATCTTGAAAAGAAGGTCGCTGCTAACCCAAAAGACGTCCTCGCTCACCTTCAGCTTGCCTGGGTTTACGAAAAGCAGGATCGCCCGGCCGATCAGGAAAGCGAACTGAAACAGGCGCTGGCCCTCCCCGCTTCCGATGAAGTCATGACGGGTACGCGTATCGAGCTAGGCATTCTCTACGCCAAGCAGAAACGCGACGAGGACGCAAAGAAACTCTACACCGACGCACTTGTTGCCAATCCCAAGGACTTTGGTGCGCACCTCGGACTTGGATTCCTGCTGTATACCCAGAAGGATTATGCCGGTGCCGTTCAACAGCTTGAAATGGTGGCCCAGGCAAATCCACAAACTCACGGCTTGTATTACAACCTCGGCAATTCCTATGCCGGGTTGAAGAAGTACGATGAGGCGATCGCCGCCTATCGCAAGGCGCAGCAGATCGATAACGACGACGCCGACATCGAAACTGCCCTGGCCGAAGCCTATGAAGCTAAAGGCATGACACAGCAAGCGGAAGCAGCTCGGAAGGCAGCCCAAACGATGCGAAACTCCGATCAGGACTAGCGCTCATTTTGAAGGCGACTAGATCATCCGCTCATCCGATCAACAACTCATTCGCTCCAGCAGCTCTGGTAACCTAGAGCTGACGCAGTCCATGACCCCGATTCAAGGCCTATTTCTGTTTTCCGTAGCACTCGTTGCCGGCGCGCTGAACTCCGTCGCCGGTGGCGGTGGATTCCTCGCGTTCCCGGCCTTGTTGTTTACCGGCATGCCGCCGATCAACGCGAACGCCACCAACACGGCGGCGATGTGGCCCGGCACCGCGGCCAGCGTCGCAGCCTATCGCGGCGAGATCATGGGCTATCGGAAGATCTTCGTTCCGTTGATGGTTACTGGCATCATTGGCGGCTTGGTCGGAGCCAACGTCCTGCTGCGCATGGAGCAGACGACGTTCATGAACATGGTGCCGTGGCTGCTATTAGTCGCGACCATGCTGTTCATGTTCAGCGGCAGCATCACCAAGCGCATTGGCATTCTGACGCCGGAAGGCGAGTCGCCCTCGCGCATGGTCGTCGTGACCAGCGCCGCGATTCAACTCGGCGTAGGCCTGTATATCGGCTTCTTCGGTGCGGGCGCTGGCATTCTGATGATGGCGCTGTTTGCGATCATGGGCGTGCGCAGCATTCATTCCATCAACGGTCTGAAGACGCTGCTGGCCACGATCACCAACGGTATGGCCCTGCTGACGTTTCTGTTCGCAAAAGCCATCATCTGGCCGCAAGCGGTTCTGATGATCGCAGGCGCAACGATCGGTGGCTACGGCGGAGCCTGGTACGCCCAGAAACTGCCCGCCCGCTACGTGCGCTGGTTTGCCATCGCAGTCGGCATCAGCATGACAGTCTGCTTCTTCGTCCGCACGCGCGGCAGTTGGGAGTGGATGCTAGCGCTCTTCAACGGTCTCAAAGTCGGGTGACGACGTGCGCGGATGCGCATGCCACTTGCGCGCCGCCTCGACAAATGCGCTGAAGATCGCGCGCGAGTAAGCGTCTGAATCAAACGTGCGCTCCGGATGCCACTGCACTCCGAGCACAAAGTGATCGTCTGACGTGCCCTCAAGGGCTTCGATGACGTCATCTTTCGCGCTCCACGCGACTACGCGCAGACCGTCGCCCGGCGTTTCAACCGCCTGATGGTGACTCGTGTTCGTGGTGATCAGCAAAGGTGATTGGTTTACTCGCTGGTGCCCCACGTTCGCGGAGCTAACGTGGGGAACTCCCGTCAAACCAAGCATTCCCGCCAACTTCGAATCAGGCGCCACTCTCACTTCGTGGTAGATCTCTTCGTCATCACCTTTGCTGTGCTGAACGCCCGTTTCAAGATGCTGGATCAGCGTTCCGGTACGCCAGACGTTCAGGCCCTGAATGCCGAAGCAGACACCGAGCAGCGGCTTGTACATGTTGTAGGCATCTTGCAGCAGAAGCTCATCGGCATTGTCACGCGCAGGATCAGCGGGCGCAGTTCTAGCGTGCCGTTGCTGTCCATACCGCTCAGGATTGATGTCGGCGGGACTGCCCGGCAGCAGCACTCCATCGCAAGTCATGGCAATGCGCATGATCTCCGAGTTGGGCACGGTCACGGGAATCTCAACCGCAGTACCGCCAGCAAGTTCAACTGCATGAACGTACTGCGGAGTGCATCGCTGAACGAAGTCGACCTTGGTAGAGTGCGCTTGAGGAAGAGCGATTCGAGGGCGCATAAAGCGATTTTAGCTGATGATTTCTTTGATTTGATGATTTGTTGATCTGATCCTGGAGCGCTGAAATTCAGATCAGTAAATCAACACATCAACAAATCATCAAATTCGTTCAAGCTCCGCTGGCCGCTGCTTTTCTCGGATCTTCAACCTGTGCATTGCGGTAGTAGAGCTCTTCAACCGCGTGCTGCACTCGCTGGCAGAGAGCGTCCATGTCGCGCAAGCCGTAGCCGGCGGTAGCGATCGGATCGCCGATCATGAGCTTGATCGGCCGCGGTCGAATGTGAAACGTATTCATCGGCAGGATCTCGTACGTCCCGACCAGCGCCAGCGGAATGATGTCGACCTTCGCTTTGATAGCGATGAAAAACGCACCACTCAGAAAAGGCTGTATTTGGCCGTTAGCGGAACGTCCGCCCTCAGGAAAGATCACCAGCGGCATACCCGAGCGCAGGGTGTTGATGGAGCGCTTCAGGCTGCGAACCGAGCTGCCCGGATTGTCCTGATCGATCGGCAGCTGTCCGGAACGCCGCAGATGCCACCCGAGGAAGGGGTACCGGAACAGCTCTTTCTTCGCCATGATCCGGAACTGGGGCAACTGAGTGTAAAGAGTTGGAATATCTAGAGCCGAGATGTGGTTGACGGCGAAAACACACGCGCCGCAATTCAGGAGCGACTTGTCTCCGACAATTTCAACCGGGCATAGGCACGTCTTCAGAATCAGCCACGACCAGGTGCGCGCGAACCAATGCTGCATGCGCCCGTCGCGGTCCACCAACGACGATAGCAATGACAGAATCGCCATCACCATCGTATAGACGTAGATCAGCGGGTCGAAAATGAACATCGACCGAAACCAGCTAAGCCGGTCTGCAAACTTGGAATTGGGACTGGCCGAAGACAAACAGACTTACTCCCGTTTTCGGATTCGTGCCGCGGGTCTACGCCCCGAGCCGCGCTAGTGCTTCACCAACAATGTAGATCGAACCGGCGACGACGACCAGAGGAACAGCAGCACTGGCACTTCCTGGCGCGGCCAGTTCGCTGGCGCGCCGGAGCGCGGCTGCAACGTTGGCTTCTTCGATTATATCGGTAGTGATGCGATCGGCGGCGTCGCGGATTTCTTCCGGCGTCGCTGAGCGCGGATTGTCCGCCGGGGTGACTATCACGTGTTTCGCAATGGGGAAGAGAATCTGCGTGACCTCGGTGACGGCCTTGTCGCGCATCATGCCGAAGACCAGTGTTATCTCGCGATCCGGGAAGCGTTCACTCAGCGCCGACCGCAGCGCCCATGCTCCCGCAGGATTGTGCGCACCGTCTAGGACAATCTCCGGCCTGTTTCCCGCAGCAGCGATAATCTGGAACCGCCCTCGCCAGCGGGTTTCGCGGATGCCCGCTTCAATATCTCGTGGAGCGATACTAACGCCTGCCCGGTTCAGCTCCTCGGCCGTGCCGATTGCCAGCGCGATGTTGCGCAACTGATGTCGTCCGGCCAGCGGTGAATCAACCTTGATTTGCTTGCCCATCACATCGAGTGAGTAGCAGTTGCGTTCGCGGTGAGCCGCTCCCGGTGACACCGGTGGAACGTACTGCACCGGGCTCACCAGCCGCGCGCCGCGTTCCAGCGCCGTATTGCCGATTACCGCATTCGCCTCGGGATGCTGCGGCAGAGTAATGACAACACCGTCGGAACGAATGATGCCCGCCTTCTCGCAAGCAATCTCCGTGATGGTGTTGCCGAGGTACTTCTGATGATCGAGCGAGATGTCTGTTATGACCGAGACCAGTGGATCGACAACGTTGGTCGCGTCCAAGCGGCCGCCCATCCCGACTTCGAGAACGGCGACTTCGACGCCAGCCTCAGCAAAGTGCTGAAGCGCCATCGCCGTCAGCATCTCGAAGAAACTTGGATGCCACGGCAGTGCGCCAGCTGCGACGAGCTTCTGCGCGGCAGCTTCGACGCGTTCGTAAGCTTGCGCAAAATCATCGTTTGCGATCTCCTCGCCGTCAACGCGGATGCGCTCGTTGATCGTGACAAGATGGGGCGAAGTGTACAGCCCGGTTCGATGTCCTGCCGCGCGAATGATCGAAGCGAGTGTTGCGGCCGTGGATCCCTTGCCGTTGGTGCCCGCGATCAGCACGCTCTTGAACCGCCGCTCGGGATTCCCAATCTCGCGCAGCAGCACGCGAACGTATTCAAGGTCGAACTTGTGCGAGGCTCCGCTCAGCTCGTGGCCGAGTTTGTACAACTGCGAAATGGCGTGATCGTAGGACAAGTTGTCGGTACTCAGTACTCAGTACTCAGTGACACCGAAATCTCGTTGGTAACGAACGCACGAACATCACCGAAAGTCTAGCTTACAACAACAAAGAAAGGGCGGCTCCAAGCCGCCCTCCACAACCGAGTACTGAGTACCGAGTACTGAGTACTGATTAACTCACTTCTTCAAACCGCTCACCCGGCGCATTGCACACGGGGCATCGGTCAAAGGTTTTCTTGTCCACGGTGAAACCGCACACGCTGCAGACGTAGTAGACGGTCTTCACGGTCGCCTTTTCCAGATTGTTCAGCAAGCGCGTGTAGAGCCGTGCGTGCTCGATCTCGGCATCAAGCGCCGCCTTGAACGTTCGGACAGCGGCGGTGTTGCCTTCCTTCTCGGCTTCGGCGATGAACGTGGGATACATCACGTCCTTTTCGTACGTCTCGCCGACGATGGCGGCCTGAAGGTTCTCCTTCGTAGAGCCCACGTGCGGAGTCTCGATGTTTGCGACAGGTTCGGCGCCCATGCGCTTGATCACGCGGGCGTGCGATTCGGCGTGAATCTTCTCCGCCTTGGCCGCGGCGCGGAACATGCTCGCCACCTGGTGATATCCATCTTCGTCGGCTTTCACGGCAAACGCCGTGTACTTCGCGTTCGCGTTGCTCTCGCCGTTGAATGCTGCCTGCAGGTTCTCAAGTGTCTTGCCACTGGGTTTGATTCCGGTAGTTGCCATTCTCTATCTCCTCGTATGATTCCCACCAACGAAAACAAATTGTACGGCAAAAACCGCCGCTTTGTCGGTGACCGAACTACGCAGGGGAGGGCAAATGTCGACGCAAAGGACACTAAGTACGCCAAGGAAAACACTGAGGACATGGGGGTGCACAGCTCTGTATCCGAGCTACTCCCTATTCGCCAACTCCTGTAGCTCTTCTCCTTCAACTCGCATCGTCAGCCATTCTCGCATCGTCTTTGCGCCAAGCGAGTGGTAGAAATCGATGGCCGGCTGGTTCCAGTCGAGAACTTGCCATTGGAAGCGGCCGCAGTTCTGGCGCACTGCTTCTTGCGCAAGTTGGATGAAAATGGCTTTGCCAATGCCGCGTCCGCGAAACTCGGGGCGAACGAAGACGTCTTCCACATATAGTCCGGGGCGGCCCTGAAATGTGGAATAGTTGAAGAAGTACAGGCCGAAACCAGCGGGCGCGCCGTCCCACTCGGCGATGATGCAACGGAACTTCGGTTCGGGTCCCCAGCCGTCACGTAGCAGATCGGCCTCCGTCGCGACAGCCTGATCCAGCAACTTCTCGTATTCGGCCAGTTCGCGGATGAATTGCAGGATGAGGGGAATGTCAGCTTTCTCGGCGGGGCGGATTGTCAGCATGGGGCGATTATAACGACCCATCGGGTGATCGGGCGATCTGGTCATCGAGCCATGGCACGTCCGACTCGGTACCCGGATTCGATAAGAAACGGAACAACCGGGTGCGTTGCTTCGTAACCTTTTTCAGGGCTGCCCGTCCAACTGACGGATAGGTGTGTCTTAGGGTAGGATTTCAGTTCGACCCCATTAAGGGTCACCGTGAGAAAGAGGCAATATGCGTCTTAAGTTCGCCGTAGTAGCAGTAGCGATTCTTTGCGCCGTAAGTGCAGTGGCGCAGAATGCGCCGGCAGCACCGCCGTCCGGATTCGAGGCATCGGCAGTCGATAAAAGCGTCGATCCATGCGTCGACTTTTACCAGTACGCCTGCGGAAGCTGGCTGAAGAGCAATCCGATCCCGTCCGACCAGGCAATGTGGGGTCGCTTCAACGAGCTGGCCGAACGCAATCGCACGATCCTGCACGACATTCTCGACAAGGCTTCAGCAAATGACCCGAATCGCAACGCAATCGATCAGAAGATCGGCGATTATTACGCCTCCTGCATGGACGATAAAGCCATCGAGGCGAAGGGCCTTGCTCCGCTCAAGCCGGAGTTGGACCGCCTCGCCGCGTTGAAGTCCAAGTCCGATCTGCCCGACCTCGTTGCCCATCTGCATCAGGTTGGCGTGGGAGCATTCTTCGCCGTCAGCGCCGACCAGGATTTCAAGGACGCCACCCAGGTGATGGCCACTGTTGACCAGGGCGGCATCGGCCTTCCCGAGCGCGATTACTACTTCAAGACCGACGAGCAATCGGCCGAGTTGCGCAAGCAGTACGTAGCCCACGTTCAGAAGATGTTCGAGCTGATGGGCGAGGCTCCTGCTAAGGCCGCGGCAGATGCCAAAGTAGTGATGGACATCGAGACGGCGCTGGCCAAGGGCTCGCTCGATGTCACCTCTCGCCGCGATCCGCAGAAGCTCTATCACAAGATGAGTCCCGAGGAGCTCGCCAAGATTGCTCCGGCGTTCACCTGGGCGCAGTACTTTAGGACCGCCGACACCCCGGAACTGAAGAGCCTGAACGTTGCTGTTCCGGACTTCTTCAAAGAGTTCCATGGACTGATCAGCACCACGAGTCTCAAGAACCTGAAAACGTACTTGCGCTGGCAGCTCATCCACGCCTCGGCTGCGATGTTGCCCGAGAAGTTCGTTAACGAGAACTTCAACTTTTACGGCAAGACATTGACGGGCCAGCAAGAGATTCGTGCCCGCTGGAAGCGCTGCGTCGCCTACACCGACGGCGATCTTGGCGAGGCACTCGGCATCGCCTACGTTGATCGCACGTTTGGCAAAGAAGGCAAAGACCGCACCGTGGCCATGGTAAAGCAGATCGAGAAGGCGATGGACCAGGACTTGAACCAGCTCGACTGGATGACGCCGGAGACGAAGAAGGCCGCGCACGAAAAGCTGGAGAAGATCGCGAACAAGATTGGATATCCGGACAAGTGGCGCGACTACAGCAAGCTGCAAATCGTTCGCGGCGACGCACTGGGCAACAGCAGACGGGCGAACCAGTTCGAGTTCAATCGCCAGATGAACAAGATCGGTCGTCCGGTGGACCGCCAGGAGTGGTTCATGTCACCGCCGACCGTCAACGCCTATTACAACCCGCAGATGAACGACATCAACTTTCCGGCGGGAATTCTTCAGCCTCCCTTCTTCGACAAGAACCGCGATGAAACCTATAACTATGGCGGCATCGGCGCTGTGATCGGCCACGAGTTGACGCACGGCTTCGACGATCAAGGCCGGCAGTTCGACGGCAACGGCAACCTCAACGACTGGTGGAAGCCGGAGGACAACAAGGCTTTCGACCAGCGCGGGAATTGCATCGTCGACCAATATGCCAGCTACGTTGCAGTCGATGACGTGAAGCTCAACGGCAAGTTGACTGAGGGCGAAAACGTCGCCGACAACGGTGGCCTCCGCCTGGCGCTGATGGCCGCGATGAGCAGTCTGGACGAAAAGAGCAAGGGCACGGTCGATGGCTACACGCCCGAACAGCGCGTCTTCATGGGCTGGGGACAGGTCTGGTGCGAAAACATGACGCCGCAGATCAGCCGCATGTTGGCGCAGACCGATCCGCACTCTCCGCCGAAGTATCGCGTAAACGGCACGCTGAGCAACATGCCGGAGTTCCAGAAGGCATTCGGATGCAAGGCCGACGCGCCGATGGTCCGGAAATCAGCATGCAGGGTGTGGTAACAGTCGTTTAGCGAAAACAGAAGAACCGTACGGTTACGACCGTGCGGTTCTTTTCTTTTGGTCTTCGCCTTACGTGCACTTATTTCCCATGCAGCAGTCGGGTGTGACCGCTATCACTCCTGATGGGGCCGGAAATTACAGAATGACGAACCACTCACAATTAGGTTAGTGTTAGTGAATTAGGTACGACCGAGGTTTCAGGTCATGCAGCATCACTGCGCCAACCGCTTCTGCTCCGCGCTGAATCATTCCGGCCAAGGGACAACTTTCCGTTTAGATCTGGATCTCGGAAATACCTCCGGCCAATCGCAATCGAAAACCGCTTATATTTGGCTGTGTCCGCGATGCGCAGAGGTGCTGAACCCCACAGTAGAAGTTTCGGGGAACACCGTGCGGCTCAGGCTGTCGGCACGGCACGAGTGCCCACCCTCCACACGAATGAACTGACTACGATTGTTCAGGGATTAACTTCTTGCGGGCGCGCTCGGCGTGTCTGCTCGTATTGATCCCTAGCTGAGATCGCGCATTCTTGTCGCGACAAGTTTCTCTACGGCTTCGTCGCTGAGGGGTTGCTGTTGTCCAAGCAGGTGCGTGACGAGGGCGATCTTGGCGAAGTGCTCCACCGTTTCCATTCTCATGTAGGCGCGAAGCAGTGTGTCGCCATAGGTGACGACGCCGTGATTCGCCATGAGGATGGCGTCGTGATCGGCGACGAGTGGTTCGAGAGCGTCGGTCAGCTCCGGCGTGCCGGGAGTACCGTAGCGCGCGAGAGGAATCGAGCCCAGCGAAAGCACGACTTCGGATACCAGAGCCTTATTCAGGGGAATGCCTGCGGCGGCGTATCCCGTTGCGGTTGTAGGATGCGCGTGAACGATGCCGCGGATATCGGGGCGCAAACGATAGATGAGCAGGTGCATCCCGATTTCGGTCGAGACGCTACGGCGACCTGAGATCTTGCGACCTTCGAGATCGACCACAACGAGATCGTCCGGCTCCATCAGGCCCTTGCTCATGCCCGTGGGGGTGGACAAAATGCTGTTGCTGTCCAGGCGAACAGTTATGTTGCCGTCCGTCGCGGCGACGTATCCCTTCTGGTGAAGAAGGCGGCCGAACTGGATAACGTCCGCGCGATGCTGTGCTTGGTCGGGCATGACTACACTAGTCCACTCTACTAGACAAACGAAAACAAACAGACAGAAACTGCCGAGAGCGTATCGTATCGCATGGCGGTGAGTTCAGGCAAACTGGAGCCGTTAAAATGCGCGCCCAGACGGATTCTATAATCAGAACGTGCTTGTATCCGAATTTGATTTTCATCTGCCCGAAGAACTGATCGCCCAGGAAGCGCTCGCAGATCGCGCTGCTTCACGCATGCTGCGCCTTCAGCGCGATACGGGTATTTTTGAAGACAAGCTCTTCCGTGACTTTCCTGATTCGCTCAGGCCGGACGATCTGTTGGTCTTCAACAACACAAGAGTGTTCCCCGCCAGACTCTACGGGCACCGTAGCGGATCGAAGGCACAGCCGCTAAGCCCACAAAATCCGGCCAGCCGCAAATTTCTCAAGGGGAAGGTCGAGATTTTGCTCACCAAGCAGGTGCCGGGGCCGAATGCGCCGTTCGAATGGGAGGCGCTGGTGCGTCCGGGGCGCAAGATTGGCGTCGGAGAGCATCTGTATTTCGGCGACCACGATGAGCTTGTCGCCGAGGTTGTGGGGCGGGGAGAGTTCGGCGAGCGCACACTAAGATTTGCGCCTGTGCCGGATTTCTTCTCTATCGTGGAGCGATATGGTCACGTGCCCCTGCCGCCTTACATATCGCGTGACGATAGGCCGGAAGACCGCGAGCGGTATCAAACCGTATATGCACGGGAGCGGGGGTCGGTCGCCGCTCCAACGGCGGGGCTTCACTTCACGCCTGAGATACTCGACCGGATTCGTGCACGCGGGGTGCAGACGGCGGAGGTCACGCTCCACGTCGGGCTGGGTACGTTTCAGCCGATTCACGCGGAAGTTGTCGAAGAGCATAAGCTGCATCGGGAGTTGTATTGCGTTTCCGAGCAAACTGCTGCGGCGGTCAACCGGGCGCTTGATGCAAGACGGCGTGTAGTTGCGGTCGGAACAACAAGCGTTCGGACACTGGAGTATGCGGCGAGCCTGAATCCGGACGGGCGTATTCAGGCCGGATCGGGCGAGGCCGACATCTTTATCTATCCGGGATTCCAGTTCCGCGTGGTCGGGGCGATGCTGACCAACTTTCATCTGCCGAAATCAACGCTGCTCATGCTGGTATCGGCGTTCGCAGGAAGAGAGAAGGTTATGGCGGCGTACGAACACGCGGTCCAGGAAAAGTACAGGTTCTTCTCGTACGGAGACTGCATGTTCGTGGAGTGAGAGAACAGCAGAAATACGTAACCCCACCGGGCGGGCGGAGTGCAGTCTCAAGACTTCCCTGTTTTGAACTGGATCCGTGCGAATCAGTGTGAATCGTGGCAAGTTGCTGTCCTACGCCAGCGGGTGCCGTCGCCCCTGCTTGACTCGTATGCGCTGCAAGCGCCTTAGCTTGACTCGTGGCGCCAGGCAGATGTGGTAGACGAACCAGAGCAGCACTAGCGCGGCCATCAGTGGGATGACAGGGACCAGCAACTCGAGCAGTCTCCACACGCTTCCCACTGCGCACCTCTACATTACGCGCCTAAATTGCTCTTGATCGCAGACGCGATAGACTCCGCCAGACGTTTCATCTTCTCTTCCGATTCGGCTTCGACCATGACGCGGGCGAGTTTTTCCGTGCCGGAATATCGAACAACCACGCGGCCATCACCGTCGAGTTCGCTCTCTGCCAGCCGGATGCTATCGTCGATTTCGGGAATCTCGTTGAAGGGACGCTTCTCGCGAACGGGCACGTTCTTGATCGTCTGCGGATAAACCTTAAAGTCGGAAACCAGTTCACTGAGCAGCTTGCCGCTGCGGGCCATCTTTACCATTACCCGTAAGGCGGTAAGAAGGCCGTCGCCGGTGGTGGCGTCGCCATCTCGGAAGATGATGTGTCCGGATTGTTCGCCGCCGAGGATGGCGCCGCTCTTGCACATCTCTTCGAGCACGTACTTGTCGCCCACCGGGGCGCGAAGCATGTTGATGCCGGACTTGCGCAGTGCGACTTCGAGTCCCATGTTGGACATCGTGGTTGCGACGACCGTGTTGTTGACCAGTGCACCGCGGTCTTTCATCGAACGCGCTGCGAGCAACAGCACCGCGTCGCCATTCATGACCGTGCCGTGTTCGTCCGAAAAAAGCGCGCGGTCGGCGTCACCGTCGAAAGTGATGCCCAAGGCATAGCGCGGGACCTTGCTGTCGGCATTGCCGTCTTTCACGGCAGCGGCAACGATCTCGGGATGTAGCGCGCCGCAATTGGCGTTGATGTTGCGACCGTCCGGCTCGTCGTTGATGAAGGTTGCGTCCACGCCGCAACGACGGAAAACTTCATGCGCGATGGGAGTCGCGGCGCCGTTCGCGCAGTCGACGAGAACGTTCATGCGGCCAAGATCGGTGGAGTTTACGTTCTTGACCAGCCAATCGACGTAGGCATCTCGCAAAGAGGCATCACCGAGAAGCGCACTTCCTTCTTCGGCATCGGGCGGATTCGCTTCTTCAAGATGCGCGAAGATTTCTTGCTCAATCTCCAATTCGATTTCGTCTGGCAGTTTGTACCCGTCGTGACCGAAGACCTTAATGCCGTTGTCATGCCACGGATTATGCGAGGCAGAAATCACAATCCCAGCAGCGAAATCACGAGTGCGAGCAAGAAATGCGACGCCAGGCGTGGTGATGACGCCGGCGCTTTCGACTTCCACGCCACGATCCATCAGACCACGGGCGACCTGGTTGGCAATCCACTCGGAGGACTCACGCGTGTCCTGGCCAATAACCACTCGCGCGTTCTTGTGCGACTTCAGCAGGTGCTTTCCAAGTGCCTGCCCAATGGCAAATGTGGCGCGCTCATCGAGGGGGTACTCACCTGCAACGCCGCGGATTCCATCTGTCCCGAATAGTTTTCTCAAGCCTTCGGCTCCCATAAGATACCCGCCGGAGATGCCGACGGGCTTCGGTCTTCAGAGAATTTTTAACGCTTGGCCGTCCTGCCGCTCTTTTCCGTGACGACCGTAACATGGATGGGGCTGGGATGTGCCAGTTGAACCAGCGGGTCTGGCACATAGACATTCGTCACAAAACTAGCACTCCCTACAACGCCGGTAGCGTCTACAGGATCGGTCAACACTGCCTCGATCTGGTTTACACGTCTCTCTGGCCCGACAACCTTGACCACTGACGGTGTCGCGATGACGCCCTCGGGGGCGTACTGTATCCCCGGAGCAAACGTGCCGATCACACGAGGCCGCACCGGAACTTCTTTCGCTGTTTGTCGATCCAGGTCAATGCGCATCTGGGCCGGAATGACTTGCACAACCTCTACGCCTCGCGGAACTTTGATGGCGCGGGGGTTCAGATCGTAAGTGTGTTCACCGGGGGTGGCATTCGTGAGATCGAGAGATGCGTGCACGTCGGCGGCATCCAGACCGCGAACAATTCGCTCAGGCCCACGGATACGAATCTCTGCCTGAGGAATGTGCTCGGACGTGAAATCAAGATTCGCTGGCACGTGATTAAACTGCACCGGGATAGTGATAACCACTTCCGACTGAGGATCGCGCACGACCGCAAGCCAGAGCACGATGGCCGCGATGATCGACACCAGCTTCAAGCCGATGTTGTGGAAAACGTGATTCCGCAGGAAGCTGATCATTGGCGCTCTGCCTCGCGGGAGTAGTCCTGCGCCACATCGTCGCCGTTTCGAATCGGAGTTGGCAGTGCAGACGCGGGAACATAGCGCCGCAATAGTTCACCAAGGCGTTCGCGCAGATACTCGACAGTAAGATCGCGCTCAATATTGCCGCCCACCGCAATGCTGATAGCCCCCGTTTCTTCGGAGACAATTACGGCGATGGAATCAGTTTCCTCAGTGATTCCGATTCCGGCGCGATGACGCGTTCCGAGCTGCGTTGAAAGAACCGGGTTCATCGACAGCGGCAAGAAACAGGCTGCAGCAGCAATGCGGTCCTTCTGAATGATGACAGCACCATCATGCAATGGAGCACTCGGGCGAAAAATCGTTGCCAGCAAATCGTAAGAAAGCCGAGCGTCCAGCGGAACGCCGCTTTCGACGTAGGTGCGCAAGCCGATTTCCCGCTCGATTACCACAAGCGCGCCAGTCTGGTTTTGCGAGAAAAGATTGGCTGCCAGCACGATGTCGTCGTAAACTTCGCCGCTCGGCGTCTGAGATAGACGCGAGAATGTCAGAATCCGTCCAAGTCTTGCCAGTGCGTGGCGGATCTCCGTAGCGAATATAACAATGAGGGCGAAAATCGCGTACGGAAGCAGACTGCCGACCAGCCAATTGACCGTACGAAGTTCAAGAACCCGCGCGAGATAGACAGCCAGTGCGAGTACACCGATCCCGACGAGCATCGGCGCCGCCCTCGTCCCTTTGATGAGGACGAGGAACTCATAGATCAGCACGGCGACCAGGAGAATGTCTATGACCGTCACAGCCGACACTTCCGGCCATCGCCCCAGGAATTGATGTAAAGCTGAAACCATTTGCCGCTCTCCTCTATTGTAATGCAAGGGGAGCATTGCTCCGGTAACGACTTAGTGTCCATATTGTGGTGTTTTTGCCACCGACCTGCGGCATTTGAGCTGTTCGCATCATCACATCAGTAGAGACTTTGCTCGAGATCCTGATCCAGAAATGCTAACGGAACCAAAAAAACCCGAGATACCCGAGTGGTTGCACGAGCTGTATCCCTTCTGCACCCGCACCGCCATCGTAGATGGCTGTCGGATGAGCTTTGTCGACGAGGGGCCGAGTGATGCACCACCGGTGCTGATGCTGCACGGGAATCCAACCTGGTCGTTCCTGTTCCGGCACCTGATCAGGAAAGTGCGAGCGACTCGACGGGTGATTGCGCCTGATCAGATCGGCTTTGGGCTTTCAGAGAAGCCGCGGGATCCGGCTTACCACACGCTCGAACGGCATATTCAGAACTTGACGAATCTGGTCGACGAGCTCGGGTTGACGAACATCACGTTGGTAGCTCAAGGATGGGGCGGCCCAATCGGGCTGGGATACGCGGTCCGGCACAGCCAGAACATCGCCCGGCTGGTGCTTTGCAGCACGTGGCCCCTACCAGTCGCCAATGTGGATCAGCTCAAGCTGCCGTTTCGTATTCGGCTGGCCAGTGCGGGCCGCATTGGCCGCTACTTTGACTCATTACTCAATCTATCCCTGGCCGCGGCGATCGCCTCACGCACCTACAAGAAGCCATCAGATTGGACGATCGAGGGCTACAAGTTCCCCTTCCCGACGACGGCTTCGCGTGTGGCCATCGCCGAGTTTACGCGCATGTTCCTGAAGACTTCGGCTGAAGACAGGGCGACGATGGAACAGAACTACAAAGGCCTGAAGATGATCACCGCGCCGGCGGACATCATTATTGGCGCCGCCGATCCGTTGCTCACGCAGCTTCCGGCATACCTGCTTCGAGACGCACTGTCAAACGCGCACGAACCCGTCGTGGTCCCGAATGCCTCGCATCTTATGCCCGAAGACAACCCTGATGTGATCGCAGAGACTGTGCTGAGGGAAGGACCGGCTAAGGGCGAAAACAGGCCGGGCAGCCTGTTCAATATCCTGAAATAGAACGGACGAGCGGATGAACGTATGAGCTGCAAGACCACAAGCCCATGCGGTCCCGACTAGAACGAATTGGAAGACGACGATCGGATCTGGAGCATCCGCCCACCGATTATCCGTTCATACGATCCCGGTTCTCGTCTATCCTTCTCTCATGCGCGCAGTTGTTCAACGAGTGAGCCGTGCGAAGGTCACGGTTGGTAACGATGTCACTGGCGAGATCGGCCACGGTCTATTGGTTCTGCTTGGCGTAGGTCAACTCGACACGGAAGCCGACGCGGATTATCTGGCGGACAAAATTGCCGGCCTGCGCGTATTCGAAGATGAAACCGGCAAGATGAACCTCAGCGTCGCTGATACCGGCGGGGCGATTCTAGCCGTGTCTCAATTCACTCTGTTCGGCGATGTGCGGCGGGGCAAACGCCCGTCATTCGATGCTGCAGCCCGTCCTGAACGCGCCCGTGAACTTTACGAGTACTTCGTGAGTCGGATCCGCGCCCTGGGCCTGCGCTGCGAAACCGGACGTTTCCAGGAGATGATGAAAGTCGAACTGGCGAATGAAGGTCCGGTGACGATTCTTCTCGATTCGCAGAAGCTATTCTGACGCCTAGTCTTCCACGATCACCTGCGCGATGGCGTATTCCTTCGTATGCGAGATCGAGAGCCATGCGTGCTTGACGCCGAGGCGCGCGGCCACTTCGCCCGCTTTTCCTGAGTACACAATCACCGGGCGCCCGCCCTTTTGCCGCTGGACTTCAACATCGCGCCACGATATACCACCACGCCAACCAGTGCCGATGGCCTTCAGTGCTGCTTCTTTTGCGGAGAAGCGGGCAGCATAGCGTTCGAAGCAGTTGGTTTTGGAATCGCAGTAGGCGATCTCGGCGTCAGTAAAGACGCGTTTCAGGAAGTGGTCGCCGAAGCGCTTGATGGACGCCTCCATGCGCGGCACTTCCATGATGTCAACGCCAGTTCCCAGGATCATCGAACGGTCTACCTGCCGCAAGATGCAGCATCAAAGGTTAACACATCAGGTCGGGAGTCCTTACAAAGGCAGTATCACGCAGCTTGCGGAGGTCGCTTCACTTCAGGTTCATCATGCGCTGGCTCCGCCCGGTTTTCGATTCGAGCCAGCAGCTCTACCTCAAACTCTTCGCGAATACGGGAAAGTGTCGCCATACGAACTATCGAAAGCATAAGTGCGCCGGTTGCAGTTCCGGCCAAAAACGCTACTAGAACCCACACGGTAGGTATCATGAGCCACCTCGGAGAGGTACGTTGAGGCCCAGTTTGCCCGATCTCGTATTGTGAGATGCGGTCTGGCAGGTACCTTCAGTGACAATTTTTTCACTGTGCAGAGTCTTTGCCAGCTGCCTTTCCTCAGGTACACTGTTGCCGCTGGTCTGGTCGAAGCAACTGTAAGCAGCACCTGCCAAGAGCACTACCTGCCTGCAACGCCCGATCCATCGCAGCAACTTCGAATAGAAACAAAGGAAACACCATGGAAACAGGTACCGTTAAGTGGTTCAACGACGCAAAGGGCTTTGGTTTTATCAGCCGTGAGACGGGCGAAGATGTTTTCGTCCATTTCTCCGCCATCGAGTCAAAGGGCTTCCGCTCTTTGCAAGAAGGTCAGCGCGTACAGTTTAACGTCGTAAAGGGACCCAAGGGGCTGCAGGCAGAAAGCGTTCAACCGCTGTAAACAGTAACGACATCTAGTTTTGACAACAGGACGGCCGCGAGGTCGCCCTGTTTGCCAAACCTGACCGTTATCGCGGCGCTCCCTCAGAGAACAACGACAGCTCTCCCGGATAGGTCAGCACTCCACCCTCCACTCGCGCTTCAGGCGTCATCCGATGCGGTTTCGCTGGTGTCTCGTCCGCGATGTGCAGAACCGTGTGTCCATGTGTCGACAAATAGTCCGACACCAACATGCGGTGGCAGTGGTAGTAAACCTGCGCCTCGGCGCACATGATGGTTGTTTGTGATTGCTCGGCGATCGCCACCAGTTCGGCTATGCCATGCGCAAACTCCGGCGTCAGCATGTGGTCGGCGTAGTTGCGAAAAGCAGGGCTGCGCAGGGCCTCGTTCGGAGAGTCGTTCCTGATCTTCCGGCGGCGCCCGCCCAGTTCCCGCATCCAGCGATAGGCGATTCCGGCGCGACGAGGAAGAGTCGTTTCAAGTGCCTCGTATCGCGAGCTTTCTTCTTCAGACATGAAGGGCGGATGCTGCGGTCCTTGAAACCACGGCATCCGCCGCGAAGCGGGATAAGACCGGATGTCGACCAAAGTGGCGATTGAGTGAGCCTTCAGAACCTCGATGAACGCATCGAGAGCGCGGGTCGAGTGTCCGATGGTGTAAATTGTCGCCAGAATTCGGCCTCAAACGGCGTCGCACTTAAGCCGCCCGGTGCCCCACGTTCGCCGGTCTGCGGCAGCGGAGCGGCTAACGTGGGGGAAGTTCCAACTGTTGGACTAACGTGTTTGTACCGACTCCCCCGGACGCCCGTATCTGAACAGCTTCATCAAGCCGCCGAAGTGAGTCAAACCGACCAATAGCGCGATCAGCGAGAACACGGCAAACCGCCACGGCTGTTGCCCACGCGCGGCAGATGCGGTTTCGGCGAAGACCGTGAGCCCGCGGAGCAGGTAGATGATTGTGATAAACGTCAGGCCGGTCCGCAGTAGTTTCAGGCGTACGATTTTTCCAGCTCCTGATAGGGCGTACGCTCCGAATCCTGCGGCTATGAGCCCGATAACAAGACACAGCGCCGCATAGCTGAAGGGCCTGTCCTGGCTCATCTGAGCCAGCAGATCGCCTCCGCCGAACCATTTGATTCCACTCGCCGGCCACCATATTCCGCTAATCTGAAACGCAGCGAATAGAATCGAAAACCAGCCGCCGATTACGAGAAAGGTGTTCTTCTGGATCCCGGGGGCCTTCGCCGGCGCAAGGCCAGCACCACTGCTACTCATAACTGCCTCCTTCAGAAATTCTCTAGGGAACGCATATACCTGATCAGCCCGCCCAGGTAGAGCGGCAGATTTCGTGGACTATTTTTGACTTGTGCTATTGGTGCGAACGCTACCAGTGCCCATAGTGCTCATCCTTCTTCCTGGAATCACAATTTATGGAGTCACTTGATCGGGAACCGGGGGAGTCGAAAGCGAGAGCCTATCGATGTCATAAGCATTTGACTCCCAGCGTGGCCGGTTCGTCAACTTTGTTGGCCACGTTTTCCGCCCGTGCTAAACTCCCGCCGTGCGACGCAAATTGACGCTTTGTCTGTTGTTGTGTTGCGCAGCAATGACACTATGTCTTTGAGCGATCGGCAGAAATAACCTGCTTGCGAGACCGCACTATGTTCAGCGAAATCTACGATGCACTTTCGAAACTGTGGTCCTGGCACTGGCCGACCGTTGAGGGCGAAGTTACGGATGCTTGTATCGAGCGAATAGGCAGTAATCAGGACCGTACTCGGTTGAACGTCGCTTACAAATTCTCCATCGGCGACGATGGCCCATACACGGGCGATGCAACGTGGCAGCCGTTGTTTTCGATCGGATCGGCCAAAACCCTGGCTGCTGCCCGTCGGAAATGTCATGTCGGCCGCAAATTGCCAGTTCGCTACCGGCCTGATGATCCCAGCGTGAATACTGCCGATATATCCGGACTCGTTTAGGCTGCTCCTTCTTGGGAAGGACCGTCCTTGAACTCAATGCGGCTTCAGCCGCTGGTAAGCCCCCGCTACGTCCTCTCATTTCATCGGTCGTACGGACGAGGTAGGAGGGTGGCCTGGTCAGAGTCCAAGGATCCGGCACAGCGCCGAGCTGATTGCCTCATCCTGTTCCGGAAAGACAGTACGCAGGTCGAGTAGCACATTGTCTCCATCGACACGGGCGATGATCGGGGGGGCGAAGGCGCGAAGGCGTTGTGCAATCTCGTTTGCGCTAAGGTCGCCTGATGTAACCGCGATCAGCTTCGTCGCGATGGTTGCGCCGGGAGCCGAGCCTCCGCCCAGCACGGATGTTCCGTTGATGATCTTGAGCGTGATGTTGATCGTACCGGGGCGCTGAACGTTCGCGAGGTCTTGCGTGTCACCGTTGTTGGACTCGATCTCAGTCAAAAGTCGGCCCACCTGAGCTTCGGCGACACTGGCGATTACGGCGTTGGCGCGGGCATGGATCTGCTCGACGGGCAAACGCATCATTCGTAGTGCCGGAATCGCGTCGTAGTCCTGCTTGATGTAAGCCAGCAGCGTTGCCTCGAGTGCCGCGTACGTGAGCTTATCGACACGCAGCGCGCGAAACAGTGGATTGGAGCGGATCTTTCTAACGAGTTCTTTGCGTCCACTGATGAGTCCGGCTTGCGGACCGCCCAGCAGCTTGTCACCACTGTAAGTGACGATATCAACTCCAGCTTCGAGGCTGTCTGTAACGCCCGGTTCGCCGTGTACGCCGATATTTCGCAAGTCGAACAGCGCACCGCTGCCGAGGTCTTCCATAACGGGAATACCGTGCTTGCGTCCGAGCTCGACCAGTTCCGCCAGCGAAGGCTGTTCGGTAAAGCCGACGATCTCAAAGTTCGAACGATGCACGCGCAGAAGAAGCTTGGTGCGTTCTGTGATGGCCTGTTCGTAGTCGGTGATGCGCGTGCGGTTCGTCGTCCCGACCTCGCGCAGCGTCGCGCCCGACTTTGCCATGACGTCGGGAATGCGGAACGAGCCGCCGATCTCGACCAGCTCGCCGCGCGAGACGATTACCTCGCCGCCTTCAGCCAGCGAGTTGAGCGCAAGCAGCACGGCCGCTGCGTTATTGTTCACGACGACGCTCGAAACGTCCTGTGACCCGAGCAGCGAAGACAATAGTCGGTCAGCATGGACGTCACGCTTGCCGCGCTCGCCCGTGAGAACGTCGAACTCGATGTTTGAGTAGACGCCGGCGACCTCGGCGATGCGTTCCAGCGCCGAAGCGGCAATTGGTGCACGGCCAAGATTCGTATGTAAGATCACCCCGGTCGCGTTGATGACCGGGCGCAGTGAATAGCCCAACGCACGCTGTAGTTCACGCTCGAGCTCTACGTTCAATCCTGTGATCGCGAGTTCGACAGCGCCTTCATCAAGCGCGCCGGAGTTAATGTCGGTGCGCAGGCGCTGCAACACCGACCGGGCAGCATCAGTTACGGCAGCGCGCCCCACAAGCTCAATGAGGGAACTGGAGCTGCGCAGCAACTCGTCGACGGACGGTAGCTTCCGCAGCAGGTCGGATTTGGGCGAAGCGCTCACAGCTTGAGAATTATGACACGGGCCAGCACGTACAACACGTGAGGGTAGCTGGTCCGTCACCCCCTTCCCCTCACGTTCCGTGGTATCGGCCTGCGCATCTAAAGCTCTTAAAAGGGAGCAATTGCGATGGGCACAAAGATGTTGATCACCTCAGGGTTGCTGATTGCGTTCGCGGCATTCGGCGTGAGCCAGGACCAGAACGCGACCGGGCACCCAAAAGGAACAACGGGCAGCGGCCAGTCGACCGACAAG